>CAZXDP010000052.1:0-18795 GCA_964639255.1 uncultured Flavobacteriaceae bacterium
AGACTTAGGATCTAGTGCCGCAAGGTGTGCAGGTTCGATTCCTGTCATCCGCACTTTTGAATATAGACGGCTTTTTTAGGAGAGCCGTCTTTTTTATAGGCGTTTTTCGTGCAGGTTCCCCCGAGACCTCGGGGCTGTGATCAGCACTTTTGAATATGGACGGCTTTTTTATTTTGTGTCCTTTCGGTAGGGTTTATCCTATTAAACTGTTTTTTCAGCCTCTTAAAATTCCTAATTTTTCTATTTCCGAAAACCACGGAAAACCCAAAAAAAATAGGTAGCTTGTCCACTCCAGAAATTAGGTTGATATGGCAAGTTATTCCGGCGAAAATTTCAGCGCAGACATTCGAAATTATATTAAAGACGCCCTTATTATGAGCGTAGGGGTAGCCATGGCCAGCATAGGGCTCAAGGGCTTTTTACTGCCCAATGGTTTTTTAGACGGGGGCGCCATGGGTATTTCGCTGTTGGCCCAAATACTCTCGGGTGTCGATTTGTCCATTCTCATCGTAGTGGTAAACTTGCCTTTTATCCTGTTGGGCATTAGGCAGGTATCGTTAGATTTTGCCGTGCGCAGTGCCTTAGCCATCTTAGCCTTGGCTATACTGGTGCACGTGATAGAATTGCCCATAATAACCTCAGACAAACTGTTGATCGCTGTTTTTGGTGGCTTTTTTCTGGGTGCCGGTATTGGGCTGTCCATTCGAGGGGGCGGCGTTATCGATGGAACCGAGGTATTGGCCATTTCGGTAAGCCGGAAATCGAGCCTCACCGTGGGGGATGTTATCGCCATTTTCAATGTACTGCTATTCGCCTTTGCAGCACTCCTGGTGAATATCGAGACCGCGCTCTACTCTATGCTAACCTACATCGCGGCTTCCAAAACCGTCGATTTTATCTTGAACGGGATCGAGGAATACATCGGGGTTCTGATTGTTTCTGATAAGTTTATGGAAATAAAACACAAAATAAGCCACGATTTGCAACGAGGCATTACGGTATTTAAGTCGGATGAAGGGTATGGCAAACGGGGCAGCAATTCCATGGAAAAGAAAATTTTGTTCTGCGCCATCACGCGACTCGAGGTGGCGAAGTTGCTGCATGAGGTGGAAAAAATAGACGAGAACGCCTTCATTATTCAATACCCCATTAAAGATACCAAGGGCGGTATGATCAAGAAACGCCCTTTGCACTAAGTTCTCGTTAGTTCGGCTTTTCCTTTGGAGGTGGAGAAACCATTATGTGCGCTCGGTGCGTGCCAGGATCCATAAGCCAAGGCATTCCAGGCGCATGTGGCTTATCTGGCAATCCCGTAGATTCTGTCGTAGCGAACGGAATATAAATCACATAGCGCAAATAGCCATCGGTAAGCATTCCCGTCTCCTTATTTAATTGTGCCTCCTCGCCAGATAGAATGTAGAGCATACTGGGTGCGTCTGGCATTTGCAGGGTGCCAGCGGCTACTTCCTGCTCGCGTGTCTCCCTAATTTCTAGTACGCTTTTACCTTCCGCTTTTAGGGCTCTGCCACGCGCCATAAAGGGCTCTAGTTTTTTATTGTAGCAGCTTATCTGTATTCCCTCCTTGGCAGGATCATCGGCGAGGCACACCAAGTTGTTCGTTCCCTCGCGCAGCAGAACTAAGGTTCCGTTGGCATCGTAGCCATAGACTGCGACACCGTCGCGGTCCGCTTCTGGCGCTACTTGACTCGCCATGGCGATCTGTACAGCAGGGGGAAAAACTTTGGTTTCTTGTCCGTTAGCGGAAAGACCTATCAATAAAGCGAACGTGAAAACGTATGGAACAGGGAGTTTCATAGAGAGGGAATTTACCCTTTAAAGATACGAAATCTCTTTATTCTTCAGAAGGCTTAACTTTTAGAAGGTACGATTTCGCTATTGGAATTGGGTAAGTTAGAGGTGTCAACGATATACGGCGGACGGTTCTGCGAATTGGTATTGATACGGCCAATGTACTCGCCAATAATGCCAATGGAAAACAACTGCACGCCCCCCATAAACAATACACTAACGATGAGTGAGGTCCAGCCAGTAATGGTTTTATCCCACGCATAGTGCGCTATCACCGCATACAGGATGAGTACCAGCGCTAGTAGGGAAATAATGAACCCCAGTTTGGTAACCAATACCAAGGGTTTGTTGGAAAACCCTGTGATACCGTCGAGCGCAAAAGAGAGCATTTTCCCAAAAGTATATCCAGTAGTACCGTGCTTACGTTCGTCGCGTTCGTACGCTACATGGGTTTGCCGAAAGCCCAGCCAGGCAATTTGGCCGCGAATAAATTTGTTTTGTTCGGGCATTTGGCGCAAGTATAGCACCACTTTACGATCTATAAGTCTGAAATCGCCCGTATCTACCGGAATTTCTACGGAAGTAAGACGTTTCAAAATTCGGTAGAAAAGTTTAGCGGTCGTTTTTTTAAAGGCACTTTCTCCTTTCCGTTTGGTTCGCTTGGCGTACACCACTTGATAGTTTTCCTTATGCTTTCGGTACAGTTCTGGAATAAGCTCTGGGGGGTCCTGGAGGTCGCCATCGATAATCACCACAGCATCGCCACGACAGTGGTCTAAGCCCGCGCTAACCGCTTTTTGGTGTCCAAAATTCCTGCTGAAGTTGATATAGAAAACATGCGGATGCGAAGCCGCTAGCTGCAACAGCCCCTCCAGGGAAGCATCACGGCTGCCATCGTTCACGAAGATAAATTCAAAACTATGGGTAATAGACGCTACGGCTTTATATAACCTATCGTACAATTCGATCAATATCTCGGCCTCGTTGAAAATTGGGACGATGACCGAAATTTCTATCGGGTTGCTCGCACGGGCGGAAAGATCTTTAACATTCATAAGCGCGCTTCGCTAAAAATGGGTTGCCAATATTGGCAAATATAGGGAATCCCGTGAGCATTGTGCGATTGCGAAGCAATTGGACTTATTTTTTACCATTCTCTATTTTCTCCTCTACTTCCTGTTTTTCGTCACCATTGAGATCTCCGTTGGTGTCGGGTGCTTCGCTTTGTTTATGGTGAATCTCATAATACATCGCAAAATGATCGCTTCCAAAATGGGCAGATCGTTCCATTTTGCCAACATACAAATCTTTGGTATGAAAAAGGTGGTCGAGAGGGAAACGCATCAAACGATAGTCGGCATGGTAGGTGGGAAAGAATCCCCGTCCCACACGGGGATCTATCATTGCGGTCATTTTTTTGAAGAGACGGGTGGTTCGGCTCCAAACCACATCGTTCATATCGCCACAAACCACTACAGGTTGATCTAGATCCCGAATTTTTTTGCCTACGATCATTAATTCGGCATCACGTTCTTCACTCGTCTCATTTTCAGTAGGGCTTGGCGGCGCGGGATGCAGACAGACTAGCATGAGCGTGGTGTCTTCGTTCAGCGAAATTTCGCAGAATATGGAAGGCACGTGCGATTCAATTAGGTGGTGCACCGCTAAATTCTGCAGCGGAATTCGAGAGTACAGGTGCATTCCGTATAACTTTTCGTTCGGGACTTTAACCGTATGCGGATAGGTTTTCTCTAACCTTGAAATACCGTCCTCCCACGCTTTGTTCGATTCCATCGTGAGTACTAAGTCTGGGTCGTACCGCTCTACTTCCGCTAAAAATTTTTCATATTCGGAATTATGCTGCAGCACATTTCCGGCAAAAATGCTTACCATCCCGTCGCTAGGGTGATCAGGTTTTTCGCGGGGATACCAACTACTGTAAGGGAATACTTTTACTATTTCATATACGATGGTAGCCGCAAGGGCCAAAATTACTGCCCAAAAGAAGATGGTATAAGAGTCGATTACAAAAAATGAGGCAATGATGAGCAGTGCCTTAATTGCTAAAGATTGTAGCCGTACGAAATCTGGAGTGCGGAAAAACCAATGCGGAATTTCCGTTGCGGGCAAATACGAGCTTACCACGAAGAAAATGCTTAGTGCGTACAGGATTATTTGCATGCCTTAAAAATAACCGATTTTTTTGAGCGCACCTATTATTCTTTCGTTATGCTTACGGCAATTGATAAGGTGGCGCCGAGGCCTATATTTTTTTTCCGGCTTTTCAATTTGTACTTTTGCAATCAAAAATAAAGAATAATGAATAAACCATTCCTCCTAATAGTACTCTTCGTTTTTGTAAGCGCGACAGTTTTTTCCCAAACCTATACCACACCTAATACCGGAGTTACCTGGACATTGGATGATATTGCCGCGGCCAGCCCCACAACCGTTCAAGGCTCGGGTACTACCTACACTTTGTCTGAAAATTTGGTAATTGCCCAAAATGATGCCGTGGTGATCGATGGTGAGCTTACTCTTTCCATTGAGGCCGATTTGTTAATTACGGTGTTTGGAGGGCTTACCGTATCGACGGGCCCTGTTACCATCAATGCCGTAACACCCGCTGCGCCCTACGAAGGCTTCCGGTTTGAGGAAGGTTCGGCCATAAGCTTCTCAAATGCTACGATTACGCGCGGCGGTGGCTTGCGTGTACTTACCGAAAATTTTAGCATCGATTCGTGCACCCTTACCGAAAATGTAGAGGGAGCCACTACGGGTGGTGTAATTTCGCTCTCGCGCGGTATGCCACAAATAACGAACAATACCATAACCTTTAACCAGTTGCCGGCCATAAGTTCGGGTGCTAACAATGAAGTTTCTCCCAATATCTTCAACAATTATATTGAGGGGAACAACCAAGAGAATTCCAATCGGCCACAGATCAATCTTGGTATTACCCGCCCCAATGACACGCTGCGTATCGTACAAAATACAATACTGGGAGACCGAAACCTAGATATGGTTGGCGGTATCGCAGTGGCCAACTTCCTGGGAGGCAGCGGACAGATACTCGCAGTAATAGACGGCAATACCATAACCGATAATCGGTATGGAATGACGATTCTTGGCAATAATTCGTTTGCCTATGTTCGAGACAATGTAATCGAAAACAACGATACCCAAGGCAATCCTAATCTCGGGGGTAGCGGGATTTCATTAAATACCGCCAGCGGGCCTATGGAGGTCATCGCATCGGGTAATGCTTTTCGCCGCAATTTATGGGGAATTACCTTAATCGATGAAGCTTCTATCAATTTGGGGGATGATGGTGACAACCCCGGCAACAATGTGTTTTCTGAAAACGGAAACAATAACGAAACTTACGCCCTTTATAACAATACCGCCAACACTATTTTGGCTAAGAATAATTGCTGGATTGAGAATGACCCGCCCAATACCTTGGCCGATGCAGAGGCGGTTATCTTTCATCAAGTAGACGATCCTACCCTTGGCGAGGTGCTGTTCGATCCAGTAAGCTGCGCGCTGCTAAATATCAATACCACCGAGGGGAAACGGATGGTGCTTTCCCCAAATCCCGCCAAGAATTTCATACAATTTTATAATCCAGGGACCTACAGTGGTCTAACGGTATACAACCTCTCGGGACAGGAAGTGCTTCAAGCTGAAATTACCAGTGGAAACAATTTTTTCCAGTTCAATCTACCAGCGGGGATGTACTTTGTTGCCTTTTCCGGTTCCGAAGTCAAAGTATTGGAAAAATTGGTGGTTCAATAATCCCATTTCTATCAGAAGATAGCGAAAGGCATTCCAACTTATGGAATGCCTTTTTTAATTGCCCCTTCCGAAGGCTATCTCTATGCAAAACCGTAATTTTGCACTTTGAAAATCGATAAAAGTACCGCACCTTGAAACTTGACCAGAACGCAAAGTTACAACTCACAGAAGAAGAAATGAAAAACTATGGCTATGCCGTCGTGGATGCCGTGGTGGAACATTTTGGAACACAGGACAAAAAACTGCCCGTGGCCTTAGCCTCCCGAAAGGATATGGACGCTATGTTTCTTGAGGAAGCTCCAGAAACCCCCAGCGATGCCCACCAAGTGCTATCATTTGTGCTGGAAAAGGTTATGACCCAAAGCGCTATTGTTTCCCATCCCAAATCATTTTCCTTTGTGCCCGGTCCCAGCAACTATATTAGCGCTATGGCCGATGCCCTTGCCACGGGTTTCAATATCTTTTCTGGAGGTTGGGCGGCATCGCCAGCTGCTGCTGAACTTGAAATAGTAACGATAGGGTGGCTATTGAAAATCTTCGGCTTCCCACGGAAAAAAGGGGGTGGTATCTTTACCAGTGGGGGCTCTATGGCCAACCTCACAGCCATTGTAACGGCAAGACGCATTAAGTGTGGCGACGATTTCAGCAAAGCTGTAATCTATCTTTCAGACCAAGCACACTCGTCGAACATAAAAGCAATTCGCATTTTAGGATTTACCAAGGAGCAGATACGCATTATCCCAACCGATATCGAATTCAAATTTTCGCTTAACAAACTAAAGAACGCCATCGCCAAAGATAGGTTGGAAGGCTTACATCCTTTCTGCCTTATCGCTACCGCGGGAACCACGAACACCGGTACCGTAGATCCCTTGTCTGAATTGTCGAAAATCTGTAAAAAAGAAGAGCTCTGGTTCCATATAGATGGCGCGTATGGCGGGGCGGCCATACTCGCGAAAAATGGGAAGCAATTGTTAAAGGGTATTGAGAAGGCCGATTCCCTCACGGTCGACCCCCACAAATGGTTCTATCAGCCCTACGAAATGGGCTGCTTGTTGGTTCGGAATCATACTTGGCTTAAAAACACATTTACCGAAAAGCCAGAATATCTACGCGATGTAGAGGGCAATGAGAGCGAGATTAATTTTTACGATCACGGTGTACAGCTTACACGCCGTTTTAGGGCGCTCAAATTCTATATGAGCATAAAGACATTTGGGTTAAAGGCATTTCGTCAAGCGATTACCTATAACATCGATTTAGCAGAACGAACAGAAGCATATCTTCGGAAAAGTGCCTCTTGGGAGGTCATTTCGCCTGCCACCTTGGCCGTTATCAATTTTCGCTACAATCCCATAAAGTCGAAACTAAAGGAAGCCGAAGTCGATGCCCTCAATCAGTACATTTCACAAAAAGTAGTGGCCTCGCGAAAAGCGCTGTTGGTCACTACGGTACTAAACGGTCAAGTAGTGTTGAGAATGTGTCTTATCAATCCACGGACCAGTTTTCAGGATGTCACCGATACTCTCGATCTTTGTGAACTCTTCGGCAGCGAAAAACTACAGGAATGAGCTTTTACGATGTGGTTATAGTGGGCGGCGGGGCAGCTGGATTCTTCACTGCGATCAACGCAGCGGAACAGAATCGCAACCTCCACATAGCCATTTTAGAGCGTGGCAGTGAAGTTCTGGGAAAAGTAAAAGTCTCTGGCGGTGGCCGTTGCAACGTAACGCACGCTGAATTCTTACCGAAAGAACTTACCCAAAATTACCCCCGGGGCCAAAAGGAATTGCTCGGGCCCTTCCATACATTTATGACCGGCGATACCGTAGCTTGGTTCGAGAATAGGGGCGTTGCGCTGAAAATAGAGGAAGACGGACGAATGTTCCCCGTTTCCGATAGTTCACAAACCATCATCGATTGCTTTACCGGCGCGGCCGAACAACTGGGGATTTCGGTATTGAAGAACCATTCGGTGAAATCGCTTCGTCCTAACGATGGATATTGGCAACTACAAACTTCTAAGGGAGATTTCACGTGCAGGAAGTTGGTCGTGGCAACGGGCAGTAACCCTAAAATTTGGAACCTGCTTCAGAAATTGGGTCACACCATCGTACCACCGGTACCATCGCTGTTTACTTTCAATATTGAAGATGCTCGTTTGGCAGGCTTAGCTGGAATTAGCACCCGAGCGTCGATAACGGTATTAGAAACCTCAGGTAGACTCGAGGCGCAGGGCCCCTTATTGATAACCCATTGGGGTATAAGTGGACCGGCTGTATTGAAACTATCGGCCTGGGGTGCACGACTGTTGGCGCCCACGAATTACCAATTTGCTATTGAGGTGAACTGGTTGCCCGATCATAACCAAACCGAAGTGTTCGATGGGCTAAAACGAGCCACCCGTTCGTTAGCCAAGAAAACTGTGGCGGCGACCCCATTGTTCGACCTGCCCAAGCGCTTGTGGAAGAGATTGGTGGTCGCCTCCCATTTCGATGAGAAGTGCACCTGGGCGCACGTTTCGCAGGAACAACTTCGCGCATTGCACGGGCAGCTCATGGCGAGCCATTTTCAGGTTACCGGTAAAAGTACGTTTAAAGAAGAATTTGTTACGGCAGGTGGGGTATTGTTGCGGGAAATCGATTTTAAGCGGTTTGAGAGTAAACTGCATCCTAATTTATTTTTAGTTGGCGAAGTGCTCGATATCGATGCCATAACGGGAGGATTTAACTTTCAAAATGCTTGGACAGGAGGGTTTTTGGCGGCCAATGCGTTGGCCGACTGCTAGTTTTAAGGAGATGTTAACGGCTTTTTTCTGCGAGAGAACGTATCTTTATTTATGAGGTTCACGGTAGCAATTTTTTTCTTAAGTATCTGTACGATGCAATCACAAGATCTTAAAAAACACCAATGGGAAAACCGTATTATCGTCGTTTCCTCACCGGAGTTCGATAACGCCAAGGCCGCACTACAGTTAGATTTGCTGAAGCAACATCCCCAAGGTCTTAAAGACCGCAAGCTAATAATATACCACGTGACGAACCGTGGCTATACGCTCGATTTTTCTTCGGAAATAGTCACTTCTGAAAATTCAGAATTTGAAATTAGCGAGTACAACGTGTCGCTCATTGGCCTAGACGGAACCGAGAAATTCCATGCCACCGAACCGCAACCCGCCGAAACATTCTTCGATCTCATAGACGCTATGCCCATGCGCCAAGCTGAAATGGACAATAATTGATAGATTCATTCTTTAAGCGGGTCGTGTCGCTCTTTTTTCTTCCGAAGCAACCCACCCGTCCATACGCCCCCCACGGCCAAGAGCGCAATACCCGATACCAAGAGAAGGTTGCCGCCTCCGCTGGCTGGATTGTCCATGGTAAAAGTGAATTCGGTCTCGCCAAACGAATCGGTATCTACTTTAATATTATTGGCCGTTTCAGGGAAGGTAACTGTATAAGTTTGCTGCAGGCCGCCACCAAATTCCGGTGGACTGCTTACAAGCATAAAGGAGCGCTCAGAGAGTTCGGTTAGGTTCGCATTTTTCTGGTCGGTTTTCAATGTCCACCTACCCCGCTTGTCAATCTCGCACACGCCGTAGGCATTCAATGACAGGGAAAAGGATCGATTCATGTCGTCTTTATCAAGTTTGAAATCATCTAGAAAATAGGCGGGCATACCCCGTTCTATCTCTCGCTTTAAGGCAGCGGGATTATTGCCCAAAGTTTGGCTCCACTGTTGCCATTGCTGTGCGTTCATTGTCATTGCGACAGTTATTTTCGCATTCCCGATTGAATCGAGACGAAGGTCTATTTTTTGTTGCATCCCTTGAGCTATCAACGCGGTAGAGATACATAGCGCTACAATGATGGTAAAGGCTGTTTTCATACGAATTAATTTATACTATTAAATACCTTATGGATAATTGAGGAATGCTGCTGGTAAAGGTAATCTGGTGTTCCTACTGCCACCAAGCGTACCTTGCCTTGATGGGACAGGAGCTTACCCATCCAAGAAAATGTTCCGTTAGAGGAATAGGTGTTTCCCACTACATGGGTGCCGTTAATCTGGTAGTCCAGTTGCATGCCATAATTACCTAGTGCCTGTGAAATAGCATACATGGCCTCGCCACGATTGGATGTGGGTACGTCGTACACCGAAACGCTCACCGATTGATCGGGGGAGAGCACCTGCGCCGTTAAGATGGGCAGCTGCGGAAGTGGTTTCATAACGGTTTGCCACCCAGTTGGTGGAACAAAGGAGAGGCTACTGGTAGTGCGGACAGATGAGCCCCCGGCCGTTGTGGCAGCAGACCAACTCGTACCGCTATTGGAAGTAAGGAATTGCGATTCGCTGGCTGGTTGTGCACCGCCATTCCAAGAGGCAACGATATCATCCACTTTTTTCCGCAGAAAACTGTCATCGGTTAGCGCCATAGGCACGCCACCGCGTTGGTTGACCTCATGGATATCCACCAAGGTGTAGCGCGGATCGCCCTGCTGTGCCCGTTGCATAAATTCTTCCAATTGTTTTTGCCCGGCTGCAAAGGCATCCTCGGCAGAGGTTATAGAGCCTAGTCCCTCGCCGCCAATGCCTGTTGCCTCAATGGCGAAAAACTGCCCGCCCATTTTAAATCCAGGATAGGCGTGGCCCGGAACCAAAAATATGATGGGGTCTATCCCAGCGTTCGAGAGGATGCTCGCATACAGCAAGCTAAGCTCGAGGCAGAGACCGGTATTGCCGGTAATTACCTCTCGAGGGAGTCTATTTTCCTGGGAAAATTTTGAGACATCCTGTATGGATTCAGGAATCATCTTCGTGCCGCTATATACCATATGCGAAAGCAGGGTAGCGTTGTAGATGCCGATGAGAAAACGGACGGCTTCCTTTGGATCTTTCGATACCGAGGCGCTTTCTCCTTTCAATATTTTTTCCTGTATGTTTTGAGTATAATACTGCACGATGGGGTCGTTGGGTGTAACGAAGCAAGCCAGCAACTCGTCATTATTATACACATCGGCCCATCCGGCAATTTCCTCGGCGGGAATGTTGGTGAATTTGTACTCCTTCCTGCCGCTAATTTTGAATGCGAATTCCTCTTCCACAATTTCGTCTTCCGAAATACCGTCCCATACTACCTCGATTTCAGCTTTCTCGGTCGACTCGGTCATCTTTTCGACAATGTTGTCCTTAAATTTTGGGTAGCAACGAATAGCCGCTGTTTGCCCCGGAAACATTTCACCTATAACATCCAATTCGGTCCACTCGACATAGCCGGGAATTCGGTAGCGAACGGTAACATCTTCCAAGGTTCTTTTGGTGCCATTGGTCAATTTTGCCTTGAATAGATAGTATTTTCCATCGAGAGCGTCTTCATTGGCATAGACCAGATGGGCCGCGGGCATAATGGTTTCTGTCTTTACTATTTCGAGATCGAGATCTCCTTGGTTATTTCCTTTGGAGAATAGACTAAAGCCGACCAGAAGAAGGCCGATAAAGGCGAGCAGTGCGGGAATGGCAAAGCGTTTCATACAATTGCGATTAAGGTTGGACAAACGCCCTTCGGGTTAGGGCTTATACCTAATCATCGCAATTTTACGAGTATGTCATCACTCTAAAGAAGCAGGTTAGTTGGGCTCGCGCCTAGCACGCCATATGAAGAACAATAATACGAGTACAATCAGCGCGACGGCACCTATCCAATACCAAGAATAATTGGTGGTATCGAGAACTAAAGGATTTGGGTCGCCCATTAAGATTAAACCGCCCCAATACAGTGGCGCCAGTGTTCGGCCCTTGGCTGTGCTGAGATAGCTTAGCTTGGCCTGTCGCAAGGCTTCATCTCTGGGGATACCGTCAGCGATGTTGTCATAGAATAAGGTCAGAATCTGTGCACTGGACTGCTCGTCAATTTTCCATAAACTCGTTAAAATACTTTCACTGCCGGCGTAGGTAAAGGCGTGGGCAAGGGAAATCATTCCTTCTCCAGGTTGGTAGCTAGGCTTACCCGTTTCGCAGGCTGTGAGAATGGCCAACTGTGAACGCAAATCTTGGTCGTATATTTCGAAAGTATATAGAAAATTGTCTTCTGGATTTTCAGCCGTGTTGTCTTTGGCGAAAATGAGCCTGGATAGGGCAGGACTCAAGTTGTTCGACTCCGCGTGGGTTCCAATATGAATGATGTTGTGCGCTTTGGCGCTGGCACCAAATTGTTTTTTGCTGGCGGCCTCTGCGATAAATGACTTACCGTTAAAATAGCGTGCATATTTTTTTACCAACGCGACGCTAAATGGCTGTGGCAATAGGGTAAGGTAGGAAGCATCTAGCGCCAAGGAATCGGTAGATTGTTTCAGATAGTCTTGCTTCATTTTCTCTGAAAATTCAGGAGCGAAGGCAATGAAATTTTCAGAATACGGTTCCGAAGGTTTCGGTGGGTTTACCAATAGTGCGCTAAAGTTGTATGATATAGTATGTCTTGCCAAAAGGCTATTTGTGGCCAGCTCTGAAAAATGGGCTATGGGTTGGGGCGTTAAGGTTTCAAAGCTTAAGTTGAACAGTGGCCCATCAGGAATGATCACCACTCGCTTCGTATTAATGTAGGGTTCAATAGGCTTCCACAGGATGTTGTACAGCTGCGCAAGATGAGGGGAAATATTGTCTACGTGCAGGTGCGGCTGCGCGATAGCATTTAGGTGATTGGGCAATGCGGCAGCGGGAAGTTCCACAAGATTTTTTCCAGTGCCTGTAAGGACCAAAGCATAAAGATTTTTGTTAACGTACAGATAGCGTACGACGGTAGCACCTCCGGATGGGGCTATTGCCTCCTCAGCCAGCGAAGGGGCGATACGGGCATAGCGCATTTCATAATATTTTGGATGCGAATGGGACAGCGAATCTAAGAACTCGTTCCAAGATTCCTCAGCCCTCATCAAGGCACGAATGTCATTGGTTTTCCAAGCCGCTCCCAATTTATCGCGAAGGGATGTTTCACGAGCTGTAATATCACTCGGAATTGTGGTAGAAAGCCCCTCGTTTCGACTGCCCAATCGGGCGCGAATACGATTGTAGAGAGCGGTTTCGTGCAATTTCATAACCTCTGTTACATATGCTGGATTTTGGGTGCGTTGATAAAGGGCAATGTTAATATGTTTCGCGAAGTCGTACAGTTCGTTGTTTTCCTCCAACAAGGCGCGAACACTTTCGGTGGCGGTCACAAATTCCTTTCGCCGTTCAACTGTGGCGATGGCATCCTCAATATCGTTCAGCAAATGGGTAAGAAATTCTATGTCAGGGGAAGGTTGCAACTGCAGCTGTGCCTTTGCCTTGACCAATAAAGCCGCTGGCTTATAAAAAGCCACCTGTAATGAATCGATGGCATATTCTCTTTTTAGGGAGTTGTTCTGAAAGGCGTCGAGCGCCTTTTCGCTAAACGCCAACGCATTGCGATAATCGCCAATTTCCATATAGATCTCGGCCATATTTACCGTTTGCTGAAAAGCGGGAAGGGTATGTTCGCCTTGATGCTGAACTACATACTTGTAGGCTTTTTCGGCAGTTTCTAAGGCTTTGCCAGGTTGGTTGTTGTGGGCATAGAATTGGGAGGCGCTTTGGAAGTAGGAGAGCACGATGGGGTCGAAGTATTCGGCGAAGGCGCGCGTAAAATTAGCAGCCGCCTGTTCGTAAAAGTAGTTGGCTTTTTTCGTTTCACTGCGCTCTTCGTAACTCCGCGCCATTCCAAATTGAGCATTGGCTACCCAATCGTAATAGGTGCCGTTTGATTGCTCGATCGCCTTTAGGGCCGAAGAAAGGTAAGCAATGGCTTTCTCATAGTTGAGCAAATTTAAATGGGCATTGCCCAACAGCACTTTCGATTTGAAAAGTTCTGGGCTGTCCGCCTCAAAATGTTGCTTCTTTCCCTTATAGCTGAATTCAAGTAGCTGCAACGCTTTTTTATAGTCTCCCAGTTTCTCGTAAATCCCAGCTAGGTTGTCGATGTATTGATGGCGCGATACCAAGGCATCATTTTTTTTGAAATCTTCTGCATCCGATTGCAAAAACTTGGCATTGTAGTCAATACTGGTCTTCATGGCTTCCAAGCTCTTTGTTGTTTCTCCCTGCAAACTGTACAAACCGGCAATGTTATTGAGCAAGAGAGCGGGTCTGTAATAGGCGTTTAAGGGCGAATCAGTCGATTTCGAAACGTGATCTATCGCTTTTTGGTAAAAATATATGGCACTATCAATTTTGGAAGAATAGTACATAGTGGTGCCCATGGAAGAATATCCAAAATAGAATTCTACATTGTCTGTGTTAGGATCCCGCTGGTAATGCGCAAGGGCTTTTCGATATCCTTTAATGGCGTTGGCGACATTTCCCAGCCGAAGATCTGCAGTGGCAACATTGTAATAACCCGTGCCAACGCGGGCACCTGGCTTTCCAGGGATAGATAGCGCATAGTCCAACGCTTTTCGGTGTTGGATAATTTCCTCCTCGTGCCTTCCCAGGCTTTGGTAAAAAGAGCCAGTTTCTGCATAGATATGTTGGAGGTATTCGGGATTACTGCATTTGGCCAAGAAAGCACGGTTGAATTTTTCAAGCTGTACTAGAGCTTGCTCGCTATTGGAGGTTTCTAGGGTTATTTTTCCAACGTAGTAAGGATATCCAGATAGCGCTTCGTAATCTTTCTTTTCCCATAACTGTGACACTTGCTGTTCGAGTTCGATCTTGGCTTTTTCATACTGCTTTTCGGTTAGCAGTTCATCAAGCAGTGCAGTACCGGTTTTAGTTTGCGCTAGGAGCCCCCCGCCCAAAAGCAAAAAAAAACATATTATATACCGCTGTTTATTCATAGATTAGGGTAAATCTTCCAGGACATCCCTGCTGGCGCTGCTCCCGCTTTTTTCAAGATAGGTTTTCGCTGCTTCAACATTACCTTTCTTTAATGCTGCCAAGCCCAGATAATAGTAGGTGTCTTCTATAAAAATGCTTTGCGATTGCACCATTACTTTTTCAAGATGGCTTATGGCCGCTCCCTCCCGATTAAGTGCCAATTTGGCCACTCCCAGAAAATAATGAAGGGTGTCGTTCTCGGGTTTGCCTTGCAACTGTGTCTCCCATTTTTGGATGGCCTGTTGGTAATTACCCAATTTGTAATCGACCATGGCATCAAAAAATTCATAATTGTCAGATGTGCCCATAGTAGTAGGTAAGCCTGGATCCGGTTGAAAGTGAGCGGCATATAAAGCCTCGTTAATATTCTTTTCTGCTAGGATCCAATATAGGCCAAATAGCACTACAATGGAGGCGGCAACCCCCCAATAAAAACGGCTATTCTTCTTGCGAGGCAGCATAAGGTTGGGCTCCTGTACCACCTTGGAATGCGCCTGGGGAATTTCAGAATGGAATGTTTCGAGCAACTCCTTTATACTAGCTGCCTCCACGCCATCACGCAATGCGCGTACCTCATTTACCAATTGCTGCAGCGTTGCATCTTGGGAAAGAGTTGCGTTAAATGATTCCTGTTCGGCCGCTGTCATCTCGTTGTCTAGGTAGCGCTCTATGGTTTCCAGTTCTTGCTGGGTAATTTTGGGTTTTATGTTCATGATATATTGGGGAATTGGGCAAGCTCTCGTAGTTTTAAAATGCAACGGTATTTTTTATTTCGCATGCTGGCCTCGCCAATCTCAAACTCGGCGGCCAATTGGCGCATGTTTTTCTTTTCAAAATAAAAGGCCATGAGCAATTTCTTGCATTCGGCACCTAACTTGTTGAAGGCCGCCATGGCTTGCTTCAGCAATACATCGCTCTCATTGGCAGGAACCACCGTATCTTCTTCGATAGCCTGTGGATATACGTGCGCGTGGTCGCCCAATCCCACAGTTTTTTTGTAGCGTGAGGATCGCAGGTGGTCCAGCCACTTGTTTTTGGCGATTTGATAAAGATATCCCTGCACGGCCGTTTCGTTCTGCGGCTCAAAGCGTCCTTCTTTGATATTGCGCCAAACCGTTATAAATGCTTCTTGATAGATGTCCTTTGCCTGAGGCATGGTTCCGTTGTTTTTTAGGATATAAAGTTCTGTTTTTCTGAAATTGTCCACGTACAACCGCCTTAAAGCCTTTGGGTCGTTGACTTTAATCGCGGTTATGAGGTGTTGTTGGTTAGTTATATGTTCGTGTTCCTCTATCATGAAGATAAAGGAAAGATAGTAATTTTTAATTTTGCTTCATAGGCTGTTTTCGGCGATACGTCGAAAATCGCACTGTTTTTTTCTTTTCGGCTTCCATTATTCCTTTATAATTCTTACAGTTTCTGAAGAAATTCCATCAGAAATCGTGATAAAATAAAGACCTGCTGCTCCCAGCACTTCAAGCGAAATTCGACTTGTGTCGTCAAAGTATTCGAACAGAATGGTTTTGCCGAGCGCATCCCGCACCGTAATTCCTAACCTAGCATACATTTTAGGCAGTTCGATGGTAATATTTCCCTTGGTGGGGTTGGGCGTTACAACAATATTGGACAGAAGAGCTGGTTGGGGAATTGCAAGCACCTGTGCTGAGGTCTTGAATACCCAATAATCTTCAATGCCTTCACTGTTCTCTGTTTTGTCGCCAGATGCGTTAGAGTCTGAAGTACAGGCAATGATATAATCTCCGTTATCTAAAATTTCCTGAAACGCGCGTGTCTCGTCTGCGGTTCCGCCTAAGGTCACTTGCGATAAAAGCACTCCCAAATCGGAAAGTTTCAAAATCCAAAGATCATAGCCCCCGTTGGTGTCATCGGTTTTATCTCCTGAAATATTGGATTGGGAATAGCCCGATGCAATGAATTCGCCAGAGGGAAGCTCCCGAATGTTTGTGAGAAAATCGATTCCGCTTCCGCCTATGGTATTTTGCCAGATGGGTTCTCCATCGTCCAATCCTACTTTAACGATCCAATAATCCTCTGCGCCGTTGCTATCTTCCTCTTTATCACCACCGGCGTTAGATCTTGAATAGCCGGCTATAACCAGATTATTGTCTGATGTTTGTATGATCTCACGAATAATTTCGTTTGAACTACCGCCTATGGTGCTGTCCCAAATTATTTCTCCGTTCGCATCTAAGCGCACCAACCAATAATCGCTCTCTCCTTGGGAATTTTCCGTTTTATCACCCGAAATATTAGAAAAGGAATTACCGCCCATTATATACGTTCCGTCTGCTAATTGCATGGAAGTAATCGGTCTTTCCACCAGGCTTCCGCCAATTCCATTTTGCCATAGTATATTTCCGGCGCTATCCAATTTTAGCGCCCAAAAGTCCCGTTGTCCGTTGGAAGGATCTGTTTTGTCTCCCGAAATTCCGCTATCGGAATATCCCGTCACAAAATAGCCACCATCGGTAGTTTGGGTAGCCCGAGAATCGAATTCTTGCGCATTTCCTCCTAAGGTCCGTTGCCATTCTATAGTCCCGTTATTGTCTAGCTTAAGAATCCAGAGGTCTAGTCCGCCACGGGAATTTTCTGTTTTGTCTCCAGAAATATCGCTGTCGCTATTTCCCCCAACAATATAGCCGCCATCTTCGGTCTGTTGTATGGATGATGCGTAGTCATCACCGCTGCCTCCAATGGTTTCTTGCCACTCTAACACGCCGTTTACGTCCAATTTTACAATCCAAATATCGTATCCGCCTTGCGAAGCTTCATCCTTATCTCCCGTTGCCCCAGAAAGGGAAGCGCCAGCTATTATAGAACCGCCATCTTGGGTTATATCTATGGCGAGCGCCACATCTTCGTTATCGCCGCCAATTGTATTTTGCCATTGTATGGCTGGGTCTTGAGCCGCTAACGGCAGGTAAAGTAACACTATTAAAAGACAAGTGATTGTTTTCATAAAAATTGGCTTACAGTTTCCCTACCATCGATTGGTCTTTAACATGTCATCATATATTCAACTTTTTATTTACAGGAAGGGAGTGATGACATGTTTTATTCGCATCGATGTAATGTAGTATACTAATTAAACCTTACTATTATGAAAAATTTGTATCTCATTCTTATGTGCTTTTGCGGCACTTTTACAATTGCCAATGCACAAACAGGTATCCCGGTGCCGCAAATGTCTGCTTGCGATACTGAGGTGCAGAACTTTATGTCAACCTTCGATATTCCATCGGTAACTTTTGCCCTTGCGAAAGACGGGGAGTTAAAATATATGCGAGCTTTTGGAAATGCCGATATATCAGGGAGCGAACCTTCCCAGCCCTATCATATGTTTAGGATAGCGAGCGTTTCAAAACCTATTACTGCCATAGGAATCATGAAGATGGTTGAAGACGGTACTATAAATTTAAATGATAAAATTTTTGGCCCAGGGGGTCTTTTGGAAAACCATTGGTATTTTTCAAGTAGCACTATCTTAGACAATAGGGTGTACGACATTACCGTACAGCATTTGCTGGAGCATGCTGCCGGTTGGGACCGTAACCAAAACTGTTTCCCCGATCCTACTAGCCCCTATCCGTGGTTCTTTTCAGGGTGCGACCCCATCGTAGCCCCGTTGCACATAACCCAGTCGCAAGGCGAGCAGAATCCTGTGAAGGAGGAATTCTTGATCAATTATGTACTGGAGAAATCGCTCAATTTTACGCCCAACAGTGCCTATAGCTATTCCAATATGGGCTATTTGGTATTGAGTGAAATTATTGAAGAGGTCTCGGGTTTGTCTTACGAAAAATGGATGCAACAGGAAATTTTCCATCCACTAGGAATATATGATATGCATATAGGTAAAAACTTGCAGGCAGATAAATACGAGCGTGAGGGGGAATATGTGGGTAACGGATTTACGACCTTAGATTTGTACGGAAGCGGTGCTACGGTACCTTGGGAATATGGGGGCTTTAGTATTGAGGCAATGGATGGTCACGGCGGGTGGATCGCTACCTCGCGAGATTTAGTGCGCTTGTTGGTTGCGGTCGATGGATTTACTACCAAGCCGGATATCCTCACCCCGGCTACGATCGCCTCAATGACGGCGCCTTCTGCGAATGCTCCGTTCTACGCAAAAGGTTGGTCGGTTAATCCTTCCAATAATTGGTGGCATACGGGCGCCGTAGACGGCACAGCGAGCATATTCGTACGATCTAACGACGGCTATACCTGGGCGATTATTTGCAACAAAAGGATTGCAGATTCTAATGCGAATGCTTT
>CAZXDP010000053.1:0-18551 GCA_964639255.1 uncultured Flavobacteriaceae bacterium
TAGACACCAAGTTGGGAAGCAAGCGTTTTTATGGCAGGAGCATTACCGATACCAAGGGGTATGGGGAAATTTCTGCGGCACGTGCCTTGGAAGTTTCCTCCAATATTGGGTTGGCAACAATTATAGATGACCATTATGCTAAAAATCCGGAGAAGTTCACCAACCGACTTAGAGATTGGAACTTGCACAAGAAAGTGGGAATACGCATTATAGGCGAGGGCACTCCGGTAATTCCCGAGCCCGGCCACGAGCTATGGAGCCGTAACGCATTGCCTTCTATGGCGTATGGCTATAACCTGAGAATGACGCCATTGCAGATCCTTACGTTTTACAATGCTATTGCCAACGATGGGGTGATGGTGCGACCTAAGTTTATAAAGGAAATACGCTCTTGGAACGAGCCGGTTACCACTTTCGATACCGAGATTATCCACGAGCAAATCGCTTCGCCAGAAACCCTACTGCAAATACGGGACATTCTTGAAAACATCGTAAAACGAGGAACGGGGAAGTCGCTCTATTCGGAATATTTTTCAATGGCCGGTAAAACGGGAACCGCTCGTACAGAATATTGGGAAGAAGATTGGGCCGAAAACCGTAGATACATCTCGTCGTTTGCGGGCTACTTTCCAGCCAATAACCCCAAATATTCTTGCATTGTGGTAATACATAAACCAAGTACCAAAAAGGGGTATTACGGGGCAGATGTCACCGGGCCGGTTTTTAAGCGCATTGCCCAAAAAATATTCACCGATTCACCCTTGATTGCAGAAGTTGCTGAAATAGATGGGGTTGACCCGGTCACTGAAAAAGCATATGAAAGCTATTTCCCCAAAGCCCAAAAGCAATATACCAAAGTTCCAAATGTGACTGGTATGGCCGGTATGGACGCCGTGTCCCTTCTGGAGAATTTGGGATTGCGCGTAGAGGTAATGGGCAACGGGAAGGTAGTGGAGCAATCGTTACCATCTGGGGCCAATTTCAAAAAAGGCAATCAAATAGTATTGAAACTGTCATGATTACACTAAAGGACATACTCTATACCGTTCCCATTGAAAAGGTGGTGGGTAGTACGCACGTGGCAGTTCGCGACATTCATTTCGATTCCAGGAATGTACAGCTAAACGATGTGTTCGTCGCTATACGGGGAACCCTATCAGATGGTCACGATTTTATAAAAATGGCTTCGGAAAAAGGAGCTATCGCCATTATTTGCGATACCATTCCAGAGAAAGTGATAAATGGCATAACGTACGTGCAGGTGGAAGATACCCAAAGCGCCTTGGCGGTAATGGCATCTAATTTTTATGGCAATCCTTCCGAAGAAATAAAGCTAATTGGAGTTACCGGTACCAACGGGAAAACCACGGTTACCACCTTGCTATACCAATTGTTCACCAAGGCGGGCTATGTATGTGGGCTCCTTTCAACCGTAAAAATTTTGGTGGGCACCACCGAACACGCCGCCACCCACACCACTCCCGATTCGCTCACCATTAACCGTTACCTCAGGGAAATGGTAGAGGCTGGTGCCACCTTCTGCTTTATGGAAGTTAGTAGCCACGGCATTCATCAAAGACGTACTGAAGGGCTGAATTTTTCCGGTGGAATTTTCACGAATTTATCGCACGACCATCTGGATTATCATAAATCATTCAAGGAATATCGGGACGTTAAAAAGCGATTTTTCGACGAGCTGCCAAAATCGGCTTTCGCCCTCACCAATGTAGATGATAAGAACGGGGCCTACATGGTGCAAAATACCAGGGCCAAAAAATTGACTTATGCACTAAAATCGTATGCCGATTATAAGGCGCACATATTGGAAAGCCAATTTACCGGACTCTTGTTGAAAATAGATAACAACGAACTATGGGTTAAGTTAATCGGCGCATTCAATGCCTATAATTTACTCGCTATTTATGCCACGGCCCAAATACTCAGCTTGGAAACCATGGAGGTGCTGCAACTTATGAGCACCTTGGAAAGTGTGGGGGGCAGGTTCCAATTCCACATTTCCGAAGAAGAGAAAATTACTGCAATTGTAGATTATGCGCATACGCCCGATGCTCTTCAGAATGTTTTGGAAACCATTAACAGCATTCGTACTGGCAACGAAACCTTAATAACAATAGTGGGGTGCGGTGGAAATCGTGATACAGAAAAACGACCGAAAATGGCTCACATTGCAGCGCAGCTAAGCAACAAGGTGATTTTTACGAGTGACAATCCGCGTGATGAAAATCCGCAGACCATCATCGAGCACATGGAAGCGGGTGTTCCTGCCGAGCATTTTAAAAAAACGGTTTCGATTGCAGATCGTAAACAGGCTATTAAAGCGGCGTGCCAAATGGCACAACCCAATGATATACTGCTCATTGCCGGTAAGGGCCACGAGACTTACCAAGAAATTAAAGGACAGCGAATTGATTTTGACGATTTCGCCATTGTCACCAAAACGCTAAAACAATTGAACAAATAATATGCTGTACTACCTATTTGAATATTTGGAAAAGTACTACGAGTTTCCCGGGGCCAGCCTATTTGGGTTCATCACATTTAGAGCGGCAATGGCGGTCATTTTCTCGTTATTCATCGCTACGGTATACGGTAAGAAGATTATTAGGTACCTCAAGCAGAAGCAAATGGGCGAGAAGATTCGCGATTTGGGGTTAGAGGGTCAAAATGAAAAGGCCGGTACCCCTACCATGGGAGGCATTATCATTATCCTGGCGACTTTGATTCCGGTATTGCTCTTTGCCAAGCTGGAGAATATTTATGTGCTAATGCTCATTGTAACCACTGTGTGGATGGGGACTATTGGGTTTATAGATGATTATCTCAAAAAATTCAAGAATGACAAGGCGGGCTTGCCCGGCAAGTTCAAAGTCATTGGCCAAATTGGACTGGGCATTTTTGTGGGGGTTACGATGTATTTTCATCCAGATGTTACCGTAAAACAGGAAATCGTAGAAGATATACCGGTGGAACAGGTAGTGGAGCGATACGCTCCAGCAGAGTTCTACCCAGAGGAGAAAACGCTGCTTACTACCATACCTTTTGTAAAGCAGAACGAGTTCAATTACGAAACCCTTATAACTTGGGCGGGCGAGGACGCCAAACAATATATCTGGCTCATTTTTATCCCCATCGTGATCTTCATCATCACGGCAGTTTCCAATGGAGCCAACCTCACCGATGGTATCGACGGACTCGCGGCGGGTTCGTCGGCCATCATCGGCATTACCTTGGCCTTGTTCGCGTGGGTATCGGGCAACGTCTATTTCAGTGATTATCTAAATATTATGTACATCCCCAATACGGGCGAGATGACCATTTTCATCACCGCCTTTGTAGGGGCCCTCATTGGCTTCTTATGGTACAATGCTTATCCGGCCCAAGTGTTTATGGGCGATACGGGCAGTTTAACTATAGGCGGGATCATAGCGGTTATCGCCATTGCAGTTCGCAAGGAGTTGCTAATTCCCATTCTCTGCGGAATTTTCCTCATAGAGAACCTCTCGGTGGTGCTTCAAGTTAGCTGGTTCAAGTACACGCGAAAGAAATTCGGCGAAGGCCGAAGAATTTTCAGGATGTCGCCCCTCCATCATCATTATCAGGTAAAAGGGTTTCATGAGAGTAAAATTGTTACCCGGTTTTGGATTGTGGGAATTTTTCTTGCCATCCTAACTATTGTTACACTAAAAATAAGGTAGGGCGCCATGGGGAAGCGATTGGTTGTTTTGGGAGGAGGCGAAAGCGGCGTAGGCGTGGCCTTGCTGGGAAAGAAAAAAGAATATGAAGTCTTTGTTTCAGACTTCGGAAAAATAAAGGAAACCTATAAGGAAGTTCTTATACATCATGAGATCGAGTGGGAAGAAGGGGGGCATACCGAATCGAAGGTGCTAACTGCCGACGTAGTCATGAAAAGTCCGGGAATACCGAATGAGGCTCCCATAGTTCAAAAACTGTTGGAAAAGGGTGTACGGGTAATTTCAGAGATTGAATTTGCAGCTGGGTACACCACTGCTACCATTGTAGGAATTACGGGCAGTAACGGTAAAACCACC
Organism: uncultured Flavobacteriaceae bacterium; assembly: GCA_964639255.1. GTDB lineage: Bacteria > Bacteroidota > Bacteroidia > Flavobacteriales > Flavobacteriaceae > NZQO01. Next base: position 4,071 of record CAZXDP010000053.1, read on the forward strand.
ACTGCTTCGCTTACCTATGAGGTATTGCGGCACGGTGGGCTAAATGTGGCCTTAGGGGGCAATATTGGAAAGAGTTTCGCCCAGCTTGTGGCTACCGGGGCCTATGATGAGTTTGTCTTGGAAATTAGCAGTTTCCAGTTGGATGACATCGACACGTTTCGCCCTCATATCGCCGTGCTCCTCAACATTACCCCAGACCATTTGGATAGGTATGGGTACGAATTTGAGCGCTATATCGCGGCGAAATTTCGTATTGCGATGAACCAGACTGCCGATGATTACTTCATTTACGATGCAGACGATGCGGTAATCATCTCTTGGCTGGAGAAACATCCCGTACGATCTCAATTGCTGCCATTTTCAGCAAAAAAAAAGTTGGAAAAGGGGGCATACATTAATAACGACGAAATAATACTAACAATTGATAATAACCAATTTACTATGCCGATTGCAACACTAGGGTTACAGGGAGAACACAATACGAAAAATGCCATGGCGGCCTCGACGGTAGCCACCTTGCTAAAAATACGGAAAGCGACCATTCGCGAATCGCTGTCCAATTTTCAAGGTGTAGAACATCGTTTGGAAAAAGTCTTGAAAATAAACAATGTACTATACATTAATGATAGTAAAGCTACCAATGTAAATGCCACCTTCTACGCCCTAGATAGTATGGGAAGCCCAACGGTATGGATCGTGGGTGGAGTAGATAAAGGGAACGATTACAGCGAGCTGCTCCCCTTGGTAAACGAAAAGGTAAAAGCCATCATCTGCCTTGGGGTCGACAACAAAAAAATAATCGATCAATTTGGAAGTATTGTAGACACTTTGGTGGAAACACAATCTATGCAGGAGGCCGTGCAGCTCGCCTATCGTATTTCCGAACGGGGTGATACCGTATTGTTGAGTCCGGCCTGTGCGAGTTTCGATTTATTTCAGAATTATGAGGACCGCGGACGACAGTTTAAAGAGGCTGTTAGGCACCTATAATGGGAAAATAGATAGAAGTAAATTTTGAAAATAGTAGAAAAATAAAATTGATACCAGTACATCCACAATGAGGAATGTATTTAAGAACATACAGGGAGACAAAGCCATTTGGGCCATAGCCGGCGTGTTGGCTGTATTCTCTTTTCTTCCCGTGTATAGCGCCAGCAGCAATTTGGCATACCTATATGGCGATGGAAGTACGTTGCCCTACCTGTTCAAGCACTTGGCCCATTTGCTCTTGGGATTTGCCATTCTCTACGGAGTACATAAAATTCCATACCATTATTTTAGGGGACTATCCATTTTGGTATTGCCCGTGGTGGTGGTGCTGTTAATAGTCACCTTAGCGCAAGGAACCACAATTGAAGGTGCCAACGCCAGCCGTTGGATTCGGGTGCCGTTTGTGGGAGTAACTTTCCAAACCTCTACCTTGGCAGCGGTCGTACTGCTCGCTTATGTCGCACGGTATCTGTCGCGTATCAAGGATAGAGAGGTGACATTCAAGGAAACATTTCTTCCCTTGTGGTTGCCAGTTTTTCTCATCTTAGCACTTATCCTGCCTGCCAATTTCTCTACTACGGCCATTTTGTTTGCCATGGTCACTGTGCTGGTATTTATTGGCGGTTATCCAATACGCTTCTTAGCGATTATCTTGGGAACCGGCCTCGTAGCGCTGACGCTGTTCGTGCTAACGGCCAAGGCTTTTCCCGGTGTTTTCCCTAACCGGGTAGATACTTGGATGAGCCGTATAGATAGTTTTGTCGATGATGAGGATACCGAAGCCGATTATCAAATTGAAAAGGCCAAAATCGCCATAGCTTCTGGTGGGGTAACAGGTCTTGGCCCTGGAAAGAGCATTCAGAAAAATTTCCTGCCACAATCTTCATCAGATTTTATTTATGCCATTATCGTAGAAGAATTTGGCATGGTAGGTGCCCTGTTTTTAATGTTTCTGTATATGTTACTGTTGTTCCGTTTGGTGGTTATTGCGCATAAAAGCAACACTATGTTCGGTAAATTGTTGGTCATTGGGGTGGGCCTGCCCATTGTTTTTCAAGCTTTCATCAATATGGCGGTGGCAGTAGAACTGTTTCCTGTGACGGGACAAACCCTTCCGCTCATTAGCAGCGGCGGAACGAGCATTTGGATGACCTGTTTGGCCTTGGGAATGGTGCTTAGCGTGAGTGCCAAAAGGGAAACGCAGAAATTGGAAGTGGAACATTCCGAAGAAAAAGAAGAAAATCCGTTAGATGTGTTAAGTGAAGCACTTTAAAAAGATAGAGCTATTACAACAAAAAATACATATCGATTTATTATAAGCGGGGGAGGCACTGGTGGCCACATTTACCCGGCTATTGCAATCGCCGATGAGCTGAAGCAGCGGTACCCCGATGCTGAATTTTTGTTCGTGGGCGCCAAGGACCGTATGGAAATGGAAAAAGTGCCCCAGGCAGGTTATAAAATAACTGGCTTGTGGATAGCTGGCCTCCAGCGGAAGCTAAGTCTCAAAAATTTGCTATTTCCCATGAAATTGGCTTCCAGTCTATGGAAGTCACGAAGCATCATCAACCGCTTTAAGCCCACGGTAGCCATTGGTACGGGCGGTTACGCCAGTGCACCCCTATTACGGGTAGCCGCCGCCAAGGGAGTGCCGTGCCTTATTCAGGAACAGAATAGCCACGCGGGTATCACCAATAAATGGTTGGGTGAGCGCGTAGACCGCATTTGCGTTGCCTACGAAAACATGGAGCGGTTTTTTCCGAAGGAAAAGTTACGGCTCACTGGAAACCCCGTACGGCAGGATATCCTCGATATCTCCCGTAAGCGAGCCGAAGCGCAACGCTATTTCAAATTGAATGCACAGCGTAAAACGCTTTTGGTCCTGGGCGGCAGCTTGGGCGCTAAAAAAATAAACGAATTGATCGATGCGCACGTAACCTACTTCCAACAGCAGAATCTTCAGGTTATCTGGCAGTGCGGCGCATTGTACCAAGCTACGTACGTCCAGAAAAGCAAAGGCTCTGTACAAGTGCATACTTATTTAAACCGAATGGACCTGGCCTATGCCGCTGCCGATGTGATAATCTCTAGAGCGGGGGCGCTTTCTGTATCCGAACTGTGCCTGGTAGGAAAACCTGTTATCTTCATTCCATCGCCCAATGTGGCCGAAGACCACCAAACCAAGAATGCCTTGGCGATTACCGATAAGGATGCCGCGATTCTCCTGAAGGAATCGGAGGCGATGCATACGTTCGAATCGGTTTTTTTTGAATTGATGCAAAGCGAAAAAATGCAGGAAATGCTTTCGCGTAACATCCGTAGTCTGGCAAAGCCGAATGCGACCCTGCACATTGTTGACGAAATAGAAAAACTGATAGCAAGCCGATGAAGCAATACGACCACATAGCGACCTTTTACTTTATCGGTATCGGTGGTATTGGTATGAGTGCCTTAGCTCGATATTGCAAGTTGCATGGCAAGCAGATCTTGGGGTACGACAAAACGCCCAGTGAACTTACCAATGCGTTGATCGCCGAAGGTATTTCCATAAGCTTTCAAGATTCGGTGGGGAAGTTGCCTGCGGCTGTCCAAGATAGAGAAAAAACCTTAGTGGTGTACACCCCCGCTATACCAAAGAACAGTGCATTATTAGGATGGTTCCAACAACAGGGATATACCCTGGTTAAGCGTTCCAAACTGTTGGCAGATCTAACCGAAAATACATTGTGCCTTGCAGTGGCAGGCACCCACGGAAAAACAACCACATCTGCAATTTTAGGGCATCTCCTAGCCGCATCTGGCATGCCCGTTACGGCTTTCTTAGGAGGTATTGCCGAAAATTACCAGAGCAATTTCATTAGTAAGGGTATTACGATTACCGTTGTCGAAGCCGATGAGTTCGACAGGTCCTTTCTAGCGCTACGGCCCGATATTGCCTGTGTGACGTCTATGGACGCCGATCATTTGGACATTTACGGAGATGCCAAAACTATCATAGCAGCCTTTCAGGAGTTCGCTGCGTTGCTACCCGATAAAACTATGTTGCTTCATAAAAAGGGGTTGCCGCTTAACGGTAAATCGGTTGCAATAGGAGAAGCAGCCGATTATGCTGCCGAGAACATACGTATTGAGAATGGTACTTATAATTTCGATTTAAAGACACCGACTGGAACCTTGCCTAACCTACAATTCCAGTTACCGGGCCACCATAACCTACATAATGCTGTAACAGCTTTGGGCATGGCGATTTTAGCAGGTTCCCCAACCGATCGCCTGCCCCGGGCTTTAGCGACCTTTCAGGGCGTGGAGCGTCGTTTCAGCTACCGTATAAAGCGTGACGATCTGGTACTAATCGATGATTATGCCCACCATCCCACAGAAATTGATGCCTTGTGCCAAGCCGTTCGGGAAATGTACCCCAATGATGAAATAGTGATCGCATTTCAGCCCCATTTGTTCAGTAGAACACGCGATTTTGCCGAAGGTTTTGCCGAGAGCCTTTCGAAGTTCGACGAGGTTCTGTTGCTAGATATCTATCCCGCCCGGGAGGAACCCATACCGGGAATCACCGCGCAGTGGCTGCTAGATAAGATTGATAATAACAAGAAAAAAATAGTTGAAAAAACCAATCTTTCCCAAGAGATTAAGAAATCGAACTGCCGTATTAAACTATTGGTAGGTGCGGGAGATATTGGGGCAGAAGTAAAACGAATCGCGAAGTATTTGAACGATGAAGCGTAATTGGATCTACATAAAATTCACTGTACTGTTGGCAATTATCGGCTTTTTGTTCGGTTTCACCCAAAAACGGAATGAAGGCCGGAAACTCAAGGGAGTTGAAATCACTTTTGTCGACGAAAACAGTCCTTTTATAACCCTGCCAACCGTTAATAAATTGTTGATACAAAATCATGACAGCGTTACGGGACTGCCTAAAGATACCGTAGTTTTGAAAGAGATGGAGTCCCGTTTGTTGGGACATGATATGGTGCGTGATGCCCAGGTATTTGTAACGGTAGACGGTGTTCTGGGTGCTGCCATTGAGCAGCGCAAGCCATTGGGAAGAGTTTCGGCTACGCCAGACTATTATATCGATTATGATGGCAAACCCATGCCACTGTCGCAGGTGTATACGGCACGAGTGCCCTTGATAACGGGGGCATCGGCCTCCAAATTTACCGAGCTCACACCGCTGCTCATCGCCATAGAGAATGATCCCTTTATGAAAAGTAGCGTAGTGGGACTCCACCTCTATAAAAATGGAACAATAGCACTACGTCTTCGTAATTACAACGGAGAAGTGCTCTTTGGCAAGCCTGAGCAAATTGGGGATAAGTTTAGGCACTTTAAGGCATTTTACAGAAAGGCCAGCCAAGATAGAAAGCTTTCAGGCTATGAGAAGATAAGCCTCACCTTTGGGAATCAAGTAGTAGCCACAAAAATAGCAAGTGATGGAACACGATAACATTGCAGTTGGATTAGATATTGGTACAACCAAGATCGTTGCCATGATTGGCAAAAAGAACGATTATGGGAAAATGGAAATCTTGGGTATTGGCAAGGCTAAAAGCCTAGGGGTGCACCGTGGAGTAGTAAACAACATCACCCAAACCATACAGTCCATACAGCAGGCGGTGCAGGATGCCGAGACTTCTTCAGGTATGAAAATTGACGAGGTGGTAGTGGGCATAGCGGGACAGCATATTAGAAGCTTGCAGCATAGCGACTACATTACGCGCACCAATAGCGATGAGGTCATCGACGAGGAAGATATCGAGCAGCTTTGCAACCAAGTGCATAAACTGGTGATGCTTCCCGGAGAGGAAATTATACACGTATTGCCCCAAGATTACAAAGTAGATGGACAAGCCGAGATCACGGAACCCATAGGTATGTATGGTGGTAGGTTGGAGGCTAACTTTCACGTTGTGGTAGGGCAGGTGTCCTCTATTCGAAATATAGGGCGATGCGTTAAGAGCGCTGGCTTACAACTTTCTGGTATCACCTTAGAGCCTCTGGCATCGGCAAATGCAGTGCTTAGCAGGGAAGAAAAAGAAGCGGGTGTCGCCTTGATCGATATAGGCGGCGGTACCACAGATCTCGCCATCTTCAAAGATGGTATTATTCGCCATACCGCGGTCATCCCTTTCGGCGGAAACGTGATTACCGAAGACATCAAAGAAGGGTGCAGTATCATCGAGAAACAGGCAGAGCTTCTAAAGATTAAGTTCGGCTCCGCGTGGCCTGGCGAGAATAAAGACAATGAAATAGTAAGTATCCCCGGGCTCCGTGGTCGTGAGCCTAAGGAAATTACGTTGAAGAACCTTTCCAAGATCATCCACGCACGGGTAGTGGAGATTATAGAACAGATATTCTTGGAAATAAAAAATTATGGACACGAAGACCAAAAGAAGAAATTGATCGCTGGTATCGTTCTTACCGGCGGCGGCGCCCAGTTACAGCACATCAAGCAACTGGTAGAATATATTACGGGAATGGATACGCGTATAGGTTATCCAAACGAGCATTTGGCGGGCGATAGCGATGCTGAAACTACTAGCCCAATGTATGCAACCGCTGTAGGATTGGTGCTTAACAGTTTGGAAACCAAGAGCAAGACCCATAGACCAAATAGGGCCACAGCTGTATTTGATAATAAGGAGCCAAAAGCCCCAGCCGAACAACAGCTTGGCACTACCGAAGTAGAAACGGAGCAAGAAACGGAAACCGAGAAACGCCGTGGCTTCTTCGATCGATGGGCAGAGAAATTCAAGGATTTTTTGGATAATGCCGAATAAGGAACACAACGGTCATTTTGGGCCGAAAGACAACAGAACCTCACAAATATAGAATACTATGAGCAGCAACACAGATTTTGAAAGCATTTCGTTCGATTTGCCCAAAAACCAAAGCAATGTCATCAAGGTCATTGGCGTGGGCGGTGGTGGCAGTAATGCCATCAACCACATGTTCAGCCAGGGCATAAAGGGAGTAGATTTCGTAATCTGCAATACCGATGCCCAAGCTTTGGAAAACAGCGCGGTACCCATCAAGATCCAATTGGGGGTCTCCCTTACCGAAGGCCTCGGGGCCGGGGCCAATCCGCAAATTGGCGAACAGTCGGCCGTGGAGAGTATGGAAGAGATAAAATCTATGCTCACCACCAACACCAAGATGATTTTTATTACCGCTGGTATGGGTGGCGGCACGGGTACGGGTGCGGCACCAATCATCGCCAAAATGGCCAAGGAGCTCGACATCCTCACCGTAGGCATCGTTACCATTCCATTTCAATTTGAGGGGAAGACACGAAACGAACAGGCACAAATAGGTGTGGAAAAGCTGCGGCAAAACTGCGATTCACTCATCGTAATCAACAATAACAAGCTACGGGAGGTCTATGGCAATCTTGGCTTTAAGGCCGGTTTTTCTAAGGCCGATGAGGTACTCGCTACAGCTGCCCGTGGTATCGCCGAGGTAATTACCCACCACTATACGCAAAACATTGACTTGCGCGATGCCAAAACCGTTTTGGCGAACAGCGGCACCGCCATAATGGGAAGCGCCAGCGCCAGCGGAGCCAACCGAGCGCACGAGGCCATTTCAAAGGCACTGGACTCTCCCTTGCTTAACGATAACAAGATTAAAGGCGCCCAAAACGTATTGTTGCTCATCGTTTCGGGAACCGAGGAGATTACCATCGATGAAATTGGGGAAATTAGCGACCACATTCAAGATGAGGCTGGCCATAGCGCAAACATTATCATGGGAGTTGGTGAAGACGAGTCGTTGGAAGGAGCTATTGGTATCACCGTTATCGCTACCGGTTTTAATGCCGAACAACAGGATGATATCGTCAATACAGAATCTAAAAAAATCATCCATACGTTAGAGGAAGAACAACGCGCCGAACATGAACTTTCCCCTAAGCCCACCGCGACGAAGGTAGTCTTGCCAAAAGCACAGCCCGAACCAAAAAAGGAGCCTATCATTCGGCATACCCTTTTTGAAGAGGAGCCAGAAACCGTGGCTAAGACCATGCCAGATGCACCCGCCAAGAGGGAACTTCCCTTCGACGGATTTGTGGAAACTTCGGAATTACTGAAGAATATGGACGTGGCCTATGAAGAAATCGACATTCATCACATAGCCGAATTTGAACAAATAATGATCAATGAGATCGATGTGAACGACTTCGTAATCGTAGAGCCGAAAAAGGAAGCGCCCAAAAAACCGGAACCCAAAACAATTGCTGCCCAGGACGACCAAATGCTTATTTTCGATCTTCCCGTGCAATCGGGCAAGCCCGTAGAAAATCTTCAAAAATCGCAAGGGGAAGCAACCCGAGAGCACGTAACCGAGACTGCTAAAATTGAGGATATCGAGGTGAACGATCACGTTGAAATAGTGCCTATAACAGAAATGTCTGGTGAGGGCGTAAAGCGCTATAGTTTAGACGACTATCAGGAGATGGAGAACCGTCTCAATGAGGCCAAACCTACCAATAAGAAAGAACAGGCAGATGAAGAAAAAGAAATCGTCTTTGAGAAAAAAACCATCAACGTACCCACACCACCGGCCGAGGACGATGGCGACGGCGTAGACCCCATTAATTCCCCTATCTCCAAATTACTGCGCGACCGTACCGAAGAGCGCAAGCGCAAGATGAAGGAATTCAACTATAAGTTCAGAAACGGGAATACCAAGATTGAAGATATTGAAAAACAACCTGCCTATAAGCGCATGGGTATCGATCTGGATGAGCCTTCTGGCGATCGAGGTGCAATGTCGCGCACTTCGGTGAACACCGAGAACGACGACGATATAGAGCTGCGGAACAATAATTCGTTTCTCCACGACAATGTCGATTAACCCCCATCTTATGTAATTACTTTTTTCAAAGGCCCGGACGGTAACGTTCGGGTTTTTTAATGCAAAATCTATTTTCCAATAGCGGGTAATTGATTATCTTCGCAACCTGAAAACGCACTTTGGTATGAGCTTACAGAAACAGGTAATGGACGCGATGAAAACTGCGATGAAGGAAAAACGGGCGAGTGACCTTGAGGCCTTACGTGCGGTTAAATCGGCATTGCTGCTGGCACAGACTGAGACAGGTGCAAAGGAAGAATTGACAGAAGACGAGGAGATTAAATTATTACAACGTTTGGTAAAGCAACGACGCGACAGTGCCGCTATTTTTACCGAGCAGGGACGTAACGATCTTGCCGAGCCAGAACTCCAACAGGCAGCTGTGATTGAGCGCTTTCTTCCTGAGCAGGCCAGTGAGGAAGAAGTGGCAAAAGTGGTAGATCAAGTAATTTCTGAAACCGGTGCTAGTTCTATGAAAGATATGGGTGCCGTGATGGGGAGAGCGAACCAGCTCTTGGCTGGAAAGGCCGATGGTAAAACCATTTCCTCTGTTGTGAAGCAGCGTTTGTCGTAGTAACGATTTTATTGTAATTTTGGCCGCGTAGTTCAACTGGATAGAATATCAGATTTCGGCTCTGAGGGTTGGGGGTTCGAATCCTCCCGCGGTCACTTGAAAATGAAAGGTCTGCAACCAATGTTGCAGACCTTTTTAGTTTACAATCAAGCTATTTTTCTCAAACCAGGCCCTGCTGTTCGGAAAAATAAATGCCTCTGCCTACTGGCCCATATGCTTTTTGTAAAATTTCCAGGCCTCGTGCGCCACGTTACGGCCCAATTCAAGTCCGGCTATATTATCTGCCTGAATGTGATATCCGCCCAATACCCTTGAAATTCCGGCCATTTCAGCTGTTTCGGTAAATGTTGGAAACCGAAGCGTAACCGTTTGCCCCTTATAGCCGGGTTCGGTCATTGCGCCAGCCACCAGCTGTACTTGCTCACCAAAAATATCACTGCCGGTCCACAGTCTTAAAGCTTCGGCACACCCGCCGCTTATGGTGGAATGGCCAGAGACATAACTAGGGAAGGGCGGACATAAGAATGTTTCCGGCGAATAGGGTCGCCATTCGCTCCCGTCTATTTCCAAAAATCCTTTCCCCTCGCCACCCCAAGCTTTTATTTTCTGTCCTTGATAGTATTCGTGTACCAAGGCGTAAGGTCGAGCGTAGTCGTAGTGCATTTTGGCGTCCCACGAAGCGATAAAGGCATCCATAGCCACAACTTGATTGTAGAAAAACATTGCTACGTCTTGATCGAGTGTGTGTTGGTCGCGTCGGGAAATATCTTGGGCAAATTTAAGCCAATGCCCTGCCTGTTGCACCGATTGGGGGCCATCGCGCATAAATTCCACCAACGCTTTTTGCTCATCTGTCAACTGGGCTTGCAGTTCAATTACCTCACGAACTTCAGCCTCCAACTGTGCGCTTCCTATCATCGGCGGCGGCCCTGGTCGAAACTGGTCGCCAGATTGTAGTGCAATGGGTGTTACCTTATCCCAGAATGGAGTAAGGCATGCAGGTGCAAATCGGCCTCCATTGCCGTCAGAGAAATACTTTGGCTGCCAACGGTTACCATCAACATTAGTATCTGCGCTGTTAACGGGAGCATACCCCGTATAATCGAAATAAGGATCGCCGTTACCGCCAGGCGCATCACCATATTGGTTAGCACCATCACCCCTTCTAGCAGCGATTACGGCTTGAGCGGCCAAATTCCCAATACCTTCGGGAGTTGATGGATCTGTTGTCGTGTTGGTAGGATCCAAACCGTTGGCGGTCATAAATTCAGCGAATAGATGGGCATCACTATAGTAATATTCAGTCAAGCTGCGATAGGCCGCATAACTAATGGCAATCTCTTTATTTGTAAGGGTGCGCTCTTCAATTGGTCTACGGGCAATCTCTTCGAGGTAGACAGGCTGCGCTTTTTCATCGTAACGTGACCAGGCATCGAAGACAGCTACGAATATCAATCCCAAATATCTAGAGGTAATGGTGGGTCTAGGCCTAAAACGTTCGGTGTCATTTGCGGTAGCTACCAAGGCCAATTCGGCCAGTTGGTACGCCCGGTTTTCAGTTCCCGTGGGTTCTTTGATATCGTAAACGTACGAGTCATTGACTTGGGAATGTACATTTCCGAAGCTAAAAAACGCGAGAAGCAAAGCTAGCGACAGGTTTCTCATTAGATCAAATAATTGGTTAGGTGCTTTTCGAGATAGTGGTGCCATTCGGGAGGTAATGCTCGTCAGATTTTACTCCTAATGTTCAACCAGCCATCGTGTTAGGGTTGTTCTAAAATAATTATTTTTTCAAATAGTCTTTCATAGAGGATTGGATTTTTAATTCAAATATTTCAAGGTAAACTAAAAAATTGTAGGTTGATGTGCTTATAGCTTGGGTACGTAGAAAGTGATCCAAGGAGTTGGTTGCAGTACGGCTTCTGCTTCAGCCATAGGGGAAAATTGCACCGAATACATTCTATCATCCTGAAGATTAAAGGAACCGCCGCACATACTGTAACCCACATACAAAAATCTATTTTTTGGCTGTAATAGGTACGCGGTACTTTTATTGGTCTTCAAATCGACAAGTTCTGCTTTATACCAAGTTTGCTGTTCTGCCAAATCGTGCAACTTGAAAATCGCATTATGATCTAAACCACATCCAAGTTCCATAAAATTTATTCGTTCAAAAGAGATTTTGGAACTTTTGATAGGTGTAGCAATTATGGAGGATTCACGGGTAGTCCAACATAGATCATCTTGAGTGGGAAATAGCAAATCTCTAATGACTCCGTTATATCTTTCGGCTACAGGATCATCATATAAAAGGGTGTAGGATGTATTGGGTACGAGTGGTCGCTCTGGTTGCAAAGCAATTTGAGAACGGTTTTTCCATCCTAGATAAAAACTCACAACTTTCAATGGGATCAAATCTCCCTGTTCGCTTTCAAGGCATAGCGATTGGTTGGATAGGCTTTCCACGGTTCGTTGGCTATCGCCAGATCCTTCAAAAACAATAAGCGGTGAAAACCCGATAGTAGAAGTTTCTGGATAGACCGATAACCACGTGGTTATACATTCAGCCCAACCCGTAATGGCAAGACTAAAAAATAGTAGTGTGAAAAGAGCTTGTCTCATGAATTGCCTTTATTAAAATTGTAAACAAAGATTGTGCCCTGGAATGTTCAACCTCTGCTTATAAGTTTTCTATCGATAAATCATCATACTTCACGGGAAGGGAAATTTCTGGTACATTTCCTGGATATTCGCTGCCGCGAAGTCGCTTTACTGGATGGTACTCCAAGAATTCTTCAGGATATGGTACGAGCAGTTGTTGTAATACTTGAACGTCTACTTCGTCCTCAACCGGTCGCAGCCAAACATCTTCCACTTCGGCGGGGAGGATCACGGGCATTCTAGGTCCTCCAAGTTTAGGATTGTTGTGTATTTTCGCCATGGTAGCATTGCCTTCTGTAGTAACTATCGAAAAACTTCGCCAAAGTCCGCCGTTGCTAGAACTTCGCCATTCTGTCCAAATGGCTGCGAAGGCCAATGGTTGTTGGTCTTTGCGATAGATAAAAAACGGATAGGCATTTTTGTTGCAGTGGTGATGTTCGTAAAAACCATCTACATAAAGCAAGCATCGTTGGTTCCGTGCGGCATCACGAAAAGACGGTTTCTCGAAAAGTGTTTCGGCTCGCGCATTTAAAGTGTGGTTCCATTGTTTTTTCCGCTGTGCGTCGTCCTTTACCCAAGATGGGATAAGTCCCCAAGTAGCCACTTCGGGAAAAGTGGGCGAACTATTGGTATAGATGAGCAACGCAGGATGGGCAAATCCAGAAGAGTGGTAGAGGGGCAAATCGGTATACGGCACCAAGCGCTCTTCGATTTCCGTGATGGCTTGCAGGTCATTTCGGCGCTTGGCGCGCGATAGCTGCGCCTCTAAAGTGGCTTTGATGTCATAACACATTCAGAAGGTTTCTTGAAAGGTTTGGATTGTTAAAAGCACGTACACCCTTTAATTTACTTCCGTAGCAGCTTCTTAATTAAGGTCATTTGGCCCAAGTGGTAGTGCAAGTGTTCAATTAGTCCGTGTAAGTTGCGATAGTAGGTGCCATATTTACTATCTACAAATATACTGTCTAGCTGCGCACTGGGCAATTGTTCAATAAGGGTAGCCAAATGGCGTACGTCGGTATAGATATTCTCGCGCATCCCCTTCCAATCGTTTTCGTTGGCAATGGGAGGATGGTCAAAACTATGGGCATCTTTTGCAGTTAAGGGGCGACCCTCTAGCACATCGATAAGGGCCACCACATAATAATGGGTATGGTGGGTCAAGGTAGCTATGCTATTGAAGTTATGCACCTTTGAAATACTTTCTTGCCAAGTAACATCGGCTAAAGCATCCTGGACATTCACTGAGGTCCAGTTGCCACCAAAATATGCGTCAGTAAGCTGTTTTGCAATTTTTTTAGGTTGGTTTTCCATTGCGTAAGTTTTTTTTGCAACAATTTCTGAACATCAAGATATGGTAATTTTGGAAACCGCTACATTCGGTTTTTTATTTTTTTCTGAAATAGTTTGGAACAACAAATACCAATTGTTCTAAAATCTGGTTTCGGAAACTCCCGGAATTGTTTATTTTTCAACTTTCGAAAAAAGACCGCATTATGAAACGAATTTTAGGTATAGGAAGCCGTATTGATCACCCCGAATACGGAAAGGGCGTAATCACCAATGTCGACGCACAAACCTATTGGGTAACTTTTATAGACAGTGGTTTGGAGACCATTACCATCGATAGCGAATTTGAGACTATTGAAGCTTCCGACGATGATTTGGATACCGTGAGCTTTTATGAGGTAGAGCGAAGCTTGCGAAATATCTTGAAGAAGTGGAGCGACGTGAGCGAGATTGTTCCCATCGCCGATAAGTACAAAGGAGGCACCCTGGTGCTGCAGCCTTCCGATACAGGTCTGGCCAACAAGGAAATTCCCATCGACACGTTTTTCCATAAAATCGTAATGTTGCGCGACCGCCTTAGGGTCATGGAGCAGAAAATAAATAGTAGCAAGAATCTAGACGATCAAGAAAAGGTTGATTTACAGCAATACATAACCCGCTGTTACGGAAGTTTGACTACGTTTAATGTACTTTTTAAGAACAATTCCCAACAGTTTAAGGGAGAGGGCGGCAAGAAGGGGTAACATAGGCAAAAAGTGGTTTCTTAGGGTATAAGTAGATACCGAACGCTATAATTGCGTATCTTTCTGTACCCAAAATCGAACCTGTGCTGTTTCTCCAAATCGAAGATAATGCCGCTTGGCTAGCGCCTTATGCCTACGCAATTGTATTGCTGGGATTTCTGTTCGTGCTCTTCCGCATTGTAGAAAATTGGTATGCCGATAGGCGCAACAGACCCATGTATCGGCATTATTGGGTCTACCGAACCCTTACGGAACATCAGGAGTCGATTTTACTGGAAGAGTTCTCGTTTTACACACAGCTATCGCCAAAGCACCGCCGACAATTTCGGCATAGGGTAGCTACGTTTATCC
>CAZXDP010000054.1:0-18303 GCA_964639255.1 uncultured Flavobacteriaceae bacterium
TGCGGACTCATTGCCTGCACTTGGATGATCGCCCTAGTTCGGCAAAGCAAGTTGCGCTATTTTTCAGTGTACTGCGTTATTGTGGGGATTTTGGCCATACTAATCCATTTTTTCCAATGACCGCAGAAGATGTAAAAAACGGACAGGTTCTCTTGATCGACAAGCCGTTGGAATGGACTTCCTTTCAAGTAGTGAACAAAGTACGTTGGTTGCTTCGGAAGCAATACGGACTTAAAAAACTGAAAGTTGGCCACGCCGGCACACTCGACCCACTGGCTACGGGCCTGCTAGTGCTGTGCACCGGGCGGTTTACTAAAAAGATTGAAACCTTCCAAGGACAGGAAAAGGAATACACCGGCACCATTACCCTTGGCGCCACCACGCCCAGTTATGACATGGAAACAGCTATTGATGGTACATTTCCGATAGCGCATATTTCTGAAGAGAAACTACAGGAGGCCACCAAGGATTTTATTGGAGTAATACAGCAGCGGCCCCCCGTTTTTTCAGCGCTGAAGAAAGATGGCAAACGGCTATATGACTATGCTAGAAGCGGAGAAGCGGTTGAAATAGCCGCACGAACCGTTCACATTTCAGAATTTAAAATCACCCGTTTTGAAGGCGCCGAAGTAGATTTTCGCGTCGTTTGTGGCAAAGGCACCTATATACGGTCGCTAGCGCACGATTTTGGACGCGCATTGCAAACCGGGGCGTATCTTTCGGCCTTGCGGCGAACACGTATTGGCAGTTTTGAGGTCGCAGAAGCTATGACGCTTGAAGCTTACGAAGCATCGCTCAATGAATAATTCCGTTTAATAAAATCTTAATTTTCAACGCATTTTAAGGAATTTTCCTTAAATTTTCGGTACTTGCACCCGTGAACTCAAATTATTCATACCGTGCCCTGCTGGTGACCTCCCTACTCTTTGGGATATTCATCTTGTTGCTGTATAGCTGGAAGCTGGGCAGCAAGAAAGTGCCTGAGGAGCCTGTGTATGATGTAGAATATGCCCAAGAAATTTTAGAGCCTACCCCCGAAATTGCTGAAATTGTTCGTCCGGTAGTTAGTCGAAAGGTCGAAACCAACAAAGCTTATAACGAAGCGGAGGCTTTTATAGAAAATAGCGAGAACCAACGTGCCGAACCCACAGAGAACACCAATGGCAAGCTGTCTGAAATGAACGATGCTATCACCGAAAGCACCGAAACCGGATACAGCGAAGGGCTCGAGAAGGCTCGAAAACGCCTAGAAAAAGCCAAAAACAAACTCTCGAACGGTAAAAAGCAAACCGAACAGACCAGTATCACCCAATCGGGAAGCCGTCAAACTACGGTGAGCTATCGTCTTCTAGACCGTTGGGCCAAAGTGTTGCCTAACCCCGTGTACACCTGTGAAGGAAGCGGTAAAATTGTCATTAACATTACGGTAAACCACCAAGGTGCAGTTACGAATGCCGATTTTAACAGAAACGCCTCTACCACCACCAATGGCTGCTTGATAGACCGCGCCCTGGAATATGCCTTGGCGGCCCGGTTTAGCCCAGCAACTAGTAAACCTACTCAACTGGGAACCATTACCTATAATTTTCCCGGACAGGACTAGATTAGATTTTAAAAAGTATTTTTCTTAAAAAAAGAACCATGGAATACAACCGATGCCCTTGGTGCGGAAACGACCCACTGTACGTAAACTATCACGATACCGAATGGGGCGTCCCAGTTACGGACGATGCCAAACTGTTCGAATTCCTAATGCTTGAAACCTTCCAGGCCGGATTAAGTTGGATTACCATTCTTCGGAAAAGGGAACTCTTTCGCGCGGCGTTCGATGGATTTGACTATACCAGGATTGCCCAATACGGGCCCGCTAAAATTGAATCGCTCTTGCAAGACCCCGGCATAGTACGCAACCGCTTAAAGGTAAAGGCAGCTGTATCGAACGCGCAGGCCTTTATGGCGATTCAAGAAGCCTTTGGAAGCTTCAGCAAGTATATTTGGGAATTTGTAAATCATACCCCCATACAAAATTCATTCGCCCGGTTGAAGAACGTTCCTGCCAATACCCCCTTGAGTGATGCCATAAGCAAGGATCTAAAAAAACGCGGATTTAAGTTTGTGGGAAGTACGGTAGTATACGCCCATATGCAGGCTACGGGAATGGTAAACGACCACCTTACAAGTTGCTTTCGTCACGATGAGATACGGCAAATGGCGAACAAAGTGGTTGGCTAGCAATTTAAGAACAATTTAACCTGCTAGAACTACTTATTGCTAGTCACGAAGTTTTCTACTTCTTCATGCGCGACCTGCAACGCTCGTATCGTTTGTTTGTATCGAAACTGAGCGGTAGGATCGATCTTCTCCTTCGATTCAAATAGTTTTTCGAACCATTTCTTAGCCAGTAAGTAATTATTCTTGAAATAATAACCGTTGGCCAGTTCCTCATAAATTTCAGGAGAGCCGTATCCTTCTTCAACATATTTTTCGTACACTTTTACGAGATCGATGTGGGTATTCACGTCGATTTTTTCCGAGGCATTTTGGGAAATACCGTTTGTGGTTATTCCGAAGAGGAACAACAGAATACATAAGCGGATTGTTTTCATATTTAGGTTGTAAGAATTATCTGACGTAATGTTCGTATTAATTTGAAATTCAATCAAATAATTTCGACAAAACGTAAAAATACTCGTTGCATCACAATAAAAAACCGTCTGATAAGGCAATTATTGTGAATAATAACCTAAGTTTATGAACAATCTATGCTAGCGCTTGAGTACCTTTTTGGTAACGGTGCCAAACTCTCCCTCGAAGGTGAAGAACAACATACCGTTCCAGGTTGGATTTAGATTGAAAAGCAGTTTCCCATTCTGTACCTGCTGGCTGTTTTCAAAAAGCTTTTCGCCCAAAACGGAATATACAGTAGTTTTCAAGTTACCATTATATCCCTGTAACGTAAACGAAACAGTTTCGTCGGCGGGATTAGGAATGGGGCCGCTTACCACACGACTTGCATTGGCCACCGAAAGTACGTCTACATTGATAGTCCAATATCCTTCTGGTGCCACGATGGGCCGCACCATGGTTTTGCCAGAATTGGCCTGCGCCTGTATATAATACTCGACATCTTCACCATTGGCTGCGATGGGCAACTGTGCCTCCCACTGGTCGCTGCCGAGCGGTTGCATGGCGACCGTACCCCAAGAGGTAGTTCCCACTTCCCTATAATATATATCGGCGCTCGCAATAGCGCTCTCGTGCTTTATCATAGCCTGTATGTCTACTGTACTCCCTGGTGCAGCTTCGTCTATTGGCTGGTGAACAATCCATAATGGTTCGGCCACACCTATGGTATGGGTAATGCAATGAATGGCACCGAATAGACTTATAAGGTTCTCACCGGGATTATCGACATCGATCCCCACGATGTTATAACCTGGCAACAACTCTTGCCACTGGGCCAACGCGGGGCCATCTACTTCGGGCCTATACGTAGGCACGATTACCGATTTATTAATAAAAACAGCATTGGTATAGGTGCGATAAGAGCCCCCGGTGTCAGGATAATTCCCGTTTACACTAGGTGGTGCGGGCATCCATTCGACGTCGTAAGGAGTTCCGAAAGCCGATTGGAAATTGCTTAGCACATATTCAATATTGGCTTCAATTTGAGGGCCGTCTGCAACACCATCTGGGTATTTGCTTACCAAAAGGGTTTCCTCGTCGAGCAACTTCATATGCATATCGATGTGGTGGATAGCATCGTAAGGAAGGGTTTCCATCTTGATATAATTCTCAATTCCCATGTACTCCATCATTATGGCATCGATTTCCGCCTCTGTCTTTGGCGATACACCATAAGGATTTCCTGGCTCGTTCTCGTCAAGAATCAATTTGGAAGCAAAGGCATTGCCCAAACCATCGCTCATAAAATTTCCGCCAGTATTCACCAAATCGTTCGTGCCTGAATCGGTTGCATAATAAGGAATCCCCAGCTCATTGGCGTGGGCTACGGGTATCACATCATCATTGGGGCGGGGCCGGTTGTAGATCCAATCTACCAGGGCGCGCTCGCCCGTGTCTTCAGAATAAATAGTATTCCCCGCATAATCGCGAATCCAAATACTATCCCAAGGTTCATCCAAAAACGTGACATTGGTAAGATCGATTCCGTTAGATTGCAAATAAGAAGACACGCTCGCCTCGTTCTGGGTAACGATCATAACTTTAGCCTCGGCCACCCCTACTGCAACAATTTGTCGTAAGATATTCTGAAAATTGGGCTGCCAAGTTATGACCAGGTATTCTACTTCTTCCCACTCGGCCATGGTTCGCACGGGACCAGTTGGAGGCGGGGTAATCGAATTTTTTGTAAACTGAAATTCGGATATTAGGTTCTTTTCCTGTTCCGTAAGTCCCTTTGGCAGAGGGCCGTCTATTTGGGCATAGCCCGTAAAAACCGTAAATAATATAAGTAAAGTAACTAGGGAGAAATACTTCTGTTTCATCATGCTTAATTTATTGTGCGTGAAGATACCCAATTCTATTGAATTTTCCACTACATAACATACGAGAGGAACGCTTCGCGATCTATTTCCTCTGCACCAAGGCGCTCGAGGTGCGCAGTATATACTTGGCAGTCAATCAACACATAATCATTTTTCTTGAGCTGTTCTACAAGATAGTAAAAGCCTACCTTGGAAGCGTCGCTTACGGTGGCAAACATACTTTCGCCGCAAAACACCTTCTTTTCGAAAAGATCCACACCGTAAAGTCCGCCCACAAGTTTATCGTCTTGCCACACCTCTACCGATCGCGCCCAGCCCCGGTCGTACAACTCACTATATGCCTGTTTCATATTTTGGGTAATCCAGGTACCCGATTGGCCATTACGTGGCACAGCGGCACAACGCTCCACCACCGTATCGAAACATTGGTTGTAAGTAACAGAAAATAGTTTCTTACGCAGGGTACGGCGCAAACTCTTAGACACCTTGAATTTCTTCGGAAACAACACCATTCGTGGATCGGGACTCCACCATATTATAGGTTGTCCCTTCTCGTACCAAGGGAAAATCCCCATTTGATAGGCCAACTGCAACCTTTCTGCCGACAAATCACCTCCTAGGGCCACGATGCCCTGGGCCGTAGCTTCAGAAGGATGGGGAAAGTAAAGCGAATCATCTAAGATATACATTTGAAACCTATCAATTTAACTGTTAAAATGAACGTTTTTCTTTGAAATTAACCGTTTTTTTCTAATATTTAAGGTGATTTTTTGGCAATTATAATTTGTTCATCATTGTTTATTTGAGAGTGTCAAAAATGTACCTAATCCACAGGCTAACCTCGCTTCGGCGGGGTTTTCTTTTTTAATATAGAAACCACAGGCCCAATAGAAATACCGCTGCGCCTGCCACCATTAGCAGCAAAGTGTAGGGCAGTATTTCCTGTGCTTTCAACTTGGTGATGGCCAATAGAGGTAAGGCCCAAAACGGTTGCAGCATATTGGTTATCTGATCTCCATACGCAAGCGCCATAATCAATTTTGGAAGCGGAACTCCCAGCCGCGTTGCAGATTCTACCACGATAGGGCCTTGAACTGCCCACTGACCTCCACCACTGGGTACGAAGATATTCACCAATGCACCGCTAAAAAATGTGAAGAGCGGCAGGGTATCTTCGTTGGCAATCGAAACAAAGAAGTTGGAAATCTGTGTCACCATCCCGCTGTCGCGCATTATGCCCATGATTCCGAAATACAGTGGAAATTGTATCAAGATGCCCGAAGTGCCTCGTATGGCCTCATCAAGGGCTGAAAGGAAACTCTTGAAATTACCATGAAGTACGATCCCCAGCCCTAACATAAAAAAGTTGAGCAGGTTGGGTGTAATGGCGAAGGTTTGTATCGAAGCGGTATATTGGTAGGCAAAAGCGACTAAGAGAAGCGCCCCGAAACCAAATGCCAAAAATTTCGAGTATTCGAGCCTTTCGGCCCCTGTAGCGTTTTTCCCATTTCTTTCCGGAAAGCGGTACATAGGTAATGCAATTGAAGTCGTGGGCACTCTCTTTCCCAAAAGGAAAAGACCCAAGGGCAGGAGAACGAGCAAGATGGCGTACAGAATTAGATTTGAACTGCTGAACACCGTATCGCTAAAAGGGATAAAGCTGGGCAATTTTGTTGCGGTCATTCCAGTCATCAACTGTGAAAGGTGACCGCTCTCGGCCACCTTCAATGGGGCCGAACCGCTCATTCCCCCGTGCCATACCATAAGTCCGATATATCCCGATGCGCCCACTAATGGATAATTTATCGGGAAATTCCGCCGTTGTGCCGCCTCTGCCACCTTACGCGCCATAATAGCTCCAAAAATGAGTGCCAGTCCCCAATTGAAAAACGCCACTGTTAGAGTGGTAGAACTTACCAGAAGAGCTGCGCTGGAGGTGCTATGTACCACCTGGGTTAGCGAACCTATGAGACGTGCCATGGGGCGGCTAAGTACCAGCACGTGCCCCAATACCAATATAAGCATCATTTGATAGGCAAAAACCAACAGGGCCTCATTCCAGATTCCCCGCTCCCAATAAGACAAAATTGCCAAAGCATGAGGTTCGTTAGATGTTGCCGGTGTAAACACTAGTGCTAACAACATAGTGAGTAATGTTAACAGCACTGCTATGGAAAAAGGAGAGGGCAGGAAACGCTTAAAGGCTTTTTCAACGAAATGTGCGATGCTCATAGGATAAAAATAAAAAAAAGCCCAACACCTTGAAGCGATTGGGCTTTAATAAGCGTGTATCCTGTTTTAAAATGGAAGATCGTCGTGATCTTCCTCTTGAAAATCATTGGCCGGCTCAAAGGCATCGGCCGGAGGTACGGGTGGCATCGAACCTGATGCTTCTTGCTCCAAATTCTCAATGCGCCATCCCTGTATGGAATTAAAGTATTTTGTTTCGCCTTGGGGGTTGGTCCATTCCCTACCGCGCAGATTGATGTGCACCTTTACGTTTTGCCCTACTTTAAAGTTGTTTAGCAAATCGGTTTTATCTTGTACAAATTCCACTAGAATATGCTGCGGGTATTGCTCTTCGGTCGTGATTACCATTTCCCTTTTTCGGAAACCATTGTTGCCGTAGGTTTTGGTTTCATCTATCATTTTTATCTTTCCTTGAATTTCCATAATCGTTTCCTATTTTTCAAATTTTACAATTAAATCTTACTGTTCTTGATGTTTTTGGTGAGTGAGCGATGGGGCCAACAAGACCTTCCAAGCATCGGCGATGTTACCGTCGCACAAAAGCTGCTGCGCCTTTTTGTGGCGTGCTGTAGTGGCTTCTTCCGTAAGGATTCCAGACAATTTAGGATCTCCTTCCACAAAGCGCTGTATCTCATCGCGAAGCGGCAGTCGCTCTACATTGCCCAGCATACCTAAATCGTTGCCCGTTAGCACGGTGCTATTCTTTATTTCGGGTGGTAGTGCATCGACACCAATACCAAGCGTTGCGAGGGGTTTCGGCACTTCGAACATACCTGCTCTGGCCCTGCTGTACCAGTTGCCTCCCATACGTGCGACCGTATCTATTTTTTCTGGGTCTATTTTACCTTCCGTATCGAGAATTTCCTCCTGAAGGTGCAATTTTACCACTTCGCAGATAATCAAGTTGCCGGCCCCTCCCTGCTCCCCAAGAGCTATTACATCATTCACCTTACATTCCAACTGCACCGGAGCCTCTGCCACCCGCGGGGGCGATACGACATCGCTGGGCATTTCCGTAAAACCTGCTTTTATGAACTCGTTTACTCCCTTGGCATATTCGGTAGAGGAAAGCGACATTTGCTGCACCATAGCATAGCTAACGATGTTGATGACCACCTCCTTGGTTTCTAAAATGTTCTCTAGCGTATGTTTTGTGGTATTATCCCGTACCCGCCGTGCGGGCGAAAAAACCATAATGGGCGGATTCGCACTAAATACATTAAAAAAGCTATATGGCGAAAGGTTCACGTTGCCCTTGCCGTCAACAGTACTGGCGAAACAAATGGGCCTAGGGGCCACCGCACCCAATAGATGGCCGTGCAACGCTCCCGTGCTAATATCCTGTGGATTAATCGAAATCATATCCCGCAAAGGTACCTAAAGTATGTACTTTTGAAAAATTTGCCCGCACAATAATATTAACAGTTTTGCATTATATTTAAACTGAAATTATACCGCATATGCTATCGAACAACGCGCTTACCCGTTGGTTTTTCATCCTCTTGTCTGCCTTTATAATTACGCTTATCCTATGGAACACCTATGCCTTTTTCAACCAACTGAAAGAGAACGAGCGCAGCAAAATGCAGATATGGGCCTCGGCACAGCGAGAGTTTCAGCAAATAGATTTGGAAAAGAGCAGCGATAACGAGATTATCATACAAATCCTGAACAGCAATACCACTACGCCCATGATATTGCAGAGTTTATTGGACAATTCGTACAGTTACCGGAACATCCCAGACAGCCAAATCGATACCGAAGCCAAACGCGATCGCTTTATCGAGCAATTCATTTCAGAGAACAAGCCCATAGAGATTCGATACGAAGGCGAGCACCTCTCTACTATCTACTACGGAAATTCTCCAATAATTAATAAGATAAAATACTACCCTGCCGTCCTCATCTTAATGATCCTACTATTTTTCACGGCGCTCTACTTTTTTTACAAGACATCAAAATCGGCCGAACAAAACAGGCTGTGGGCCGGTATGGCTAAGGAAACTGCGCACCAAATTGGAACACCCCTCTCCTCTCTCGTAGGCTGGACCGAAATCTTGAAGACAGAGCAAGTGAACCCCTCCTACATTTTGGAAATTGAAAAAGACATACATCGATTACAAACCATTACCGAACGGTTCTCAAAAATTGGATCCATCCCGAAATTAGAGGAGCGCGACTTGGTGGAAGAAACACAACACGCGTTCGATTACCTAAAATCGCGAAGCTCGAAACTTATCGATTTTCAACTGGAGATTTTAGACAGGCCCATTCCCGTACTGCTGAACCCCCAGCTTTATGACTGGACTATTGAAAATTTGGTGAAAAACGGCATCGATGCTATGAAAGGGAAAGGCACCATAACCATTACACTTGAGGCTAACGCCAAATATGCCTATATACGGGTAAGCGATACGGGGAAGGGAATTCCCAAGCGCGATTTCGGGAAAGTGTTTACGCCGGGGTTTACCACAAAAAAGCGAGGATGGGGCTTGGGACTGTCGCTGGCAAGGCGCATCATAGAAAAATACCATAATGGGAAGATACGGGTGCTGAAAAGCACACCCGGCGCGGGCACCACTATGGAGATTGTATTACGTAAAAAACGATAAGTTTTATGAATGCCTTCGAAAAAAAATTGCATAGTGCCACCCTTACCAACAACTGCCCAACGTGTTATGCGACCAACAGTCTTGAACTCACGTTCGAACAAGAATTTTCGGAAACACCTTTTTTCCAAAAAGCCAACCCCCAATTAAAGGAAACGCTTTATTGCCACACCTGCAACAACCAAATTTATCCAGTAAACTGGACCGAGGATATTGAACGGGTGTACGATTACCATAAAAAAAGAGCCCTGCCCCAGTCGCGCTACGTGAAGGTAAAGCCCCTGTTTTATGTAGTGGTACTATTGGGTGTTTCGCTGGTCTCGGCGCTAGTATATTTTGCGCTCGCTACTTAGGAAAGTTTGCTCTTAATGTGCGCTGCCAGTTCCTCAAATTCGGAATCGTCCATGGAAATTTTATGCTGGAAGGTCATGTCGCGCATTTGGTTAATAGGTATTAAATGTACGTGTACGTGGGGCACCTCCAGGCCTACAACGGCCATTCCTACGCGTTTGCATTCTACTGCCTTTTCCAAAGCCTTGGCGATGCGGCGCGAAAATTGCATCAATTGCAGGTATTTGTGCTCTCCCAAATCGAAGATTTTATCGGTTTCTTCCTTGGGAACACACAGGGTATGTCCCTTCGCATTGGGATTCACATCTAAAAATGCAATGAAATTTTCGTCCTCGGCTATTTTATAGCTGGGCAATTCCCCCTTTATGATTTTTGTGAATACCGTTGCCATATCAATCGCGTGTAATTTCCAAAATTTCAAACTTCATAGTACCATTTGGCACCTTTATCTCGGCGGTATCGCCTACTTTTTTACCCAGCAAGCCCTTACCGATGGGGGAATCTACAGAGATTTTCCCGCTTTTTAGATCGGCTTCGCTCTGTGCCACTAGTTTATAGGACATTTCCTGTCCGTTAGATTGGTTCTTTATTTTCACATTGCTGTGCACTAAAACCTTGCTGGTATCCAACTGCGATTCGTCAATAAGGCGAGCATTGGCCAGGGTTTCCTCAAGCTTGGAGATACGCATTTCCAAGAGGCCTTGGGCTTCCTTGGCGGCATCGTACTCGGCATTTTCACTCAAATCGCCTTTATCGCGGGCCTCAGCTATAGCCTGTGATGCCTTTGGGCGTTCCACATCGCGCAGCTGGTCTAGCTCCTTTCGCAATTTTTTCAATCCTTCCGCAGTGTAATAAGATACTTTACTCATATCATCATCGTTATTAGGGTACTGTTCTATCTTTGCCAGCGCGTGGCTGGAAAGTTTATATATGAAGATTCCCGCTTGCGCGGGAATATAAAAATCCCATACGCGACGGGATTTCACTAACAAATATACTAAAAAATAAGTTGTTGCGTAAATTGTGCTATTTTTGGCATCTCTTTTTTATCTGTTATGAAAATCAAATTGTTATCCGTTCTGTTCGTACTGTTGGCTCTGCTCTCCTGCAAGGAAGATGATGAGGTTAATGAGGACAACCCGTTTTTGCTCGATCCTCTTGTAGATTTACGGCTCAACCTGAATCTGCCCGAGTATAATTCCCTTAATTTCCCGTCGGGCAGCGTTATCATTACGCAGCAGGGCATAAAGGGAATTGTCATTTACAACATCAACAACGAGCAATATTCGGCGTTTGAGCTAAGCGACCCCAACCACGTGCCCAACAGTTGCTCTAGGATGATGGTTGAGGATATTATTGCAAGTTGCCCGTGCCCCGACGATAGCAACAGCTATAACATCGTGACCGGGCAACCGTTTGAAAACTCAGGGGTATACCCCATGCAGGCTTACCGTGTGGTACGCTCTGGCAATACCATACGGGTTACGAATTAAAATTTAACCGTCGCACCCACCAAGAAATTCGTGGTAGCCTGCGGATAGTAGCCCGCGCCCTCAAAGGTGGTTACCGCACCTTGGTCGTCTACATCATCGAAAGTGAAAAAGTACCCATTGCTCACGTATTCTACATTAAAGATATTGTTGAACAAGCCAGTAAAAACAATTTCTTCTACCAACGGTGCCGTTTCCCACCGGTAGATAAAGTTAAGGTCGTTGATAAAAAAGCTATCCAACAGTGAGGCCTCGCTATCTATATTGCCCATATACTGTTCGCCTACAAACTTGCTAAGCAACGACAGCTGGAAGTTTTTTACCGGAATATAGGCGAGGGCGCTTCCAGCAACGATTTCAGGGGAAAAGGATATGTTGGTATTCCCCAAATTGACCAGCTCCCCGTCGCGGGAAGTGACAAAATTTTCATTTTTGTTGGTACTCAAGGCGATATTGGGCATCCACCTCACATTTTTGAGGATGTCAATCTCTGCGTCCACCTCTATCCCCAATCGATAGCTCTCACCGCTAGTAGCGCGAATGGGTGCCCCAACATCGTCTATGGCGCCTGTAAGGACAAGCTGGTTTTGATAGTCCATATAGTATAGGTTACTGTTAACCCTTACCTTCTCTGAGGCAAAACGCCACCCCAACTCGTAATCGTCCAAGCGCTCGGCCGTGAAGATTTCCTGTTCAAAATCACTTCGGCGCGGCTCGCGGTGCGCCCTTCCGTAAGAAATATAGAACTGGTTGCCATCGTTCAACCGGAAGGTGGCCCCTGCCTTAGGATTGAAAAAATTGTAGGTTTCAGAATAATCGAGGTTGAGTAGGTCTGAATTTTCGCCTGTGGTAGTATATTCAACGAAGCGGCCCTGAAGATCACCAAACACGCTCCATTGGTCGTCTATGCGATAGGTCGCTTTCGAAAATACCGTAAACTCGTTTTTGTCGCCCGTACCAAAATAATACCTGTCAAAAATATCGCTCTGGCTGGCAAAACGTGCCCAAATCACCTCCCCATAATGATCGCCTACATATTGGCTGAAAAAAGCCCCAGTAGATACATCCCACTCGCTGTCGTTATAGTTTACATTGGCATTCAACGCATAAAAATTGTTGGAAAGCCAGCGGCGGCGGACCAAATCGGTAGTGGAAACTACTTCTCCGCCTACTTCTATAGGCTCGAAGCCATAGGTGGCAAAATCGTCGTCCTCCCTAAACTGCTCAAAATAGCCCCTTCCATAGGTATAGTTGAAGGACACGTTGCTGCTCCAGCGGTTGTTGTACTTCTGATTCCAAAGAAGCTGGTAATGGTCCTGCGCGTAATCGTCCACTTCATTTCCATAGAACCGAATTGTGCCATCGGCATCGGTATAAAGTCCCGCAGGATTAAAGGTACGGTCCTCTTCCAAGGTTTCTGCATCGATACCAAAATACGCTTGGTAGGTTTCTTCCCTGCCACCAAAGGCAAGTGCCTTTACAAGAGTATTTTCGCCCACGTACGCGGCTTGAAGAAAATAGGAATTAAGGTCGGAAGAGGCACGGTCAATATAGCCATCGCTCTGTATGTTGGAGACCCTCCCCGATATCTCGAAGGCATCCTCGAGCAAACCGGTACTAAATTTAACGTTGTGCCTTCGCGTGTTGAACGACCCAAAAGAATTGGCAATTTCGCCATACGCTTCGGTCGAAACGCCATCGGTCAAAATATTGATACTTGCCCCAAAGGCGCCACTGCCGTTGGTACTGGTCCCCACCCCGCGCTGCAACTGTAAATTTTGTACAGAAGAGGCGAAATCTGGCAGGTTTACCCAAAACGTGCCTTGGCTCTCTGCGTCGTTATAGGGTATACCATTAAGGGTTACGTTTACCCGCGAGGCGTCGCTACCCCGAACGCGAATGTAGGTGTAGCCCACCCCGGCACCGGCGTCGCTGGTGGTCACCACAGAGGGAAGGTAGTTAAGCAAATAGGGCAGGTCCTGCCCCAGGTTTCGTTCCTCGATGGTTTCGGCAGAGAGGTTGGAGTGGGTAATGGGCGAGTCGGCGTCTACGCGAACGGCCTTTACCAGTACTTCTTCGAGCGCCTCTACCTGGGTTGAATCTACGGGTTGTTGTTGATTGGGTTGTTGTGCATTGGCCACCAAGATTGTAGAAAGCAAGGCAGCCGAAATAAATAACGATTTCATTCGTAATAAAAAATTTACGAATAAAAGGGGCCATTATTCTTCGGTTAAATAAATGGTTTTTGCCCAGGCCGATAGCCTTAAGGCGGTCCCTAACCAGCATTACCTGGTCTAGGTTCTATGGGTATGATCTCAGCTTCTCCAAATTTCCGAATCATCGAGCCAAACGGTACACTAGTACCCGTTTTGCCCACTTCAAAAATTTAAATAGGCACCCCTTTGAGATGTGCCGCAAAGATAGCCAATTTCGCGGCCTGCACAATTTTTTTACCAAATCGTTAATAGAGAGGTACGGACTTAGTACGTAGCTTTGGAGCATGGCGAAAACACGCAATCGGTTTACGGCGAAAATTCTGTTCAGTTACGTGGCATTGGCCACGCTTGCTGTGATCGTTGGCATTTTTGTGTATTCTGAATACAAGAACTACCTCCTTACTGCACCAACAGACACGGGTGAGCTTACCCTAACCGAAACGGGCACCTTGATCAACCTTGTCTATGAGACCGATGGCTTATCGCGCCTAGCGCTACTCACTCAAGAAGAAGCGCACTACGACCGCTACCGGCAGCGCACGCGTTTATTATATGCACAACTGGCAGATCTAAGATCGTTAACATCCAGCCCCGAACAAAAAGCCCAATTGGACAGTGTTCAGAAGTTGCTTACTAGAAAAGAAAAAAATATCGAGCAGCTTCGCCTTTTGAAAATCACCAACCGGCAAGACAGCTCTTTAGATGATATTTTAGATGAATTCAGTAAGCTGGAAAGCACTATGGGAAAACTTACCGTTGCCAGCTTTGTGAACAATCCTGCCCAATTAAGCTTACGGGAACGGCAAGTGTTCCAATCGCTTGTCGATTTGCTCAACCAAGAGGCCCTAGGCGATACGGGAACCGTAAGGACCAAGACTGTCGATTCTATGCTATCTGCGGCGCGCTATATCGTAGCTGAGGCGAAGCGGGAAAACTCGCGAGCGCGCCAATCGCTTCAGCAAAAAGAGAACGAGCTTATTCGGAACGATTTAACCCTTTCTTCGCAATTGCGCGATCTCATTACGGCGTTCGATAAGGAGGTAAGTGAACAAGCAGCCCAGCGCAATATCGCCCGGCAAGCTTCGGTGCATCGTACTACCACCGTTTTGCGCATCGCTGCCATAGCCGCGGTGCTGCTCATTATCGTTTTCAGTTATTTTATTCTGAACGATTTCTTCAAGGCAGAACGCTACAAAACATCGCTGCAACAGGCCAATGCTTATACGGCCCAACTTCTGAAAAGTCGTGAGCAGCTCATCGCTACCGTAAGTCATGACCTGAAAACTCCGCTACACACCATAACGGGATATGCTGCGCTTGCCAGCAACACTTCCCTAACCCAACAACAGGAGCGCTACTTGGTCCAAATAACCGAAAACGCGCAATACATCGGTAAACTGGTAGACGATCTGCTGGATTTCTCGAAGCTGGAGGCCGGCAAGCTTTCGTTAGAGCGTGTCCCTTTTTACCTAAAACAGCTAATTGAACAAACAGCCCGTTCTGCGGAGGAGGTATACGGTACCGAGGCAATCGTCTTTAGAGTAACTATTGAAGAGGCATTGCGGCACCAACATTTTGAAAGCGATCCGTTGCGCATCAAGCAGGTATTGAACAACCTAATCGTGAACGCCTTTAAGTTTACCCAGAAAGGCCGAATCGAGGTGTCGGCGCAGGTGGTGGGTACCGACGGGAAACGCATGGTCATTGCCCTTGCCGTGCAGGATACAGGTATTGGCATTTCAGCGGAAAGACAAAAAGATATCTTCCAAGAATTTACACAGGCCGAACCCGATACACAAAAACAGTACGGTGGTTATGGCCTTGGACTGGCTATCTCGAAAAAACTGGCAAAATTACTGGAAGGGCATTTAGAGGTACAGAGCACCATAGGAGAAGGCAGCACATTCACCCTTACGCTCTCCCTACTACCGATAGCCAATGAGAAAATTCCCAAAACGACCGTAGAGACACAAGCCTCCCAGCCGCTTTCAGTAGTTGTGTTTGATGATGATCCCGCCCTGCGCACGCTCCTTCTTGAGCAATTAAAAAGTCAGGGTGCCGAAGCTTGGGGTTTTGAAAGTTTTGAAGCCTTTAAAAGCAATCTGCCTCCTCGATATGATGTGGTCATTACCGACATACAAATGCCCGAAGCCAATGGATTTGATATCTTACGGGAATTGCAGGAAGGAAAAGTTTCATTGCACAGCAATCAACCCATTATAGCAATGACAGGTAACCGTGAGTTTCCCCAGCAACTGTATCTAGACAAAGGTTTTGCTTCGGTATTGCAGAAACCATTTACCCGCGAAATGCTATGGCAGACCCTTGTCGAAGTAGTCCCAGAGCAAAATAGATTTTCTGTGTCCACAACGCCCAATGTTATTGATGCAGCCCCCGGCAATGCTCCCTTCCAGCTGGAAGCCCTTAGAGCATTCGTGGGCAGTGACCAGGGTGTTACCGAAGTACTCACCATTTTTATAGAGCAAACCCAAAAAGACTTATGCGTACTGCAGAAAGCCGCCGAACAGGATGATAGAGCGCAGCTGCGCGATACCGCCCACCGAATGCTTACCATGGCAAGGCAGTTACAGGCCGTACCCATCATTCCGCTATTGGAGAAACTTGAAAATAGTAGTGATACAGCCGAAAAAAAACTCGTTATGGAATGGGTTGGGGCGTTACAAATAGCCGCGAAACGCTTATTGGAGAAATTAAAAACCTCGATGGATGCCTAGTGATCAATTTGGTAGTGTTTCAATTTATTATAAAGGGTTTTTCGGGTAATGTTTAAGAGCTTAGCGGCTTGTGTCTTGTTATTTCCCGTTTTTTCCAAAGCACTCAAAATAAGCTGTTTTTCATTTTGCTGAACCGATAAATCAATTTTTTCTTGCTGCTCTTTTTGCGGCGCGACCACTTCTCTCGGTATTACCTCTAAAGGAACCACCGACCCAGGCGTTAGGAGTACCGACCTCATAATAACATTGCGCAGCTCCCGCAGATTGCCCGGCCAATGGTATTGCGCAAAGGCAACTTTCACTGCATTCGAAAATCCTAAAACTTCTTTGTCCAAAGCTATATTGGCCGCAACGAGAAAATGCTCGGCAAATAGAAAAAGGTCTTCGGGTCGCTCCCGCAATGCTGGTACGTGAAGTGAAAATTCATTTAATCTATGGTATAGATCTTCCCGAAACGTTCCTTTGGCCACTGCCTGTTGCAAATCTTCATTGGTAGCTGAAATGAGTCGAATATCAATCTCAATTTCAGTGGTACCGCCCACGGGTTTTATCTTTCTTTCCTGCAGGGCACGAAGCAACTGTACTTGATGTTCATAGGAAAGGTTCCCAACCTCATCGAGAAAAAGGGTGCCACCATCGGCCGCCTTAAAATGCCCGATCTTATCATTTACCGCGCCCGTAAAGCTTCCTTTTATGTGCCCAAAAAATTCGCTTGCGGCAATTTCCTTTGGAATTGCGCCGCAGTCTACCGCTACAAAAGGACCATTTTTTCTCAAACTATAGTTATGAATAGTCCTGGCAGCTATTTCCTTGCCGGTACCGCTTTCCCCCTGGATCATTACAGCCATTAGGGTTGGGCCCACTAGCCGAAGGTATTCATGCAATTTTTTAGAAGCCGGCCCCTGTCCTTCAACAGGTAGCGGTTTCTCTGGATTCGTGGGTGAAGAACTTGTAGCTTTCGCTCGGCTGGGTACAAATCTGGTAGTGTTGGTTTGTCGCTTATTGCTTTGTAACACCATGAGGAGTTCTTCGGGCCTAAAGGGTTTCGAAATATATTCTACCGCGCCCTTTTTCATCGCTTCTACGGCCGTGGAAACTTCGGCATAACCCGTCATAAGAATCACCTGGGTGCTTTGGTCTTTCGCTATCGAAAACTCGAGCAAGTCGAGACCCGAATCGTCGGGGAGTTTCAAATCGGTAATCACCACGGCAAAATCCCCCTCCTCAATATATTTCCTACCCACCTTACCGCTATGGCAAAGCGCCACCGAAAAGCCGTTGCGCTCTAAAAACGAGGAAAGCATTTTTCCAAATGCCACGTCATCTTCAATTATCAAAAGTTGTTTTGTCATTGCGGAGTGGAGCTTTTCGCAAAAGTACGTTGCGCGAAATGGCCTGGCTTATAAAATTTTCATAAAAAAAAAGGGGTGTCCGTAAGGACACCCCAAAAGTATTGAATCTAAATACCTGCAGCTTACTGCTTCTTAATCCACTCGCCTTTTGCATTGGCGTACACCGTAGTTTGCTTACGGTCTGCAGTGGTGAGAACTAGTTTAAATTCTCCTTTTTCGTTTTTATAGGCCTTTGCAACCGTGGCACCTTCAAAATCGGCAGCGACGGCTTTCTGTACGGGTTGCGGCAACGCATCGGCTTTGATTTCAACAAAATCGCTTTGGGTAGGATTTTGGGTTGCTTCTTCAGCCACCTGCTCGGTTGGCTCCGGCTGCACCTCGTTCATCGCGATGGCCTTGTCTTCCAATTCTTGTGCTACTGCCCCTGTAAAGGCTCCTGCAACCACAATGGCTGCGAACATTAACTTTTTCATAGATACTAAATTTTGTTTGTTATTAATCTTGTTCCCTTCCTCTTATGAAAAAGCAATACCAAAACAACTCGCACGACGAACGGAAGTATCAAAGAGTTGTATATCAGTATTTTAAAATTGAAAAAAATTAATTATGCGCTGGTAGATGGTGTGTAATTCACTAGAATGAATTGCACAAGGCGTGTAATTTTTACACGGAAAGTGTGTTATGCATCGCTCGTAGGTGGCTTTCGGTTGGCTTTTTTTAGCGCATTTTGCTTCTTCGTCTTCAGCCGTTTTTCAATAGCTCCCTTAGAAGGTTTCGTTTTCTTACGTTTTT
>CAZXDP010000055.1:0-17805 GCA_964639255.1 uncultured Flavobacteriaceae bacterium
ACATCGGGGATATTGATAAGCACTCCCTTGGCTCCACCAGCGGTCAAGGCTTCCACCTGTTGGCTGTATACCGATGCAAATACATTGGGATCTGTAATATCGCTACTACCGTAAGTAGTGGGATCGAGATTTCCAGTTTGGTCCACCCCAGAGCCTCCATTAGTGGCATAGCTTAAAATATCGTTGTTCCCTATCCAAAGCGAGAAAAACGTTGGGTTCAGCGACACGGCATCTGCCAAAATCGTGGCATTGGCGCTCGTTGCGATTCTTGCGAAGTATGGATTTGCCTCTCCAGAAAGAATTCCACCTGCATTTCCATACCCCGGAGCGACCAAATGAAAACTCTTTGCACCAGGAATACCCATATTATTGAAAGGACCTGTTGGGCTGGTGGTAACCTCTGTTGTAGGCGTACCTTCTAAAACCACTGGAGACCTGTTGCCCTGGGGGTCTACGGAAAGCACCAAACGATTTTGTGCTATTTGCGTACCGTTCAAAAGAAGTCCGCCCAAGTTGTCATTCATTAGGGGTTGGCTAAAATCGTCCCCGCCCCCGGCGCGCTCAAATTGCTGAGCCAAGATGTTAGGGAATGAATTCTGCTGACCGGAAATGTACAAGGCATTATCGGCAAAACCGGCTGTTAGGGAGTTTCCTAATGCAACGTAATTGGTAAGGTTCGCCTCCCCGCTCGAGTAGAAGCCATCTTCGTTAACGGGATTGTCAAACTCGGCTTCACAGCTTACAAAACCAATGGCCAGCAAGCCTAATACTATTTTTATGTTGTTTTTCATCTTTTCTAAATTTTGTCAATTACAATTTATACGTAATTCCCAATCCCGGTATAAAGGCATTGGACTTATAGGTTCCTTCAAACGGCACTACTTGTCCGTTTTCGAAATAGCCGTTATACGAAGCATCTACCTCCTCAAAGTGCAGGTACAGGAATGAGGCATCAATTTGGAAATGGTCGCTCACATTCACCGACAAACCAGCAGTGTAGCCGTTGCTGTCGTTTCTTGGGGTTTCTGGAGCGTAGAAGCCATCTTGTAGTGGCGTTTCATCAAAATAATATCCGGCGCGTAGCGTAAACATATCCGTTGCTTCGTACTGAAGTCCGAAACGATATGTAGAGGCATTTTTATAGTTTCGCGGGTTTTGGGAATCGGGAATGTTCGGATTTGCAAAATCGATATCCAATGAATTGTAAACATCCCAAAACGCACGATTATAGTCGAAAGCGAACATCCATTTTTCGCAGAATGTGTAGGAAAGACCTACTGAAAGTTCTGCTGGCAACGGCAGGGAGGCATCGAAGGTAGTGTCTTCAAAAGGCACTAAGGGTGAATTTGGGATATTCTGAAAATCGGCTTCGCCTTCTTCCGCTTCGAGAATAATCTCAGAGCGGTAGTTTGCACCAATACGAAGGTCTTCGGTTGGTGAGAACATAGCGCCTACAGTCCAGCCCCAATTGTTTACCCCAGAAGCATCAATGGTAACTTCAGAGCGGTTTCCATCGATATCGGTAAGGGTTCGGTTCAAATTTCTGTTGAAGTTCACCGATCCTGTAGCGTAGATAGGCCCTCCTCCAATACTAAATTTTTCGCTTAGTTCAAAAGCGATGGTGGGTTGTATAAATATTGCCTGCAACTCGATATTGTTCACCAAATGCGAACCGGCCCAATCGTCTTCATATTCCACGGTACTTCCATAGGGACTATAAGCCGCTAACCCTACCGAAAGCCAATCCGTAGCCTGATAGGAAATATACGCATAAAAGGGCGTCCCTACAGGGCTATCAGTCTCGGCAAAGGCGCCGGTAGCTTCGTTTTGATAAGATACGTTGGAGAAAACACCGCTTACGCCCGCCGAAACGGTTAGCTTGCTCTCTAGATACACAAGGCCAGCGGGGTTGAAAAAGGCCGATTCGCTGCTTACCACAGCCACACCAGTGTGACCCATGGCCAAGGCCTTCTGGCCCTGAAGGCTCACTCGATATCCACCAGCGTACGTCACTGCACCTGCCAAGGCAAAAACAGCAAGAAGGATTACTTTCTTCATAATTAGGTTTTGAGTTAGATTAATGTTTGGGTTAATGTCAAATTATTTCTGAAAAGGGCATCAAATTCGTACACACCTGTAATTTATTATGCATACATAACAAAATGGCCTTTGCAATGTTATAAAAAATTCATAACATTTCGGTAAAATTCTTCGGGATTTTCCGCGTGCAGCCAATGCCCGGCTTCAGGAATTGTAGTAAGGACAGCCTTGGGGAAATGCTTTTTTATCAGAATTTCATCCATAGGCTCTATGTACCCAGAGCGCTCGCCCTTTAAGAAAAGGGTGTCACCCTCATACTTTGCCTCAGGGTCAAGGGGTCTGCCCACCTCTTCTACCTCCTTGGTGAGCACGGGCAAATTCATTCGCAGGGCCAACCGCCCCTTTTCTTTCCAATAAAGATTCTTCAGCAAGAATTGGCGGGTCCCCATATCGGGTATGTATTCTGAAAGCACCTTGTCTGCATCTCCCCGTGACCGTATTTGGTCAAATTGCAAAGCGTCCAATGCCTTTAAAATGTCTTGATGGTGTTGTGGATAGCTTTTGGGAGCAATGTCTGCCACGATAAGCTTGGACACTTGGTTGGGGTTAGAAACGGCAAACTGCATAGCGGTCTTTCCTCCCATGGAATGTCCTAAAAGCACTATGCTAGACAGATCGTGTTCGTTGCTGTAGTTCTTTAGATCTTCTGCCATAATCTCATAACTAAAGGCAGGATCGTGAAAGCTCCGGCCGTGGTTGCGTTGGTCTATCAGATGCACCTGATAGCCTTGCTCTGAAAATTGGTTGCCCAATGATTTCCAGTTATCGCCACTACCTAAAAAACCGTGCAGGATGAGAAAAGGAGTGCCCTCGCCCATTATTTGGGAATGTAATTTCATATTATTTCAATTTTTGAAGGTATTGGGCAATTACCCGTTCTAGCCCATCATAGAGCGCTTCGGAAATGAGTGCGTGGCCTATGGAAACTTCCAACAAGTGCGGGACATTTTCCTTAAAAAAGCGAATATTGGTAAGCGATAGGTCGTGGCCGGCGTTTATGCCCAAATCGAGTTGGTGGGCGAGATTGGCACACTCCACGTAGGGAAGTATCGCCTTTTCATTTCCCAACTCGTACTGCTTCGCGAACGCTTCGGTATAGAGCTCGATACGGTGGGCACCCACGTGCGCGGCACCTTCAACCATATCCAAATTAGGGTCTACGAAAATAGAGGTGCGTATCCCATTGCGCTTAAATTCGGCAATGATTTCCTTTAAAAAGGATGCGTTTTTTACCGTGTCCCAACCCGCATTCGAGGTGATGGCATCGACACTATCGGGCACCAAGGTCACTTGTGTGGGTTTCACCTCGAGCACCAGATCGGTAAAGGCATCCATCGGGTTACCCTCGATATTGTATTCTGTAGTAACGACAGATTTCAGGTCTCGAACATCCTGATAGGTAATGTGGCGCTCATCGGGCCGAGGGTGTACGGTGATGCCTTGGGCCCCAAATTTCTGTATATCAATGGCGGCCTTCACCACATTGGGCACATCGCCGCCACGGGCATTTCTAAGAGTGGCGATCTTGTTTATGTTTACGCTTAACTTTGTCATAATTTTACCGTATAATTAACAAAAATACAAAGCTTGGCAAGGCTTTGCCATTTATATTTTAAGTAATTTGCATAAAAATTTTCGCTTTGAATACCCAGATTTATATAATAAATGACATTTCTCCTTTCGACATTTCCTCGAGTTTAAAGGAGGTACAGCGAACCTTCAACCAACTAACTTATACCCATTTGCCTGTGCACCAAGACGGTGTGTATTTAGGTTCTATTGCAGAAACAGACGCCCATTGCTTCGATAGCTCCAAAGCGTTGCAGGACTACCAATATGCGCTGGAAGGCTTCTTTGTTCGCGAAAATACCAATTGGCTAGATATTCTTGAGGCCTTTGCCTTGCACAACAGCAATATTATGCCTGTTCTATCTGAACAGAACAAATATCTAGGCTATTATGAGCTGGGTGATATTATGAGTATGTTCAACGATACTCCCTTTCTAGGCGAGGCGGGAGCCATTATCGTGGTTGAGAAGGGCATTAATGACTATTCCTTCAGTGAGGTGAGCCAAATTGTGGAGTCGAACAGTGCGAAGCTTCTTGGAATGTTCATTTCAAAAATGGAGACAGATCGGGTTCAAATAACGGTAAAGATTGGACATACCGGCATGAATGCCATTGTACAGACCTTTAGGCGGTACAACTACACCATTATCTCAAACCACGAGGAGGACAAATTTCTTGAAGATTTAAAAGACCGTTCCAACTACCTGGACAAATACCTCAACATCTAAGGTTATGAAAATTGGTATCTATGGCCAGTTCTACCACGAGAACTCCGAGACGTACATTCAGCATATCCTTCACGCGCTTCAGCAAAAGAACATGGAGGTGCTCATCGAGGAGAACTTTCTCGAAATTATAAACCAGAACGACGAGATTACCAAGAATTTCTCTGGCTTCCAAACCTTCACCGAACTAGACAGCACGTTCGACCTTTTCTTCAGTATTGGGGGCGACGGTACTATCTTGAAGTCGATCACTTTTGTGGGCGACCTCGACATTCCCATTGTAGGAATCAACACAGGAAGATTGGGTTTTTTGGCAACCATCCAAAAAGAGGAAATTTCAGAAAGCATTTCAGAAATATTGGAGGGCAACTATTTTATTTCAGAAAGAAGCCTGCTCACCGTGTCCACCAACCCCGTTACCGATGCGATTGACGAGAACCTTAACTATGCTCTTAACGAAATTGCCGTAAACCGAAAGAACACTACCTCGATGATCAAGGTGGAAACAGCGGTTAATGGACACCACCTCACCTCTTACTGGTCTGACGGCTTGATTGTCTCCACCCCCACCGGCAGCACGGGCTATTCCTTAAGCTGTGGCGGTCCCGTAGTGGACCCCAGCGCGCACAGCATGATCGTTACTCCCATCGCACCGCACAACCTCAACGCCAGGCCCTTGGTGCTGCCCGATGATAGCGTGTTAACGCTTAATGTTTCCGGACGCGAAAAATCCTTCCTACTGTCGCTAGATTCGCGCATTGCCACGTTAGACAACGACACCACACTTACCATTCGCAAGGCGCCCTTCAGCATAAAATTGGTGCAATTGGCCGACGATAGTTTTATAAAAACGCTTCGGAAAAAACTTTTGTGGGGAGAGGACAAAAGGAACTAAACAATAAATCATCCCAAAACTTGTTAATCAACAGAGACTAATTCGCTTAGGATATTGTTAAGCGAAGTTAATTGTTATATTTGCAAACTTTTAAGGTATATGAAGTATTTCGCGGCTGTCATCTTACTGCTAACCGCCTCGTTCGTAGGGGTATCGCAAACCTATGAGATAGGGGGTATTTTAGGAGGCGCAAACGTAATTGGCGATGTGGGCAAGACCAGTTATATCGCTCCCAATACGTTTGCCTTTGGCGGTATTTTTAAATGGAACCGCAGTTCTAGACACTCTTTTAGGGGATCTGTCCTGGTGGCCAACCTAGAGGGCGACGATTTGGAATCGCACGAAACCCGCAGACAGCAACGTGGCTATTCATTTAACAACACCGTTTTTGAGACCTCTGTGGGATTGGAATATACGTTTTGGGAATTCAATATGTACAGTGGCAGGCCCGTATCGACGCCTTATTTGTATACCGGCCTAACATGGTTTTGGTACGATGCCCTCTACAAAAGGAGCGACAACAGTATTGTAAGCTATGATGGCGCCTCTACTGCGGCCATCCCGATGGTAGTTGGCTATAAGGCAAGCTTGGCCAACCGGTTCGTCTTGGCGTTCGAGATTGGTGCCCGCTATACGTTTACAGATGATTTGGATGGAAGTTTCCCGGTGAAAGGACTGGAAGACGCCGAAAACCTACGCTTTGGCAATACCAACAATAACGATTGGTATGTGTTTACTGGCATTACCTTTACAGTAACCTTTGGCAGAAAACCCTGCTATTGCAACTTTTAACCCCTACTATGAGCCTTCAGGAGCAAATAGATAAAAAGAAGCTACCACAGCATTTGGCCATTATTATGGACGGTAACGGTCGTTGGGCAAAACAGCAAGGTAAGTTTAGGACCTTTGGCCACGAAAACGGCACCAAAGCCGTGCGAGAAATCGTAGAGGCTTGCGCTGAGATTCACATACCCTACCTAACGCTCTACGCCTTTTCCACCGAAAACTGGAACAGGCCCAAATTGGAAGTAGAGCTGCTTATGAAACTCTTGGTCTCGTCTCTGCGGAAGGAAATAAAGACTCTTCAAGACAACGACATACGCCTTAATGCCATTGGCAATTTAGAGGCACTGCCTAAAAAGGCACACAAAGAGCTTTTGGATGTTATCGAGAAAACTTCGCAGAACAACCGAATGACCCTTACCCTAGCGCTTAGCTACGGCTCGCGGGAAGAAATAACAAAATCCATTCAAGAGATTAGCCTTAAAGTTAAAAATAACCTAATTTCGCCGCAGGAAATAGATGAATCATATATTAATAATCATCTTTACACGCAAAATTTACCAGATGTAGATCTATTGATACGCACGAGCGGTGAGCAGCGTATCAGTAATTTTTTACTTTGGCAAATAGCCTATGCCGAGTTGTATTTTACCGAAACACTTTGGCCCGATTATACGAAGAACCATCTTTTTGAAGCAATACTAAATTATCAACACAGAGAAAGAAGATTTGGAAAGACAAGTGAGCAACTCTAACAATAACCAACGATTGCAACCCTACCTACAGTTCTATTACATTCTATTTGTAAGCTTGGTATCTGTTTTTTCGCTTTCGGCGCAACAAAAAGACCTGGATAGTGGTAAGAAATACACTATTAATAGCATTGAAGTTACCGGGGCTCAAAACTTCAACGAGCAAACGGTTATTGCCTTTACCGGCCTAAAGGAAGGGGATCAAATTTATATTCCCGGCGATAAATTGAGCCAAGTAACCAAAAAACTGTGGGAACAGAATCTATTTAGTGACATCGCATTCTACGTCACCAACATCGATGGCGACCTGGTA
Source organism: uncultured Flavobacteriaceae bacterium (assembly GCA_964639255.1). GTDB lineage: Bacteria > Bacteroidota > Bacteroidia > Flavobacteriales > Flavobacteriaceae > NZQO01. The sequence goes on from CAZXDP010000055.1 coordinate 7,138, forward strand.
GATTTGGAGCTGTATATCGTAGAGCTTCCCAAGTTAAACGAGGTTACCGTAGAGGGTGTGAGGAAGGCCAAGAAAAAGGAGATTATAAAGGATAATAATCTAAATGCGGGGGTCAAGATCACAAAAAACCTGCTTACCACCACCAAAAATTACATTCAGAAAAAATATAGGGACATTGGGTTCCTCAATACACAGGTAATCATTAGCACCACGCCAGCGCTCGATTCCACTGGCACTGAAATCGCCAAGAATATGCGGATCGATGTGAATAAGGGCGAACGGGTAAAGGTGAGCGAAATCGAATTTACAGGAAACGACGCCTTTAGCGATGCCAAACTGCGCAGGGCGATGAAAAATGTAAAGCAGAAGAATTTGTTTAGGGTATTTAAGCGATCTAAATACACCGAATCTGGATTTGAAGAAGACAAGGCTTCCATTATTAAGAAATACAAGGAAAATGGATATCGCGATGCACGAATCATAAGCGATACACTGATACGAAAAGATGATAAAAATGTTGCGCTGCGGCTTCAGGTAGAAGAAGGAAACAAATACTATTTTGGCGATATCGGGTTCATAGGCAACAGCGTCTATACCGATGGGCAGCTTCGGCAAATATTGGGAATTAAAAAGGGTGAAACCTATAACGCGACCCTCTTGCAGGAGCGCGTAGAAGATGTTACTAACCCAGAAGCGCTAGACCTTACCAACCTATACCAAAACAATGGGTATTTGTTTTCGAGCATCAATCCCGTTGAGGTAGGCGTAGAAAACGATACCATCGATTTTGAAATACGCATTCGCGAAGGTAAAATCGCTTATTTCGATCACGTCACGGTAATAGGCAACGATAAGACCAACGACCACGTAATCTATAGGGAATTGCGAGCGCGTCCGGGGGAGAAATATAGCAAGCGAAACGTGGTACGTACCATACGGGAGCTAGGGCAGTTGGGCTATTTCGATCCAGAGCAAATTTCTCCTAATTTCAAAAATGTAGATCCTAACAATGGCACTCTGGATATGGAATTTTCAGTAGTAGAAAAAGGTGCCAGTCAAATCGAACTCCAAGGGGGGTACGGGGGCGGTGGTTTCGTAGGAACCCTGGGACTATCGTTCAACAACTTCTCGCTGCGTAACATTTTTAACGGAGAAGCCTACAAACCCCTGCCCATGGGCGATGGCCAAACCTTGAGCCTTCGTGCCCAGGCCAGTAGTTTTTACCAAACATACAGTATTTCCTTAAGCGAACCTTGGTTGGGCGGAAAGAAGCCAGTACGGCTTACCACATCCTTCAGCCATACGGTACAGTACTTTTTCGATTTCCAGACCCGTGATGCCGATCGCGACCGGAGGTTTTTAATTACCGGGGGCTCGGTGGGAATTGCGCAGAAACTGCAATGGCCAGACGATTATTTCGTATTGTCGCAAGCCGTGAGCTTCCAGCATTTCGATTTAAAGAATTACAATACCGGGCTCTTTACCTTCGGAGATGGCTTTTCCAACAACCTTGCCTATACTATTGGGCTAAGCCGAAGCAACACCGATATTAACCCCATCTATCCTCGATCGGGATCAGAATTCAGCATTACAGCGAAGTTAACGCCCCCCTATTCTGCCTTTAACAATGTAGATTACGATGCCCTACAGGAAGAGCGTGAAGAACTTACCAGTATGCTGGTACCCAACGGCAATAACGTTGATGTACAGGAGCGTATTTCAGAAATCGACCAAGAGCGCTTTAAATGGCTCGAATATTATAAGCTAAAATTTAGGGGCGCTTGGTATACATCGTTGTGGAAGGATTTGGTATTGCGCACCAATGCCGAATTTGGTTTCTTGGGGGCCTACAATAACGACAGGGGCATCCCTCCTTTCGAGCGCTTCTTCGTTGGGGGCGATGGTCTAGGCGCATTTAGTCTCGATGGACGTGAGGTAATCCAACTTCGTGGGTATCCCAACCAATCGCTGTCTGACAATGATGGAAATACCATTTATAATAAATTTTCGTTAGAATTACGATATCCCATAACTTTGAAGCAGCTTGCATCTATTTATGTGCTCAGTTTTGTAGAAGGGGGTGCCTCTTACGATGGCTTTAGGGACTACAACCCCTTTAGTCTAAACCGATCTGCGGGTGCCGGCTTGAGGGTATTTATGCCTGCCTTTGGACTGCTGGGTATCGATTTTGGATATGGTTTCGATCCTATTTTGGGCGGTACGCAACGAAACGGATGGGAGACCCATTTCATCATTGGACAACAATTTTAAACTTGGCACGATATTTTCTTAAACAACCAAACAACTATGAAAACTAAAAAGCTACTATTCCTTCCGCTTGCGATTGTATGCTTCCTTTTTTCCGCACAGGCGCAGCGGGGAGCTAGAATTGGCTATATAGATATGGAGTACATTCTGGAGAATGTGCCCGAGTACAAAGAATCGGCCATACAGCTGGAAGGCAAAGTACAACGCTGGAAACAGGACATAGATAGAATGCAGAAGGAGATTGACCAAATGAAGCTGAACCTTAGCAACGAACGTGTTTTGCTTACTCAAGAGTTGGTTGAGGAACGGGAAGAGGAAATAAAAATAAAGGAAGATGAAATGATGGACTACCAGCAGGATCGCTTTGGTCCCAATGGCGACTTGGCGATACAGCGCCGACAACTGGTACAGCCTATACAAGATCAGGTTTTCAATATCGTGCAGGAGATCGCAGAGAACAAAAAGTATGATTTTATTTTCGATAAATCGGCAGATATTGTCATGCTATTCGCAGCGCAACGCAACGATATAAGCGATATGGTGCTTCGCCAAATAACACGTGCCGCCAAACGCGAAGAGGCTGTGACGCGACAAGAAAAGCGTGAGGTTGAGCAGCGCGAGGAACTGTCTATGGAGGAAGAAGAAGCGTTGACCGAACGTGAAGAACAAGCTGAAGAACGGAAGAGCGAACGTGAAAAAATTATGGAAGAGCGTATGCGCGCTCGCGATTCCATTAGAGAAGCTCGACGTGCCGAGGTGGAGGCCCGCAGACAACGTATTCTTGAAGAGCGCCAACGTCGCAAGGACAGTATCCTCGAGGCAAGAAATCAAAACCGAAACACCCAAAGTACCGGAGATGGTGACGGGGATGGTGATGGTGACGGAGATGGAGAAGGTCAATAAACAATTGCATAAACAAGTAAACCCAGTATATAACACTTAATTAAATATCCGTAACAATGAAAAAATTAAAATTTGTAGCAGTAGCAATGATGCTTTTCTTGGGAGCAACAAGCTTCGTAAGTGCCCAAGCTAAATTGGCGCACATCAACACCCAAGAATTGGTAGAAGCAATGCCCCAGATGAAGGAGGCACAAAACCAATTGGACAAACTTCGTACAACTTACGATACCGAAATCAAGAATATGATGAAGGAGTACGATACGAAGATTAAGCAATACGATTCTGAAGCCGGTAGCAAGACCGACGAGGAAAATCAAAAGCGTGTTGCCGAAGTTCAGGGAATGCAGAACAACATTGCCAATTATCGCCAGGAGGCCGTGAAGCAACTTCAGGAAAAGGAAGTAAACCTCTTACAACCCATTCTTGAAAAAGCACGCGCCGCCATTCAAAAAGTAGCGCGCGCCAAAGGGTACCAGTATGTGATGGACTCTACCACCGGTAGCGGACTTATATTGGCAGACGGTCCAGACCTAATGGCCGATGTAAAGAAAGAATTGGGCATCTAATTCGCTGCCGCCTTTAATAGATTTCTCTTAAAACTGTCCGCCGTTACGCGGACAGTTTTTATTTTAGCCTCATGAACAATGACCGGCCTATTGGTTTTTTCGATTCGGGAGTGGGTGGAACCTCTATTTGGAAAGAAGTGCACAAACTACTCCCACACGAGCATACTATTTACCTAGCCGATAGTAATAACGCTCCGTATGGTAACCGTTCTTCAGAAGAGATCATTGCCTTAAGTGTAAAAAACACCGATATGCTTCTCTCCCAACAATGCAAACTCATTGTTGTGGCGTGCAACACGGCTACCACCAATGCAATTGAGCATTTACGAACCTACTATGATGTTCCTTTTGTTGGTATAGAGCCCGCCATTAAGCCGGCTGCGCTCAACAGCCAAACCAAAAGCATCGGTATATTGGCGACCAAAGGCACCTTAAGCAGCGCGCTGTTCCATAAAACTGCAAGAGCGTTTACGAAGGACATTTCGGTAATTGAAATTGTGGGTGAAGGATTGGTCCCGCTCATTGAAAAAGGTGAACTGGACTCGCCCCAAATGCTTACGTTGCTAGAGAAGTATACAGCGCCTATGCTAGAGGCAAACATCGATCATTTGGTGCTTGGCTGTAGCCATTATCCCTACTTGGTACCAACACTCTCAAAGCTCTTACCATCGCACGTACAAATTATAGATTCCGGGCGTGCCGTAGCCCGACAAACCGAACGCCTATTGGCTTCGATGCAGCTATCGAGAACGACTTCGGCAGAACCTTCACATATCTTTTATACGAATACCGAAACCGACACCTTAACTTCGTTGCTAGCACCTTACCAGCAATATATCTCAATAGAGAAGCGTTCATTTTGAGCGTACTACACTTTTTCTAATTTATTGCAGGGCAATCGCAATCGTATGCTTTCGGCCGTCCGCTCAGAAAATCATACCCCAACGCCAATTGGTGAAATCCATTATCCTGCAATAACCCTCCCAAGGCATGCGAATAAGTGTACGAAATCATAAAGTTTTTGTAGTTGGCCCCTATAATTGGTGTAAGGTACTGCAGCCGCTGCTTGGTACGAACGAGATCTTTTAAATAGGTCGCGCTATCGAGTCCACGGCGATAGGAAAGTCCGCCCCAAAGCTGGCCAAAGTCCATTTTTCGGTATACCTTCATATTAAGATCGAAAGCTTTCTCGTTCGTTTCCTCGCGCAACTGTAGCAAGAATGAAGGTTCGTAGGTCCAGTACGAGCCGTAGCTTCCAAAAGCGTAGGCCGCTCCTAACAGATACTCTCGCTGTATATCGCTTTCAAATACTTCTGAATAAATATCCCTGTCGGAAGCTAAGAGATTCCTTACTGTGAAATGGCTGGAGAAATTAGCCAGATTGTACGATACCCCTACGTTCACATTAAAATAGGTGTCGCTCTGTATGATGCCCGCAATAATGGGATCGAAAATATTAGGGTCGAACTGGGTCTCGTCGAGCTGATTTTGAATCATCCCCAAACTGAGACCAAAAGAAAGCTGGTTGAGGTTAGCTTCCCGTCGGGAAAACAGCAAATGGTGAGCGTAGGTGAGGTATCCGCCTTTTTGAGAATGGTATCCATTGCGGTCGCTGTAGAAAATTCCCCCAACACCAGACCACTCGCCCACGCGTGCATTTGCGGCCATGGTAATTAAGCTGGGAGCATCCTCCTGTCCAAACCATTGCTGACGGCCTGTTAGCCTAACCTGATTGTACGAGCCGGCCCCCGCCATAGCGGGATGCAATAAGTATAAATTATCGGAAAGATATTCGGAATAAATCGGAATCCCTTCTTGGGAATAGCTACTGGCGAAAACAATTCCCAGGAAAAACATACCTATTTTTCGTAAAGCCACCATCATCTAGCGTTTTAAAGTAAAATGTCCCTTGAATTCCTTGGAGATATTGTCTTCGGTATAATCAATTCGAAACCAGTAATCGGAAGAGGGTAATGGATTCCCATTATAAGTGCCGTCCCATCCCGGACCGTTCGGGTCGAGTTCACGTAGTAATTTTCCAAAGCGATCGAAAATATATACCTTGGCATCGGGCGAGATGATACTAATTTCCTTAATATTCCACGTGTCGTTGAATCCGTCGCCATTCGGGGTCACAAATCTTGGATAGTCAATCACTACGATATCTGCCAGCCGAACGGTACCGCACCCATTAGTATCGGTTACCACTACGGTATGCGTACCGGGGAGAACATTTCTAAAAATAGGATCCTCTTGAAAGACCCCATTGTCTAATTTATATTGGTAATTTCCGAACCCTTCGGCAAATACCTCTATGGTATGGGTACTGGCAAAGGCATCGCTCGTAACCTCGGCACGGGTATTGAACGGAGGCGATGAGACCGTTACGGTTGTAGATTTGGTGACGGAGCAACCGGTTGTTCGATCCTCTGCCAAGACGGAATAGACCCCACCTTTCGTAGCAACCAGAGTGGACTCCATTTCGTCAGGCAGGATAGTGCCATCTAAGAACCAGGTAAAACTATAACGTCTAACATCTAGCCCCGTTTCGATTGTTGGCGGCGACAGCTCTCCAAATTCTTGGGGAATGGGACGGTCCCTAAAATCGACGCACAAACGGTATGACGGCTGCAAGGAGAATTCTGGAAGGAGCAGAACCCCTAGAATAATTTCTTGAATTACAAGGCACTCTGTGCCTATGCGCTGCGTACGGGCGAAAATACTTTCAAAATTTTCGGAGTTGACATAGGTTGGCGGCAACGCATTTGCATTATCTAGGGCATCATCGATGGTAGGATGAAAGGTAATGGTAATTTCTGTGGGGTCTTGACCGGCCAACAGTTGTTGGAGTAATGCATCGTCTGTAAGATCAAATTCAGTAATTCCATCATTATCACCTACTGTGTCGCAAACCTCATATAAAATGGGTTCTGGTGGCTCTGGCAATTGGTAATTCACCGAGTCTTCGTTATTTGTTTCATCGGTTTCATCCACAATGCCCATTCCCGTGCCATCGTCATCTACTACTGCCCTTAACCTCACATTGTTTGGAGTGCCTTCAGGAATATTTAGGGAAATAGTACCTGTTTCCGAAGCATTGCTGGGTAGAAATTCTTGCGTAGTAGCTTGCCCTATAAGCTCGTCGCCAGCATAAAAGGCTATGGGTAGATCCCTGGTAAGGAGCCCTAAGTTTCCAAGATTGGTAACCTCGTAATCTAAAAGCACGCCCCGGGTACCACATTGGGTTACGTTGGTTATCTCAATTACGGCATCAACATCTATCTCACTATTATAGGCAGCCACGATGTTGTTTACAATTATTAAATCCTGTCCAGAGGTAAGGGAAATCTCGGCACTGGTATCACCTGCACTTATAAAGGGCTGAATATTGAAAAAGTCAAGGTCCATATTATATAAATCGTCTTGACCCGTATATGAATTGGTGCCGTTAAAAACATTGTCTGCCGGATTAAGCGGTGGGTCGCTAAGTATGTTGTTGTTTACGAGCAGTTGCTCAGTCACCGCTAGACCGAGGTCGCCTTCCCAAGAGAGAAAACCGATACGGGAATCCTGTGGATCGGTAATGGAAAGGAAATTCAAGGTAATGTTTAAAGGGCGATTTTCATCTACAAATTGAAACCCATCGAAAACAGACACTTGGCGCTTTATACTGAATGCTGGGTCTTCGTATACTACGACAATGGACCAACCCCCAAAGTTCGTGCTCGTTGTACAATAACCACTAATATCAATGTCCAATTCAGAAAGGGTATATTGGCCAGTAGTATTGGCAGCTAAGATTTCGGTTACATTGGCAAAGGCAGAAAAAAACAAACGGCCTTCGCTCGATACCGCAAACGTTCGTTCGGCCGTAATGTCGATGTCGTTAAGTTTTACCTGTGTATCGCTTTGTCCAGAACCAGCCCAATAAAGATATGCTTCTGCCAGTGTAAATTGCGGTTGCAGTGCAAACTCGGCACTAGAACTCGTAAGGATATCGCAAACACTACCGAGCGTATTATTTTCTTCAATATTGAGGGTATTTCCAAATACGGTAAAATCAAAAGGACCGTTGAATTGTTTGAAGAGCGTCACTGGTTGTTGGGCAAGTGCCCATAGGGACATAAGAAAAAACAGAAAAGTAATTTTTTGCATAGGCAGGTAACTGCTAAATTTTTATTGCAGACAAAAATCGAGACACAATGATACAAAAAGTCTCATTCATAGATTCCCTCGATAGGGCGATTGTCTCAAAACGCCAAATATATTGAATGTTGTGGCTTTCTTTTTATAATTTTGCCAAAAAATAATATGTCAGCCTTCAATATAACCATACAGCCTACTAAAAACGACAGCATAGTTAAGTTTGTCGCAAATTCGTTCTTAACGCAAGCGCGCAGTTTTGAGTTCAAAAATATCGACGAGGCAGCTGCGAGCCCGTTGGCGCAGCAGCTGTTTTATCTTCCGTTTGTCAAGACCGTGTATATTTCGCAAAACTTTGTGGCTGTAGAGAAATTTAATATTGTAGCTTGGGAAGAAGTTCAAGAAGAAGTTGCCAAGGCGATTACTGACTACCTGAATAGCGGTAAGCCCGTACTTACCGATACTGAGACGAAGAAGAAAATACCCGTGAGCGTTTATGCCGAAATCACCCCCAATCCTACGGTGATGAAATTTGTGGCGAACAAGCCCCTGGTAGATGGCACATTTGAATTCAAGAATATAGACGAGGCACAGCACGCTCCGTTGGCAAAGCAGCTTTTCACATTTCCTTTTGTGAAGGAAGTTTTCATTAGTGCCAACTACGTGTCGGTGATGAAGTACAATATGGTAGAATGGCAGGAAATTTCCGGGGAACTTCGTGAATTTATAAGAACTTATATCGAAAATGGAAAAACCATTCTTGAAGATACCGTGCTACAAGCAACTACATCTGAAAATAAAGGCACAGGGGTGCCCCAACGCGAACTTTCGCCCATAGAGAAGGAAATAGCCAATATCCTGGAAGAATATGTAAAACCCGCCGTGGCCGGCGATGGCGGACATATTGCTCTCGATTCTTTTGATCCTGAAACCAAGACGGTACGCGTCGTATTACAAGGTGCCTGCAGCGGCTGCCCTTCATCTACCGTAACCCTGAAAAACGGCATTCAAACTATGTTACAGGAAATGATGCAAGGAAGGGTTGCTACTGTAGAGGCTATAAACGGCTAAGCTTTCACAAGGATTTAACGAGATTTTCAGAGAATTCGGGTTTTAATATCGTATCTTATTTTCAGAATAAAAACGAATTAAAACCAAACATTATGGCAGTTTTAAAAGTAATTGAAGTTATGGCAAATTCCACCGAAAGCTGGGAGGATGCCACAAGAAAAGCCGTGCAGCAAGCGGGAAAGAGCGTTAAGAATATTCGCTCGGCCTACGTTCGTGAGCAAAGTGTAACCGTTAATGGCGACAATGTAACCGAGTTTAGAGTGAATGTAAAAATTTCTTTTGAAGTAAACTAAACCCGAATTGCCTTGGCGAGAAAAATACGCTTTTGAAGTTCAAAAGCGTATTTTTGTTTTCGTAAATCGCCAAAAAATGCGCATTCTAACCCTTTTTCTTGCTTCAGCCCTAATTAGCTGCAACCTCGATAAAAAAGAACCTGTGGAAACCCATCAATACACCAACGACCTCATTCACGAAACGAGTCCGTACCTTTTACAACACGCTCATAATCCCGTAGACTGGAGGGCTTGGAACGACGAGACCTTAAAAGAGGCGGCAGACACCAAAAAATTGATGATCGTAAGTATTGGCTATGCCGCCTGCCATTGGTGCCACGTGATGGAACGCGAGAGTTTTGAAGACAGTGTCGTGGCTAAAGTGATGAATGAGCATTTTATTCCCGTTAAGGTAGATCGCGAAGAACGGCCAGACGTAGACCAAGTGTATATCAATGCCGTACAGCTTATGACGGGCAGCGCTGGCTGGCCCCTTAACGTGATTACCCTCCCCGATGGCAGACCGGTTTGGGGCGGCACTTATTTTAAAAAAGACGATTGGATGGCGCGGATTGGGCAAATACAGAAACTGTACGAGGAGAATCCCGAGAAACTAGAAGAATACGCGGCAAAACTGCAAGAAGGCATAAAGAGTATGGATCTTATTGCTCGTAATGAAGGTGATGTTGATTTTGCTAGTTTCGATACGAGCACGCTGCTGCAAACCTGGAAAAAAAGCTTCGATTCGACCTATGGAGGCTATAACCGCGCGCCGAAATTTATGATGCCCAACAATTGGCACTATTTGTTGCGTCATGCGGTGCAGCACGAAGACAAAGCGTTGTTACAGCACGTGAATAAAACCTTAACCAAAATGGCCTATGGAGGGATCTATGACCACGTGGGTGGTGGTTTTTCCCGTTATAGTGTCGATAGCAAGTGGCACATTCCGCATTTTGAAAAAATGCTCTATGATAATGCCCAGTTGGTGAGCTTGTATAGTGACGCCTATTTGGTCACCCAAAATCCATTGTACGAACAAGTGGTTTATGAAACCCTTTCGTTTATCGCTTCGGAAATGACCAACAAAGAGGGTGGGTTTTATTCTTCCCTCGATGCCGATAGCCAAAGCGAGGAAGGGATGCTGGAAGAAGGAGCTTTTTACACCTTTACAAAAGAGGAGCTAACCGACCTTTTAAACTCCGATTTTGAATTATTCGCTGCCTATTACAATATCAATGAGTTTGGCTATTGGGAAAACGGAAAGTACGTCCTGATACGCTCTAAGAGCGATGCGGAAGTTGAAACCGAATTTGGTCTTTCCTCAACGCAATTAGCCGATAAAAAGGCAGCATGGAAAAACGTCTTGAAGGAGTATCGCGAAAAACGGCCAAAACCACGGTTGGACGATAAGTCACTCACCTCTTGGAATGCGCTGATGCTTA
>CAZXDP010000056.1:0-17757 GCA_964639255.1 uncultured Flavobacteriaceae bacterium
CCAAGGGCTGGTTCCTACTGCATAAGCTGGTCTCGAAGTTGAAATCGGCTGCGGAGGCAGTGGAGGAAAATGAGGCTTTTCGAGCATAGACCAAGTACGACATCCCTACTTGGAATTCATAACCACAACCACTTCCCAATGCTTCTGAAGCCACTTCTATAATCTCTGAAGTGGGAACTCCCTTATAGGTAGTGTCAATTTCAAAACGATATACTATGGGCTCCCCCAAGAAGGAATCAGAAGGAGTGTTTGAAACCCGCCGGCCCACTACAGTGCCCGTGAACACCAATTGGGAATTTGTATGCGCCCTTTTTACCTGTTTCCCCAAGGAACCTTCCTCCTCGGCGCACGTGCACGCATAGCTGGGCGTTGCGGCAAACATGGCAAAAACAGCGACAACTAAAAATTGTTTCATAGACGTGAATGATTAGGTTGAAATCAACACCTTAAAAGATAGTGATAAATAACTGAAATTCAAAGATATAAAAAAAACCGCCTGTTTGACTCAGGCGGTTTTAAATATGTATTCATTAAATCGAGTTATGCCTCCACTGTTTCCTTTGCCTCGATGGTTTGCAAATAACGCTCGGCATCTAAGGCGGCCATACACCCGGTGCCCGCGGCAGTAATTGCTTGGCGGTACACTTTATCCTGCACATCGCCACTGGCGAATACTCCCGGCTTGTTGGTTTTGGTGCTCTTGCCTTGGGTAATAATATAGCCGGTATCGTCCATATTCAATTGTCCCTTAAAAATTTCGGTGTTGGGTTTGTGCCCAATGGCAATGAAGAGCCCTGTTATCTTAATTTCCTCCTTTTCCCCAGTTTGGTTATTGACCATTCTAAGGCCTTCTACCACCTGCTCGCCCAATACTTCATCTACTTCAGTATGGTAGCGAAGATCGATGTTTTTGGTATTAGTAACACGGTGTTGCATCGCCTTGGATGCTTTCATATGGTCTTTCCGTACCAACATGGTAACCTTATTGCAAATGTTCGCCAAATAGGTGGCTTCTTCGGCCGCGGTATCGCCCCCTCCCACTATGGCCACATCTTGGCCTTTGTAAAAGAAACCATCACATACCGCACAGGCAGAAACGCCACCCCCACGCAAACGTTGTTCGCTGGGAAGGCCTAGGTATTTTGCGGTGGCGCCGGTAGAGATAATTACAGTCTCGGCCTCTAACTTCTTATCGTTGTCTACGGTTATGGAATGCAAGCCGCCTACCTCATCACTAAAATCCACATGGGTAACCATCCCCATGCGAACTTGGGTGCCAAAGCGTTCGGCCTGTTTCTGTAAATCGATCATCATGGTAGGACCGTCGACCCCATCGGGATATCCTGGGAAGTTATCTACTTCAGTTGTAGTGGTAAGTTGTCCGCCAGGCTCAAGCCCCGTGTACATCACGGGCTTTAAATCAGCTCGTGCAGCATAAATCGCGGCGGTGTAGCCAGCGGGCCCAGAGCCTATTATCAAACATTTTATGCGTTCGGTAGTATTCGACATAGTGGTTGTTTTGGTTCCGTTCATTAAGAATGTAAAAATAGCAACTTTAGGCCTAAGGGCCCTTATAAAGTTATTAAGAATCGTTATTGAAAAATCAATTGCCGTGATGGCCCAATTTGGGAAAGAACCTGCCGGTACGCTGCTTGTACTGCCTAAAATGCTCGTAGCGCTTCAAAAGCCATTTTTCTTCATAATTGCTCTTTACGTAAAAAACGACTGTTAGCAAAACGGTAACAATCAGTTTGAATATGGATACCGAAAGTACCGCATAACTGGTCATAGCCAAGATAATGCCCGCATACACGGGGTGCCTAATGTAATTGTAAATACCTCGGAATTCAAATACGATACCCTGTTTCCCAGAATCTTCGTAAGATAAGTTATCGTTCAAATGAAAAATCCCCAGGAAAATTATAACAATAGCCAACGCGATGGGAATAGCCAGCACATACTGAAACCACTCTGGCCACGAAAAAGGAACGAGCTGTATGTTCAAAAAATACAGCGCGAACAACAAAAATTGGGTAAGCAAGAAAAGAAATTCCTTTTTCACCATAAAAACACGTCCATCTAAACTAAGGTATCGCTAAAGCGTACCAAAAATAATTTTTTTTGTAGGAAAAGCAAACCACGTTGGGTGTGAAATCGGTTATCTTCCTTTCGTTCTTCCTTGCATTGAGCTGCCAGTAGCACTTTAAAGCCCTAGCTGCCCACGATCTTCAAATAGTATGCCCAAATTACATCGCCTTGAATATTCAAAAACATATGCCTGCATCTCTAATAGACTATCTTGGAAAACTATCTCATTATGAAAATGGGTTGGAAAGGATCTTCACAAATAATGCAGTAAGATTTATCATTATGATTTAACAATAAAGATGTTTTTAAGTCCCTTGGGATTAAAAAAAGGAGGCTCATAGAGCCACCTTTTGGTATCTTTTACAATGGAAATGGTGCCATTAGTGCAAATCGAAGCGGTCTAATTGCATCACCTTGCTCCAGGCTGCCACAAAATCGTTCACAAATTTCTCCTCACCATCGTCGGTACCATATACTTCCGCCAAGGCCCGAAGTTCAGAATTGGAACCAAAGATGAGATCTATACGGCTTCCAGTCCATTTAACCTCGTTCGTTTTGCGATCTCGGCCTTCAAAGGTAGCTTCCTCCTCGCTTGTAGCGCTCCAACGAATGCTCATATCCAATAGGTTTACGAAGAAATCGTTGGTAAGCGACCCGGGACGTTGGGTAAACACCCCAACTGAAGAACCGTCATAATTGGCGCCAAGGGCGCGCATTCCTCCTACCAGCACCGTCATTTCTGGGGCGGTTAGAGTTAACAAGTTGGCACGATCTATCAGCATTTCCTCGGCAGTGGTCTCATAGCGATCCTTGATGTAATTTCTGAAGCCATCGGCTCGGGGCTCTAACGGTTCAAAAGCCTCGGCATCGGTTTGTTCTTCCGTGGCATCGGTACGTCCAGGATGAAACGGTACGCTTACCGAATGGCCAGCGTCTTTTGCCGCTTTTTCAACGGCAGCACAACCACCCAGCACGATAAGGTCTGCCAAAGAAATCTTTTTATTGCCCGATTGATTTCCGTTGAATTCAGACTGAATACCTTCCAATGTTTCAATGACCTTGCCCAGTTGCGGCGGATTATTTACTTCCCAACCCTTCTGCGGAGCCAATCGTATTCTGGCGCCATTCGCGCCTCCGCGCTTGTCGGATCCCCTGTACGTAGACGCTGAAGCCCAGGCAGTGGTAACCAATTGGGGTACGGTAAGACCCGACTCTAAAATTTGCTGCTTCAATTGCGCTACATCGTTTTCGGTAACCAAATCATGGTCTACGGCCGGTACTGGGTCCTGCCATATTAGCTCCTCATCGGGAACCTCTGGCCCCAAATACCTCGAAATAGGCCCCATATCCCTGTGGGTCAATTTATACCAAGCTCTGGCAAAGGCATCGGCAAATTGCTCGGGGTTTTCGTGAAACCGTCTTGAAATCTTTTCGTAAGCTGGATCCATTCGCAGCGACAAATCGGTGGTGAGCATAAATGGGGCGTGTTTTTTGGAAGCATCGTGAGCATCGGGTATGGTGCCCGCCCCTTCGTTGTTTTTGGGTCGCCATTGGTAAGCGCCGCCCGGACCCTTATGCACCTCCCAATCGTATTTAAAGAGGTTTTCAAAAAACTGATTGCTCCATTGTGTGGGCGAGTTGGTCCAAGCACCTTCAATACCACTGGTAATGGTATGGGCGCCTACACCGGTTTCGTAGCTGTTCTTCCAACCCATTCCCATTTCGGCAATGGTAGCCCCTGCGGGCTCAACGCCTACGTATTGTTCGGCATCGGCGGCACCGTGTGTTTTTCCGAAGGTATGTCCGCCAGCAATAAGCGCCACGGTTTCTTCATCGTTCATCGCCATGCGGCCAAAAGTTTCCCGAATATCCTTGGCGGCCGCTACGGGATCTGGATTGCCATTGGGACCTTCAGGATTCACGTAAATCAATCCCATGTGGGTAGCGCCTAGCGGATTTTCCAACGCGTCGCCATCGGCATAGCGCTGTTTATTGGCCAACCATTCCCCTTCGGAACCCCAATAAATATCTTCTTCCGGTTCCCAAACATCCTCGCGGCCACCACCAAATCCGAAGGTTTCTAGACCCATAGATTCCAATGCGCAGTTGCCGGCCAATATCATCAAATCGGCCCAGGAAATCTTTCTTCCGTATTTTTTCTTGATAGGCCATAACAACATACGCGCTTTATCCAAATTGGCATTGTCTGGCCAACTGTTCAAGGGCGCAAAACGTTGTGAACCCGAGCTGGCCCCGCCCCTGCCATCGCCAATACGATAGGTACCCGCACTGTGCCAAGCCATACGGATGAACAAGGGCCCGTAGTGCCCATAATCTGCCGGCCACCATTCTTGTGAATCGGTCATGAGGTCGTATAGGTCTTGTTTCACCTGTTCAAGGTCAAGGCTTTTGAACGCTTCGGCGTAGTTAAAATCGGGATCCATTGGGTTGGACAGTCGCGAATGCTGACGCAGTATTCCCAGGTTGAGTTGGTTGGGCCACCAGTCGCGATTGGTGGTTCCCGTACCCGCAGTAAATTTGACGGCCCCGCCCATAAAAGGACATCTGCTCGATTCGTTCACTTCCCACACCTTGTGGTTTCCCTTTCCGTTGGTAGCGTGTGTATGTTCCATAATGCTGAAGTTTTGTATTAGGTTTCTCAAATTACGAATTTACTTCCAATAAGTGTTATCTATTGTTTTTATGAAGTTATAAGCAGTTTTAATACTGTCTGCGCGGGAGCACATAACGATTTTTTCATTCTAAATGCGAAGGATTTTAAACAACTAGAATAACCTTTCAGAAATAGATACAGCAATTTTCGATGGTCCTATAACTACCAATAGCCCTTGTTGCCATCAACTTAGGGGAACTTTTATATCTTAGTAATGAATTTTAAAGAAGGGTGCCATGATCCATTTCTTACGAAGAATTAGAAAGCAATTATTGTATGGAGGGAATTTTCGAAAGTACCTATTGTATGGATTTGGCGAAATTATCTTGGTCGTTATTGGTATCTTGATTGCCTTGGCCATTAACAATGCGAACCAGCGTCGTATTGTTGCTGAAAAAGAACAGGCCTATTTGGTGGGATTACAGAGCGAGTTCCAAAGTAGCCGCAAGAAGTTGGAAACCCTGTTGCAAGTAAACCGAAAAAATTATGAAGGTGCCAAGCAACTGCTGCAGCTGCTAGACCAAGACCAACCCTTGCCCGAAGAGGCCGTGCTCTCTAAGTTGCTGTTTGATTCGTTCGCCTTTGAAATTGCTTATAATCCAAACAACTCGCTATTAGTAGAAATGATAAATTCTGGCAGTTTGAAGGATATTTCCAATCCAGAGCTTCGCATCTACCTTACCAGTTGGGAATCTATACTTGAGAGCGTTCGTATACAAGAGGCCGATCTACGTACGCAGCGCGAGGCCGTTAGGGATCTCTTTCGAAGCAGCGATGGCAGTATACGCACCATATTCGATGGTGCAGGTCTTTCAAAAGAATTAATTGGCTTGGCACCGGCAACAAATCCAAGGAGCAATGTGGCCATTTTGCGCTCGGCAGCATTTGAGAACTCCGCTCTCATGTTCATTCTTACCAGTATGAGTGCCGAATCTTCCCACTATCATCCCTTACTTACCGAAATCGATAGCATTTTGGTGCTAATCGCGGAAGCACTGGACTAATGGAGAACCGGATCGATTGCTTAATTATGTCCAATATGGTAGGGCGGTGATTGGTTCCAAACCACGGCTAAAACAATAAAACCGACGGCGCAAAATAAAAAGGGGTGCACCCAATGTGCGCCCGCGCCAAATACCATATATAGAAAGGCCGCCAGGCTCACGGCTGCTAAAATACTCCAAATAGTTTTCATAGGTTTCGTTTTATGAATACAGTAAAAAGGTAATTGTTTTTGTGCTAAACCTGCGTTAATTGAGCGTTAAAAGGGTGATAAACTGAACGGTAGCCACTCCTTTTTTTAATAATTTAGAATCGGAAATAGCATCTATTTTCTTTACGAAACTATTCACTTAAACATAGTATGTATATGGATAAACCCACCTCCTTTCCAGAACAAGACCAAGAACGGCAACCGGGCAAAGAGCATCAAATGCATCCCAAGCCCGAGATAATTCGCGACGGGTATACCGGGAGTGCCAAGCTGAAAGACAAAGTAGCCCTTATTACCGGCGGCGATAGTGGCATAGGTCGGAGCGTGGCGGTGCACTTCGCCAGGGAAGGGGCTGCTGTGGCCATTGTCTATCTCGATGAAGATAAAGACGCCCAAACCACCCAATCGCTTGTAGAAAAGGAAAGCGGAACCTGCCTATTACTTAGAGGCGATGTAAAGGATGCTGCCTTCTGTAAGCAATGTGTCGAAGACACGGTTTCCCAATTTGGGAAATTGGACATCGTTGTGAACAATGCTGCCGTTCAATTTCCTAAAAACAGTATTGAAGATATCGACAAAGAACAGTTGCACACCACTTTTGAGACGAACATCTACCCTTATTTTTATATCGTAAAGGCTTCGCTTCCGCATTTAAAAAGCGCCGGCGCGATTATCAATACCGCCTCGGTGACCGCCTATCGTGGCAGTAGCCATTTGCTGGACTATTCCAGTACCAAAGGGGCTATTGTCTCGTTTACGCGCTCGCTGTCGACGATGTTGGCCTCCAAGAACATTCGGGTTAATGCCGTGGCGCCCGGTCCTATTTGGACACCACTTATTCCTGCTACCTTCGACGATGTGAGCGATTTTGGGCAGGATACTCCCTTGGGCCGTGCAGGACAACCAAGCGAAGTGGCCCCAGCTTACGTCTTTTTGGCTTCACAGGACAGTAGCTACATTACGGGGCAAGTAATTCACGTAAACGGTGGCGAACTTATTGGTGGATAATGTTACCATTATGGAAATAGAACTGACCGATTTTTTACTGAAAGGAGGCGCCGCAGCGCTCTCCGGACTCTGTATGGGCCTAGAGCGTCAAGTAAAGGGAAAGCCGGCCGGTCTTAAAACCAACATACTCGTGGCCGTGGGCGCTACGATTTTTATTATGGTCGCTCTGGTGTTTAAGGACGCTGCCGCTACCGATATGACCCGTATTATCGGGCAAATTGTGGTGGGCGTAGGATTTTTGGGCGCAGGCGTTATATTACAGCGCGATAAGGAAAGCAGGGTGAAGGGCTTGGCCACGGCTGCCACCATATGGTGCAGCGCTGCTGCCGGATGCCTTGCCGGATTGGGGATTTATAATGTGTTGGCGGGCTTCACCGTATTGGTAGTCTTGGTAAATATTCTGTTCGGGTATTTAAATAAAAAAGTAGCCGACAATATGAACAACCATTCCTAAAGTTACCGATCTTCTTCAGCAGCTTCTTCTGCTTCTACTTCCTCATCAGAAATGAGGTAATGCTCCTCTCCCAACCCTACAATATGTATAATATTTACCACCGTAGTATATAACATTAGTACTACGGTAATCATAATTCCACTTAATAGGGACGAGAACACCAAGGTAGTCCAGTAAATGGCATCGTACCAAGAAGTTGGTACATTATCTGCCTCGGTTATAGGTATGTTGAACATTTGGAAAAGAATCAAAGCGCCCACAAACAAAATGGTATCCAATTTGGCAATATTCAATACTTGCTTGTAGTGCGCATTTTTAAGCTTCGATTTGGTACCCGAACTAATTCCCAACAACGTAAGCAGTAACGCCAAAATCGTGGCAGAGGCAAGTACTATGGTATTGCATAGCATATTGATGCCTGGCAAGGAAGAGGAAATAAGCTGCTTTGCCTCATAGCCTGAAAGATTGCCCACTACAAAAACCCCCAATCCCGTAAAGAGCGTCGCTACCAACCCTCCATAGACAGATCGTTTGTTCTTCTTGAAAAAATCTTTCATAATACACTAGTTTATGGATCTATAATTTCAAACTGAATGGGTTTAAAACTGCCTCCATTACTATCTTCCGCAGAACAAGCCGTAAGACCAACGATTAAATCCATAGCAGGTTCAAACAGCACATAGTCGCCCGCTTTCGAAGTGGGTGGATCTACCGATAGCTTTCCGTTGGCATCAAATTGAACGTTCATAAAAATATTGAAGGCGGTAGGCACCTCATCGGGTTCAATGCCAAAACATGCCACCTTTCGGTCTAGATTCTGTTTGCAACTGGGGTGGTAGTCATCCCGTTGGTACATAATTTTAAATGTTTGGGGACAGCAAGGGGCCAATAGGAAATCATTGCGGCCGTTCGTGTCTTCTAAAATCTTCGCCATTTTATTGCCGCGGTTGCTCCAAAGATGGTTTCCGGTGGAGATGAGAATGGATTCCTCGAAATCGAGTGTTTTTCCCGAAGACAGTTTTTCCCCTTTGTCTTCGGCATTGAACAGCACCATGTCGCTTACCTGCTGTCCTTCAGGGTCGGTTACTTTTAAAAGTTGGTCCTTCCGAAGTAGGAAGGCGATGCCAGATTGTGGAGGTATTGTTTTAACCATTTTCCTTTTTTATTTGAAGGGCAACCTCGTGGGCTACCGAATTATGTGTCTTGGTAAGATGCTTACGTATGTTCTTCATATTCTTTTTATCCACCCCTTGGTGGAATTTGGCAATTCCCTCTATGTTCGTGGGCACGGCCTTGAACCCCGTAATGTAGGGCAAATGGTCGTGCAGGATATCTTTTGGAATGTCCTTATAATAGCGCGGTTTGGGCTGGTCTTTTTCGAAGCGATATACCAGGTCCTGCAACGAAGTTTCCAATTGCACCGCGGTTTGTAGGTACAACGTGGCGTGCACGTGCACCGCACTGTAGTCCCACGTGCTGATGTCCTCATAATCGTACCAAGATGCCGAAACATAGGCATTGGGCCCCTGGAAGATAAAAAGCGCCTCCAGGCCGTCCTTAAGCTCATGGTATTGGGGATTGGTATTGGCAATATGGCTAAACAGGTAGAAATCGCCTGCGCTTCCCTTGGTGAGAACAGGAATATGGGTGGCCAGCAATCGCTCCCCAGAGGTTACCATGGTCGCGAACGGGTGCTCTTGAATAAATTGAAAAAGATAGTCTGGGTCATTTTTTGCGTATTTCGCAGGTTGGTACATTGTTTTTTAGGTTTTAGTGTTATGAAAAGGACATTTCCAATGGGCCGGTACGTGCCTGCCGCTGTACTGTTTCGCCTCGCTATCCTTGCCAAAATCTTCGAGCACCGGGTTGATACTTCCTTGTCGCTCCTTATCGCGCTCGCGAATTTTATCGCGCACAGTTTCGTAGCTTCCCATTTCGCGCAGTCGCTCAAACTGCCAATGCAAATTGAATACGATGGCCGGATACGGCGATTGCCGCGCCATGCGCGAACTGTTGGGATGCATCCCGACGATGTAAAAAGCCCTACCAGCAATACTGAACGAAAATTCGCCACTGTTGGGGTCGTTGCTTACGGTCTCGTCCCAGGGTTGGGTGTCGATTTCGTGCAACTGCTGCAGTTGTTCCCATAGCGCTTCTTCAAAAGCGAGTTCGGAGGCAAAGGAATCTTCCGGGAAGACGGCAATAAGCGTTTTAAAGGTATTCGATTCAAAATCGTATTGTTGCACATAATTGGCGATAGCGTCATATAGTTTATTGGAGGCATCCCGGCTGCCCATATGCGGAAACGTGAGCAGGGTTACATCCTCCATCGTAAAAACCGTTTGCGCCATGATGCAGGGATGGTCTTGTTCAAGGATAAAATCGCGAAAGCGCTGTTCAACCTTGTGGGTTGTGGTTGGCATGGGTACTGTTTGCGTTGTTTTCATATATCAGTCGTCATTGTATTAATCATCATTTCTTTTTCCGAAGCGTACCATAAAATAGACCATAAGCATATTGAGCGCCAACGAAAGGCCGTTGGTGGCGATTATGGGCACGTCGTTTTTCATAATTCCGTAGACCGTCCAAAGCCCTACGCCGGTAATGAGGGTTCCGAACATAAAGGGCGATACATCGCGCACTTTCTTGGTGCGCCACGACTTTACGAGTTGCGGTACCACGGCGGCGGTGGTACAAATACCCGCTACGTACCCGATGATGGTGGTCCATTCCATATTATTTACGGGCTACGTCTTTAAGCAACCAATCATTTAGGCTATGGTTGTGGTCATCGCTATGCAGCACTACAATATCGCCGGTAGTCTCAAACACCACGGCCCGTACTTCGCTTGGGTCCAGTACATTCGCCTCGCGCAACTTAGAGCGCAAATCGCCTTTGGTGACGCGCGCCTTGCGCAGGTTGTCCTCCAAAATCTGCTCGCCATCCATAAGCAGCAAGGGCACGTTGTCTATCGCCTTGCGGAAAGGTTTCCAACGGCGCAGATACGCCGCGCTCAGTTGGAAAAAATAGATCATAAAAAGCCCAACCAAGCCATCTAACAACGATACGCTAGAGGACAGTGCCGTGGTGGCAATGAGCGACCCTACGGCTACGGTCATCGCGAAGTCGAAACTGGACATTTTGGAAAAGCTGCGTTTCCCGAAAATACGGGTATAGCCAATAACGGCCAGGTAGATTACAAAAGTGGTTACGGTAATGGCGAGGAGGGAGTCCACACTGGAGGTATACCACGACGAGTTCATAGTTTTTCTGTTTGGGAGCTACCCTGCCCATAGCATATCGGGTACCTCTTTTATAGTTATTGAAAGGTTGTTTTGCCCATTAAAGATACCGAGCTTTTTCATAGGGCGTAGTGAGTTTTAAAAATGATTAACACTAATTGTTAAGGTACTGTATAAGAAAACATCCCCTTTGCCTTTGTAATACATCGTTGCACATACAGGCGAAGATATTCTGTGAGAAAAGTGACGGCGTTTGACCGAGATTGACCGAGTTTGACCGCATTTGACTGCGTTTGACCGAGTTTGACCGAGATTGACTGGTAGTACCGAAAAAAGGGGGACTTTGTTCGAGTCTCGTTCGAGGATGGTTCGAGAAACGTTCGGGTAGTTTTTGGATGCCTTTTTCGCCGTTGGAGGAATTTACGAAGCACCCACGAACGAGGTCTGACCCCTACCCGAGCCGAGGCGCTAAAAAAAATGTAGACAGTTTGGGAAATTGTTGTATTTTAGGAGTCTCTCCCCGTTTATTAGATTCCCCAAAAAAGTACTGTTATCTGTGTGAAATTGTCGGGATAGCAACTACAAAATGAATGATATAACCGTTTGGCACACATTTGAAAAAACCAATGGAAGTCACAATAAACCACGGAACTTTAGATGATATTGAGTTTCCAAAAATAGTATATAAATACCGAGATTGGAATAATGACTGGAACAAAAAATTTATCACAGAAAGAGAAGTTTATATGGCTTCACCAAGTCAATTTGAGGATAAGCTGGATTGCAAAATACCCGTCAGTTATGAAATGATGACTGAAAAACAAGCGGAACTGTTTTATGACCGCTTATCTCGACTCGCTCAACCGAATTTATCTCGACAACAAAGACAAAAGGAAATTAGAGATAGAATTAATGCTAAAGAGTATAAAAACGAACCAAAAAACCAACAATACCAAAAATTCTATTTTGACCAATATTTCCAAAGAATAGGTATATTAAGTTTAACAGCTGAGCCTTGTCTGGATGAAATGTGGAAAAAATATGCAAATGACCATAAAGGATTTTGTGTTGGATACAATTCAAGAATACTATTTGAACATTTAGGAGGTGGTGCAAAAGTTGAATATTTTGACGAAATGCCAATTTTATTGCCTGACCCGATAATGAACCGAGAGGAAATTCGATATAAACAAGTCTATTTTAAGGAAAGAAAATGGGAGTTTGAACAAGAATATAGAACACAAAAGTTTTGGTTCGATGGTGCGACAATAAATGATAGAAATATTAAAATTCCGAAAGAAGCATTTAATACAGTCATTTTAGGAAAAGATATGACTAAAGAAGATAAATTAGATATTACAAATGCAATCAAGGAAAATATCGGAGAAATAAAAATTATTGAGCATAAAAACGTGTGCTAACAACGTGTATAGCTCATTTCTAATCAGTTTCTTAAACCGAAGTTAAGGCATATTTGGAAAATCGCCAAATTTTTAAATTTGACGATTTAAAAAAAAAAAGGACCCGCCTGCCGAACGGGCAGGTAAATAGTAAAATTTAAAAATCTGGCTTGTGGCTCAACCGAAAATTAATCGCTAATTTGCACGCAACGAGCCATACACACAACCGTTGGGCACAAGCTGAAAAAAAACTAAAATGGAAAACTTTATAACCGAAATAAAGATTAACTCTTCAAGGAATATAAAAGATTTTAATATTCCGTTATCCAAAGAGAAAAGGCAACATTTAATAATAACAGGGAAAAATGGAAGTGGAAAAACTAGTTTGCTTTTAGAACTCAATAAGTATTTGAATCAAATTGATAATGGTCATATCCAAAATTATCAGCCTTGGACAACTAACTTAAAATCAGAAAAAGCTAGGCTCAAATTAGAGACAAACAAGAGTCAAATTTCCAGCATTAAAAGTAATATAGACACTTTTGAAAACTTGCTTGCAAATTTTGGAGGTACAGAGATAATATTTTCGACAGATAATATGTCTATTTTCAATCTAGCGAAAAGCGGACAATTTCTACTTGCGTATTTTGATTCTAAGCGACTGAGTAACCTTAATGTTCCGAATGGAATAAATAAACTTGAACTCAAGAAAAAATACAGACTTTCTGATAAAGTTAATACTAATTTTATTCAATATTTAGTAAACTTAAAAGCTGACAGGTCTTTTGCACGAGACGATAACGAAATGGATACTGTCAACAAAATTGATAGTTGGTTCAAGAAATTTGAAAAACGTCTTCAATATATATTTGATTTTGAAAAACTAGAATTAAAGTTTAATAGAAAGGCTTACAATTTTGAAATAATAACAAATGAAATAGAGCCATTTAACTTTAACAATTTATCAGACGGTTACTCTGCAATCATTAGTATTGTTTCGGAACTTATACTGAGAATGGAGGCTCATAATGTCAAATCCTATGACTTAGAGGGAATTGTTATTATAGATGAAATAGAGACACATTTACACGTTGACCTTCAAAAGAAAATACTTCCATTTTTAACTGACTTTTTTCCAAAAATTCAATTTATAGTAACTACTCACTCACCATTTGTTTTATCATCTATTTCCAATGCAACCGTTTGTGATTTAGAAACCAAAATAGTTACAACTGATCTCTCTAATTATTCATATGATGCATTGATTGAAAGTTACTTTAAGACTGACAAATATTCTGATGAAATAAAAATTAAAATTAATGAGTTTGAAAAACTAATTGAGAAAGATAATTTAACACCTGAGCAAAGAAAAAACCTTATTGATTTAAGAAACTATTTCGCTCATTCACCAAAATATCTATCTAATGAATTAATGGTTAAACTTCAGGAGTTAGGCCTAAAAGAATTAACCAAAAAGAAAAAAGAAGAGTAAAATATGGTGCATTTTGAAAAATCTCAACCAGCACCAGAATGTTTAGGGGCCGAAAAGGCAAAAGCAAATGGTGATTATAAATGTGGTGACGTATTAGAAAGAATAAAAACTGATTTCAAAAACAAATGTTACATCTGTGGATATAAAGAACCTGTAACAATTAATGTTGAGCATTTTAGACCTCATAAAGGAAACCAGGATTTAAAGTTCCAATGGGAAAATCTATTTTGGTCTTGTAGTCATTGTAATAATACTAAACTAGATAACTATGACGACATTTTGGACTGTACAGATATAAATGAAGACATAGAAAATAGATTAAAAATAACAATGAAACCGTTTCCAAAAGAAACAGTTATAATTGAACCTTTAGACCAAAATCAATCAACACTCTCGACAGCAGAATTATTAAATGCTGTATTTAATGGTACAACTAAGTTGAAAACAATCGAAGCTAGTAATCTTAGAAATAAGGTTTTAGAAGAGATAAGAGATTTTCAAGAATATTTATTTAATTACTATTCTGACGGATTTGACGTTGAGGATAAAGCCATCTTTTTAGCTCATATAAAAAGACATTTGAAAAAATCATCAAATTTCACCGCCTTTAAAAGATGGATAATTCGGGAGAATGATGTTATGAGAGCTGAATTGGAGCAGTACTTCGATTAAAAAAAGCCAGTGCCCAACAATGGCTCCTATGAAAAGCCCTAGTCCAGTTCTTTAAAGTTAGTATTTAATTTTCAATTACCTCATAAAGTTTATTTTGGGGTGTTGAATCGTTGATAATTCCGATAGGATTATCAATCACTCAATACCTATATAACTTGCTCGGTATCCTATATGTGATCAATCCTTTTTGATCGTCACCAGTCCCGAAGCTTCGGGAGACTATCCACCATTGGCGGACAAGTTGTCCGAATCCACTCGGAATTGCTAACGCCAGTGCTAAACTGAAAATGATTAACTTAAAGCCCGTAACTGGAGGTTAAACGACATCGTTGTAAAATACATACTTTCCTGAAATAGGTTGGCCTATTTTAGTACAAGAAGCATATAGATGTAAAAGATCAGTTACTCTTGCCAGTTCCATTACACCTGCTACATTTATGCTGGCGATGCCAATCTTCTGTTTTGGTTGTTGTTTCTACCGTGTAAGAATAGTCTGTTTCATCTACTATTTTTGATTCTTTAGTTGTTACAGGTTTTGATGTGTAGGTTTTTCCCGTTCCACCACAAACTGGGCAGACGTTAGAAACGGTTCGACTTTTATTATAACTGTCCCATGCTTGATTAACTCGTCTTCTCTCTTCAGCAGAAAACAAATTTTCCATGCTGTATTTATTTTCATTGTTAGTTGGCTGATTTTTCGGCTTTGATGATTTTCCGAAAATGTTATAATCTGTGCCTCTTTTGTTAGTAGAAGTTTTCTTCTCAGTTTTTGTCTGTGCGTAGTTTGAATTCTTTTTATTAACTAAAGAAGAATTTTTAGTTTTAGGTCTGGAAGTCTTTACAACTTCGGTAGGTTTCGAAATTGATTTTTTTTGAGTAGCCATTTGCATTGCAATGACGTTTTCAGCCTCATTTTGAAATGGAATCTTTTTTTCTTTTAAATAGCCTATAAAAGAATGATCATCTTTAGTTAAATCCGTATCACTTTCTTGAACTCTGTATGTTTTAGCATCAAACTTTGGATATTTGGAAGGTTTTATATACCATTTGCCATTCTCTTTGCCAGTATCGATATTGTAACCAAACCATCTATTCGGATGGCGTTGGTAAAACACATAGGTATTTGCCTGGGGAGTTTCTGTAATAAAAAATGTCTTATCAGTCATCCATCCGATTATTTTTAAATCAGGATTGGTATTTTTTTCTAAATAGGAGGGCATAATGAGTGCCTTCACTTGCTCTTGCGATTTTGTTAATGCAAGAAGATACTCTTTAACCAATGCACTGCCTTCATCATCCACATAATCGTAAACTTGGTTTTGACTAATTGCAAAAAACGGTATAACAGCCAGAAGAAATAGAAATTTCTTCATAATTTTAACATTTTACTAAAAATAATCAATTTTTTTTACTTACCAATGCAAATGATATAACAGTTCAAAACGATTTTAATGGTTATAAAAGCAAAATATAAATGATTTAGAGAACATTAGGAGATAAAAACGCTTGGCCAATACTGCAACACCGCAATTAATGCGTCCTGACGCCTTTGGAGACTATCCACCATGGGCGGACAAGCTGTCCGAATCCGTGCCTGCGGCAGGAATTCTGAATTACTACAGTCTGTCCTTAACAGTATACTATTAATCTATAATCTGTAACTGACGGCTACGCGAACTCGCTAGCAGCTATTTTTAAAAAAAGTGAAAAAGCAAATCCATATTCTTAACGGCGATGCACTAAAAGAGCAGTTTCCTGGGGAAATTGAGGGTGAAGTGATCATCGCAAGGGAGTGCCTCGTTGAGGGCGATGTTGATGGAGATGATTTCGATACCTTCTTCAAAAATCGAGCTGAATTTATTTCCCAGCATTACGATGATTCGAAGGAAGCCTATCACAATAACGTAAGGACCGAATTTCAAAAGATTCATAATATTGGGAGCAACGCCGACATAAACCTTTGGTTCGAAGATGATTTGTTTTGCCAGGTAAATTTCTGGTTTGTCACCTACCTTCTCTCCCATAGCAAAAATGATAACAAAGTATTTTTGATACGGCCAAGCGCACACAACTTCTATGGTTTTGGCGGCCTGAGTAGGTTAGAACTGATTTCAGCCTATAAAAGCAGAAAGGAAATTAAGGAACCGCTTCGGGTGGCCAACCTGTGGGTCGATTACCGAAACAAGGATTGGAAAAACCTAATGGCCACAGCAAATACTATCAAAAATGAATTTCCTTTCATCATCCCTGCCGTACAAGCTCAGATCGAGCGAATTCCAGAGGGAGACGATCCGGGCAGACCGATAAGGGTAATAGTAGAAATAATGGAGGAACTCCAAACCGAGAATTTCGGAAGAATTTTCAAGGAGTTCTCAAAAAGGGAGCCTATATATGGATTTGGCGATCTACAGCTAAAGGCTTTATTTGAAAAAGCCAAAAACTACCGATAACTACGTTTGATGTGCCATGGGTTGCGCCAAATGATGGCCAGCTACAAAAATGTTCCCTCTACCCTATCTGTCGCGCAATTGAAAATTGCATACATCGTTAATGCGCTATGAGCGATTTATACATTGTACCTCCAGTATCTTACTATCCCAATTAATTAAAAATCATATCTTTAGGGAAACGAACGGCTTGTGATTAAATTCTTTCGAAAAATTCGACAGCGATTACTTTCTGAAAATAAACTCAGTAAGTATCTCTTGTACGCACTAGGAGAAATTGTACTTGTTGTAATTGGTATTTTGATCGCTATAAGTATCAACAATTGGAATGAGAAAAGAAAAAATGATAGCATATCCCAACATTACCTAAACTTATTAAGGGAAGAATTTGAATTCAATAAACAGAATTTGCAAAACGTTGTGGGTCAAAATGATACAAATGCCCATAACGGTTTACAAGTGCTAAAATATACAGGGCCTTCCAAGCCCGAAATAAGTGAAAAAAGTTTTGACTCCTTAATGATTATGATTATTGGCAATGAGGTTGAATTTGAGCCTCGTAATGAAATTGTCAACGAATTGATTTCCACTGGAAAATTATCCCTCTTCAACAATGCCGATATTAGAACATCCCTCTCCTCATGGTCTGGTGCTATTCAACGAGTAAAATTTCAAGAGGCAAAACTTTCAAAATACAGATTTCAGCTGTTAGATCTTACCATGAAACACATAAACCTACGAGATGCAATAGTGAATTCTAGAGGAGAAATTTTTGGTATAACCGCATCAAAATTCAACAAAAAGAATACGCAAATACTCCAGTTGCAAGAATTTGAAAGTCTTATGACTTCCTTCATAGGCGCCTCAAAATTTGCCGACCAAAGGTTCGAAGCATTGGCTAGGAAAATAGATGAGATTCTATATTTAATAAACCAAGAAATGACAAACTAAAGAACGCACGATACTATGCGTAGGGCACAACTCACGGTTTTGTTACGGAATTCTAAATCAATTTGTCTAAATTTGGTTACGACGGGATGTCATAACTGATTTTCCGAAACGGAAT
>CAZXDP010000057.1:0-17453 GCA_964639255.1 uncultured Flavobacteriaceae bacterium
TGGAAAAGATCATTGCATACAAAGCCTCCCTGAAGCAAAAAGTGGAAGAGGGCGCGAAAAGCCTTACGGTCAAAAAGAAATCCGAATAATTTTTCAGAATTAATGGCAGTATAGAAGCGTTTCGTTTTCTATAGATAAAGACTGCCCAATTACATAGCGTACCATGAAAACTGACAATCCCTTATTACAACCTTTTGATGCGGCGCCTTTCGCCACAATAGAAACGGCACATTTCCTGCCCGCCATAGAGACGCTCATTGCCCAAACAAAAGATGAAATAGATAGCATTACCAACAACCCCCACGAGCCAACGTTCCAAAATACGGTGGCTGCATTAGACCGCACCGGCAAACAACTCAATAGGGTCACGGCTATTTTCTTCAATTTAAACAGCGCCGAGACCAATGAGGAAATTCAGAAGATTGCGCAACAGGTCTCCCCCATGCTATCCGATTTCAAAAATGACCTCCTGCTCAACGAAGCGCTATTTGCCCGGGTAAAGGCGGTTTATGAAACCAAGGATACTTTGGGTTTGTCTGCTGAAGAGGCCACCCTGTTGGACAAACAATACAAAAGTTTCGCGCGTAACGGTGCCAATCTGCCCGAAAACAAAAAGGAAACATTACGTAAAATAGACCAAGATCTAGCAAAGCTGAAACTCACCTTCGGCGAGAACGTACTAGCCGAAACCAATCGATACGAACTGCATATCACCGATGAAAAAGACCTCGCAGGCCTGCCCGATGGCGCCATTGAGGAAGCCGCTGCCACCGCTCAGGCAAAGGATAAGGACGGGTGGATCTTTACCTTGGCGTACCCCAGCTACATACCGTTTATGACCTATGCCGACAACCGCGAGCTCCGAAAGAAATTGTCCCTTGCTTTCGGTTCTAAAGG
The DNA here is from genome assembly GCA_964639255.1 of uncultured Flavobacteriaceae bacterium. Classification (GTDB taxonomy): domain Bacteria; phylum Bacteroidota; class Bacteroidia; order Flavobacteriales; family Flavobacteriaceae; genus NZQO01. The sequence continues at coordinate 898 of CAZXDP010000057.1, forward strand.
GTTCCATAACGATGAACTCGATAATCAGCAGAACGTATTGCAAATAGTCAATCTAAGGCATCAAAGAGCGCAGCTTCTTGGGTACAAAAGCCATGCCCACTTCGTGTTGGAAGAACGTATGGCCGAAACGCCCACGAAAGTCCAAGAATTCCTGCAAGAATTGCTTACGAAGGCGAAACCTGCCGCACAGGACGAGTTTGCCGAATTGGAGGCGTTCGCAAAGGACCGCGATGGTATTGATAAACTTCGATCGTGGGATGGTGCCTACTACACCGAAAAGCTCAAACAGCAACGCTTCGACCTTGACGATGAAAAGCTGAAACCTTATTTCGAATTGAAAAATGTCATCCAGGGAATATTTACAGTGGCCGAAAAACTATTCGGACTTACCTTCGAGGAGGTTTTTGATATCGACAAGTACCACCCCGATGTAAAAACCTACCGTGTTGCCGATACCCAAGACAACTTGGTAGCGTTGCTATACGCCGACTTCCACCCTAGGCCAGGCAAACGCAACGGCGCTTGGATGACCGTGTACAAACAACAGGAAATAAGGGAGGGCATTAATGAACGTCCGCACATTTCCATCGTTTGCAACTTTACCAAACCTACCGCCAGCAAACCGTCGCTGCTCACCTTCAATGAGGTGACCACCCTTTTCCACGAATTCGGCCATGCCCTGCACGGTATGTTGGCCAATACAACCTATGCGAGCCTTTCGGGAACAAATGTATATTGGGACTTTGTAGAACTGCCAAGTCAGATTTTAGAAAATTGGTGCTACGAGAAAGAGACTTTGGAACTATTTGCCAACCACTACCAAACCGGGGAACGAATTCCTATGGAATATATTGGAAAAATAAAGGCTAGCGCCACGTTTATGGAAGGAATGAAAACACTCCGCCAACTTAGCTTCGGTATGCTCGACATGGCTTGGCACGGCAGCGACCCAAGCAAAATCAAGGACGTGAAAGCCTTCGAGAAAGGTGCCTTTGCCCTTACCAAACTCTACCCCGATGTGCCCAGCAATTGTATGAGCACCTCTTTTTCCCACATTTTCCAAGGAGGATACTCGGCGGGCTATTACAGCTATAAATGGGCCGAAGTGCTAGATGCCGATGCGTTTTCCTATTTCAAGGAAGAGGGAATTTTCAGCAAAACAGTAGCCGACAAATTCAAGGCGTATATCCTGTCGCAAGGTGGCACCGAGGACCCGATGGAACTATATGTTAAGTTTAGAGGTAGAAAACCAGATCCCGAAGCATTGTTAAGGCGTGCCGGATTGATTCGGTAAGCGCTTCTACTGGATAAAACCTATTGCTAGAAAAATGAAAACAGCCCTTGTTCTGGCTTTACAAAGGTCAATCGGGTTGGTGTGGCGTATGTCTTGCCAATAAACAAATACCAAAAACATATCTACACCGTTTCATACTAAGCAAAGTTTCCTACTTTTGAAAGGCTAGAAAAAGAAGACCTTTATGGCCCACCACAGCTTACATCCCGAATTATGGATAGACAGGTATGCCGACTATCTTTACAATTACACCATTGCCCGGGTGAACGATGTTATTATTGCTGAAGATTTAATTTCTGAAACATTTTTGGCAGGGCTCAAATCGAAGAAGAACTTTAAGGGCGAATCAAGCGAGCGCACTTGGCTCATCGCAATTTTGAAGCGTAAAATCATTGATCACTATCGAAGAAAAAATTCTCGAAAAGGACAGGCCGAAGTACGCGTTCAATTCTCAGATCCCGACATAGAGGGTGACTGGCTCGAGGAGCGTGTGGCCGACCCCCACGATAGTAGCGCCGAGGGCACTATAGAAAATGAAGAACTGGGAATGGCGATTTTACGATGCATGGAGGGTCTCACCGAACGGCAAGCCGCGATTTTCAAGATGAAATCGATTGAAAACCGAGATACCGAAGCCATTTGTAATGAATACGGCATAACCCCGTCTAATCTTTGGGTGATTATCCACCGCGCCAGAAAGGCGTTGGCCGATTGCCTCGAAAAAAACTGGTTTTAACCATTATGATTTTATTTAGCTGCAAGGATGCCTCCCACATTTGCGATAAGGCTCAGTATCGCGAAGCCAAGCCTTTGGAAAAATGGTTGATGAAACTGCATCATCTTGTATGCAGGGTATGCCGGGAACACGCGGTTAGAAACACACGCCTTTCGTATCTGCTGCGCGACGCGAACTTGCACGTACTTCCGAAACACAAAAAAGACGCATTAAAAGGTCGCATTCGAGAACAATTATCCCGCGAGCCATAGTAGGGCCAGCCAACCCATGGGAATGGCCTCGACCCAAAATGAAGCATAATAGCGTAACTGCCTAGGTGTTGCAAAGTAAAGTCCTAAAATGAGCAATATAGCCAAACCTATGACGCCTAGCCAACCAGAGATATCCCCCCTGTCAATTCCCCATTGAAGCAATAGCACGACGGCCACTAGCAAGTAGCCTAGCAGCTTGCTTTGTTTCACGCCCAATTGGTGTGGCAGGGTGCGCAGTTGGGGTTTGTCGTAGCGGTAGTCGCGAATCTCAAAAGGCAAGGTAAGCACCACAACGACCAGCATCCTCTGTACGAAAACCATAATTGTTGCCAGTGACCAAGCACCGGCTTCCACCACGGGCGCCGCCACCGTTACCCCTGCCCATACTAAGACTACAATAAGGACTTTCAATCCTGCCGTACTTCTCAAGTTCTTCTGGGCGTAAAGGGGTACGGCATACAAAAGCGTTAAAAATCCCAGAAAAAGCAAACAGAGTAGTGTGCCCACAGAAAGCCGAAAAGAAAAAATTAAAAGTCCCAAAAAACATACAAAGGAAAACACCTGTATGGTTTTCAACGAATTGGTGAGACTGCGGTGGTGGAGCCCGGCCACTTTGGGGTATTTAACAAAATTATAGCCCGTAATGCTTCCGAAGAACACCACGGCCCAAAAGGCCCAACCCACATCGAAATCCAGTTGCATTTCGGTGACCCCTACCAAGGCGCAAACTGCCAAGGCTACATGCGTGCTGCTATTGATGTAGAATTGGAAAATCGTTTTAGCATATCGCATCAAACAAAAATAGGTAATGCAGTGACAATCGCAGATTTCGGATAAAAAAAATGTCGCTTCGCAAGCGTTAAATCCTCATTTTTTTACGGTTTTATATTGTAATTTTGCGCCAGTTTGCCGACGAAGGCATTCCGTAAAATTGTATCCCTTAAAATGAATACAGATTCCTTTGCACTAAGACATATTGGACCCAGACGCAGCGATCTTCCAAAAATGTTGGAAACCGTTGGCGCAGAGAGTCTTGAACAGCTTATTTTTGAAACCATCCCCGACGATATTAGGCTCAAGGAAGACCTTACCCTCGACGAGGCGATGAGCGAACAAGAATACCTAGAGCACATCAACGAACTGGCCGCCAAGAATAAAGTTTTCAAGACGTATATAGGGCTGGGGTACCACCAATCTGTTTTACCTCCCGTAATTCAACGCAATATTTTGGAAAATCCCGGTTGGTATACCGCGTATACTCCCTACCAGGCCGAGATTGCACAAGGACGTTTGGAGGCATTGCTAAATTTCCAGACCATGGTTGCAGACCTTACCGGGATGGAACTGGCCAATGCGTCGCTTCTGGACGAAGGTACCGCAGCGGCCGAGGCCATGGGGCTTCTGTTTGCGCTACGCGACCGCGACCAGAAAAAGAAGGATGTGAACAAATTTTTTGTTTCCGAAGAGATATTGCCGCAAACCCTTTCTGTGCTACAAACCCGGGCAACCCCCATTGGAGTGGAAATCGTTACAGGCGACCACGAGCAATTTGATTTTTCTGCTGATTTTTTTGGAGCCATCGTACAATACCCAGGTCGCACTGGCAAAGTGCACAATTTTAAGGAATTCATTCCCAACTGCAATAAAGCAGGTATCAAGGTTGCCGTCGCGGCCGACATTATGAGCTTGGTGAAATTGGAATCGCCGGGTCATTTTGGAGCCGATGTCGTAGTGGGAACTACCCAACGATTTGGCATTCCCCTTGGGTATGGCGGCCCACATGCCGCGTATTTTGCGACCAAGGACGAATACAAGCGTAATATTCCGGGGCGCATCATAGGTGTAACGAAAGATATGGATGGCAACAGGGCGCTGCGCATGGCCCTCCAAACCCGTGAACAGCATATAAAGCGCGACAAGGCCACCTCAAATATTTGTACCGCACAAGTGCTGCTTGCCGTAATGGCAGGTATGTACGCCGTGTACCATGGTCCAGAAGGCCTTCAGGATATCGCAGATAAAATACACAATAAAACCGCTACCTTGGCCGATGCCCTTGAGAGATTAGGACTATATCAGGCCAACGAGACCTATTTTGATACTATCGCGGTAAAAACCGATGCGACCAAAATTAAATTTTTGGCCGAGGCGAAGGAAATCAATTTCTATTATCCCGATACCGAGACCGTTTCCATTTCCATAAATGAAACCACTACCCTTAGAGATCTTAACAAGATTGTTCAAGTTTTTGCAGAGGCTACCAATAAGGAATTTGTAAAGATTTCAAAGATTATCGAAGGAAAAGCGATTCCTGCCGAAGCGGCCCGTAAGACCGAATTTCTACAAAACGAAGTATTCAATCGATACCATAGCGAGACAGAATTGATGCGCTATATTAAAAGATTGGAACGAAAAGACCTTTCGTTGAACCACTCTATGATTTCCTTGGGATCTTGCACGATGAAACTCAATGCCGCTGCGGAAATGCTACCCTTAAGCGATCCACAATGGGGCAATGTACATCCATTCGTACCTGTAGAACAAGCCGAAGGCTACCAACAGGTATTGAAAAAACTGGAACGGCAACTTACCGAAATTACCGGCTTTGCAGGAACCTCGCTGCAACCCAATTCGGGCGCCCAGGGCGAATACGCAGGATTGATGGTGATTCGTGCGTACCACGAATCGCGTGGCGAGAGCCATAGGGATATTTGCCTTATACCCTCATCTGCTCACGGTACCAATCCGGCCAGTGCCGTAATGGCTGGGATGCAAGTGGTGGTCACCAAGGCAAGCGATAACGGCAATATCGATGTGGAGGACCTTCGTGAGAAAGCCGAAAAGTACAAGGACCGACTTTCTGCCCTTATGGTTACCTATCCCTCTACACACGGTGTATACGAGTCGGCAATTCGGGAAATCACGAGTATTATCCACGAATATGGCGGGCAGGTTTATATGGACGGAGCCAATATGAACGCCCAAGTAGCCCTTACCAACCCAGGTGCTATTGGTGCCGATGTTTGCCACCTCAACCTGCATAAGACCTTCGCCATTCCCCACGGGGGTGGTGGTCCAGGTGTAGGCCCTATATGCGTTGCAAAACAACTGGTTCCCTTCCTGCCTTCAAACCCTGTGGTAAAAACAGGTGGTGACCAAGCTATCACGGCCATTTCGGCGGCACCTTGGGGAAGCTCGCTTGCATGCCTAATTTCATATGCCTATATTACCATGTTGGGTGAGAATGGGCTAAAAAAGGCTACCCAATATGCTATTTTAAATGCTAATTACATCAAGGAGCGCCTGAAAGGACATTACGAAACTCTGTATACTGGTGAACGAGGCCGTGCAGCCCACGAGATGATTATAGATTGTAGACCCTTCAAGAACCACGGCATCGAAGTGGTAGATATTGCGAAACGTCTTATGGATTATGGATTCCACGCCCCTACAGTATCCTTTCCAGTGGCGGGCACCATGATGATCGAACCTACCGAGAGCGAGAGCAAGGAAGAGCTAGATCGCTTTTGCGATGCGATGATTTCAATAAGAAAGGAAATTGATGCGGTGGAAAAGGATGATAACAATAATGTTCTCAAAAACGCGCCCCATACCATGACGATGCTAACCAGCGATGATTGGGATTTTCCCTATACACGCCAACAGGCCGCCTTCCCCTTGGAATATGTATCCGAAAATAAATTTTGGCCTACGGTACGCCGCGTTGATGATGCGTACGGAGATAGAAACTTAATCTGTACCTGCGAACCCATAGAATCGTATATGGAAGAGGCATAATAGCGGAAAGGATAGCTCCAAAAACAATCCCAAAAAGCCCCTTGACGGCGCCACGCGCTTTCAGGGGGTTTTTCAATAACAACATCTCCTAAAAGTAGCCCTTAGCAATTGCCTCGATTTCGATCGATATTATAGTATTTAACGCCTGTTTTACGTAATTTTAGCCAAAATTTACTATATGGGCACAAAGATTACGGGTATTGGAAGTTATATTCCCGAGGGCATCGCGCCAAACAGGCAGTTCGAAAAGCACAGCTTCTATAATGAAGACGGTTCGCCCTTCGATCATGACAATACGGTAATCATTGAAAAGTTCAAGGCTATTACAGGTATTTCCGAACGAAGGTATATCAAGGATGAATATACCACATCCGACATTGCTTTTTTCGCTGCACAAAAAGCGATAGCCAATGCCAATATTGACCCAGAAAGTTTAGATTATATAATCGTTGCCCACAACTATGGCGATGTAAGGCACGGCAGTCAGCAAAGTGATACGGTTCCAAGTCTCGCCTCGAGGGTAAAACACTTATTGAAGATAAAAAATCCCTACTGCGTGGCCTACGATATACTTTTTGGATGTCCTGGTTGGGTAGAGGGCCTTATACAGGCACACGCCTTTATCTCATGCGGAATGGCAAAAAAATGCTTGGTTATAGGTGCCGAAGCGCTAAGCAGGGTGGTAGATCAGCACGATCGCGATTCGATGATCTACAGTGACGGCGCAGGGGCCACGGTGGTAGAAGCGGTAGAAGGGAAACAGGGTATTATGGCCCATCAAAGTGTTACCTATGCCCTAGACGAGGCACATTTCATCTACTTTGGTGAGAGCAACAACCAAGAAATTACCGATGCTAGGCGCTATATTAAAATGTACGGCAGGAAGATTTACGAATTTGCCCTCAACCACGTACCCAATGCCATGAAAGAATGCGTTGAAAAAGCCGGGGTTGAGGCAGATGAAATCAAGAAAATTTTTATCCACCAAGCCAACGAGAAAATGGACGAGGCCATTGTAAAGCGCTTTTATAAAATTTGCGATGTTTCCGTCCCAAACCATATTCTGCCCATGAGTATCGGCACCCTGGGAAATAGCAGTGTGGCCACAGTACCTACCCTATACGATTTGGTTGTGAAGGGAACTTTTGAAGAGCACTCGATTGATTCAGGCGATGTGGTTCTCTTTGCCAGCGTAGGTGCCGGAATGAACATTAACGCTGTGGTATATCGGGTATAAATATGTACGAAAAGAATTATCCAAAGAGAAGGTACCAAATAACCCTTTCGTTTTTGAAGGGGCACATACCCAATGATTTACATTTGTTGGATCTAGGGGTACGCAATCCCTTTTCTGAAATAATGGAAAAGGAGGGGTACAAGGTAACCAACACCTCAGGCGAAGATTTAGATCTCAATACAGAAGCCGTTCAAACAAATGACTATGCTGCCGTAACTGCATTCGAAATTTTTGAGCACCTAGTAGCACCCTTCAATGTGCTACGAGATATCAAGGCAACGAAACTGGTAGCGTCCGTACCTCTTAAACTCTGGTTCGCATCGGCGTATAGAAATCCGAAGGATGCCCGCGATCGCCATTACCACGAGTTTGAAGACTGGCAGTTCGATTGGCTTATGGAAAAGGCGGGATGGCGTATTGTGGCGCGGAAAAAATTCTCAAATCCAGTGAAAAAAATAGGTTTCCGACCTATTTTGAGGCGGTTTACCCCACGGTATTACCTGGTATATGCAGAGCGCAACTCATGAAATTTTGCATTGTAATCCCCGCCCATAATGAGGAAAAGCACTTAGCGCAAACCCTCGAATCTTTGGTGGCACAAACACTTCAGCCTGCCGAAATACACGTTGTAAACGACCATTCCAGCGATGGCACGCAAACTATTATCGAAGCATTTTCAGAAAAACATGCATTCATCACCTATAGCATTAAAAAATCAAAGTCAACACACGCCCCAGGCAGTAAGGTGATAGAGGCTTTTAACCTTGGGCTACGGCACCTAAACAATGATTATGATATACTTTGCAAGTTTGACGCCGATTTAATTTTTCCGAAGAACTACCTCGAGCGCATCTCGACAATTTTTGAAAACAACCCAAAATGCGGCATGGCCGGCGGATTCTGCTACATAGAAAAAAACGGCACGTGGCAACTGGAAGGTCTTACCAACAAAGATCATCTTCGCGGGGCCCTAAAAGCATATCGCAAACCTTGCTTTCAGCAAATTGGCGGATTAAGACCTGCTATGGGATGGGACACGGCCGATGAACTTTTGGCAAAATACAACGGTTGGCAGGTATGTACAGATACTTCGTTGCACGTAAAACATTTGAAGCCCACAGGAAACACCTATACCAAAGCCGCCCGACACAAGCAAGGGGAAGCCTTTTATACATTGCGATACGGCTTTCTCCTTACCGTCCTTGCTTCGGCTAAATTGGCAGTGAAAAAACAGAGTATTCGGTTTTTCTTCCATTGCCTTACAGGCTATTTGCGGGCAAAAAGGAACAAAAAATCCTTTTTGTTGAACGAGGCCGAGGGAGCCTTTGCCAGAAAACTTCGTTGGCGAGGAATCCGCGCTAAGATTTTAGGCTAATAATAGCCGTTCTGTTTCTAGAAAACAACGGATTCTCTGTATTTTTACATTTTAATTTCTCAGATACCTTAAGCATGAAGGCCCGTCAATATTTTTTATTATCAGTATTAATAGCTGTACTGCAGGCATGCGTGTCGGTTCAGGTAAAAGACAATACCCTTGCCTCCCCTGGCAGCAGCCCTAAGGCTCCAAAAAATGTAATATTGCTTATTGGCGATGGCATGGGGCTTGGCCAGGTATCTGCTGGTTTTTATTTTTCAGAAACTACTTCCAATTTTAAGCGATTTCCTGTCGTCGGGCTCATAGCAACCAGTGCTAGCAGCGATTTGGTTACCGACTCTGCCGCAGGGGCAACGGCATTCTCTGCCGGTGTAAAAACTTTCAATGGGGCCATTGGCGTAGATGCCGATGGAAATACCGTGCCAACGCTTGTAGAACAAGTTTCTGAAGTAGGTTTGGCTACGGGCATTATAGCAACCTCATCGGTAGTGCACGCTACGCCCGCCAGCTTTTATGCCCACGTGAGAAGTAGGAGGTTATACGAGGAAATTGCCGCCTTTCTGCCCAACAGTGAACTTGATTTTGTCGCGGGGGGCGGACAAGAATTTTTTGCAGATCGAAAAGACGGTAAGAATCTCTTTAACGAATTGAATAAAAATGGATTTCATATAGACACCACCGCCTTACCCACACGGGCTGTTACGGGTAAACATGTTATTCTATTGGCCGAAGATGGAATGCCTAAAATGTCTGAAGGCCGGGGCGATTTTCTACCCAAGGCCACACAGCTGGCTATAGAAAGCTTGGCGCGCGAGGCCAACGGTTTCTTTTTAATGGTTGAAGGCTCCCAGATTGACTGGGGCGGCCATGCAAATGACGCTGATTACCTCATCGCCGAGCAGTTGGATTTCGACAAAACCGTTGGAGTGGCGCTAGACTATGCGAAAATTAATCCCGAGACCCTCGTAATTGTAACAGCCGATCACGAGACTGGTGGTTTTACACTTGCTGCGAACGATGGTGATTATAACAGTATAAAGCCTTCTTTTTCAACAGGAGGGCATTCTGCGACGTTGATACCGGTTTTCGCGGCGGGTCCCGGTGCCGAAGTTTTTGGTGGCGTATACGAGAATACCGAAATCTACCAGAAGATACGAAACCTCTTGTTAAAATAATTCCTGCTGTATTCTTGTGCTTTAATTTGGTCGATTCCCTCATTGAATTTTGTTACTTTAGCAAGAGCTAGCTATTTATGAAGTACCTAAAAGATATCGGTTCCTATTTCATTATGATTAAGAAGGTTTTTGGCAGTTATACCAAACGGTCTGTACTGCGGGAGCTTATTTTTAAGGAAATAGACGACTTGATTATCGACTCATTGGGTATCGTTGCCTTTGTATCCTTTTTCGTAGGCGGTGTAGTGGCAATACAAACCGCGCTTAATATGGACAATCCGCTCATTCCCAAATCGCTCATAGGATTTGCCACCCGGCAATCCATCATCTTGGAGTTTGCCCCCACCTTTCTCTCCATTATCATGGCGGGGAAAGTAGGGTCGTTCATTACCTCGAGCATAGGCTCCATGCGGGTAACCGAGCAAATTGACGCATTGGAAGTTATGGGAATCAATTCACTTAACTATCTCGTGTTTCCTAAAATTATCGCCTTGCTTTTCTATCCTTTCGTCATTGCCATTGCCATGTTCCTTGGTATTGCAGGGGGATGGCTGGCCGGCGTTTATGGGGGTTTCACCTCTTCAACTGCTTTTGCGGCTGGTCTTCAAGATAGTTTTATCCCCTTTCATTTAACCTATGCCTTCATCAAAACATTTGTATTCGCTTTCGTTTTGGCCACGGTACCTGCTTGGCAGGGGTATTATATGACCGGTGGCGCCCTTGAGGTAGGGAAAGCGAGTACCAATTCGTTCGTATGGACAAGTATCATCATTATCTTGGCCAACTATATTATCACACAACTGTTATTGAGCTCATGATCAAGGTAGAGAATATACGAAAGCGATTTGGTGAGGAAGAAATTCTGAAAGGCATCTCCACAACCTTCGATAAGGGTAAAACCAATGTAATTATTGGACAAAGCGGAAGTGGGAAAACCGTTATGCTGAAATGCCTCATCGGTCTCTTCAGGCCCGAGGAAGGTAAAATTTACTACGGCGATCGCGCCATACAGGATATGGACGATGAAGAGCAGCGCAGCCTAAGAGAGGAAATGGGCATGCTCTTTCAGGGTGGGGCACTTTTCGATTCTATGAATATTGAGCAAAATGTGATGTTTCCCCTGCGGATGTTCACCAACCAGAAAAAAACCGAAATGCTCGACCGCGTCAATGAGGTACTGTCGCGTGTAAATCTGGAAAATGTGAACAAAAAATTTCCCGCTGAGATTTCGGGCGGTATGCAAAAGCGGGTTTCCATAGCGCGGGCTATCGTAAATAGGCCAAAATATCTTTTCTGTGACGAACCCAACTCGGGTCTCGACCCAAAAACGGCAACCCTTATCGACAACCTCGTGCAGGAAATTACGCACGAGTACGATATTACCACCGTGGTGGTTACCCACGATATGAACTCGGTTATGGAAATAGGCGAAAAAGTGGTGCTGCTAAAAGATGGTCGCTTGGTGTGGCAAGGAACTAACCAAGAGATTTTTAAAACCGATAATGAAGATGTGGTCAATTTTGTTTATTCTTCCGATTTGTTCAAAAAAATCAGGGAAGTGCAGTTAAAAGGGCAATAAATATCCACATCCCTTTAGCAATCAACAATTTTATCCTATTTTTAAAGCCCAAAAAATATTTTACCATGACAACACGATTACTTTTAGGGCTCGCCCTAATTTCCATTTCCAGCATCACCGCCCAAGTAACATTTACCAATCAAGGCGCCTTGCTGGGAAATTATTTCGATTCATCTGAAATAGCCGTAGATATGAACGGCGACTATCTAGACGACTATGTTCGTATTTCCAGCAGCGGTATCGGCATTGACTACCAACAGCCCGATGGCTCTTTCAATTCGGTATTCCGCCCCTTGAATATACAGAATGTGCCCAATTGGAGCGTCGCAGTAGGTGATATTGATGAAAACGGATACAACGATATGGTATTGGGCAACGGTTCGCGTGTATCTTTCTTAATTGCCAATAGCGACGGTACCGCATATACCGAGGATCCACGTCCAGAATATATCTTCTCCCAACGATCTACCTTTGCCGATATTGATAATGATGGCGATTTGGATTCTTTTGTATGTCACGACGTTGACTTAAGCCATCCTTATCGAAATGATGGTAACGGCCTTATGGTCCTCGACCAAACGCTAATTCAAACCATAGATGCCCCGGGCAACTATGCTGCGATTTGGGTAGATTACGACAACGATGGCGATATCGATATGTACCTTACGAAATGTAAGGGAGGTGCCGTCCCTGGAGACCCGCATCGCGACAATGCTATGTATACGAATAATGGCGATGGTACTTTTACTGAAAACGGACAGGAAATTAACATGCGCGATAACGCTCAGTCTTGGTCTACCGTTTTTGAAGATTTCGACAATGATGGAGATTTCGACGCCTTCATCGTGAACCACGATTTTCAGAATCGTTTTATGCTGAATGATGGCACTGGCCAGTTCACAGATATTATCGCTACCACGGGTATTGAGGCCACAGACCTTGGCGCCTGGGAAAATCAAGCTGCCGATTTCAACAATGACGGCTTTGTCGATATTTTTTCTGAGCTCACCAAAGAATTATATATCAATAATGGCGACCTAACCTTTACCGGCCAGGATCTCCCCTTCGATGAAGGCGCTATTGGTGATCTTAACAACGATGGTTTTCTCGACGTGGTCAATGACGGCGACTTGTGGATCAATTCCGGGAATAGTAACAACTGGGTAAAAATTGTATTGAAAGGCATCGAAAGTAACAGCAACGGTATTGGCGCCCGCATTGAGGCGTATGGCGATTGGGGCATGCAAATACGGGAAATTAGATCGGGACAGGGCTTTAGCCATATGAGCAGCTTAACCGGGCACTTTGGCATTGGTACCGCAACCTCTATCGATAAAATTGTCATTAAATGGCCTTCTGGCATCGTTGACGAAATAAACAATCCTGAAATAAATACGCAGCACGTTTTTATGGAAGGGGACAGCGTATTGGCCGTAACCGATTTTCAGAGGGAAGGTCTTAGCCTTTACCCTAATCCCACTGATAACGTCCTTTCCTTTTCGCTCAACGGTTTGGAAGGTACTCCGGTTTCTGTTATCGATATAAACGGACGCGTAATTCTTACTTCTGAAATCTCTACCGAAAATTCCATAGATGTAGGCCAGCTTAGCGCGGGCACCTATTTCGCCCAGCTCGAAATTGAAGAACAGTTAGTTTCATACAAGTTCGTTAAAAGATAGACTCCTATTGAAAGTCATAAAAAAGGGCGTTCCCAACGGGACGCTCTTTTTTATTGGGGAAAATCAAGAATACGCAAGGTATCTGCCCTCATTTTCAACTTGAGCCAATTGTATAATGTCTGGTTCTTGTTCGATTTTTCCCTGTTGGAAACAGATTTGTTCCACCGAACATAGAAAACAGGTAGGGTATCGGTTTTTTGAAAGTTGGTTGAAATGCGCTTGGAATAGGCAAATTCTTCCAAATCGCTATAAACGGTCTTTACTTCGGTACTAAGTTCCTGAAACGGCACTTCCTTAATCCGCAAGCGGGCAATTTCATTTTCAAGAAAGGCGATGCGGGAGTTTTTGTCTTCCAACAGTTGCTCGTTCTTTACGTAAAGATCTTCCAAAATTCCGGCTTTTACCTCACTGGAAAGTCGCGCTGCTAGTTCCCCCGTTTGATCGGCGCCTTGGTAAATACGCAGGTTGGCGCCCTCCAACCGTTCTACGGTACGCATTTCCCCTAGCCATTCATTGATTTTCGATTGGGGCACAGGTTGGCCGATAAGATAGATATCTATATTCTTTGTTTTATAATCTTGCGTAAACTTAACTACCTCGGCCCCGTCATAGCGTATCACTTCTTTTACGAATTCCTTGGTTTCCGTTTCAAATACCTGTTGGTCGTATAAAAGTACAAATAGGTACACGCTAGGCACCATGACTATAATAGCGATGAGTGAAGCTATTTGAGCGGTGCGTTTACGGCGTTTGCTGTTAGCATAGCGCACCAACGGAAAACGCAATAATTTTGAAACGATGAATGTGGAAAGGGCTATGAAAACCGCATTGATGGAAAATAGATAGATCGCCCCCCCGGCGTAATTGAAATTGCCAATGGCAAGTCCGTAGCCCACAGTACAAAGCGGTGGCATAAGGGCCGTGGCAATGGCAACACCAAAGATAACGCTGGCTATGGTACCACTCTTCGTCTTGGCGACGATAAGCCCCAGTCCGCCAAAAATCGCCACCAGCACATCTAAAATTGTAGGATATGTACGTGCCAACAATTCAGGGGTTTCCTCGGTGAGGGGTGAAAGCTTGAAGTACAGAAAGGCAGTCAGAACGCTTAAGAAGACCATGACGCCCAGGTTAATAAGCGATCGACGCATGGTTTCCACATCGTTGATTGCCACGGAAAGTCCAATACCCACGATAGGTCCCATAAGAGGCGAAATAAGCATTGCGCCAATTACCACTGCAGTACTGCTCACATTGAGGCCTATAGAGGCCACAAAAATGGAAAAGATAAGAATCCAAGCCGTGTGGCCCTTAAACGAAATATCTTTCTTTACCGCCTCAATAGTGGCATCTCGATCGCTCTCAGACCGAATATCGAATAGTTCGGTCAAGAATTTTTTTATGTTCTCCCAAGTGGTGAGCTTTACCTGCTCAAATTCCTCATCGTTCGGGGTAATCTTAATATCATCATTCTGGTTGTCTGTCATCTAGGTATACTTTTCTCCAAACGTTTGCTTAACGGTAGCGAGCAGGGATTTTATATCCTGTTCTTTTTCCTTCGGAAAGATAAGCAAAACTTCTTCCTTGTCCACGATTATATAATCGTTTAACCCCTCTACCACAACGAGCTTGCCAGAAGGCGCAAACACCATATTCCCTAAGGAATTGGCCAAGTGCGGCTTGGCACCTACCACAGCATTGTCTTGATCGTCCTTGTCCAGTTCCTCGTGGAGGGCTCCCCAAGTGCCAAGGTCGTTCCAGTCGAAAGCGGCCTTTTTGATATATACATTATCGGCTTGTTCCATAATGGCGTAATCTATGGAGATATTCTGTGCCAGCGCATAATTCTGTTCAATAAATCGTGCCTCCTCGGGTGTGTTGTACACAGGTTTTCCTTCAGCGAATAGAGCGTGCATTGTAGGTTGGTATTTTTCAAACGCGTTCACGATGCTCTTTACACTCCAAATAAAAATTCCTGCGTTCCATAGAAAGTTTCCCTGCTCCAAAAACCGTTTGGCGGTTTCATAATTCGGTTTTTCACGAAATTGGCGCACTTTTAATATTTCTGAAGCTGAATTTGCTTCCGCTTCAATATAACCATAGCCCGTGTTGGGGAACGTAGGAACGATTCCCAACGTCATAAGATAATCGTTGCGCTGGCACGCATCGAAGCATAGCTGTATATCGCTGTGGAATGCCACTTCATCCTCGATCCAATGATCGCTGGGCGCCACCAACATCAAAGCATTGGGATTTTTTTTCTTGATTTTCATAGCAGCAAGTAACAAGCAAGGAGCTGTGTTGCGCATAGCAGGCTCCAATACTACTTGGTCTTCGGTTATCTGTGGAAGCTGTTGTAAGGTAATAGACAAATACCGCTGGTTGGTAAGTACAAGAATATTTTCCTCGGGTATAATGCCTGCTACCCGCGAAAACGTAGTTTGAAGCAACGTCTTGCCCGTGCCCAACATATCGTGAAACTGTTTGGGAAACTCACTGGTGCTTACGGGCCAAAATCGCGAACCAATGCCGCCAGCCATAATTACCGCATAATAATCTTTATTTGCCATGGTTCATTTATTTTGAAAAAAGGTTATCGGTTCAGAAATTCCACCTCTGCATTGGGATTGAATAAATACACGCGGCCAGTGGAAACCTCAAGGCACTCGTAACGCTTAACACGTTTGTTGCCACGTTTGAAAATTTTTCCATTGTGCAAGCGAAAGTGGCCGCCCAATGGTATTTCAAAGATATAGTTTTTATCGTTGGGCGGATCAAACTGCTTTAAGGCCAGCGAGAGCTTGGCATCGGTATCGCTACTTGCACGCGGATTTTTAAAATGCAACGCCAATAGCGGCAACAACGAATGGGGAAATACCTCTGGCCGAATAAACGGCAACATTAATAATTGAAACGTACGCTTCCATTCGTCGCCGTGGGGTTTTATGGACGACCCATA
This sequence comes from uncultured Flavobacteriaceae bacterium, assembly GCA_964639255.1. Lineage (GTDB taxonomy): Bacteria > Bacteroidota > Bacteroidia > Flavobacteriales > Flavobacteriaceae > NZQO01. The sequence continues at coordinate 16,981 of CAZXDP010000057.1, forward strand.
TTTCTGAAAAGCCACTAAATGGGCGATTTCATGAATAAGGGTAATGACAAAGCGGTAGGGGTTCAAATTAGCATTCACCGTAATTTGATGCTGTCCTGTTGGGAGTTTTCGGTAATCGCCGTGGCGCGTAACGCGTTCATCCACGATTTTTAAATGCACCTGGTAGGTTTTAATGAGCTCAAAAACAGGTTGCACTGCAGGTGAAGGAAGGTATTTGCTCAATATTTCATCCATATTAGGGCGTACTGTTGCTTACCTGTAAAATTTTGCCATTGTAAAACTGATGTCCAGTGAGCGCAAAATCCATAATGTAGGTGGCAATTTCAGCAGCTGAAAGCGGCGCGTTGTAGCCGGGAAAGGCCTCTTCCAGCATCTCGGTCTGTACGGCCCCTAGCGCCAAAGCATTAAAGGCAGGACCATTTTCCTTATACTCCTCGGCCAATAATTCGGTCAAGGTAATGAGTGCGCCCTTG
>CAZXDP010000058.1:0-16944 GCA_964639255.1 uncultured Flavobacteriaceae bacterium
ATGGCAGCAATTGGACCATTTATACCGAAGATACTTCGCCCATGCCGGTTGATGCTAAATTCAACATATATGTAGCACAATCCGTATTGGCTACGGAAACCCCCTCGGTGACCGAAGTACGTGTGTATCCCAACCCGGCGCACGATATCTTGAACGTACAGGCCTCACAGCCTATTGGCAAGGTGGAAGTATTTAATGTACTCGGACAGTCGGTAAGCCAATTCGACGGCGAGGGCCTCACCTTGGCCTGCGATATTTCAGGTTTGGCCGCGGGATCTTACATTGCGAAGATCACTTCTGGAACCAGTATCCAGTATAAAAAAATAGTAAAGCGGTAGTTCTTTTTTCCGAAGTAGCCAAGCAAAGGAGTGCCCTAAAAAGCACTCCTTTTTTTCATTTCAAATTACTTTACCCTAAAACTTCCTTGGAATGACTGCAATACTAAGGATGTTACATTTCTGATACACTTTGGTACATCAGCGGCGATGCCTTTCCTTCCTTCAGCATAGTTTTATCGAAAACTACAGGTAGTATCATACGGGAGTTTCGGCCCAATCGAAAAACCCTATAACGGTTACCGCTTTTGTTTAATGTAAAATATAATCTATTATGAAAACAATTATTACACTAACTTTAATTTTGAATGTACTTTCAATTTTTGCGCAGGATCGCGTGTATGTGCACACAAGCACTACCGATAATACGGATGGTCCCACTACGTATCTAGACCATCCAGAATTGAACGGAAACCCCGGCACTGGCTTTTTTTTCACACACAATCTAGATGGCCCCAATTCAGAGGTTCGATACCACGACACGAAATCTGGGGCATTTTACGACGAAACCGTAGACCGATGGGGTATTTTTAATGAAGATACCAATATCAATATGGAGGTTGGAGTTGCCTTTAACATATATCTTTTAGGGGGCGGCGATGCCTTTATTGTGCAGGCAGACGGTTCGAGCCATACCTTTCCTCTTAGCTTCTCGTCCATTTTTAATGACCCCAATGCGGTAATCGTTTCTACAAATTACCTCAATGTATCTTACACGCTAAATCCATTCAACTATGGCCTTTGGTACGATGACGTTACGGGCTTTTGGCACATCTACAATGAAGCTGTGCCCACGAACATCCCGGCAAATGCTGCATTCTTTGTCTTAGGTCATCCTGGTACGGGAGGTGCTACGGCTTTCTACCACCAGGGCACGCCGGGAAATACCACTGGCAATTTCACTACAATAGACCATCCCTCCCTTAATGGGAATCCTCAGGCATATCCTATAATAGGACATAACTGGGGCGCTACGGGAGATAATTCCAACGTTGTTCTGGATAAAAACTTGGGGGTTTGGTACAATGAAAATTCATCAAAATGGACCATTTTCACGGAAGATGTTTCTGATATGCCCGACAATGCAAAGTTCAACATATATGTAGCACAATCCGTATTGGCTACGGAAACCCCCTCGGTGACCGAGGTACGTGTGTATCCCAACCCGGCGCACGATGTCTTGAAGGTACAGGCCTCCCAGCCTATTGGCACGGTGGAAGTATTCAATGTACTCGGGCAGTTGGTAAGCCAATTCGACGGTGAGGGACTTACCTTGGCCTGTGATATCTCGGGGTTGGCCGCGGGATCTTACATTGCGAAGATCACTTCTGGAACCAGTATTCAGTATAAAAAAATTGTAAAGCGGTAGTTCTTTTTCAAAAAGTTAAAGGGAATGGAGCGCATTCAACGGCGCTCCATTTACTTGTAACTAGTTGTTCAATACGACAATAGTTCCTCTATTTTCAGCCTTACCTTTTCCGTGGAAGGGATCATTGTTTCCTCTAATGTGGAATTCAAGGGAATCGCCGGCATATTTTCAGACCCAATGAGCATCACCGGAGCGTCCAAGTACTGAAAACAAGTTTCCTGAATCTTGCCCTGCAAGGCCCTGCTGAAACTATTTTCAGAAGGCTCTTCAGTAACCACCAGGCATTTGCCACATTTCTTAACGCTCTTGAATACCGTTTCATAATCTAATGGATGTAACGTTCGAAGGTCTACCACTTCAATACGGTCTTGCATCCCCAACGCTTCCGAGGCGTTCATCGCCCAGTGAACGCCCATCCCGTAGGTAATGATGCTAAGGGTTTCTTCGTCATCCTGTTTCCAAATTTCCTGGAGTACCCACGCTTTTCCAAAGGGGAGGATATAATCTTCTGCGGGTTCTATAGAGGTGGCGCCCTTAGTGCCCTTGACTTTACTCCAGTACAGTCCCTTGTGCTCAAAGATCACGACGGGATTAGGGTCGTAAAAAGCAGCTTTCATCAACCCTTTTAAATCGGCCCCGTTGCTTGGATATGCAATCTTGAGGCCGCGAATGTTGGCGACCACGCTCTCTACCGAGGAAGAATGGTAAGGCCCTCCACTACCGTAGGCGCCAATGGGCACCCGCAATATCATAGAAACCGGCCATTTTCCGTTGGAAAGAAAACAGCTTCGGCTTACTTCGGTAAACAATTGGTTAAGGCCGGGCCAGATATAATCGGCAAACTGAACCTCAACAATAGGCTTCAGCCCCACGGCGCTCATCCCCACGGTAGAACCCACAATAAAAGCCTCTTGTATGGGTGTGTTGAAGACACGGTTATCCCCAAATTTTTGTGCTAAGGTGGCCGCTTCGCGAAACACACCTCCCAGCCGTCCGCCCACATCTTGGCCATATAACAGGCACTCGGGATGCTGGCGCATAAGCTCCTCGATTGCGAAAAGGGCACAATCTACCATAACCACCTTTTCAGCACCCTGGGGACTTCGCTCTCCCACCTCATCGGTAATTGTAGTAGGGGCAAAATCGTGCGTGAACAAATCTTCAGGCTTCGGATCTTCGGCATTCATAGCCCTCTCGAGTGCTTCAGAAACCTCATTCTTGGCACTATCTTCCATTTCCGAAAGTTCCGAATCGGAAAATCCGTTCTCCAACAGAAGTTTTCTCAATTTCGGATAGGGGTCGCGCGATTTCGCCTCCTCTAGGTCATCGCGGTAAAATTCCATGCGTACGCCAGAGGTATGGTGGTTTAGCAAGGGCACTTTGGCATGGACCAGAAAGGGGCGGCGTTCCTTGCGAATGGTGTTCAACACCCTTTGAAGGGTCGTATAGCTTTCTTCAAAATTGGTTCCGTCGATACTCACCGCCTCAAGGCCGTGAAAACCAGCAGCATATTCGTAGGCGTTCTGGGCACGGGTTTCTTCGGCATTTGCTGAAATATCCCAACCATTATCCTGTACCAGATAAAGAATGGGCAATTGTTTTAAGGCTGCCATTTGGAAGGCTTCTGCGACTTCGCCCTCGGTAACCGAGGCATCGCCAAGCGAACATACTACCACGGGCAGTTGAGAATCTTCAACTTTGAATGCTGAAGGCATCGTTTCTTTATACCAGAAACCCATCGCCACTCCGGTGGCGGGAATTGCTTGCATACCCGTGGCTGAGCTCTGGTGGGGGATTTTGGGTTTGTCTTCGTCACGCAAACTGGGATGCGAATAGTAAGTTCTTCCTCCTGAAAAGGGATCGTCCCTTTTTGCCAATACCTGCAACATCAAATCGTAGGGCTTCATCCCAATAGCCAATAGCATACTGTCGTCACGATAGTACGGAAACATATAATCTTGGGGAAGCAATTGCATCCCCATGGCGGTTTGAATTACCTCGTGACCACGCGAAGTGGCGTGCACATACTTTGACACCGTCTTGAAATTTGCCTCATAAATTTCGGTCATTGCCTTTGCAGTAACCAAGTTGGTAAAGGCAAATTCCAATTCCTGCTTTGATATGTTATCGCTCAAAATAAATTCTTTTTTCTTCAATTAGATTGGGATTCCCAACTTAACATCTATATCTAAATTTCCCTATCGGCGTCAAACGCTTCCAGATTATCTGCTATCTTCCGCAAAAAAGACCCCGCCAAATATCCATCTACAATACGGTGGTCGAACGATAATGAGAGGTACATCATATGTCTAATTTCTATGCTATCACCATCCTCCCGCTCCATTACTTCGGCGCGCTTCTTTATAATACCCGTCGCTAAAATAGCTGCCTCGGGCTGATTGATGATGGGTGTTCCCATCAAGCTCCCAAAGGTACCTACGTTGCTAATGGTAAAGGTACTTCCCTTGGTATCATCTCCCTTCAATTTATTATCACGGCCCTTCTGCGCCAATTGATTGGTAGTGGCAGCCAGTTCGTGCAGATTTTTCTTATCTGCTCTGTGCACCACGGGAACGATTAGGTTTCCCGAGGGCAGGGCCGTTGCCATACCAATATTAATCTCTTCCTTTACGATAATATTCTTTCCGTCGAGCGTAGAATTGATCATGGGGTAGGCTTGTATCGCTTTGGCAACTGCCTCTATAAATAGCGGCGTATATGTTAGTTTTTCGCCGTATTTTTCTTGAAATGCATCTTTTACCTTGGTACGCCAGGCGACCATCTCGGTCAAATCGGCTTCTACATATGCGGTAACATGCGGTGCCGTGCTCGCGCTAAACACCATATGATCGGCGATCATTTGCCGCATACGGTCCATTTCGACGATTTTTCCGCTACCCTTATCAAACTTCAAATTGGGCACCTGGAATCCTGATACTTCGGGCACGGGCTGGGCAAACTTATACGGCCTTCCTTCGTCGATATACCGAAGTACATCGCTTTTTCGAAGTCTCCCATCGCTACCCGTAGCGGGAATTCTAGCGAGCTCCTCATAACTGATGTGGTGATTGCGCGCTATACGATCTACCAAGGGAGAAATAAAAATGTTTTCGTTAACCTGAAACGAAGTGGGCTTGCTCACCTTTGTATCCGAAGTGCCGTTCCGCCTTTTTCTGGTCGCGCCAGCTGCCTGTTTTTCCTTCGATATGCTTTTTTCAGGCCCTGACTTTTTTTCGCTGACGGTAGTCTCGGAATCGGCCTTCGTCGAACCTTCCCTTGCCTCCAAAATGGCGATGGCACTTCCAATGGGAACCACCTCCTGCGGCCCCACCAGTTGCTCTTTCATAACACCGGCGAAGGGGGCGGGAACTTCATTGTCGACCTTATCCGTCGCCACTTCCACCAAAATATCTCCCTCTTGAAAGGACTCTCCTTCGGCTATCAACCAGTTGATGATGGTACCTTCCTTGATCGATTCCCCCATTTTAGGGAGTTTGAATTCCGTTTGCGACATTTTACTTTAAATCTTTCTTAAATGCTTCCAATGTTTGATAAAAATTCTCCTGTTTCGGTCTATCCTTCGGCACCTCGCGAAGCGGTTCCACTTCCCGAAGGCTCTCGTGGCAATCGGCTGGCAATTGTTGGTAGAGTTTGGTTCCAGCTGTTTTCCACGCCATCATATCGTCGGACACGTCACGAATGATCTTCGCGGGATTCCCTACTATCAATTTACGTTTTGGGAACACGGTTTCTGCCTTGACAAAGCTCATCGCCCCGACGATACATTCATCGCCAATTTCAGAGTCGTCCATAATAACACTGTTCATACCAATGAGGCAATTTCGTCCCAAGTTGGCGCCGTGAATAACCGCGCCATGACCTACATGAGCGCCTTCCCTAAGGACAATACTTTTTCCGGGAAACATATGTACCGTACAGTTTTCCTGTACGTTTACACCGTCTTCCAATATAATTTCGCCCCAATCGCCACGTATGGCCGCGCCAGGACCGATATAGCAGTTCGCACCGATAATCACATTGCCAGTTACCGCCGCCAGCGGGTGTACGAAACTAGATTCGTGTACTACGGGAATATGGCCTTTAAAACTATAAATCATATGTTCTTCTGAACTACATCGTTTTCAACTTCTTCGAGTTCTAATCAGATACTATTTAAACCGTTTCAAGGTTTCCTTTGTAAAATCGCTCAACACCAACCTTCCGGAAATTTCGGCTCGTTCGGAAAGCAATGTATCCCAGTTATCGGTTCCGCTCCAAAACACCTTCTTCATTTCTTTCATCGCTTCGGGATTATAGGTACATAAATGTTCGGCGAATTCGCTCACCGCTTTATCTAGCGCTTCGGTTGTTTCAAAAACCTGTGCGTACAGGCCTTTTTGCCTGGCCCATTCGGCATCATAGAACGTGTTTGCATCAATCGCAATTTGGCTCATTCCACTTAAACCCAATTTGCGCTCTACCGCTGGGCCCACCACGAAAGGTCCTATGCCTATGTTCAATTCGCTCAATTTAATGGAGGCGTACTGGGTGGCCATACAATAGTCGGTAGCTGAAGCTACCCCAACACCGCCGCCCACGGTTTTTCCCTGCACCCTTCCAATAATGAATTTGGGGCACTTGCGCATGGCATTGATTACATTGGCAAAGCCCATAAAAAATTGCCTTCCGCTTTCCGGGTTATCGATATTGATGAGTTCCTTGAAAGAAGCTCCGGCACAAAAGGTACGATCGCCTCCACTCTTTAGTACGATGACCTTAACGGAATCATCTTCGCCAGCCTCGGAAATGGTCGAGGCCAACTTGGCCAAAATATCGCCTGGCAAGCTGTTATGCGCGGGGTGGAAAAACTCAATAGTTGCAATGTTATTTTCTATCCTCTGTGTTACGTATGGTGCTGTCAAAATGAGTGGTATTTAAATTAGTTTAAATTGTTCAAAATGATGGTTGAGATGCTTGCGCTCTAGCAAATACCATTCGAACTTAGTGAGTGGCCCGAAAACGACATTCTTCGTTGTCGCTTCTGGATTTCTTCTGAAGAAATCAAGGTACGCCTCTCGTGCCTCCAACATCTTTTGCTTGGCTGTTTCCAAATCGGGGTGCTTCAGCTCCTTCATTCTGGCTTCTGCTGAAAGGGGAAAATTGTAATCGCGCGGCATTTTTTCGTAATTGTACAGGGTGGCGTGGGTTTTCTCCAGGTATTTTTCGGGCGTGGCAATCTCAAAATCCTGAAACTCGCCAGAGGCAATTCGATAGGTATATTCCAGGTGCTCTACCATTTCCTGAGGCCCCATAGTTCCCCATTGTGTCTGCGAGGCCTCGGTAAGCCTAGAGAGATATTGGGGAATCGACTCCGAAGTCATCTCCTTAAAAACGGTTTGCTTTTTTTGAACCATAGTCAAAATAGTCGCTATGGCCACCAAGGGCTCTTGATCTTCATCTGGCTGGGCATCAAAAACTTCTACAAACCATTTTACGATGCCGCTGGGCAACTCGGTCCCCTTCTGCTCACGGTCTACTTTCTGCTTGCAGGTTAAGCGAACATAAACGGTATCGTTGTGGTAGAGCGGACGCAAAAATCGAATTTCCTCAAGACCGTAATTCGCCGCCACCGGGCCCTTATTGGGATACACGAACAGTCCGGCAGCTGCCGATATGATGAAATATCCGTGGGCGGTGCGCTTTTCGAAAATGCTTCCCTCGAGCGAGGTGATATCGGTATGGGCGTAAAAATGGTCCCACGTTAGGTTCGCAAAATTGATGATATCGGTATCGGTGATCGTGCGCTTATGCGTTTCGAGCGACATGCCCGGTTCAATATCTTCCCAATGGTAGGCGAAGGGATGTTTCTCGGTTTCCTTATAGGCAGCCTTCGGCTGGTAAATGCCCGTAACCTCGGTAAGCGTCGTGGGTGAACCTTGAATGGCACAACGTTGCAGATAATGCTTCACCCCACGCATACCTCCCATTTCCTCTCCACCGCCCGCACGTCCCGGACCACCGTGTATCAAATTGGGCAAGGGCGAACCGTGACCCGTGCTTTGCTTAGCACTTTCGCGGTTCAGGATCAAAATTCTACCGTGATGGGTTGCAGCGGAAATAGTATATTCTTTGGCAATGCTGTCGTTGTTGGTAACTATGGAGCTCACCAACGATCCCTTTCCCATTTTAGACAGCTGAATCGCGTCTTGCAGTGTCTTGTAGGGCATTAGGGTGCTTACAGGCCCGAAAGCTTCGGTAATATGGGCGATTTCATTTTGAAACGGATTGTCCTCCCGAAGCAAAATAGGTTTTATAAACGCTCCCGTTTTAGAATCGGCGCCCATTACCTCAAAGTCGTCAAACCCGCCGTAAACGATGTTGGCGGTTTTAGCGATCTCCTCTACCTGCGTTTTAACTGAATTTCGCTGCGCTTCTGAAACTAGTGAGCCCATGCGCACTTCCTTGCGCCGCGGATCGCCAATGGTTACCTTCTCCAACGCATTGCCCAAGGCAATTTGGACATCTTCTACCAATTTTTCAGGAACAATAATTCTGCGAATCGCGGTACATTTTTGTCCGCACTTAACGGTCATCTCATTGCGCACCTCCTTGATGAACAAATCGAACTCTGGCGTACCGGGCACCGCGTCTTCTCCCAATATGGAGGCATTCAAACTATCGGCTTCCATGGTGAAGGGTACCGACTCTTCCACCAGACGAGAATGCATCTTTAGTTTTCTCCCCGTACTGGCCGAGCCGGTAAAGGTGACCACGTCTTGAGATTGCACTGTGTCGAGTATGGATTTTGCGGTACCGGAAATTAATTGAAGGGAACCCTCTGATAATATCCCCGATGCAATTATCTCCTTAACCACCGCCTCGGCTAAATAGGCTGTTTGGGGGGCCGGCAAGACCACGGCGGGCATTCCCGCCATCCAGTTTACAGCACATTTCTCCAACATTCCCCACACGGGAAAATTGAAGGCGTTGATGTGCACGGCCACTCCTTCCCGAGGCACCATTATGTGATGCGCCATAAAACGTCCCCCACGGGAAAGATCGATGGGATCGCCTTCTACGTGAAACGGTTGGTTGGGAAAAAGCTTTCTAAGCGAGGCATTCGCGAACAGATTGCCAAAACCGCCTTCAATATCTATCCAACTGTCTATACGCGTGGCCCCTGTTCGATAACTTACCTCATAAAATTGCTCTTTCCTCTTTGTAAGGTAAAGCGCGAGCTGCTTCAGCATCAAACCGCGCTCTTGAAAGGTCATCTTGCGAAGAGCGCTCCCTTTTTCCCTACCATATTGAAGAATTTCGGGTATATCCAGCCCCTCGGTAGTAACGGCGGTAAATACCTCACCCGTAACAGAGTCCTTAATTGGGGTCCCTTCCCCGGTCCCTTCGGTCCAATTACCTAACACATAATGTTTTGTCTTGCTCATATGGTTGTATTTTCAATAATGGCCGCATAGCCTTGCCCAACGCCCACGCACATCGTGATCAGGGCATAGCGTTGCTGAGTCTCCTTAAGCTGTAATGCTGCCGAATAGGCGATGCGGGTGCCAGTAACACCTAGGGGATGGCCAATGGCGATGCTCCCTCCGTTCGGATTGATACGGCGATCGTCATCCTTAAGCCCCCATTCTCGAATGCACGCCAAAGCTTGACTAGCGAAAGCTTCGTTAAGTTCAATCACATCGATGTCTTCCATCGTTAAATTGGCTTTTGCGAGAGCCCGATTGGAAGCCTCTACGGGGCCAATGCCCATGATTCGGGGTTCCACCCCTACCACCGCCGACGAGACGATACGGGCCAGTGGTTTTAAATTATATTTATCGATAGCCTCCTCGGAAGCAATTATCGTTGCGGCTGCGCCGTCATTCAACCCGGAACTATTTCCCGCAGTGACACTGCCATCTTTTTTAAATGCGGGTCGCAATTTTGCCAATATTTCGGGAGTCGTGTTCGGCTTTATGAATTCATCATCCTTAAACACGATAGGATCTTTTTTTCGCTGCGGAATTTCTACGGGAACAATTTCCTGGGCCAACCTGCCCGATGCTTGGGCGCGGGCAGCCTTCATCTGGCTATGGTACGCAAAGGCATCTTGGTCTTCACGGGTTATGCCGTGCTTTTCCACCAGGTTCTCGGCGGTGTTCCCCATACCGTCGGTGCCGTACATATCGTGCATTTTCTGGTTCACGAACCGCCACCCAAAACTGCTATCGTACATCTTAGCGTCGGTACCAAAAGCCTTGGAAGGTTTCGCGATAACATACGGCCCGCGGGTCATATTCTCAACGCCCCCAGAAATAAAGATATCGCCGTCGCCTGCCTTGATAGCCCGATTCGCGTGGATAATAGCAGACAGTCCACTACTGCACAATCTATTTACGGTTTCGCCCGGAACGGTAAACGGAAGTCCGGCCAAAAGCGAAGCCATACGAGCTACGTTGCGGTTGTCCTCCCCAGCTTGATTGGCGCAACCCAAGATTACATCGTCATAGGCCTCTTTGGGTATTGAAGGATTTCTCTTGACAACCTCGGCTATTACCAATGCTGCCAAATCATCTGTACGAACGGTGCTCAAAGAACCTTGGTAATTCCCAATGGGCGTTCTCACCCCGTCTATGATATATGCGTTTTTTAACATGTTGATTTTTTTCTTTTTTAATTCCAGTATGGTTCCTTCCGAAGTAAGAGGATACTGCTATTTACTTCGTCTCTGGACTGTCGCTCCAATCTTTTGAAGTTCGATACACGACGCCCTTGAACAAAGCTACCAATTCTGCACCTCTTTTCACTTCCACAATATTGAAACCTACTTTCGTATTCACTTTTTCGATCACACTTTCGGCAACCAGAAAATCTCCCTCGCTCACCGCTTTAATATGGTTGATGCTCGTTTCTATGGAAACCGCATATTTACCGTGACTGTTCGCGGCAAATCCGAAGGCCGTATCGGCCAGCGAATAGGTAATGCCCCCGTGGGCCTTACCCATACTATTGAGCATTTCCCGGCGCACTGTTAGGCCTACCTTGCAGCGGCCTTTTTCTACCTCCAGAATCTCGATGCCAAGCCATTGGCTGAAAGCATCTAGAGAGAGCATTTTAATTGGAATTTGGGAATGTTCCATAATACGTTTTCTCAGTCAAAAAATTGTTTCCCTTCTTCTTTCATAGCTCGCAACAAGGGTGAGCAACGGTATCGGTCCTCGCGATAGGTATCGTACAGGGCATCCATTTGCTTGACACACCATGGGAGGCCCTTTTCATTTGCCCAAATTAGCAATCCCTTAGGGTAATTTACCCCCTTGGTCATCGCGCTATCAATATCTTCGGCACTGGCGATGCCCCAAAACAACGCATCGGCCGCTTCGTTGATAAGCATAACCAACACCCGGTCGAAGATTTTCTGTGCGAGTCCCACATCTTCGTTGGGCTGGGGTTGCAATGCACCTTCAGAATAATCATAGTAACCCTTTCCGCTTTTTCGTCCTAAGTAGCCCGCCTCAGCATAGCGCTTTTGCGTAAATGAGGGTTTATAGCGCGGATCATAGTAAAACGCCTCGAAAACGGTCTCCGTCACGGTATAGTTGATATCGTTGCCTATAAAATCCATGAGTTCAAAAGGGCCCATCCTAAAGCCTCCTATATGCTTCATCGCCCAATCAATGGTGGCGAAATCGGCAATGCCCTCCTCATAGATGCGCAAGGCTTCCCCGTAAAAAGGTCTCGCCACCCGGTTCACGATAAAACCTGGGGTATCTTTCGCCACGGCAATAGTCTTTCCCCAATTTTGAATGTTCATCACGGTTTTGCGCAGTACTTTTTCGGAAGTTTGTACCGCCGGAATGATTTCAACGAGTTTCATAAGTGGCGCCGGATTGAAAAAGTGAATCCCAATACAGCGTTTGGGCCGAGCAAGCGATGCCGCAATCGATGCTATGGAAAGCGACGAAGTATTGGAAGCGATGATGCATTTTTTTGAAACGTGGCCTTCCAGTTCCCGAAACACTTTTTGCTTGATATCGAGATTCTCCACAATTGCCTCTATGACCAACTCACTTTCCTGCAATGCCTCCAGCGAACCTGTATACGATATGTTATGTTGGATTCGTTCCTTCTCATTTGCTACTATCCTTCCTTTTTCCACCAACCTGTTCATAATAAGGTCCAGACCTTCTTCTGCTCGTTGCAGTGCTTCTCCATTGGTATCGTAAACGCTAACCTTGCATCCAGCGGTTGCCGCCACTTGGGCTATCCCCGCACCCATAGTGCCAGCTCCCAATATTCCAACGTGTTTTATCATCTTTATTCTAATTTTTCCGCATATAGCATACGGATAGCAACTTATTTTCCTTTAAAATTTGGTTTTCTCTTATTGACGAAAGCATCTACCCCTTCAGCATAATCTTCGCTCTGGGCCGCCTCAATTTGCAGCTTGCTTTCGAGCTCCAGCTGATCCTCCAGCGAGTTCCCCATAGATTGGTTCAGCAACCGCTTGGTCATTCCTAAAGCCTTGGTGGGCAAGGCGGTCAAGGTTTTCGCCGTTTGCTGTATTTGTTCTGAAAAATCTTCTTCGGAAACTACTTTATAGATCATACCTAGGCGTTCGGCCTCTTCAGCTGAGATAGTATCTCCCAACAACATTAGGGCGGACGCCTTTTGAAAACCCACCAATCGCGGTAAGAAATAGGTACCCGCACTGTCTGGAACGAGTCCTATTTTGCTGAAGGCCTGAATAAAACTAGCTTTTTTAGAGGCGATAACTACATCGCACGCCAACGCAATATTGGCCCCTGCTCCTGCCGCCACGCCATTCACTGCGGCGACAATTGGTTTTTCAATAGATCGAATGCGCTGTATAATAGGATTGTAATGCTCTTCGAGGATTTTCTTGAAACCCGGATTAAGCTCTGGGGTGGTCACTTCCTTTAGGTCCTGGCCCGCACAAAAGGCCTTCCCATTACCTGTAAGTACAATGGCCCTAACGGCTTGGTCTTTTTCCGCAGCATCTAATTCCTTCTGTAACAACAGTGCCATTTCCCGATTAAAACTGTTGAAAACCGACGGGCGGTTTAGCGTAATGGTTGCTATAGAATCTTGTATGGTTACTTCAATCATTTTCATAAAAAAACCCTCTTACAAAGTAAAGGGCAGCTTTAAAATTACTTCAAACATTTAAAATAGTCGAATGGCTCTTGGCAATCATCGCACTTAAACAGTGCTTTGCAAGCCGTGGAACCGAACTGGCTCACCAAATGTGTGTTGGTGCTACCGCAATTGGTACACTTTACGATTCGTTTGTTACCCAACAAGGCTTCCTTATCGGCCGTTTCCTCTAAGGGTGCCGCAATACCGTAGGCCTCCATTTTTTTCTTTCCCGCTTCGGAAATCCAATCGGTAGACCAAGCGGGCGCGAGCACCAATTCAACCTGGGCCGTTTTTCCAACTTCGCGAAAGGCCATTTTGAGGTCGTCGCCAATGACGTCCATGGCCGGACAACCCGAATAGGTGGGAGTTAGTTTTATACGCACCGTTCCGTCGTGCTCTACCGCCTCACGAATAACTCCCAGGTCCAGCACCGATAAAACGGGAATTTCAGGATCTGAAACAGATTCCAAAATCGGGATTAAATCTGGCTGGATGTGAGGTTGTGTTTCGGTCATTCTAAAGTTTCAGCGGTGCTAACGCATTTATTCAAAGCTTACCACTTCATATTAGGATAGGTTCGCTGCATATATTGCAGATCGGCCAAGAGGTATCCCATGTGCTCTGTATGGATGCCCTGTTTTCCGCCCTTTTGAAAATTTTCCCGTTCGGGCACCTCGAGGGTTGCCTCTTGAAGCAATTGGGACACTTGCTCGTAATACATTTCTTTGAAGGCCCCGGCATCTACCCCTATTTTCGCCTCGACCATAGCCGTATCGACTTCGGTCATCGTAAAAAGTTCGTCGGTATAACGCCAAAGGTCAGATACCGCCTCTTGTACCTTTGCGTGGCTTTCTTCGGTGCCGTCGCCCAATCTTTTCATCCAATCGCCAGAGAACCGTCGGTGGTAACTTACTTCCTTTACCCCTTTCTTTGCAATGGCCGCCAGTGTTTCATCGGCACTCTCAGTGAGTCTTTCCAAGAAAAGCAAATGAAATACATCGAACAAGAACTGCCGTGCCATTACGTATCCAAAATGGGTGTTGGGCTGTTCTACTAACAGCACGTTCTTATACTCACGCTCCAAACGCAGAAAGGCAATGTCATCTTCAGTTTTTGCTTCGCCCGAAATTTTGGCGGCATACTGATAATAGCTGCGCGTTTGGCCAATTAAATCGAGCGAAATATTGGTAAGGGCTATATCGGTTTCCAAGCTGGGGCCGTGGCCGCACAACTCCCCTAGCCGCTGACCCAGAATAAGGCTGTTGTCGGCGATACCGAGAATGTAATCATACAGTTTTTCCATAGTTCGTTACTTGTTTCTAAATACCCCTTAAAACCGTTGCTACATATGCTTCACCTCATCGGGCAGATCGTAGAACGTAGGATGGCGGTACACTTTATCTTGAGCGGGCTCAAACAATTCGCCATTATGGGAAGGATTACTGGCAGTTATATGCTTGCTTTCCACCACCCAAATGCTTACGCCCTCGTTGCGACGGGTATAGACATCGCGAGCATTTTCAAGGGCCATTTCGGCATCGGCGGCGTGCAGACTGCCAAAATGCCTATGTTCCAATCCGTTTTTGCTCCGAACGAACACTTCCCAAAGGGGCCAGTTTTTTTTATTGGTAGACATATGATTATAGATTTGAGATTTCAGAATAAGGTTGCCACATTATTATTTCTATGGCACCAATTCTAGGTCCAATTCAACTTGCTTTAGCTACTTTTCTATTTTCCTGCTTTTCGGCATAGGCAACAGCGGCATCGCGCACCCACTCACCATTCTCCCAGGCATCCACACGGGCTTTTAGGCGTTCTTTGTTACAGGGGCCATGACCCTTTACGACTTGCCAGAACTCGTCCCAGTCAATCTCGCCAAAATCATAATGGCCAGTTTCTTCGTTCCATTTTAAATCTGGATCAGGGATGGTCAATCCCAAAATATCTGCCTGGGGCACTGTTTGGTCGATAAACTGCTGTCGCAATTCATCATTCGTCTTCCGCTTTAGTTTCCATTTCATGGATTGCTCGGTATGGGTACTTTCTGCATCGGTGGGCCCAAACATCATAAGGCTTGGCCACCACCATCGGTTTAATGCATCTTGTGCCATTTCTTTCTGTGCTTCGGTACCGCTGCAAAGGGTGAGCATAATCTCGTACCCTTGGCGCTGGTGAAAGCTCTCTTCCTTACAAACCCTTACCATGGCACGGGCATAGGGCCCGAACGAGGTATTGCAGAGGGGCACTTGGTTGATGATGGCAGCGCCATCGACCAACCAGCCTATGGCTCCCATATCGGCCCAAGTAACAGTAGGATAATTGAAAATGGAAGAATACTTCGCCTTACCGCTATGTAATTGCTCGTAAAGTTTGTCCCTCGAAATACCAAGGGTTTCACAAGCCGAATACAGATATAACCCGTGGCCCGCCTCATCTTGTACCTTAGCCAACAGGGCGGCCTTGCGCCGTAGGGAAGGCGCCCGGGTAATCCAGTTTCCTTCGGGCAGCATCCCCACGATCTCTGAATGGGCGTGCTGCGAAATTTGCCTTATGTGGGTTTGCCGGTATTTTTCAGGCATCCAGTCTTTCGGCTCTATCTTTTCATCGCGCGCTATGCGCTCTTCAAACAATTGCTCCAAATTCTTTACTTCTTTCTCTTCCATAACAGTTTATTTTAAACCGCAGGCAATGCCTACGGACATTAAACATCAAAATCTACCTTCACTTTTTGTGTAAGCGGTACGGCCTGGCAGCTAAGTACAAAGTTCTGCGCCACTTCGTGATCTTCCAGGGCATAGTTTATTTTCATTTCTACCTCCCCTTCCAAAATTTTACATTTACAGGTGCTGCACACCCCGCCCTTGCAGGCAAAGGGAAGATCGGCTCCAGCGCTTAATGCTGCATCGAGGATATTGTCGAAATCCTTTGTCATGGTAAAATTGAATTCCTTTCCGCCATCGACAATGGTGAGGTCGACACCTTCCACATTCTGTTTTGCCAGTCGTTCTGCCCTTTTCTTGTCTTCTTCCGATAGCCCCGTAACGAACAGCTCAAAATGAATCAGCTCTTTGGGGAGGCCAGCCTTTTCGAGATAGGCAGATACAAATCGCACCATCTCCTCAGGACCGCACAGAAACACCTCGCTGGTATCGGGTATATCGATAAAGGTATTTGTTAGCACATCCATTTTGGCCTTATCGAACCTTCCATTCAACAATTCGATATCGCGCTTTTCACGGGTTAGGAAATAGTAAATTTCTAGCCGTCCGAAATAGCGGTTGCGCAGTTGCTCCAAATCTTCCTTAAAGATAATGGATTTTGCCGTTTTATTCACGTAAAATAGCTTGCATGTGGCCTCTGGCTCCAACGCCAAATGGGTTCGAATCATGGACAATATGGGGGTAATCCCGCTGCCCGCAGCAAAAAACAGGTAATTTTTGGCTTTTCCTGGCTGTACATCTACCCCAAACATTCCGCTGGGCTCCATAATCTCTAGGGTATCTCCCGCTTGCAGCGATTCGTTCACATAGGTGGAAAACGCCCCGCCCGGGATCTGCTTTACAGCTACCTTCCACTCCTTTTCCATAGGACTGGAACATAAACTGTAGGAGCGCCGTGTATCTGTGCCGTTTATATCCTTTTTGAGCGTTAAATGCTGGCCTTGCCGAAACTGAAATTGTTCCGAAAGGTTCTCGGGAATATCGAATACCACTACCGAGCAGTCATCGGTTTCCTTGTAAACTTCCTTTACCCGTATTGTATGGAATGTTGCCACAGTATGTTTGTCGTATTAGTGTTACAAAACTAACAATTGTTAGTTACATGTGCAATAGGTGTTTAGGCTACGATTCCGTGCAAGAATACTGCAACCATGTCTTTTTTAAGCACATTGGCGTCCAGTTTTCCCCTCTTCTTGTACCAGAGGTATAAGGTGCGCAGTGTAGAAAGAATGGAGAATAAAATTACCTCTGGATGGCGGGGCTGAAATTCTCCCCTGGCGATCCCTTCGGCAATGATGCTTCGGAAATTGGCCTCGTAGGCGTCGCGCATCTTGACAAATTCCTTCAGATCTTCTTC
>CAZXDP010000059.1:0-1837 GCA_964639255.1 uncultured Flavobacteriaceae bacterium
AACAGGTAGAGCTGTTGCCATTGTTATCGGTCACGGTAAGGGTCACGGTGTTCGCACCCACGTTCGAGCAGTCGAAAGAGCTCACGTCTATCGAGGTGCTGGCAATGCCACAGGCATCGGTCGATCCGTTGTCGATATCGGCCGCCGTAATGCTCGCCTGTCCGCTGGCATCGAGCTGGATGGTGAACGGTGCCACGCAGTTGGCCACGGGTGCCACGCTGTCCTCCACGGTTACAGTGGTTGTACAGGTCGAGCTGTTGCCGTTGTTATCGGTCACGGTAAGGGTCACGGTGTTCGCGCCCACGTTCGAGCAGTCGAACGAGCTCACGTCTATCGAGGTGCTGGCAACCCCGCAGGCATCGGTAGATCCGTTGTCGATATCGACCGCGGTAATGCTTGCCTGTCCGCTCGCATCGAGCTGGATGGTGAACGGTGCCACACAGTTGGCCACGGGCGCCACGCTGTCCTCAACGGTAACTATAGCGGTACAAGTTGACTCATTTCCGCTTTCATCGGTAACAGTCAATACTACTGAATTGGCCCCTACATTGCTACAATTAAACGAAGTGATATCGATACTCGTACTAGCTATACCACAATTATCTGTTGATCCATTATCGATGTCGGCGGCGGTAATAGACACCTGTCCATTTACATCTAACTGTACGGTTATGTTTTGACATACAGCAACTGGAGCCTCAGAATCTTCCGAAGTGAAAATAAATGCTTCGGTGCTACTAACTCCCTGTGTATCGGTAGCCGTCACGGTAATGGTGGCAGACCCCTGTACCAATCCTTGAGGCGTAAAGCTTAGTTCAAAATCGGTTCCATTATAAGTCACGGAAATGCTTGCATCGGTAACCAGACTTTGATTGTTTGAAGTAGCTGAAACGGTAAGATTGGCTGCCGTGTCTTCTGCATCTGTTACAACCACTGTTTGATTGAACGCTGTCCCCGGGCATCCCGTAGCATCGGCGATAGTTGTTATAACCGGAGCCTGATTGAGCTGGAGAATCTTTTCGCCGGAAAAATCGTAGCAATTACTATCACCGGCCAGACCGCCGTATTCAACTATATAACCCAGTAGGGAATTGTTGGGCAAATCGTTCCAGCGACCATTATTCAAAAAGTAGATTTGGGCGTAGTGCTCTATATTACCCGAGTTGTTGGGCTCTCCGCTATTCCAATTAGCATATAGACCTGGTAAAGGAATAGCAGAGCTGCTGAACTGCGTACCTGCCTCGGGTCCGGTTACCCAGTGCCAGGCACCTTCTGAAACTGCTTGATTTGGGTAGGTCGTGGTACCAGTAGCCAAATTGATCTGGTTGAAATCATCGGATCCGCCGAGCCATCCATCGTTGGTCAAATTATTCCTAATAAAATCGTTCTCGGTATTGGAGGTCACTGTGGCCAAATATCCTTGTAGACCATACAGGCTTCGCGTCGCAGCATCGGTCTTGGCCTGCTGCCAGGTAAAAGCACCACCTATATATTCGTAATAGTGCCCATTTTCTGGATTGGCGATACTACTGCCCAATGTGAACTGTATGGTACGGTCGGCAGCGTTACTACTGGTAGTTCTAAATTGAACATTTCTGAAAAGTGTCTGTGCCTGTGCACCGGTTAAGGTTCCTGAAACTGTTAAGATTCCAGAGCTGTTATTGTAAGAGGCGGTCACGCCACTTGGTAGGCTGTAACTTCCGTTAAGTGCCAGGATATCGCCCGTCTGGAAATTGTTGGAAATGGAGATGAGGGCTCCGTTCAATGTATTTCCGAAGGTTACATCCAAGGCCGAGTCCACTATAGAGAAAGTGGATGGGGCTGAAATTTGATTGAT
>CAZXDP010000059.1:1937-16364 GCA_964639255.1 uncultured Flavobacteriaceae bacterium
GATCCCAAGTCGCTACAAGTAAAATTAGTGGTGTTTACGGAGAGCGATGCAATGCCGCAGTTGTCGGTAGATCCATTGTCAATATCGGCAGCGGTAATGCTAGCAGTTCCAAATCCGTCGAGTGTAACGGTAATATCTTGGCACACTGCTGTAGGGGCTGTGGTGTCAACTACTGTAACTGTAATGGGACACACATTGGTACTGTTTCCTTGAGCATCGGTAGCGGTAAAGGTTACGTTATGGACTCCAATGGGTAGTACTGTTCCCGAAGGCGTATCTTGAACCAATGTTACTGGCGTACAATCATCGGTTGCATTTACAAAAGACCGTAGGTCGGGCAGCACTGCGGTGCAGCCAGAAGTACTTACAGGCAGTGAATACCAAGTTGTACTGCAGGTAGCCGTTGGAGGGGTATTATCTATATAGACGTTATACGTTTTGGTTTCCGTATCGAAAGTGCCATCGCTAAAGCCTGCTGTTAAGGAAACGGTATAAGCTGTATTTCCAGGTATGTTCGGATAGATATGGCTTACATTCTGTGTGTTTGCAGTAGTGCCATCGCCCAAATCCCAACTCCAAGAGGTAACGGTAACTGGTACGGTTGCTGAAATGGATACATCCTCAAGACCCCAGTTGTCGAAAGTAGTCCCTGAATTGGAAGGTTGATACCATCGAAATAGGGTATTCGCCGTTTGGGCTCCTGCTGGAATGGGAATTGAATTCCAATGCCAATTGTACCAAGGAAAATTACCTAAACTGGTGGTATCCCAACCATCAAATATGGTGACCCAGGTAGAACCGCCATTGGTGCTGTATTGAAGATAAACCTCTTCATTAGCGGCGTCTGGTTGCTCACAACCACTACCTTCATTGTTTCCATAGCGAATGTAAAAATCGATAGATCCTCCTAAGGCCACATTTACAGCATTGGTTTGAACAAAACGAACGCCACCCTGAAGCGTGGTAGCCCAGAAATAGGCAGAATTATCGGGTGAGTTTTTGCCCGGGCAAGTGGATGCACTTACGGTAAAGGGCGAAGCAGTCCATCCCGGAGGTAGCGTACCCCCGTTAAATGTAAAGGAAGTGGCCGTTGTGGTGTTCGAGGCAGAGCCCAAAAAGGTAACTTCTGCATTATTGCACGATCCACTGGCCAGGCTCGTGTTAAAGTCGGTAGTTTGACCGAAAGTTAATGACGCTGTAAATAATAAAATTAGCGCCAGTGAATAGGGTAGTTTACAAGGCATAAGTAGTAATTTTTGAGATTTGGAATGGTTTTTTCGCAACACGTTGGTTGTCTCTATTGTCTTTCGCAAAAATCCGTAAGTTCGAGTTTGGGGTCGTACATTCACCTCGCAGAACCTCTAAGGGCGCTACGATTAGATTTTTTAGATTCTCATCGTTGCGTTGCTCTCCTTGTGCGAATCGCACATTCACCTTTTTTCGGGATTTATTTTGAATTCGAAGCAAGTAGTAGGAGAAAGACAGGTCATTTTTTATATCCTCGCAGTCGGCGAGACGGTATTCAATTTTTACAAGATCATCCTCGAAGGTGGTCGACCAGACCTCTTGGCCCCACAATTTGGATACCCCAAATGAAAGGGTGATTAATGCAATTAATACTGTGTGTTTCATAGGGAAGTAGGTTAAGATTTAATTAATATGACTTTTTTTATCTGGCCCGTTCGATTTGGGTAACAATGGCCAATTGCGTGCAAATAAAAAACCTGGTAAGCAACTAATGGATATTGGGGTATAGATTAAGTATAGATGATGTTAAGAAGACGTTAAAAAATGTTAGAAGACAGGATAGATACAATTAGTATAAATAATAATATAAATTATTGATAATGTAATACTTAAAAAATTAAGTTATCTAAAAAATATAGACGAAGCATAGATGAAGCAATCCATAGAGAGCAATTCTAAATTCTAAAATTTAACAGGAAATTACGCATTTAAAACTCAATAAATATCGATAAAGTGCTAATAAACATCGATGTATTTTCCTACATCTTGTGATTATATACCTTTTATTACAAATTTTCGATAAATTCCTCGAGTGAGTTTTCCTGTTCTTGAAGCCCCATTTTTTTCCGGATCCGGTATTTTTTTGAAATAACACTGGCGTGCGTAATACCTAACAAGGAGGCAATCTCCTTATTTTCCATGCGTACTTTCATCAAGCTACAGAAATCTACCTCAGTTTCCGTTAGCTGCGGGAAGGATTTCTTAATGTTCGAAAAGAAGTTTGGGTGTACCTCTACAAATTTTTTCTTGAAGAATTCCCAATAATTAGCATTCTTCAAAATACGCTGTAGGGAGCTAGCAATGTCGCCATTAGAGGATTTTTTTGGTCCGGCCGAGGAGTTTTCAATAACCTGCTCAATATTTTTTTGAAGATTGGCCATTTCCAACGAGACAGCCGTAAGTTCCCTCTCCTTATCTTGAAGCGCAACACGAAGCTGGTCGGTGAGTTCACGCTCCAAATGCTCTTTTTCCGCGAGATGTAAGCGCGCCCGTTCGGCATTTTCAAAGGCTTCTCTTTGTATTTCAAGTTTTTGTCTATCTTTTTTCCGTGCATATAAAATAACTCCCAGAATCATTAAAAAAAGGAGAATGCCAAGAATGATTATGAGGGTCTTTACCGTACTATATTTCTCTAAAAGAGTGTTTTGCTCCCTTAAGATCTCGTTCCGACTAAGGTGCATAGAATTTTCATAAGCCTCTTCTATTTTAGCGATTTCTACAGTATTGATGGCATTTTGTAACGAATCGGATAGGGTGTTTTTTCTTACGGAAAGATAAAATGCATCTTCATAATTCTTTAATGCTGCATTAGCCCGCATCGCCTCTGAAAGAAGATGTATCTCCGTCTGTGCGTTCATGGCAAGGACAGGATAGGCTTCGGCCTCTCGCATTTGCTCAAGTAACTTTACTGTAACTTTGTATTGCCCAGAATCGTTTAAAAATTCCATGTACGCCCCGGCAATTTCCAACAATCGGGGAGAGCGCAGCTTGAGTAGTCCTTCGTAAGCGGTTGAATACAGATCTTTAGCTTGTTCGGTATTCTTTTGAAGGTACGCAACTTTCGCCAGTTTTCCCTGCGCAAGGTAATGGTGCGCACCATCACCTAAGCGCTCCAAACCGTCACTTGCCTCTTTCAAAACTTTTGCCGCCTCATCCAATTGTCCTTCTATTTGCAAGCACTCGGCATAACTAAGCAAAGTGTAATAATAGTTATGGTTCTTATTGTCAGACATTTTTGGAAGTAGTTCTTCATACAACTGCTTAGCAAAAGCATAATCCCCTTTATTTAGATACGCATTGGCCAATTTTTGCTTGAGAACCGTTCCGGAAGAATTGTTAGGTTCAGCGGCAAGAAGCTTGAGGCCGGCTTGAAGGTGCGAAATGACCGAATCATTTTGTTTCAGATAGCTGTAAACTGAAGCTATCTCACCGTGAACAATTGCTTTTCCCTCATCGTTCTGAAGGTCCTCGTAAAGTGACATAGATGCATTTAACGCATCAATAGCCTCGGGGTACCGGGCCATCATCCGAAGATTGATGCCTTTGTTCGATAAAATTTTAGCCTTTAACAGTTTGTTTCTTTCGGCCTTTCTTATACCCTTATTGAAATAATAATTGGCAGAATCATTTTGGGCCATCATACTAAAGGTAATACCGAGCTTGCTATAGGCCAAAGCCTTCGTACTATCT
This sequence comes from uncultured Flavobacteriaceae bacterium, assembly GCA_964639255.1. Lineage (GTDB taxonomy): Bacteria > Bacteroidota > Bacteroidia > Flavobacteriales > Flavobacteriaceae > NZQO01. The sequence goes on from CAZXDP010000059.1 coordinate 5,655, forward strand.
GGAAGTGCCCCCTTGGCCCGTGAAAGAATGTCTTTTAAAAGTTGTTGCGCCTCTTTGGGGTTTTGGAAACTCACATCGACCACAGTTTGATGGTTCAAAGGTGTTTCTTGGCTTTTTGCGCTAAAAGAAGAAAAAAAAACAAGAGCAAAAAACAGGGGCGTTTTGTTAAATAACATGAAGATGGGGGCTTAAAAAAATTTTTCCGAAGCCAAAAATACAAATTATGGGCAATTGGAAAAGTTTGAGGCGCTTGGTTTTCAAACTTGTTGCATTCGAATATTTCAGTAACTTTAACCGAATATTTAAAAAGACCTATGATTTCAGCAGTACGCACCCTACCATTCCTAGTTTTTCTCTTTTCAACCACGCTTATCCTAGCGCAAGATTTCGCCACCTTTCAATACCGAAATGTAGGTCCGCAGCGAGGAGGCCGCGTTACTACAGTAACCGGAATACCCCAACAACCTGGTACATTTTACCTAGGCGCAACCGGTGGTGGGGTTTGGAAATCAACAGACTACGGTACGAGCTGGCAGAATGTGTCCGATGGATTTTTCGAAACGCCCTCCATTGGCGCAATCGAAGTGGCGCCCACCGATCCTAACATTGTTTATGTTGGCACGGGATCTGACGGATTGCGAAGTAACGTGATTAGCGGGAAGGGTGTTTATAAATCTGTCGATGCCAGTAAAACGTGGGAGCATATCGGCCTGCGCGATGTAGGGCAAATTGGCGCTGTAGAAATCGACCCGAACGACCACAACATTGTATGGGTGGCTGCCATAGGGAATGCCTTTAAGGATTCTTCGGAAAGAGGTATTTATAAAACCACCAACGGAGGCCAATCTTGGGAAAAAGTTCTATTTGTTTCCGAGAGTGTAGGTTTTGCAGACCTTGAATTGCTTCCGGGAAATCCCAATATTGTATACGCCGCGGCCTGGAAAGGGCAGCGCAAACCATGGACGATTATTTCAGGGGGTGATACTACTGAAGGAGGTATTTATAAATCGATCAACGCCGGTAAGGATTGGGTTAAATTAAGTGACGGATTGCCGCAGGGGTTAATTGGAAAAATAGATCTCGCGGTGTCGCCGGTGGACTCTTCCATTCTCTATGCGGTGATTGAGGCTCCAGGAGAGGAGGGAGGCCTCTATAAATCGGTGAACCAAGGAAAATCTTTCGTTCATGTCTCCAACAACAAAGGGCTAGTGAACCGCCCTTTTTATTACACCAATATCGAATTGGACCCAACCAATCCCGACATTATTTATAGCAACGCCAACCCCTTGTTAAAATCGACCAATGGTGGTATTAGCTGGACCGAAATGAGCGTGCCGCACGGCGACAACCACGATATTTGGTTGAATCCCAACAATCCAGACTTATTAATACAGGCCAACGATGGCGGTGCCAATGTAAGTCATAACGGCGGCAGGACGTGGTCAACACAATTCAATCAACCCACTGCCGAATTGTATCAAGTAGAAGTAGACGACCAGTATCCCTACTGGCTTTACGGCGGCCAGCAAGACAATTATACAACGGTGGCCGTACCGAGCTTTCCGCCTTATGCCATTCAAGATGCCGATACCGGATTTATTATAAATACTGGTGGCTGCGAAACAGGTCCGGCAGTTCCCAAACCTGGCAACCATAATATTGTCTATGCCAATTGCAAGGGCCGGTTCGGGGTTTTCGATAAGCGTACGGGTACTGAGAAAAGCTATTATGTTGGTGCCTCCAATATCTATGGTCACAATCCCAAAGATCTTGAATATCGCTTTCAGCGGGTAGCGCCCATTCACGTCTCACCGCACAATCCAGATGTGGTGTACCACGGCTCGCAATACGTCCATAAAACCGCTAACGACGGTATTACCTGGGAAACCATTTCGCCAGACCTTACCGCTTTTGAGGCAGACAAGCAGGTAATTTCAGGAAGTCCCATTACCCGCGATATTACCGGGGAAGAGTATTACAGTACGTTATATTCCATTCGTGAATCGCCGGTGCAGGAAGGAGTGATGTGGACAGGCTCTAACGATGGCGTTGTTTCTGTAACGACCAATGGTGGTGCTAGCTGGAAGAACGTAACGCCCAAGAAACTTCCGAAAGGGGGAAGGGTAGAGTCTATCGCGCCATCGCATTTCGATCCGGCAAAAGCGTATATCGCAATAGATCGTCACCTACTGGGCGACGATGCACCCTATCTTTACAAGACTGAAGACTTCGGAAATACTTGGGAATACATAAGCGATAACAACGGAATCCCTTCCGACTATCCCACACGTGTATTGCGTGAAGACCCTATAAAATCTGGATTGCTCTTTGCCGGTACGGAATATGGGGTTTTTGTTTCCCTTAACGACGGACAAACTTGGGAGCGCTTTCAGCAGAATTTGCCAGTTACCCCCATTACTGATATTAAAATTGCCCGTGGCGATTTGGTGCTCAGCACAATGGGCCGTGGATTTTGGATACTCGACGACATTACCCCATTGCGGGATGCAGCAATGGCGCAACTGGACGAAAACTCCGTGCTATTTAAACCTCGCAATACCATTCGGTACCGCTATCCTATGGTGAGCATGGAGGGTTTTGCAGAATATCCTCAAACTCGCGTGGCATTTGACTATTACCTTCCCGAAACGAGCACTACTAAGGAACTTATGCTAGAGATACGCAACGCTGCGAATGAAACTGTGGCTACCATATTGAGCGATACCACCGCTATTGAGGGTACCGTGGTCGAGGAGGAAAACATGATGATGAGCCGCACGTATCGCTATGCAGATGCCAAACTCACAAAGAATTCGGGCCTTAATCGGTTTCATTGGGACTTGCGCCAAAAAGGTCCGTGGGCAAAGGATGCGAAACGTCGCTATAAAAATGGCCCGATGGTGCCTCCAGGAAATTATACAGCAATACTAACGGTAAACGGGACCGCCCAGCAACATTCGTTCGAATTACAGCTAGACCCACGTGCGAAGGCCAGTGGATTAAGCGTTGAAGACTTGAAAGAACAGGCGGTATTTCAAAAAGTAGCCATCGATTTACTTTCCGAAGCACGTAAATTTCAGGTTACCTTGGAAGATGCTGTGGCGAAGGCAACTTCTTCCGCCGAAAAAGCACGTCTGGAAACCCTGCTGAACCAATTGAAAAATGCCGAAGGGGCGTATCCGCAGCAAATGCTCCTTTCCCAAATTGAATATGTGTATGGAATGCTCGCCGGCACAGATCAGCGTCCTGGACAGGACACAGTAAAACGGCTTCAGGACCTTCAAGTGGCTTTTCAAAATTTGAAAAATCGCGTAGGTGGCGAAGTCGTAGGGGAGTAGTGCGAAAAGTTAATTCAGTATTGCGGTCTTTTTCGAAAATTTTATGGAGGCTTGCTCCATACTAAGGCTACGAGCTCGTACGTTAATTTAAATCCATCATGGTACAACTATACTTCAATACTGTGAGTACAATCCTTAAATATGTTTCTATGAAAAAGCTAATCATCAAAATCCCAGTGCTCCTACTTATTTCGCTCGTTTGGTTTTCTTGCAGCGACGATGACGATGGAGAAGGGAACACCGAGCAACCCAATGCCAACCAAATAACACAGTTTGCTCAGGATGGCACGTGGAGGGTAGCTTCCTTTATCGATTCTGGCGAAGATGAGACCTCAGATTTTGCGGGCTACACCTTCGTATTTGGAATAGACGGAACACTCGTTGCCGAAGATGGCGTTAACGCCGTGACGGGCACTTGGTCTGTAACCAACAGCAGCTCGGGCACCGATTTTACCATTTTCTTCCCGGTTTCTGACGAGAGCGACTTTGAGGATCTCAACGACGACTGGGACGTCATCGAGGCTTCAGCTACCGAAATTTCCCTTGAAGATGTGAGCGGTGGCAATGGTGGCACCGATACGCTTATCTTCAGAAAAAATTGAAAATTTTTCGACGGGATGTGTTACTTTAACGTCCTATAAAACCAAATTGTTTCAAAGAACCGAAAAGTGACAAGATGCTATAAATCGAAAGTATCGAATGTGTTGCTCACGCTTTTGCATATTTCCTTTTTGTTACCAACGCTGCTAATCTTAAGTAACGGCGTTGGTTTCGGCAAAAGTGAAGTTGTAATCGTGCTGGCGCTCTTGATAACCTATGCTTTTCTTTTATACATGGTCTTCACGACCGAATATGTAATTGATAACGGAAAGTTACGCGTCCGTTGTGGGTTCTTTCAGTATACACCTATAGATATCAATTCTATTTATGAAATAGCGGAGACGAATACTATTATTTCGGCACCTGCAGCCTCCTTTGACAGAATCGCCATCAAGTACGGCAAATTTGATGAAATCATTCTTTCGCCAAAAAACAAAATCTCCTTTGTGAGCGATTTGACCCTTATAAACCCTAGAATTAAAAACCTATTGAGATCGTCCCAGCAATGAAAAACCATTTCTTAAAAAGTAGTACGCTTTGCTGTTATTTAGCTTGCTTTTGTTTCATGACACAATCCATCGCGCAAATTACCGGGAAGGTCACCGATGCCGAAACCGGACTCCCAATAGATTTTGTAAACGTCTGGATCAAGAATACCATGGTGGGCACGACCACCAACGAAAATGGTCTGTTTGAATTTGAAAGGGCCAAGGTGGGTGATACCTTGCTTATTTCGTATTTGGGATATGCGCAAGCCGAATTTTTGGCAGAAATGAAGAATGCGATAACCTTGCAGCCTGTTTCCACGCAATTGGATGAAATAACACTCATCCCTATGCGAAACGAGCGCATAGATGAAATCAATTCGTACGAAAAATACAAAAAGGTCCGGGAATTTTACTACAACGGTCATTACACTCTTTAGCGCGTTTTTACGAATACAGGCAGGAATACGAAAAGAATCCGTTTCTCAAGGAAATAGCTGTAGTGGTTGACAATGCGCTCAAAAATGCGGTTAAATTTAAAGTATATGTTCTGGAAGCAGACAAAAACGGTAAACCATTAGGCCCACTGTTAAGTAATTATTATGTGAAGGAATCTAATAAAGGCACAAACGAAATTACCATCGATCTTACGGAAGAAAAATTGAGAATCCCTAGAAACGGATTTTTTGTTGTTGTAGACCGCCTTAATCTCGACGAGCACAAATTCAGCAATAAGTTGGCTGCCGATATTTTGCAACCGGCTATTGGAATGGAAACCGTAGACAACCCAAAAAATACCTGGCTTGGGTACGCGGACACTTGGATAGCACCTGAGGAATTGAAGCGATTTGCGGGAAGCAACAACAATATCGCGATCAATATCAAACTGACCGATTAAATATTTTGCATAGCTGGTTTTTAGGCACAATTCAACCTTGTTAAAATGGTCGTTTGTTGGTCTATAATATACATTATGTAAAATAGAATGTTTGTTTTAACAATGGCTTATCCTCCAATACTCCTAATAAATTTACTTTAGCACCTATGAAACGCAGCCAATTTTGATGGTCCCGCTCCAATTGTTTTGCGATTACCGATAATTTTAACCGTTAGCCGAAAAGGGTTGTTTCCCCTGTATGCCACTCCGTAAATATTTGTAGCTTTATATAAGGTTTCATAGTAAAACTATCCCCACAAACATTATCCCCAAAACGTATCCCCGCTAACAACCTAAGTTAGTTTTCATTCGGCAGCGAAATTCGAAGAATCATGGGGAATCTCAACGTAATGCTTGTTCTGGAAGGCACCTATCCCTTTAATGCGGGTGGCGTGTCTACATGGGCGCATACCATATGCCAACAAATGCACGGTGTGGATTTTACCTTGTGCGCTCTAACTGCAAATTATTGTACGCAAAGCAAGTTCCAGCTGCCCAAGTCGGTCAAAGATCTCCTGCAAATTCCGATGTGGGCGCCCGAGGAGCCGGCCGCATATCCTACTTTCGATATTCCGTACAACGATATCTTAGATCAAAAGAGTCGAACCACACGGGTGGTCATTCAAGAACGGTTTCTACCGCCCTTTCAGTCATTCTTGGCGCATTTATATGATGAACAGGATGATATTTCTGCCTTCCATGCGGTGCTATATGAACTTTGGGAGTATTTCCGAACATACGATTATTCCGTTACCCTGAAATCGCAAATCGTATGGAATGCCTATGTAAATTTTATGGATAGATATGGTGCAGACGGCATTATACCCGTTCCGGTAATGATGGACCTTACCATAGGAATGCGCTGGCTGTTCAGGCTGCTGTTGCCACTGAGCATCCCCATGCCCAAGGTAGATTTGGTGCACCTTACGATGAGCGGCTTTGCCCTACTTCCAGCCTTGGCAGCCAAATACGCATACGGCACTCCTATCATCCTTACCGAACATGGCGTCTTTATCAGGGAGCGTTTGCTTGCCATAAACAGTTCCGGCTATTCATTTTTTCTGAAAGATTTTTTAATACGTTTTTCCGAATCCATCGCGAAACTGGCTTATTTTACCAGCGAGCGAATCTATTCTGTAAATAGGTTCAATCAGAGCTGGGAAAAGCGTTACGGAGCGGCCCCCCATAAATTGGAATGCATTTATAATGGTATCGACTACCATAGGTTTGTACCCAGGGAAAAGTCCGTGCCGCTAAAACACAACCCCACCGTGGTAGCCCTTGCCCGCATTTTTGAGCTAAAGGATATCATAACCATGATCGATACCTGTGCCATAGTGCGAACACAAATCCCTAATGTGCAGTTCTTCGTCTATGGCGATACCGAATCGGTGCCCGAATACACCGCCCGATGCCTACAACATATCGAAAGCCTTCAGTTGAAAGAGAATTTCTTTTTGATGGGTGCCCAGCCCAATCCGCACGAGCTATTCGTCAATGGCGATATTTCAATACTCACCTCCATTTCAGAAGGTTTCCCTTATACTGTTCTCGAATCGCTGAGCTGTGGCATTCCCGTAGTTGCTACCGATGTGGGAGGAACTGCCGAGGCGTTGGACCATGGGAAATCGGGATTTATTTGCAAGCCAAAGGATGCCGAATCTTTAGCGCACAGGTGCGTACAGCTCCTACAAAATAACGAACTACGTGCTCAAATGGGTGAACACGCACGGCGGCGCATTATCGCGCTGTTTTCTGAAGAGCGATTTGTAGCAGCCTATCAAAAAGTGTATACAGAAGCCTGTACCGACGCTAAGACCGACCCTGTATTCATAAAAAAGAAAATAGCACGTGACGGCCGTTTCCAACACATATAAAGACACCTTAATAGCGCTCAAGGAGCGCTATGGTAAACCCGTAAACTGCAACGTAGTGTGCGCGGCCCTTGAGGCTATGGGTGTTCGCGAGGTTGATGTGCCCACCGATTACGGATTTGAAAATCTAGAGGTTTTGGCTAAAAGCCTGTACCATCAACTTGTGGAAATGCCCATAGAAGATTCAAAAAGCAAGAGCCAGCTTGAATCTGAACTTCTCGCCGATAAAGCATTTTACATATCCAGCTACGCCTCAGTTCGGTATACTTTATTTCTGAAAGATTTCAGCAATGGAATGCTTCACCTTCTGCCCATTGCTTTTCAGGTTATCGCCATTATCCTATTGGGATTTTCCCTTTGGACCTACGTAGGATTTAACGATTTACAGGCCACCGCCGTAGTTTTGGGCCTTATCTTGGGACTCACCACTACGGGAGGAAGCATACAGGCCATGGGAAAGCAGGTGTCTTATTATTGGTACCAAGAAGATATGGCCATGTGCGAGAAAATGGTGAAAAGAGGCGTTTTCTATGGTATCCTATTTTTAATAGGCTCAACTTTCGTCGTTTCCTTTTTGCTAACAATCGGAAATCTATACCCCTTTTTATTTTCGGCACTTATGAGCCTCTATGCGGTGGCAATCGGTACCTTATTGTTGGTACTTGCTCCCTTGTACACCTTTAAAAAACGCTGGGTTATTTCCGTCGCTATATTGCTCGGTACCGTTGTGGCGGTTTGTTTACTGTTATTTAGCAATGTGTCAATTTATATGGTACATATGGTGGGCATTGGTACTTCCCTCCTCTTAGCTGGCATCTATCTCTTATATTTCTTCCGCAGAAAAAGAAGACAGTCATCTTATAAAACCTTCGGAATTCCCAAGAAGATGGTTGGGGTACTACGGAATAGCAACTATTTTCTCTACGGCACCCTATTTTATGTGTACTTATTTGCAGATAGAATCATAGCGTGGTCCTCTACGGCGCAGCGCGATATTCCTTTTGTGCTGTATTACGATAAAGACTATGAAATCGGGATGGATTTAGCGCTTTTGGTATTCTTTTTAATGGCCGGTATCCTAGAGTATAGCGTAGCTACTTTCAGCAGAAATATGGAGCGCAAGCAGCGCATCCTTCATCATAATGACGTGCAGCGCTTTCAAACTGAAATGCTAGCTTCGTACAAACGCCATAGAGCCCTTTTATTGCTGAATGCATTGGTAGGAGCCGCCCTACTCTACTATTTGGTGACCAAGCCGTGGGGTTACCAAGCTGGTTTCGACGACACGCTGGCCCCGTTAAGTCTTACCGTAGCGGCAATAGGCTGCGTGGCTTATATATTTTTAACAATCGGTATTTGGAACGTGTTGCTATTGAATACCTTGAACCAATCGGCAGCGTCCATTCGGTTTTTGCTGGTTGCGTTACTTGTAAACGTATCTATAGGTTTTCTGGCCAGCCGCATCGTGTCTTTCCAATTTAGCGTCTTGGGACTGTTGGCCGGTTCTATAATCTTTATGGTATTGACCCAAAGGTATATGCAGACTTTTTTCAAAAATTTAGAGTATCACTATTATGCTACCTAATAACCCGATAATCGTTTTCTTGTTTTTTATGGCTGCCACATCTACACATTTATTGGCGCAAACAGCGCAGCAACCTGTGATGATTTCCTATAGCGATTTCTATCCCGAAACAGTTCGTGGGTTTCGCTATGTGGTTGTAGAACCTTATTTTTTTTCAAAAACTGATGTAGCGCTTCTTCATAAAAACAATGAACAGGTATATGCTTATTTGAGTGTGGGTGAGGTAGATCGCGGTTCGTGGTTTTACGATCAGCTAAAAGATGTATCCCAAGGGAAAAATCGCATTTGGAACAGTGAGATTATTACCTTGGCCAATGCAAAAACGGCCAGTGTATTGCTTTCGCTTATTAACAGTTATATAAACGAGAAAGGCTTTACCGGTATCTTTTTGGACAATGTGGATAATTACACACAATACGGTCCAACGCCTGCCGATGTTGACGCTCTCGTAGCATTTTTGGAAACGGCAAAGAAGAAACATCCCAACCTTCAATTGATGCAAAACGCTGGGGTGGAAATTATAGATAGGACTGCTGCCCTGGTCGATGTGCTGGCGATCGAATCTGTCGCTACCGATTACGATTTCAATGCGAACGTCTATCGCCTACGAAATCCGTTGCACTATCTAAATCGGGCCAATCAGGTGGATGCCATTCGGGAACAGTACAAATTACCCATCATTGCGATCGAGTATGCCGATACCAAAGAGCTTCAGGAACAAACCCTAAAACGGTTGGAACCATGGCCGTGGTTCTTTTTTATCGGTCAGATTGAATTACAGGGAACTCCACAATTTAAAGAAGAATAGCTATGGAATCCAGTTACATCCAGAATATAATGGTATACGCTGCTGGGCCCTTGCGATTGCTTCTTATTGTAGCTTTGGGTTTTATAGTCTATCTGGTATTGCCATTCCGGATAAGAGCAAAAGGTGCAATACTTACTCCCTTGGTTATTGCCGCTGCCGTAATAGTCCCCATTGGCTTTCTTCTTGTACAAATAAATGCGTTCGAAATATTTAGCCTCATACTTATTCTAACCGGGTTCTATGTTTGGAGGGCCTTAAATTTGGATATTTCTAAGCCTTTCTGGGGGCAACTTGCCTATAAAAAAGCCTCCTTACTTCGAAAGTGGGTAACCGTTGCCGAAAAAGACGCACCTATGACGCTTCAACTTCACAGCTATATCGTAAACCGATGGACAGAAATAAAATTAAAGTATCGTCGTAACCATCTAATATTACCGTTTACGCTCGCTATCCTGGTGATGATAGCCACCTATCTTTCCCGAAGTTTTTTTTACGAATACGACTTGTACAGTCTATCTGCTTTATGGCAGCAGGACTTGTTAGTTGTAAAGAATTTGGCAAACCAACAGTGGTTCGTCAATTCCCAGGCTACCTTGGGAGAATACGTGTGGTTGGTGGTGTATAAATACGTTACCAATATTTCGTGGGTTTCGGCTTTGCACTCCTTCGCCCTGCTGGAATCGGCTGCCATTGCCGGAATGTTATTCTGGTATGTTTATAGGCTTACCCATAAGAGCATTTCAGCAGCGTTACTGGCAGGTTTGTCGTTTGCATTTCTGTATGGTATCCTATTTTTGGATATCGGGACACTCACCCAACACAAGGCCGTATTCTTTTCATTTTTATTTTTCTTACCTGCCTGTATTTTGATTCATGATTCTGATTCTCGATCTCCCAAAAAACTTTTTTGGCTAATTTGGCCCTTATGCTTGGCTATTTCTCTTAGCAGCCTGTTTGTATCGCTTGTGATGCTTCCATTGTATTTTCTGGCCTCCTTACCTTGGATTCGGCAAGTATATAAGCGGCATTATTGGGCGGCCATTCTTTCCTATACGAGTGCTACTGCCCTCGTGTTAATTTTGT
>CAZXDP010000060.1:0-16215 GCA_964639255.1 uncultured Flavobacteriaceae bacterium
TCGTCGAGGTGAATCCCCACTGAAACACGCATAAGCATATGCTGCGGACGTTCGGCTATTTGGCCGTTCAATTTTAAGAGATACGAACGCTCCAGTGTCTTAAATCCGAAATAATCGTATCCGAAATCGCGGTTGTAGATGATTGTAGAATCGAGTTCGTCGGCATGTTTCATAATCACCTCATACACTTCGTCACTAAGCAAGGGCGCTTTTTTTCCGGTACGCGGATTTACGTATTCGTACAAATCGGTCATCACTTCCGAGAACGACTTCTTTGTATTTTTATGCAGGTTAGATACCGAGATACGGGCCGCCAAACGCGCATAATCTGGATGCGCTGTGGTCATGGTTGCCGCCGTCTCGGCAGCTAGGTTGTCCAGTTCGCTGGTAGTAACACCATCGTATAAGCCTTCAATTACCCTCATCGCAACTTTTACGGGATCTACTAGCTCGTTAAGGCCGTAGCACAGTTTGCGTACGCGGGCCGTGATCTTGTCGAACATGACGGGCTCTCTGCGTCCGTCTCTCTTAATTACATTCATACTACTGTATATTTAGGTGGTTAGCGATTTCCTTATGGAAAAAAGCATTTTTGGGTCTGGCGACCCAATAATTCTGGGGATAAGCAACAATATTGAAACAACCGCCCTTGGGGGAAGACGGAGGTTTCAGCAGGTTAAAAGTCGGCGTCGAAACTTATTTTATTCGACTCTTTGTCTTTATTGGTCACGCCCGCTTTTTGGTATTCTGAAACACGCTTCTCGAAGAAGTTGGTCTTCCCTTGAAGGGAGATCATGTCCATGAAATCGAATGGATTCGTGGCGTTGTATTCCTTTTCACATTGAAGCTCTACCAGCAGGCGGTCGGTTACGAATTCCAGATATTGGGTCATTAGCTTTGCGTTCATGCCAATGAGGCTTACCGGCAGCGACTCTGTAATGAACTCCCGCTCTATATTGAGAGCATCTACAATGATTTCGCGAATTCGTTCTTTAGGCACCTTGTTCACCAAGTGGTTGTTGTGCAGGTGCACGGCAAAGTCGCAATGCATGCCTTCGTCTCTAGAGATAAGCTCGTTTGAAAAGGTAAGGCCAGGCATCAATCCGCGCTTCTTTAACCAGAATATCGAACAAAATGCCCCGCTAAAGAAAATTCCCTCCACGGCCGCAAAGGCAATAAGGCGCTCGGCAAAACTGGGGCTGTCAATCCACTTAAGGGCCCAATCTGCCTTTTTCTTGATGGCTGGAAAATTCTCAATAGCCTTGAAAAGCCTGTTTTTCTCCTGTTCGTTCTTAACGTAAGTATCGATAAGCAGCGAGTAGGTTTCTGAATGGATATTTTCCATCATAATCTGGAAACCGTAAAAAAATTTGGCCTCGCTGTACTGCACCTCATTCACGAAATTTTCGGCAAGGTTTTCGTTCACTATACCATCGGAGGCCGCAAAAAAAGCAAGGATGTGCTTAATGAAGTATTTCTCGTCGTCGTTGAGCTTATCGTTCCAATCGCTCAGATCTTGATGCAGGTCGATCTCCTCGGCAGTCCAAAAACTAGCCTCACTTTTTTTATACCAATCCCAAATATCGTGATGCTGAATGGGAAATATTACAAATCGATCTTTGTTTTCCTGCAAGATAGGTTCTACTGAGCTCATGTGTCCTTCGTTTTAAATTTTTGTGAATTTTCTTTTTACTAGGGACTAACAAATATGAAAATTTTAAAAGCGAAAACCCGTTAAAAACCGTCTGGGTTTTCAACAAAGTTTTCAACATGAGCGGGGTGTGACTGTTCTTACAATTTTGTTAATTAGAAGTTGTATTATATTGTTTTTCAGTATTTTAAAAATAGTATGAAGGGTTGTTAACATTGATAGCCAACCTAGGCAAAAACCGTGGAGCTGCCCATTATTTCCCGACTCACCCTAGTTTTCAACAGAAGTGAAAAAGCAACCATTTTATGCAAATTTTTTCCATCGAAGAGAGGAAAAAGTTTACAAATTTTGATCACTTTTTAAAACTAGAAACAGTGAATCTTTCAAAAAAAGATACCCTTGGGATCAAAAAAAGCTCTCGTAAGAAGCGAGTGGGTTTTCTAGAAATATATAGACCTTACCCAAGGTCATTTAAGTCAAGTTCGTCTATGGCCTCCCAGGTTTCATCAATGCTCATATTCGTGCCACTGGCTTTTACGTAAAATCTGCCGTCGTACATAAACTGAATTTCACTGTAATTGTCACTCTTTTTATACTCTTCTATGGCCTTCATCCCATCTTTCTTGACCGTTTTTCGCCAGCGGTATTCATCTTCTTCCTCAAATTCCTGTGAGAAAAGCATGCGCATTCCCGCTGTGGCAGCGGCTCCCATTTCGCCGGCACCGTCAATGACCTGCACTTGAAATTGTTTGTCTTTGGCATCGGTAGCATAGGTAGCCTCTATAGAGGCGATTTTTATATAAGAAGTTTGGCCGGCCTTAAAGCCCGTACGCTTCATCCCTTCTACCGCATCGGGTAGCCAGGCCTTGAGTTCCTCGTTCGTAAGGGGCTCAATTTTTTGCAGTGCTTCAATATCATCCTGCATGGTGTTGAGCTCCTTCACCGCTTTTGTGGTGTTGGATACGTTCTGTTGGGTCTCTTTAATTTTCTCTGAAACGGGATTGTCCTTGCAACTGAAGAGCAATAGGACAAGTACGAATGTGAATACGGTTGATCTCATAACGATTTAATATTGGTTAGTATGCTATTTAGACATACTAATATAATGATAATCAGTTTACTATTCAACCTTAATTCAAATTCTTTACAGATGCGCTGATTTACGCAAGGTCTTCTGCAACTTTTTCAAGCTCTGTATACCAAGGTTCGCCGAACTTGCGAATGAGCGCCTCTTTTACGAACTTATAGACCGGCACCTGCAGCTGACGCCCTAAAACGCAAGCATCATTGCAAATAGGCCATTTGTGGTAGTTAATGGCGGCAAATTCACTATATTCCTGTACCCGCACCGGATACAGATGACACGAAATTGGCTTTCTAAAATCGATTTCGCCCGCATTGTAAGCATCCTCTATTCCGCAACTGGCGGTGCCTGTTTCGGTAAAGGTAACGTAGGCGCATTCCCTGCCATTCACCAAAGGGGTCTCCAGCTCGCCGGCTTCGGTTTTAATATGCGTCCCTTGTTTCTCGATAGCATCAATCCCCTCTTGTCGCAAAAATGGCCTCACCTTGGGGTAGATGCGCTTCAATATTGCGACCTCATCGGGAGCGACAGGGGCACCGGCCTCTCCTTCAATACAGCACGCCCCTTTGCAAGCGGTTAAATTGCACACAAAATCCTTCTCTATTAAATCTTCGGAAACGATGGTTTTACCTAACTGGAACATGACGGCAAAGATAGATTGTTTCCAGAAACCCAAAGGGTTGTTTTTCGGCATTTATTAACGGTTCTTTGGTAGGATATACGTTCTATTTATGCCTATTTTTGCTCCCTTAAAACCAACGGATGCAATTTAACCTTAAGGAGATACTAACTGCCACCATGGTGCTTTTTGCCGTGATAGATATCATAGGCAGTATTCCCGTTATTATCTCGTTGCGGGACAAGGCCAGTCATATCAAAAGCGGTAGGGCATCGATTATTGCGGCAATTGTCATGGTAGTCTTCCTTTTTGTGGGGGAAAAAATACTGAAGCTTATCGGCATTAATGTAAACGAGTTCGCGGTGGCAGGTGCATTTATCTTGTTTTTCATTGCCTTGGAAATGATCTTGGGGGTAACCCTGTTCAAGGAGAAAGAAGGCAGTACCGAAATGGCTACGGTTTTTCCCATTGCCTTTCCCATCGTGGCGGGCCCTGGCAGCTTAACAACCCTCTTGTCGCTACGTGCAGAGTACCATCCTGAGAACATCATCGTAGCGATAATCATCAACATTATCGTGGTTTTCATCGTACTGAAAACCTCAGCGCGGCTGCAACGCTTCCTCGGGAAGAGCGGTATCGCCATTATAGAGAAAATCTTCGGGGTAATCCTGCTTGCCATAGCGGTAAAGTTGTTTACTTCGAACATACAGGAACTTTTCAATTAAATCCAGCATGAAACTATTCACCACCATACTCATCGTACTTGCCGTAGTGTTGATTGCCTATAACGCCACGCTTCTAGATTTCGACCATTTGTTTGAAGGCGATAGTGCCATTGCAGCCATAAGCATTTTGGCGGCTGCCTGTGCCATATTGCTATTGGTAATATTGAAGGTATCGCTAGCGATTAGGAAACGCCGAAAGTAACTACCTTATAAATTACTTTTGAGGTGCTCGACGTGCCTCTAACTCGAGCACTTTTGAAATCATAGGGTCTCCCTCGTTAAGAATGTACTCATAGGCATTGGGACCGTATATTTGCTGGGCAATGTTGGCTTTCAAGGACTTATCGAGTTTCGCCTGATATTGCGTAAGGTCAATTCGCGCTTCACCAAAGCGGGCATACGCTACAAACTCTTCAGAAAGACTAGCGGGAACCGAATAGTTTTCGATAAAATCGCGCAGCGGCATCCCTTCAAACTGCTTTCGGTGCGTTTCGAGGTACTCGAATATAAAATAGCTCATAAAGCCGCTTCGGGAAACATACTGTATGGTTTCATTTTCAACACTCGTATCCTTCGGAACGAAAATATCGGGTATAATCCCGCCACCGCCATATACTATCTTTCCACCTGGCGTTACAAACCGTAGGGAATCTGCCACAGTAATATTCTCCTCAGCCTCCAACTCACCATTTTTGTACCGTTTTTCATAATCATTATAGTACGCATCATTGCCCTTCCCGTACGGCCGTTGAATAGAGCGACCCGTAGGCGTATAGTACCGTGCTATGGTGAGACGCACGGCACTGCCGTCGCCAAGGGCCATTTCGCGCTGTACCAATCCTTTTCCGAAGGACCTGCGACCTATGATGGTTCCCTTGTCATTGTCTTGAAGCGCCCCCGCGATGATCTCACTTGCCGAGGCAGAATTTTCGTTGATAAGCACGTACACTTTTCCTTTCTCAAAATCGCCGCGACGAGTCGCGAAAGATTTGTTGATATCGCCACTTTTGTTCTTGGTAATCAAGATAAGCTTATCGTCCTCCAAAAACTCATCTGCAATACGCTCGGCGGTAGAGATGTAACCCCCAGGGTTGTCGCGCAAGTCCAACACCAGGCTTTCGATGTCCTGGTCGTTCAGCTCGTCTAAGGCCCGTTCAAATTCATCGTAGGTAGTTTCAGAAAAACGATTTACCTTGATGTATCCAATATTATCGGTCAATTTATAAGATGCATCTACGCTTACCAACGGCACTTCGTTGCGGCGCAGTTTAAAATCGAGCAGCTGGCGTTCACCCTGTCTAAAAATCTTCAGCTTTACCCTGCTGTTGATCTCGCCCTTTAGGTAACTGGTAATGCTATCACGATCTGCCGCCTCGCCAAAAAGTTTTTTCCCATCGGCATAGAGTATGCGGTCGCCCCCGCGAATTCCGGCCCGTTCAGCAGGGCCGCCCTCTATGGCTCTAATCACCGCAATGGTGTCATTATAAACATAAAAGGTAACGCCTATACCCGTAAAATTACCACGCATATCATCGGCATTGTCCTCATATTCATCTACGGGAATATAAACCGAGTGGGGATCTAGATTTTCCAGTATGCCATTTACCGTTACGTCTACGATACTATCGGTGTTAACCCGGTCTACATATTCGTAATCGATATAGTCGATGAGTCGGTTAAGCTTGTCTTTTTTTGAATTGGTCGCAAAGATCTTTTCGGTGGAATCGTTGAAGTTTAGTTTAGAGCCTACCAAAACACCTGCAGCCAACGCTACACCCAACAATAAAGGCAAGTATTTTTTTTGATATTCCATAGGTTCTTTATTCGTGATCTAACTCCTTGATATGCGTTATGGTAACGCCCGCTTTCCGTAAAAATTTTATACCACTGTCGTCTTTATAGCCCTGGTGGTACACCAACCGGGTAATACCTGCCTGGTGTATCAACTTGCTGCAATCCTTACAAGGCGACATGGTGATATACAGTGTGGCACCTTCACAGGATTGCGTGGATGAGGCGACCTTTAAAATAGCATTGGCCTCTGCGTGGAGGACGTACCATTTGGTATAACCATCCTCATCTTCACAAACGTTCTCAAAACCACTGGGAGTTCCATTATACCCATCGCTAATTATCATCTTATCCTTAACAATAAGCGCGCCAACCTGTTTGCGCTTGCAATAGGAAAGTTTGCTCCATTCCTGGGCCATTTTAAGATAGGCAATATCGTATTGTCGTTGTTTCTTGCTGTCCATGCAGAATTGTATGTGCCGAAGGCAGGCCAGTGCACCCTTTTACATACCTATAATAACGTGCGTTGCGGCTATGGTAACGAAAGTAACAGGAAGTTGCACGACCACCAAACCCAAAAGGGTTAAATGTTTGCAAAAACCGAAAGATTTACACAAAACAGTTTTGAATCAGCATTGGGATGACCAAACCAATTACGATGGCCGAAATGACCAGCACCCAGTCCCGCTTGTTGAACCGAAATAGTGTTTGTACCAAAAACCCTAGAATAAGGGTTACAATCACTACAATAATTTGTGCGGCTTCAATACCCAAGGCAAACTCCAGCAGATGCAGAATGTCATTGTCGCTGCTTATCATATTGAAGTACTTGGCAAATCCGAAGCCGTGGATCAAACCAAAAAATACAGTCGCAATGTAGAGCAAACCTAATTTTTCGGCCCGTTTTTCCTTTCCGGCGGTAAACAAGTTAAACAGGGCGGTAACCGCTATAGTAATGGGTATAAGGCATTCTATCCACCAACTGGAAACCTGCACCACGCCGTAATTGGCAAGGAGGAGTGAAAGGGTATGCCCAACGGTAAAGAGGGTTACCAAGAGCAACAAGCGTCTCCAAGCGCTAAAGGTATAGACGGCGCAAAGTACAATTATGAAAAGCACATGGTCGTAGGCTTGCCAGTCTAGTACGTGTTCAAGGCCCAGCGTAAAGTAGAACCAAAAATCGTTCATAGTGGTGGGGTATGATTTAGGTTGGGGTAAATGTAGGAAATATGAAGTTAATTTCATATTTTCGATAACCTCCCCATTGTAAATTACGACTTATGAAAAAATTAGTACTCCTGCTCGTGCTATGCACCTGCCATCTCTCCTTTGGACAAGAACCCGACCCAACACTCTTTAGAACTTGGTATTTGGTCGAGTTGAACGTCGCCGGCACCTCCTATGTTTCTTCGGAATATGGGTATTATTCCGATATGATTCTCGATGATAGCAATCTGCCCGCGTATACGATTAGCTTTGCTGACCCGGACCATGATAGCTGTACTTCGGAAATCACCTTTTCAGAAACTGCACCAGAGCTTGAATTTCAACTTTTGGAAGAACCATTTTGCTTCCCCACTTCCACTTGCGACGGAAATCCTCAAGGCGGTTGCGTCATTATGCGCGAGGCACAGTCTAATTTTTATGTTGATTCTGTTGCAACCCCCTTGGTTTATAGTTTAACGGACAACCAAGACGGCACCTTTTACCTACTAATTACCAATGACAATGGCGATATTGCCTACTACGGAAGCGAACCGTTTCTTTCAACATCACCTATCTCGAAAATTGATTTTTCAGTGTTCCCCAATCCTGTAACCGATATCCTTAGCGTTGCATCGAGCGTATTTGCAGTGGAGAAAATTACCGTATATGGACTCGATGGAAAAAGGTTTTTTACTGAAGAAGGCACAAATAACGTGAGCCTCGCTACACTCCCCTCAGGATTGTATATTGTTGAGGTCTCTGCAAATGGCGAACGAAATTTTCAGAAAATTGTAAAGAAGTAATTTTATAAGCGTTTGAGAGCGCACGTATTGTTATACGAAAAATCGCCCTTTTCTGTAAAATCACGAAGACCTTCTTAACTATTGTCGCAATTCCGGCTTGCTATGGCATAGACATAAAACAGATATAAAAAATCCCCAGCTGAAAATTGCTGGGGAAGTTAAGTACCTTGGGTGGCCCCGAGGCTTCGGGGGAACCCGCACGATAATGTACCTTCGTTGTACCCGAGCATAAAAAAAGCCGAGATTTTAATCTCAGCTTCCTTTGTACCTTGGGTAGCCCTGAGGCTTCGGGGGAACCCACACGATATTGTACCTTGGGTGGGAATCGAACCCACACTCCCGAAAGAACTGGATTTTGAATCCAGCGCGTCTACCAATTCCGCCACCAAGGCATCGTTTTAACTTGACGCGCTCCCAATAATAACTACCGGAATCGCCGCCAAAGGGAAATCGGGACGGCAAAAATAGCAAACTTTTTAAAAACAAGCTACTTTTCACATTGGGTTTTTTTACCTCACTTTGTTTTTAATTTTTACCTTTGCCCCAAGACCCATCATAAACCTCTGTATATGTCTGCTCCCATTCCAGAACCCAAGATTTTCGCTTGCAAGCAAAGTGAGTCACTCGCCAAAGATATTGCCGACGCGTTCGGGATATCCTTGGGCAACGTTATCACCTCAACGTATAGTGACGGAGAGTTTCAACCCTCGTTCGAGGAATCGGTTCGTGGGAGCAGGGTATTCATCATTGGCAGCACGCACCCCAACAGCGATCACCTAATGGAGATGTTGTTAATGCTCGATGCGGCCAAGCGCGCATCGGCGCGCCATATTACCGCCGTATTGCCCTATTTCGGTTGGGCGCGCCAGGATCGTAAGGACAAACCACGGGTGCCCATTGCGGCAAAGTTGGTCGCCAAGATGCTGGAAACGGCAGGTGCAACACGAATCATCACAATGGACCTGCACGCCGATCAGATACAAGGGTTTTTTGAAAAGCCAGTAGACCACCTTTTCGCATCTACCATTTTTCTGCCCTACCTCAAAAACCTGAATTTGGACAACCTTACCGTGGCTTCGCCCGATATGGGCGGCTCGAAAAGGGCCTATGCCTACTCCAAAGCATTGGAAAGTGACGTCGTAATTTGTTATAAGCAGCGGGCCAAGGCCAACACCATTTCGCATATGGAACTTATAGGCGACGTGGAGGGCAAAAATGTTGTATTGGTAGACGATATGGTCGATACTGCCGGTACCCTCACCACGGCGGCCGACTTGATGATGGAGCGAGGGGCGCTAAGCGTACGGGCCATTTGTACCCACCCCATCCTATCTGGCGGCGCCTATGAGAAATTGGAAAAATCGAAATTGCAGGAGCTCATCGTTACCGATTCGATTCCGTTGAAGCAACAGAGCAGCAAAATCAAGGTACTTACCTGCGCCAAATTGTTCGCAGACGTGATGCTGAGCGTGAACGAGAACCGAAGCATTAGCTCAAAATTCTTGATGTAAGATTTCTTCGGAAAAAATCAGAAAACAAAATTCAACTCCAAAAAATAAATACTACCTTTGCACCCGCTTAAGGTATAAGCACCTAGTATTAACTTAAACTATTGAAATGAAATCAATTACAATCAATGGATCTAAAAGAGAAAGCGTAGGAAAATCGGCAACGAAGGCCTTACGTAATGCTGGAAAGATTCCTTGCGTCGTGTACGGGGGGGATTCAACCATTCACTTTTCAGCAGATGAAATTGAATTCCAGAACCTTATCTACACTCCGGACGTGCACACCGTTGTGATTGACCTAGGGAATGGAGAAACCATAGATGCCGCATTGCAGGACATCCAGTTTCATCCGGTTACAGACAAAATCCTGCACATCGACTTCTACCAGTTGTTCGACGATAAGCCTGTTAGCATGACCGTACCGGTGCGTGTAAGTGGGAATGCCCGTGGGGTGAAGAACGGTGGGGTTCTAAGAATCATCAACCGTAGGTTGCGCGTACGCGCCCTGCCCAAGGATCTTCCCGATTTTATCTCGGTAGACATCACCCCAATGAAAATTGGCGACGTGTTTACCGTAGGCGATGTCGAAATGGAAGGATTTGAATTCCTGCACGCAGACAAGACCGTAATTTGCCAAGTAAGAACCTCGCGTACCGCAATTGTTGACGAAGTTGACGAAGAGGAAGATGAGGAAGGAGCAGAAGGCGAAGAAGGTGCCGCTGTAGAGGCTACAGAAACAGACGACGTAGCCGCTGTAAAAGAAGAGTAGACCTTCCCTTTAATATAACAGAAAAGCATCCCGCTATTCGGGATGCTTTTTTTATTTTTACCGAACAAATGAAAACGGAATGGCTTCCTGGCTTAGTAAACTGTTCGGTTCAAATACAAAACCTGCACCCACCGAAGGCGACCCTATGAAAAAATTTCTCATAGCCGGGCTCGGCAATATAGGCCCCAAGTATCACAATACAAGACATAACATCGGCTTTAAGATAGTCGATCACCTAGCCCAAAAAAATGAGCTTACCTGGGAAACCGCCAAACTGGGCGACATAACCACGCATAAGAAAAAGGGGCGCAGTTTTTTGCTGCTCAAGCCCAGCACCTACATGAACTTGAGTGGAAAGGCCGTACATTACTGGATGGAAAAGGAGAACATTCCCTTGGAAAACTTGTTGGTTGTTACAGATGACCTCAACCTTCCCTTCGGCACAATTCGCATTAAGGGAAAGGGTAGCGATGGAGGGCATAACGGTCTTAAAGACATACAGAACACGCTGCAAACCAACCAGTACAATCGATTTCGTTTCGGTATTAGCGATGCGTTTTCCAAAGGCCGACAAGTAGATTATGTGCTGGGTGAATGGGACGACGAAGAAAGGCAAAAACTCCCGGAAAGGCTCGACACGGCAGCGGCTGCCATAGAATCGTTCGGGCTAGCAGGCCTTTCCATTACCATGAATACATTTAACGGTCAGTAGCATGAAAGAACACCGTCCGGCTTCGGCCTTCCAGAGCGATCGCGGCACCGTGGTTACCATAGGTACGTTCGATGGCGTTCACATAGGCCACAAGGCTATTTTAAAGCGCGTGGTAGAAGCCGCTCGTAGTAATGACCTAGACTCCGTTTTGCTTACCTTCTTCCCCCATCCTAGAATGGTGCTGCAAAAGGAGAGCAACTTGAAACTGCTTCATACGCTTTCTGAGAAAAAGAACCATATTGAAACCATAGGCATCGACCATTTGGTGATCCACCCGTTTACAAAGCAATTTTCGAGGCTCACGGCGGTCGAGTATGTTCGCGATATTTTGGTGAACAAGTTAAAGGCCAAGAAAATTATCATAGGATACGACCACCGATTTGGCCGCAACCGTACGGCGACCATAGAAGATTTGAAGGAATTTGGAACCACTTATGGGTTCCAAGTTGAGGAAATAAGCGCCCAGGAGCTCGATGAGGTAACCGTAAGCTCTACCAAGATTCGCAAGGCCCTTACCGAAGGCGATATCGACACGGCCAACGGCTATTTGGGCTATCCGTATATGATTACAGGTATTGTGGTAAAGGGCAAGGCTATAGGCCGTACAATGCAATATCCTACCGCCAACCTGAAGCCCAGTGAGGCATATAAGCTTATCCCGAAGAATGGAGTCTACATCACTCGCGCGGACATCGACGGAAGCCTTAGGTATGGAATCACCAGCATCGGTACCAACCCTACGGTAGGCGGTAACTCGCAAACGATTGAGACCTATTTTCTGGACTTACACGCAAATTTGTACGATAAGGAGCTCACATTGGAATTTTTGGCGCATATTCGCGATGAGGCAATTTTTAAGGATACCGAGGCGCTAAGAAATGCCATCGCTACCGACGAGGAATTTGCACGTAATTTCTTGAAATCCCATGGATAGATATTTGTTTAAATATATCGATAACACGGGCTTGGTGTTGTGGCGCGCCCTTTTTGGTTTTCTTATAACGGTAGAGGCCTACGGGGCCATTGCAACCGGTTGGGTACGCCGCACTTTTATAGAACCCCAGTTCACCTTCAATTTTATTGGACTCGATTTTTTGCAACCGTTGCCCGGGGATCTTATGTATTGGTATTTCGCGCTTATGGGTGTCTTCGGAATCTTGGTGATGCTCGGTTACAAATACCGCTTCGCCATGGCGTGTTACGCCATTATGTGGTCGTGTGTGTACCTTATGCAGAAAACATCGTATAACAACCATTACTACCTCATGATGTTGCTTTGCTGGCTTATGGTTTTTTTACCCGCCAACCGCTGGTTTTCCTTAGACGCAAAACTATCCCCCTCCCTAAAATCGCCTGCCATGCCCCGTTGGGTACTTTTGGTAGTCATCCTCCAAATTTGGATTGTATACACCTATGCCTCGGTTGCAAAATGGTATCCGGGGTGGCTTGATGCCTCTGTACCTGCTTTGTTTATGAGCGGCAAGCGAAATTATCCCATTATAGGCGATTTCCTGCAACAGACGTGGGTACATTGGAGCATCTCCTACGTGGGCATTCTTTTCGATTTGCTAATCGTGCCCTTTTTACTTTGGAAGCGCACGCGTTTGGCCGCCTTTATCGTATCTATATTTTTCCATCTTTTCAACTCGGGTGTATTTCTAATAGGTATATTTCCCTATATGAGTATTGGCTTCGCGCTGTTCTTCTTTTCGCCGGAGACGCTGCAGAAGCGGTTTCTTCCGAAGAAACAACTCTATACCAAAGGGGAAGTAAAAGTCCCTTCGTACAAGCCGTGGTTGCTAGGTATATTCAGTATTTACTTTGCTATTCAAATCGCGCTCCCATTACGGCATTGGTGGTTTACCGATGATGTACTTTGGACGGAAGAGGGCCATAGGTTAAGCTGGAGGATGATGCTTCGTACCAAGGCCGCCCGGCTCACGGTCTATGTGGAAGAAAAAGGCACGGGCGTTCGCGAACCCTACGATTATGAATCGCTACTGTCTGCCAAACAACAACGGTCTGTAAAATCGAAACCCGATATGCTTTGGCAACTCGCGCAGCGCATCGAGGCCATTGAGGCAGAAAAGGGCCGCGATGTGGCCGTGTATATGGATAGCAGCGTTAAGGTGAACGATGGTGTTTACCACCCCTTTATCGACCCCAACGTCGATCTGGCGGCCGAAGAATGGCAGCATTTTAAACACCACGAGTGGATCTTGCCTTCGCCGGCCAATTATGATAAGAAGGCCTCCAAAAAATAGTTCTATTTCGTTACCTTTGGCGTCTTAAATCTGCTTCGGAAATGCTACAAGTAAACGATATACGCGAAAATAAGGACCGATACATAAAAGCCCTATCGAAAAGGGGGATCGATGCTGCCGAAGATTTGGACGCGGTGCTTCGTGCAGACGAGTTGCGCCGTAGTACCCAGGCAACGCTAGACAAGACCTTGGCACAATCGAACAAGTTTTCAAAGGAGATTGGAATGCTCTTTAAAAATGGGGAAGTACAGAAAGCCAACCTCTTAAAGGAAAAAACCACCCAACTGAAGGAAACTTCCAAAACATTGCAGGAAGAGATGGCGCAGGCCGAAGCGACGCTGCAAAAATTGCTTTATACCCTCCCCAACATACCACACGACAGCGTACCCGCGGGCACCGACGAAAATGACAATGAAGAAGTATACCGGGAATGCGATATCCCAACGTTGGACGAGGGTGCGATGCCCCACTGGGAACTCGCCAAGAAATACGATTTAATCGATTTCGAATTAGGGGTCAAGGTTACCGGGGCCGGATTTCCCGTTTATAAGGGAAAGGGTGCCAAACTGCAGCGCGCACTCATTAGCTATTTCTTGGACAAGAACACCGAAGCTGGTTATGTAGAATACCAAGTGCCCCATTTAGTGAATGAAGCCTCTGGCTTTGGCACGGGCCAGTTGCCAGACAAAGAGGGCCAGATGTACCACGTAACGGCCGATGACCTGTACCTCATCCCCACGGCCGAAGTTCCCGTAACAAACATGTTTCGGGGCGATTTACTAATGCACAACCAACTGCCCATTGCCTGTACCGGTTATACCCCATGTTTTAGAAGAGAGGCCGGTAGCTATGGTGCACACGTTCGCGGGCTTAATCGCCTGCATCAGTTCGATAAGGTGGAGATAGTACGTATTGAGCAACCCGAGAACAGTTATGCAGCGCTAGACGCAATGGTAGAACATGTAAAAACGCTCTTACGGGAGCTAAAACTGCCGTATAGAATCTTGCGTCTGTGTGGCGGTGACCTTGGCTTTACCTCGGCCCTTACGTACGATTTCGAAGTATTCTCCACGGCCCAGGACCGCTGGTTGGAGATTTCTTCGGTATCTAATTTTGAAACCTTCCAGGCGAACCGGCTCAAACTTCGGTTTAAGGATAAGGAAGGGAACAACCAATTAGTGCATACCCTAAATGGTAGCGCCTTGGCCCTGCCACGCGTACTTGCCGGCATTATGGAAAACTACCAAACACCAGAGGGCATCAAAATTCCCGATGTACTTGTTCCTTATTGCGGTTTCGATATCATTTCCTAGCACCTTTCAAATATATTCCGAAGTGAACTCATCTTTCTGAAAAAGCGACTGCGGCGTTGTTTTTGATGTACGGTTTCAGAAATCATTTCGTTATCTTTATCGCTATGCGTATTTTACTCTGTTTTCTACTGGGCCTTTTGGCTACGACCGCTATCTCCCAAAACGATTTGCTGGCAAAAAACTATTTTGAGCAGGGCGATTTTGAAAAAGCCCTTGTCCTATATGAAAAGCTTTTCGAGAAAAATCCGTACCGTACCGATTATCTATTGTTTGTGGTAGAATCGCACCAGCAGCTAGAACAATTTGAGCAGGCCGAAAATTTGTTGAAGGAAAAGTTGAACGGCCGAAATATCAATCCGCAGCTATATATTGAACTAGGCTACAATTATTCGCTTCAAAATATGGAAAATGAAGCGAATATGTACTATGACAAAGCCTTGGCTTATATCGATGAAGTACCTAATTATGCGAATGCCGTAGGCAATCACTTCGAGAAATACAGCCTTTTGGACCGTGCCATAGAAGCCTATCAAAAAGGAATGGCGTTAGATCCCAAAAAGGATTTCAATATGCAACTCGCCCGAATTTACGGCGAACAAGGAGCGCTCGATAAGATGTTCGAAACGTACATCAACTTAATGGAGGGAAATCCGGCATATAGAAGCATCGCGCAACGCTATTTCAGCTATTATGTGACCGATGACCCAACCAACACCGCCAATGAAATTTTACGGAAAGCCTTACTACGGCGACTTCAGCAACAACCCGAACTACTTTACAATGAATTGCTAAGCTGGCTGTTCATTCAGCAAAAGGACTATGGGAAGGCCTTCATCCAAGAGAAGGCCATCTATCGGCGCAGTGATGAAAATATGCGCAGCATCGTCGATTTGGCGCTCATCGCGATAGATGATGAAGCTTATGAAACGGCTTCAGAAATCATTACGTTTATCATTGAAAATTCCTACACGCCAGAAGCGAAGTTACAGGCCCATCAATACAACATGAAAATTGCCCTTAAAACCACGCCCGAGCGTGAGTATGCTTCCCTTCGAGAGCAATTTGAATCGTTGTTGGAAACCTTCGGAAAAGGACCCGAGACGTATTTGCTGCAAGTGGATTACAACCATTTTCTCGCCTTCGATTACGAAAAGCAATTAGAAGCTATTGCGAACTTGAAGGATTTGCTTCAGCAAAAATTAACCGCCTACCAAGAAGCGAGGGTAAAGATGGAATTGGCAGATATCTTGGTGTTCGATGAAAAATTTAACGAAGCGCTTATCTACTACTCCCAGATTCAGAAAAAGGTGCAGAGCGATTTATTGGCGCAAGAGGCTCGTTTTAAGGTTGCCCGCACCAGTTATTTTAAGGGCGATTTTGAATGGGCACAAATTCAGTTGGACGTGCTCAAGAAATCGACTTCCCAACTCATCGCAAACGATGCCATGCAATTGAGTTTGATGATTACGGACAACTCGCTGGAAGATTCAACCCAAACGGCCCTGAAGAAATACGCAAAAGCAGATTTGCTGGCGCTGCGGAATAAAAATGAGGCAGCCATACAACTATTGGAAGGAATATTGCAAGACCACAAAGGTGAAAAAATTGAAGATGAGGCCTTGTTGAAATTGGCAAATCTGTATAAAACCATGGGTGCCTACGAAAAGGCCGCCGCCAATTACGAGAAGATCCTGGAATTTTACGGTGACGATATCTTGGCAGACGATGCCTATTTCCATTTGGCCAATCTTTACCATCACCATTTGGGGC
>CAZXDP010000061.1:0-15864 GCA_964639255.1 uncultured Flavobacteriaceae bacterium
CGTTATAGAGAAAATAGCTCCCCGCACCGGTCTCCTTCAGCAATTGTGCAACATCGCTATCGCTAGGTCCCAAGGCCAAGATAGGACGCCCCGCCGAAAAATACTCGAACAGTTTGCCAGGGATAATCGCCCTGGTTTCGGGTTTGTCCATTTCAACCAACAACAAAACGCTTGCTTCTCGTTGGCGGCGAACCGCCTCCTTATGCGGAACGTAATCTTCCAATGTTAGATAGTCCAACAATCCGGCCTTTTCAATATCGTCTAAAATCTCCTGGCTTACCGCACCTGTTAGCTGTAGTTCGAAAGCTTGGGCGAAGTGAGGATATTCGTTAACGAGCTTCGCCAAGGTCTGCCAAAGAATTTTAGGGTTACGGTCGCTCAATAAAGAGCCAACATGCGAAATACGGAAGCGCTCGTGACTCAAGGCCGTCTTATGCGCATAGGGTTCAAAACCGTTGGTAACTACTTGAATAGGTTGGTTGGTTATCTGCGAAAATTCTTCTTTTGTACTCGGGCTTGTCACTGTGATAGTGCTCGCTGCGTTTAATACCTTTCTTTCCAGATCACGATGTTTTTTATTGGAAGCCTTTGTTAAACGCAATTGCGAATGATAGTGAATGTTGGTCCATGGATCTCTAAAATCGGCTAGCCAAGGTAGCTGTAAGGATTGGGCCAATCCGAGACCGATAAGATGAACGCTATGGGGTGGCCCGGTGGTCACCACGGCATCAAAAGGATGTTGTAAAATGTAATTTTGGAGAAATTTAATTGAAGGCGTTACCCAGCCCACACGGGCATCGGGTATAAAAAAGTTGCCCCTAATAAAAAGCATGGCTTTTTCTAATAAGGAAGGCTTTTTACTGGTAAGGATGCCACTACTAAGCTGCTTCGTTTTCTTCTTAAAAAATGTCTTTGCCCACCCATAAGGCTCCTTAACAGACTGGGAAATCACGGTAACATCGGTTGGCACCAGTGTGGACAGGGATTCGTCCAATAGCGGATAATGAGCATTTTCTGGCACGTACACTACCGGCTCGATTCCGAATTCTCTAAAATATCGCACAAAATGAAGCCATCGTTGCACACCGGGCCCTCCTGCAGGTGGCCAGTAATAGGTTATAACGAGCACTTTCTTCATACGTTAGCGATCCGTAGCGGTAGCCGAATTTTTCTTTCTTTTGAAGCTGACATACACCCCACCTGCAATGATGAGCAGCAGCATGAGAGCACTGCCCAAGCTAATAGAGCTGCCGGTTTGAATAACCTTTGGTTCAAATTTGAATTCAATTTTGTTGTTACCTTCAGGCACCGTCATTGCCCGAAGCACATAATTGGCTCGGTAGTGATGGGCAGCCTTTCCATTGATATAGGCATTCCACCCATTGGGATAATACACTTCTGAAAATACCAATAATTGGGGCGATTTGGTCGCAACTTCGTATACGATATGTCCTGGTGAATGCGATATAAGATCTACGGTTGCCGTGCTGTCTGCCTTTAGGCTTTTTGGCAATGCCTCTTTAAACTCTTGGTGGACCACAGCTACCTTTTTTGTATCAAGGCTATCGAGCGCCAGCATTTCCTCATCGGCATTTTCTGCTATTACCACTTCTTCCACAAACCAAGCATTACCATTATTATAGGGATTTCGCTGGGCGGTAACACCCCCACTCTTACCCCGTACCAAAATATATTTTACATTGAGCATATTTAGCATCCCAATATGGCCTTGCGAGATGTAGAAATCGTACAGTTCTTGCATACGCCCCGGCTTAGCGGCGTGATACCCACCAAGGGCGTTATAGAAATAACTGGCTCGCCCGCTCGAAAAAGCATTGGTGGTAGCGTCGTACACACGAAATGTTCCGTCATCTTTCAGAATTTGCTCGTCTGCAGGGCCAATCTGAAAAGGTTCTTCCATAATTTTAGCCGATACGAAATCTTCATTGTTTACATATCTTCTATCAACTCCTACCAAATCGACCACGATAAGCAATGCAAATGCTACCACTGCAACCGATTCGCGCATTCTTTTGTAAAAATAGGCCCCTAGTACTCCGGTAGATAGTATTACAAATACGAGCGATCGCAGCGTATCGGCACGCAGTAACGCGGCCCTATCGTCACGAACAGCTTCTACCAACGGATTTCCTAACTGTTCGCGGATCATGGAATCGTAAAGCGGATTGGCAAAATCGAGTAACGAGGAAGCGAATAACAATAGTAATAATGAAAATCCGCCCGTTATGGAAACGGCATACAAAAGCGCTTTTTTCTTTTTTTCTTCGGAAATAAATCCGTTGAAAAACTGATGCAGTCCAAATACAGCCAAGATGGGAATTACCAATTCAATGATGACTTGTATGGATGAAACAGCACGAAACTTATTATACAGGGGAATGTATTCAATAAAGAAATTTGTAAGTACACTGAAATTGCGTCCCCAAGACAATAGCAGACTGAGCAGGAACGCCGAGACCAACCACCACTTGAGTCGGCCATGCACCAGGAAAAGGGCCAATACAGCCAAGAAAACCACCACGGCACCGATATAGGCCGGCGCCGCCACTATAGGCTGATCGCCCCAATATACGGGCAATTGATTGAGTATTTGGGAGGCTTCCTGTGGCGACACCCCCATTTTCAATAAAGTTTCGGAAGTTTCACCATCAATTGGCAATGCTTCAGAAGAGCCACCGCCCATAAATCTGGGAATGAACAAGTTAAAGCTTTCTGCCAAGCCATAACTATATTCGGTAATGTAGTCGTAATCCAATCCATCGGCACGCTCCTTAACGGTACCGTCTGGCGTAATGCTGAGTTCAGATGTTCCTCTCGTAGAGGTATCGGCATATTCTTTCGTCGCCAAAATATTGGTGGCATTTAAACCTACGGCCAATAGTACGGCCAAAAGCAGAATGCCAACGGATTTAAAATAATGCGGCAAGATTTTTTTTCTGAAAGCATCAATAGCGTATGCTACGCCAATACATACTACTAAGAAGAGAAGGTAATAGGTCATTTGGAAGTGATTCGCCACCAGTTCTAAAGCCATAGCAATGCACGTTAGAACAAAGCCCCAAATATATCGGCCTCGAAATGTGAGTAATATCCCGCTAAGTACCAACGGCATATAGGCAATGGCATGGGCTTTTGCATTATGCCCTACTCCCAATATAATGATTAGATACGTCGAAAATCCGAAGGCAAGAGCCCCTAAGAAAGCCAGTTTAAAATCAAGTCGCAACACTAATAGCAACAGATAGATTCCCGCAAAATAGAGAAACAGATAGTCTGCCGGTCTTGGGAGAAATCGCAATGCCAAATCGAGTTCCTTAATAAGGTTGTAGGGATATTTTGCCCCTAGCTGATACGTGGGCATGCCCCCGAAAGCGGAATCTGTCCAAAAGGTTTCCTCACCGGTCTTGGCCCGATAATCTTTCAATTGCTTGGCCATCCCTTGATATTGCACAATATCACTTTGGTATACGGTCTTTCCTTGTAATACCGGACTGAAATAAGCTAAAGCGGCTATGATGAAAAGGAGGATCACCACCAAATGGGGAAGCGCTTTCTTGAGATTTTGATTCATAAACGATGGTTCAGTTTAACGAACCGAAAATACATAAAATAATAAAGAAGGAGGACCTATTTGCGTTCAGAATAAAAACGATAAGCGGCAAATGAACTGCTATTCTACCTCTTCGTATTCAATATATTCTCCCACCTTGGTTTTGGAAGATTTTCTATGGGAAGGTTGCTTGTCTATCGAAATGTCGCCCTCTCGCTGTTGGGGAGGCGTATTAACATCTCGGAACATTTCTTCGAAACGCTGTCCGGCCTTTTTTGCAATATACCTCATTAGATAGGGCTTTGCCAAGCGAAATACAATTCGCAAGCCGAAGAAAATTAGGAGGATAATCAAAAGGGTTTTTAGGAATGCCATAACCGAGGATACTATAGGGTTCAAATGTACGTATTGACGCTTAAAAAGACCAAAATGAACTATTAAATAAATGATAAAATCTTATATCTTTGAGCGAAACCTAATCCCTATGAAATATTCCCTTTCCAGCTATTTAATCGCCTCGGTCCTGTCTGTGGCATCGCTATCGGCGCAATATACCGATATGATTAACACCAACAGGCCCGGTGTTTCACAAGGGGCATTCTCAGTAGGAACCAACGTGCTGCAGTTTGAGACAGGTTTTAGCTACGGACAGGAAAAACACGATTTGTTGCAAACGGAAACGGATGCCTTTACGTGGGATTACGCTGCTAGATACGGACTTTTGTTTGAGGAGCTAGAGGTAAGTATTATTGGTGCCTTTCGCTCCCAAAGTGTGAGCGATACCCGCGGCGCAATAGACAGGGAGATTAGACAGAGCAACTTTACCTCTAACACCGTTGGGGCGAAATATCTGTTTTACGATCCTTATAGACTGAAGGAGCAACGTGGCCCCAACCTGTACAGCTGGAAAGCGAATAACCGTTTTCAGTGGTCAGATTTGATTCCGGCGCTATCGCTCTATGCCGGTGCCAATTTCGATTTTGCCGACAATCCCTTTACGCCAGAACTTGCCGCGACCATAAGTCCGCGATTCATACTTTCAACGCAAAATAATCTTTTAGGAGGTTTCGTATTGGTCACCAATATTGTTGCAGATCGGGTTACCACAGAATTCCCAACCTACGGCTACGTAGTAACACTTACCCACGCCACCAACGATTATTTTTCAATTTTTGTTGAAAACCAAGGGTTTGACAGCGAATTCTATGCCGACCAACTATTTCGCGGAGGCGCAGCGGTACTCATCAATCCCAATTTGCACGTAGATGCATCGGCCACTGTTAATTTCAAGGACACGCCATCCCTGTGGTCTGCCCGCTTAGGAGTGGCCTATCGTTTCGATATGCACAACCAAGATGAGTTTATTGAGGAAAAAGGGCGCAGCGGTCGCAAGTTGCGGCGCGAGAAAAAGGAAAAAGAATATAAAAAGAAGCGAGAGGCAGACGACGATGGCGACGGAGGCCTTTCTCTTTATCAATAGTATATGATTGCAGTAAAAGAAGTTCGCTCGAACAAACAACTAAAGCAGTTTGTAACCTTCCCGTTCCAATTGTACAAAGATTGCCCTTATTGGGTGCCTCCTCTTATAAAAGATGAAATGGAAACGCTGGATATGACGAAAAATCCGGTTTCCAAAAATGCCGATTCATGGTATTTCCTTGCCTATAGAGATTCTATTCTGGTAGGTAGAATCGCTGTAATCATTAATCATTTGGAGGTGAACGACATTGGAAAGAAAAAGGTTCGTTTCGGCTGGTTTGATGCTATAGATGATATTGAGGTTACCAAGGCACTGGTTGACAAGGTTTTCGAAATAGGGAAGCAACACAATCTTGACTATGCCGAAGGACCCGTGGGCTTCTCCAATATGGAAAAGGCGGGTATCTTAACCATGGGGTACGAAGAGTTGAATACGATGATTACCTGGTACCACTATCCGTATTACGCCGAACATTTTGAATCCTTGGGTTTTGAAAAGCAGGCTACCTGGGTAGAGTTCAAAATGAACATTCCGCAGTCGATAAAAGAGAAAGTGGCAAAATTTTCAGGACTGGTAAAAGAGCGTTACCAACTGTCTGTGATACGCTTCAACAATAAAAAAGAAATTTTGCCCTATGTAGACAAGATGTTCGAACTGCTCAACAAAACCTATAATTCCTTACAGACGTTCGTCCCCATTCAACAGTATCAAATAGAGTATTATAAGGAAAAATACTTCGGATTCATTCATCCAGATTATATTACCTGCATTAAGGACAAGGAAGGGACGCTCATCGCCTTTTCCATTGTAATGCCTTCTTTCAGCAAAGCGCTGAAAAAGGCCAATGGTACCTTATTCCCAACAGGATGGTTCCACATTCTACAAGCGCAGAAGAAAAATGATACGGCCGCATTCTATTTGATAGGAATCGATCCGGAATATCAAGGTAAGGGAGTAACGGCTATTATATTCGAGGAAATGCAGCACCTCTTTAATGCTAAGGGCATTACTACGGTTGAAACCAACCCAGAATTAAAGGAAAATAAGGCTGTACAGCAATTATGGAAAGATTACGACCCGGTACAGCACAAAGAGCGAAACACTTATAGAAAGTACCTCTAGCCAAAAAAACCGCCTTGAAGGCGGTTTTTTATCTATAGTTTAACGTAATATCCTATACCTGCTCTCCCATAGCCTGTGCCACAGCGGCAGACAATCTTTTGTATGTACCATTCTCCAGACGCT
The DNA here is from genome assembly GCA_964639255.1 of uncultured Flavobacteriaceae bacterium. Classification (GTDB taxonomy): domain Bacteria; phylum Bacteroidota; class Bacteroidia; order Flavobacteriales; family Flavobacteriaceae; genus NZQO01. Next base: position 6,297 of record CAZXDP010000061.1, read on the forward strand.
CACGTATGGCCGAGAAAGCATCGAGGGTTTCATTAATATCCTCAATGGTATGGGTTGCTGTAGGAATCATACGCAATAAAATTAATCCCTTCGGAATTACAGGATACACTACGATGCTACAGAAGATACCGTAATTTTCCCGAAGGTCCTTTACAAGAGCCATGGCTTCTGGAATGCTTCCTTTAAGGTATACTGGGGTTACACAACTTTGCGTGGTGCCAAGATCGAACCCACGGTCTTTAAGTCCGCCCTGCAGCGCATTCACATTCTCCCACAGTTTTTCTTTCAGCTCTGGCATAGTTCGTAGCATATCCAATCGTTTTAGCGCTCCTTCTACGAGCTGCATTTGAAGCGATTTAGCGAACATTTGGGAACGAAGGTTGTATTTTAGATAATTGATGATTTCTTCATCGGCGGCGATAAAGGCCCCCGTGCTAGCCATCGATTTAGCGAACGTTGCAAAATAGACATCGATATCGTCCTGTACGCCCTGCTCCTCGCCCGCACCAGCTCCGGTTTTACCCAACGTACCGAAGCCGTGGGCGTCGTCTACGAACAATCGGAAGTTGTATTTTTTCTTGAGGGCGGCAATCTCTTTGAGTTTTCCTTGCTCGCCCCGCATTCCAAAAACACCTTCGGAAATAAGCAAGATACCGCCTCCTGTTTTTTCAGCTACTTTCTCGGCACGCTTTAGGTTCTTCTCGATGCTTTCCATATCGTTATGCTTATACGTAAAGCGCTGTCCCAAATGAAGGCGAACACCATCAATAATACACGCGTGGGCATCTACGTCATAAACGATAACATCATCTTTAGAAACCAAGGCATCGATAGTGGAAACCATACCTTGATACCCAAAATTTAGCAAATAGGCAGCTTCCTTGTGCACAAATGCCGCGAGCTCGCGTTGCAATTGCTCGTGAAGATCGGTATGGCCGCTCATCATCCTGGCACCCATAGGATACGCAGAACCGTACTTTGCGGCAGCTTCAGCATCTACCTTCCGAACTTCGGGGTGGTTGGCAAGTCCCAAATAGTCATTTACGCTCCAGGTTATCACCTCTTTTCCTTGAAACCGCATGCGGTTGGCAATAGGACCTTCCAGCTTCGGAAATACGAAATAACCTTCGGCCTGTTCAGCCCATTTGCCCAAAGGGCCTTTATCTTTGTAGATTTTATCGAATAAGTCTTTCATCAAATATTTGGTTTCAACATAAGTGGCAAAAGTAACTAATTTACTTATGATAGCAATATTCTTTTTGGGTAAGAAATAAACAAAAAAAGGTCCTTACCAGTGGGTAAGGACCTTATATAGTAAAGGTTACATCTTTTATTTTACATAGGCGACATTGACATTCACCTCAGTCTCGGCATCCGTAAAACCTTGTGCATCCATCCATTCGTCACTGTAGATTTTACTCATATAGCGCGACCCGTGGTCTGGGAACAAAACTACGATATTGTTGTTCTTTTGAAACGCTCCGGCCTCTTCTAACTGCTTGAGACCCTGCATGGCGGCACCGCTGGTGTAGCCCACGAACAATCCTTCTGTTTTAGCGATTTCGCGCGCGGTATGGGCACTGTTCTCGTCGGTAACCTTAATGAAGTAGTCGATAACATCGAAATCGGTCGCGGTGGGAATTAAATTTTTGCCCAACCCCTCGATTCTATATGGATAAATCTCGTTGGCATCAAACTCACGTGTTTCGTGGTATTTCTGAAGGACTGAGCCATACGCATCAATACCGATAACTTTTATATTCGAGTTCTGTTCCTTAAGGTAGCGCGCTGTTCCCGATATGGTCCCTCCAGTGCCACTGCAAGCTACCAAATGGGTAATTTGGCCACCTGTTTGCTTCCATATTTCTGGACCTGTTGTGGCATAGTGGGCATCTATGTTCAACTCGTTAAAATATTGGTTAATGTACACCGAATCTGCCGTTTCTTTATGAAGGCGCTTGGCCACTTCATAATACGAGCGCGGATCGTCTGCCGGTACGTGAGCCGGACAAACATATACCGTAGCACCCATACTGCGAAGCATATCGATTTTGTCTCGGGAAGACTTCGAACTTACTGCCAAAATGCATTTATACCCTTTTAGCACGCTTACCATTGCAATGCTAAAACCCGTGTTCCCACTCGTTGTTTCAATGATGGTACTCCCCGGTTTCAACAAGCCTTTTTGTTCGGCCTGTTCAATGATATGAAGCGCAATGCGGTCTTTGGTGGAATGGCCGGGGTTGAAGGCTTCTACCTTGGCAAAATAATTGCCCGTCATATGCGCGGTAATTTTATTCAGCTTGATCAATGGCGTGTTACCAATAAGTTCCAGCACATTTTCGTGAGCCTGAATCGCTTCTTTCATAAAGGGAGTTTTCGTTAGTAAAATTTTCGACACTAGGTCTCCATTTTCAAAACGGGACAAAGGTACGGTAAAATTTTTTAATTACTCTTTTATGCCCTCTAAGTCGAGCAGAAACGCATAGTCCATCGCCACCTCCTTCAACGCTTCAAAACGACCGGAAGCCCCACCATGGCCTGCATCCATATTGGTATGAAGTAGAAGCTTGTTATCTCCCTTCTTCTTTTCGCGTAATTTTGCTACCCATTTAGCGGGTTCCCAATATTGTACTTGCGAATCGTGAAGGCCTGTCGTTACCAGCATATTGGGATATTCCTTTTCTGATATATTATCGTACGGCGAATACGACTTCATATAATTGTAATATTCTGGATCGTTAGGATTGCCCCATTCATCGTACTCCCCTGTGGTAAGCGGGATACTATCATCTAACATCGTGGTGACAACATCGACAAAGGGTACCGAGGCTATTACACCATTGTACAGTTGGGGTGCAAGGTTTACCACGGCCCCCATAAGCAGCCCGCCGGCCGATCCTCCCATGGCGTATAAATGGTCCTCACTGGTATAGCCCTGCGCTATCAAATATTCTGAAGCGTCAACAAAATCGGTAAAGGTATTTTTCTTCTTGAGTAATTTTCCGTCTTCATACCACTGTCTGCCCAAATACTCTCCACCTCGAATATGCGCGATGGCAAAGATAAAACCCCTATCCAGTAAGCTTAGCCGTGAGGTTGAAAAATAAGGGTCTATGGTAGAACCATACGAGCCATAACCATACAAGAGCAACGGATTGTTTCCATTTTGTTGAATACCCTTTCGATACACCATGGAAATAGGAATCTTAGTACCATCATCTGCGGTGGCCCATACGCGTTTGGACTCGTAATTTTCCTTTTGAAAGGTGCCCCCAAGCACTTCCATTTCCTTTTTAACCTCCTTTTCGCGGGTTTCCATGTTAAAATCGATTACTGAAGCTGGCGTGGTCAACGAATTGTAACCATAGCGAAGCACATCGGTATCGAACTCAGGATTTTGGGTGGTGTAGGCCGTATAGGTTTCGTTATCGAACGGAAGGTAATAATCTTCGCTATCGTCCCATTTCATAATTCGAATTTTATTCAACCCGTTGGAACGCTCGCTCACCACCAAAAAATTCTTGAAAATCTCCACGTCCTCCAAAAGTACTTCTTCTCGGTGCGGTAGCACATCTTTCCAATTTTCCTTGGCGGTGGCCGTGACCGGCGTCTTCATCAACTTGAAATTTTTAGCGGCATCCTTATTGGTTACCACGTAAAAATAGTCGCCGTAATGGGAGATGTTGTACTCCAGGCCACGTTCGCGCGGCTGGAAGATCTTAAATTTGCCCTGTGGGGTATTCGCGTCGAGAATTCTAAATTCTGAAGTTAGCGTGCTGTACGAACCAATAACGATGTATTTTTTTGATTTCGTCTTGTACACGTATGTTCCAAAGGTATCGTCCTCTTCAGTATAAATTAGCTGATCGTTTTCCGAAGGTTCGCCCAGGGTATGTCGGTAAATTTGATTAGACCGTAAGGTCTGTTCATCTTTGCGCGTGTAAAACAGGGTTTTGTTATCGTTCGCCCAAGTTGCACTGCCCGTAGTAAGCGGAATGGATTCATTGTAAACTTCGCCCGTCTCCAAATTTTTGATATAAAGGGTATATTTTCGGCGACTTACCGTATCCACACCGTAGGATACTAGCTTATTGTTCGGACTCACATTTATCCCCTGCAAATTGAAATAGCTATGGCCCTTCGCCATTTCATTTACGTCGAACAGAATTTCTTCCTCGGCATCTAGCGATCCCTTTTTGCGAGTATAGATTGGGTAATCCATTCCTTTTTCAAATCGCGTAATATAATAATACCCGTTAAGCTTATAGGGAACTGACTCGTCGTCCTCCTTGATGCGGGCCTTCATTTCTTCGAAAAGATCTTTCTTCAAGGAATCGGTATGGGCCGTCATGGCTTCGTAATACTCGTTTTCGGCCTCTAGGTAATCGATGACCTTTTGGTTTTCCCTATCGTTTAACCAATAATATTCATCTAGCCGTACATCGCCATGCATTTCAAGATTCTTGGCAATTTTCTCAGCTTTCGGGGGTTGTACATCCATAGACTCTTTTGAGTTTTCTTTCGTATTGCACGAAGCGGCAAAAATAAGGGAAGTTAGATAAAGGACGGCACGTTTTCTCATTTGAAGGTGGTTTAGCTTAGCACTATTTTTCTGGGCGCCAGTTCCCGAGCACAGCGACTACATTATTGCTGTGGGGATTTCGTGGAAGAAGCATCCCAATTATGGATGCAAAGTAGTAAATTTGCGCTTAATTTATAAATAAATTACCTATGTTCGGAGATATGATGGGTATGATGGGCAAACTGAAAGAAACCCAAGAAAAGGTGGAAGCCACCAAAAAGCGATTGGACACTGTACTGTTAGATGAAAATAGTAGGGATGGATTGCTAAAGGTGACCCTTACCGCCAATCGGGAACTAAAGTCCATATCAATCGATGAAAAATTGTTGGAGGATAAAGAACAATTGGAAGATTACCTAGTGGTTACCCTTAATAAGGCCATACAAAGGGCTACCCAAGTAAACGAGCAAGAGCTTGCCGCAGTGGCGAAAGAAGGTATGCCCAATATTCCAGGCCTCGATATGTTTAAATAAGAATGGTGCCCAGCAACATTGCAATGAAGATTTGTGCCATATTGATATGTGCAGTTATACTAGCGGGCTGCACTCGCGACGATATATGCGCCGATGGCACGCCTACGACCCCCCAGCTTATAATTCTCTTTAGGGATATTGCCAACCCTACGCAGGCAAAATCGGTACCTTCGTTAACCGTTTCCGTTTCCGACTTTACAAATCGGGTCGTACTCTCTGAAACAACTTCCGATTCAATCGCAATTCCGCTGAATCCAGGGACGAACGGCGTGACCTATCAGTTCATTAGGGCAGCAGGTACCAACAACCCCAATATTGACTATCTTGAATTTTCTTATACGACAGAAGATGAATACGTAAATCGCGCCTGTGGTTATAAGACTATTTATAGCGAATTGCGCGCTAACCTGCAAAACGAAGGAACCGCTAACTGGATTATTCGAACAGACACCTTGAAAACCAATATAACAGATGCATTGGAAGCTCACTTCGTTATTTTTCACTAAGCTATTGCTGGTAACCGCCTCTCTGGTCGCCCAACAGGAAAATGTGGCGCTTGGTGACACGCTTCCCCAAACCACCAAATACGGGTTACGCATAGGGGCAGATTTGGCCAAGCCGGTGCGAACGCTTGTAGAGGATGGCTATTCGGGTTTTGAACTTGTGGGGGATTTCCGATTTAGCGAATCTTTCTATGCAGCAGGCGAAATTGGTTTCGAAGAAAAAGAATACGACGAGGTCAACCTAGAATCTGTCACCACCGGAAGCTATTTGAAGTTGGGGGTCGATTACAACGCGTATAACAATTGGTTCGGACTTAATAACGCCTTGTTTGGTGGTTTGCGTGTGGGAGCCTCTACCTTTAGTCAAGAACGGGTTTCCTATGGAGTGTACACCGCCAACCCCACATTCCCACCAGTGCTTAATAGAGAGTCGAAGAAATTCGATGGCCTTAACGCAACTTGGCTGGAGTTGATGGTGGGTGTAAAAACCGAAGTGCTCAATAACCTTTACCTTTCCATAAACCTGCAGCTAAAGCGAATGGTAAGCGAAAAGACTCCCGAAAATTTTGACAACCTGTATGTTCCCGGCTTTAACCGTACTTACGATTTCAGCGAGTTTGGCGTTGGGTACGGCTATACCATTTCGTATCTAATCCCGTTCTTCAGAAAATAAGAAATTCTATTGTTTACTGGCTTTTCGGCTGCCCTCGTACATTGCATAGCGAACAAAACGGCTTTCCAACTTACCATTGTAGAGTTTTATCTTTCGCGAGGGCCGCAACCCCACATTCTTCAAAGCTTCCATATTACTTGTAATGAGCCAAGCTTGTGTACCAGGATATCCACGCTTTAGGGTATTGCCTATTTCAGTATAAAACGCATCGATATCGGAAACCGAAAGCCGCTCATCGTATGGCGGATTGAAAACCAAGTACATGGGCTTATCATTCGGTTTTTCACTTTCAAAGAAATCCTGTTGGCGAATCTCAATAAATTCTTGGAGATTGGCATTTTTGCAATTTTCCCTTGCCTTTTTAACAGCTACAGAATCTTTATCAAAACCATAGATCTTAAAACGGAAATCCCTTATTTTCTTCAATGCCGCGTCTTCAATTAGTTCGTAGAGATCAATATCGAAATCGGGCCAAGTTTCAAATCCAAATTCATCCCTATTCAAATTTGGCGGGATATTGCAAGCAATCATAGCCGCTTCTGTAAGGATGGTGCCAGAACCGCACATAGGGTCTAGTAAATCGCATTGGCCATTCCATCCGGCGAGCATCACCATTCCTGCTGCTAGCACCTCATTTATAGGTGCCAAAGTACTGGCGGTTTTGTATCCGCGCTTGTGTAGCGATTGTCCACTGCTATCGAGGGAAACGGTACAGATATTTCGGTCAATATGGATATTGATGCGAAGCGTAGGGTGATCGAGATCTACATTGGGACGAACCCCTTCCCTATCCCTAAACCTATCTACAATGGCATCTTTTGTCTTTAGCGCTACATATTGGGAATGGGAAAATTGTTTCGAAAACACGGTAGCATCTACCGCGAGGCTTCCATCGGCCTCCATATATTTTTCCCAAGGCATTTCATAAATGTTCTTGTAAAGCCCATCTTCATCGAACACATTGAAGTAATGTACCGGCTTTAATATCTTGATAGCAGTTCGACAGCATAAATTGGCTTTATACATAAATCCCGTATCGCCTTCAAAAGCCACGTTGCGAACCCCTTTTTCCACCGCCGATGCGCCTAATTTACGAAGTTCCTCGGCCAGAATATCTTCGAGACCGTAGAGGGTCTTGGCAATCATCTTAAAATTCTTTCCCATACCTTCTTTCGCTTATTCCTGCAAAAATACAGTATTTTAGCAGCACAAAATTGAATGGATGGAGAAAGAAATTGGAAACTGGTACGCATCGTGGTTTGACACCCCGTATTACCATATCTTATACAAAGATCGCGACTACGAGGAAGCGGGCAAGTTTATGACCCAACTAACACAATTTTTAGGATTACAGCCTGGGGCTGAAATTCTGGACCTTGCCTGCGGCAAGGGGAGGCATTCCAAATTTTTGCGGACTCTTGGTTATGTAGTAACAGGTGTGGACCTGTCGCCGGCCAGCATCGCATATGCGAAGCAATTTGAAAGTGATAATTTAAAGTTTGAGGTGCATGATATGTGCCTTCCCTATCCTAAAAAATTTGATGCTGTGCTCAACCTCTTTACCAGTTTCGGATATTTCGAAAAAGAGGAGGACAACCTGAGGACGATACGGGCGATCAAAGCCGAATTGAAAAAAGGCGGCTATGGAGTAATCGATTTCCTGAATTCAGAATATGTGGCAGCGCATTTAGTGCCTAATGAAATAAAAACGGTAGAGGATATCGATTTTTACATACACCGTTACATTAAGGACGGTTACATTTTCAAGGATATCCGCTTTTCGCATGAGGGCGAGCGCCATTTCTTTACCGAGCGCGTGAAGGCACTTACGCTTTCAAACTTTATGGCCTATTTCGAGGAGGCAGGGGTAACGCTCCAACATTGTTTTGGCGATTATGAACTTAACGAGTTCGACGCGCAGCATTCTGAACGGCTAATTCTTGTTTTCAATTGATGAGTTATTTGCTGCTATTCTTATCGGTTGTAGTAGGCTATGCGGTTGCTTTAATGCTTCGTTCCAAGGAAATGAAGCACATGGCTGTTTTTCTGGCCTTCAGCGGCGCATTCTTATTGTCCATTACCGTATTCGAATTGCTGCCAGAGGTTTTTTCGGAAAACTCAAAATCGATTGGTGTTTACATCATGGCCGGGATCCTGCTGCAGATTTTATTGGAGTTTTTTTCAAAAGGGGCCGAACATGGTCATATTCACCTCCATTCCGAAAAAAGAACCTTCCCGTGGATGCTATTCCTGAGCCTATCCATACATGCATTTTTAGAGGGATTTCCCATAAGCGACCACAATCATTTGCTCTTGGGCGTCCTGGTACACAAAATACCCGTTGCGATCATTCTTTCCTATTTCTTCTTACAGGCTAATTATAAAAGAAGTATAACGATACTGTTTCTCGTCCTTTTTGGTATGATGACTCCTTTAGGAAATTGGATAGGTGCACACGCCGTATGGGTTCAGCAAATAAAAGTAGAGGTTACTGCGCTAGTTATTGGTATATTCCTGCACGTTTCAACAACTATTTTATTTGAAAGCTCCAAGAACCATACGTTTAACCTATCCAAGATGACTGCGGTAATCATAGGTGTTTTATTGGCATATCTTCTTTAAATTACACTTGTAAAGATAAATAGGTAATGCAATATGCTGCCGCACAATACAAACAAGTGCCAAATTACGTGCCCAAAAGGTATTCTTCTATCGAGCACATAAAACAGTACGCCAACAGTATAGGCTGCTCCTCCACCCATAAGCAATGCTAAGCCTGCAGTATCGACAGATTCCTTCAGGGCAGAGAAATCAAAGACAATTAGCCAACCCATAATTAGGTATAGCAAGGTAGAAAATAGCTCGAACTTTCCCGTATAGAAAATTTTCAAAAAGGTTCCTAATAAGGCAATACCCCAAACTAGCCAAAACAGAGTCCATCCTAAACTGTGCTCCAATGTAATGAGCACGACTGGGGAATAGGTGCCGGCAATAAGCAAATATATACTTATATGATCTAGTTTACGATAGAAAAATTTGCGCGAGGTACGTGTTTCATAATGGTAAAGCGTAGAGGTGAAATAGAGAGTTGCCAACGAAACCCCGTATAGTGCGGTACCGAGCACCCCTTCCCAAGTCTGGTATTTTTGAAATACGAACAATAGCGAAAACCCTACTAAGCTGAGCAAAAACCCGATACCATGGGTAAGTGCGTTTAAAAATTCTTCTTTTTCAGTTGGGAGACGCATCGCAATGTAAAGCTATTAAATGAAAATGAGTAAGCCCCTCAATCCACGGCATAAAAAAAGGCCCCCGATATCGCTATCGGGGGCCT
>CAZXDP010000062.1:0-15285 GCA_964639255.1 uncultured Flavobacteriaceae bacterium
GGCTACGGAAAACCAAGTTGGACGAGCTGCCCCAACTGTGGAACGTCTTGAAGGGCGACATGAGCCTGGTGGGGCCGCGCCCCGATGTGCCGGGTTATGCAGACAAGCTTGTGGGGGATGATAAAATTGTGCTTCAGGTAAGACCGGGCATTACCGGTCCGGCAACCCTAAAGTACCGGAACGAGGACTCGCTGTTACAGGCACAGCCAAATCCGAATCACTACAACGACACCGTGCTGTGGCCAGACAAGGTTGCCATTAACAAGCGGTATGTGCGCAAATGGCGGTTCACTACCGATTTGCTTTATTTGTGGCAATCCATTTTTGGGCGTTAGAAAAACAAACGCAATTTCTTCCTTGCCAAAAGGGTAAGGGTTCTATCTTTGCAAGTCAATAGAAACAGCTTTGTATGAAAGAGCAACCTACCATTGCCATTATTGGGTTGGGATATGTTGGCCTTCCGTTGGCAGTAGCCTTTGCCAAGCAATATCGTGTCTTGGGATTTGATATCAACGAACGGCGTATTCAGGAACTGCAACAAGGTCACGACCATACGCTGGAAGTTGAAGAGAACGAACTGAAGGAGGCAATGCAGAAGCAACAAGGCGTTGGTTTGCGGGTAACCTCGCATGTTTCTGCTATTTCCGAAGCCGATATCTATATCGTTACCGTGCCCACGCCCACGAATAAGTACAATCAACCCGTATTGACCCCCTTGCTGAAAGCCAGTGAAACGGTGGGGAAGGTGTTGACGAAAGGAAACATCGTAATCTACGAATCGACGGTATACCCAGGAGTTACTGAGGACATTTGTGTTCCCGTATTGGAACGGGAATCGGGCCTACGGTTCAACGAAGATTTCTTCGCGGGCTACTCTCCAGAGCGCATCAATCCTGGCGACAAGCAGCATACCGTTACCAAAATACTTAAGGTTACCTCGGGTTCTACACCAGAGGTGGCCCAGTACATCGACCGTCTCTATGCCTCGGTGATTACCGCAGGGACCCATTTGGCGCCCTCTATAAAAGTGGCGGAAGCCGCGAAAGTGATCGAAAATTCACAACGCGATATCAACATCGCCTTTGTGAACGAGCTCTCCAAGATATTCCGAAAATTGAATATCGATACACAAGATGTGTTGGAAGCCGCTGGTACCAAATGGAATTTCCTTAAGTTTTCCCCGGGTTTGGTGGGCGGACATTGCATTGGTGTCGATCCGTACTATTTGGCGCAAAAAGCACAGGAAGAAGGCTACAATCCAGAGATTATCTTGGCCGGACGGCGAATGAACGACGGAATGGGTCAGTATGTGGCGCAAGAAGTAGTCAAATTGATGATTCAGAAAGAATGTAAGGTGAAGAACGGGAAGGTACTCATGCTGGGCATTACCTTTAAAGAAAATTGCCCCGACATTCGGAACAGCAAGGTAATCGATGTGATCACCGAATTGGAAAAATACAATTTGAACGTAGATGTTTACGATCCATGGGCGAGCGCTGCGGAAGTGGAGCACGAATTTGGGATTTCGTTGTTAACCGACGTCAAAAACCTTCAGCCTTCGTATGATGCCATTGTACTGGCCGTGTCGCACGCGCAGTTCACCACCTTCAACCTGAAGGACTACAAGGAAAGCGCCTGTGTGGTATTCGATGTAAAATCGTTTTTTCCGAAGGAGATGACCGATGGGCGGTTGTGATTTTCAGTGTTCAGTGTTCAGTATTTAGTGGGCAGTAGCTCTTGAAATTTTTTAAAAAAGAAAAAATAACGCTTGTGTTTGAAACAAAATACCATACTGCAGATTTGTCGCAATATTCGTTCTTGGTAACCGGAGGTGCTGGGTTTATCGGTTCGAACTTGGTGGCGTACCTTTTGAAATACGGTGCTAAAAAAGTGCGGGTGCTGGATAACCTTTCAACGGGTTTCAAGGAAAATATCGCTGGGTTTGGGGAGCATTCCGCTTTTGAATGGATAAAAGGCGATATTCGTGATTTGGACATTTGCAAAAAAGCCGTATCGGGTATCGATTTCGTATCGCACCAAGCAGCCTTGGGCTCTGTACCTCGTTCCATTAACGATCCCATAACCTCGAACGAGGTAAATGTTGCCGGCTTCCTGAATATGCTCGTAGCGCAAAACGAAAGCGGAACGGTACAGCGTACGGTGTATGCTGCTTCCAGTTCCACCTATGGCGATAGCCAATCGCTCCCTAAGGTCGAAGCACATATAGGCAATCCCATTTCGCCCTATGCGGTCACAAAATTGGTCAACGAATTATATGCCGATGTGTTTCACCGAACATATGGGACGGCTACCATCGGGCTGCGGTACTTCAATGTATTTGGACCCCAGCAGAGTCCCACCGGCGCCTACGCAGCGGTTATCCCATTATTTATGCAGGCGTTGAAGGAGGGTACTGCCCCTACCATTAATGGTGACGGAGAGCAGACCCGCGACTTTACCTATGTGGAAAATGCCGTGCAGGCCAATATACGGGCGTTTTTGGCCGCCGATGCCGCTGTGAACGAGGTGTTCAATGTGGCCTATGGCGACCGGATTAGTCTGAACACTTTATGGCAGGAGCTGAAGGAAATTTCAGGAAAAAGCATCGATGCCAATTACGGTCCGCCGCGCCGTGGCGATGTACGCGATTCGCTGGCCGATATTGGCAAAGCGAAACGGTTGCTCGGGTACCAGCCCCTTTTCTCGGTTCGGGAGGGTTTGGAGGTGACGTGGGAGCACTTTCAAAATAAGTAAGGCGCCGAACTGAATGGCAAAGTATAGGAGCTATCGTAGGTCTTGAGCCCATCACCCTCTTACTTCTGGAAACAACATCGATTCCCTTCGCCCATCCCAACGGAATTAGTATCTTAGTCGCGCCCCAATAAATCTCTTTTTGCATCCATTATGGCTTTGGAAACCAAAGTATACCAAAAGGAAAATAACCTGCGCCTCGGGAAACTCGTAAAAGATAGCCTAACCGATATCTATACCTCCCGCTTTTTGGCGCGGCAATTGGCCGTTCGCGATATATCTGCCCAATACAGGCAGTCGTATCTGGGCATTGTTTGGGCGTTTGTTACCCCCTTGACCACTGCGATAGTTTGGATTTTTCTGAATAAATCCGGCACTATACAGCTTACTGACACTGGCGTGCCCTATCCTGTCTACGCCTTTTCGGGCACCTTGCTCTGGTCGATAGTAACCGAGTCGATCAACTCACCCAGGAACAGCACCAACGCTGCGCGGGGCCTGCTCACCAAAATTAACTTTCCGAAGGAGGCACTGGTCGTTTCGGGCATTTATAAATTACTGTTCAACAGTGCCATTAAGGTGGCGTTGCTTATCGGTTTTATTTTTCTGTTTGGCGTGGGGTACCACCATAGTTTATGGCTCTTTCCGTTCACATTATTTGGAGCCATTTTGGTTGGCACCACCTTGGGGTTGTTCTTGACGCCCATTGGGATGCTGTACAACGATGTGGGGAAGATCATCGGCTTTGGATTGCAGTTTCTCATGTACGTTACCCCCGTGGTATACGCCATTCCCAAAAAGGGAATTATGAAAACCATTATGGAAATCAATCCCCTAACACCCATTATCCTTACCGCTCGCGATATGGCTGTTGGGTTTACACCACAATACCTCACCTATTATATAATCGTACTGGTGGCGTGTGTTCCCTTGTTGTTTCTTGGATTGGTGTTTTACAGAGTATCCATTCCCATAATCGTAGAACGTTTAAGCGCTTAAGAAATGCGGAACACAGTGGATACATCGAAAAGTCAGGCTAAATTCTATAGTTACTATAATTGTTTCTATGAATTTACGTTGAAGACACAAGAGGCCCCGAACCAATTTAAATCGAAAGATGGCTGAAAACGCTCAAATACAATCCAATAAGGCGGAAGTACTTGTAACCGTTGAGGGCCTCTCTAAAAAATTCTGTAAGGATCTTAAAACGAGTTTGTGGTACGGGGTGAAGGATTTGGTTTCCGGTTTGGGAAGTAATACGAGGGAACGCGAGCTGCGTCCCAAGGAGTTTTGGGCCGTGAAGGACATCAGTTTTGAGTTGCGGCGGGGCGAATGCCTAGGGCTTATTGGCCATAACGGTGCCGGGAAGAGTACGTTGCTAAAGATGCTCAACGGCCTTATCAACCCCGATTCGGGAAAGATTACCATAAAGGGTCGTGTAGGTGCGCTCATTGAGCTGGGCGCGGGCTTTAGCCCCATTTTAAGCGGCCGTGAGAACATCTATAACAACGGTGCCATTTTGGGGTTCACTAAGAAAGAAATCGATGCGAAGCTCGAGGAGATCATCGCCTTTGCCGAACTGGAGGAATTTATCGATATGCCCGTACAAAATTACAGTAGTGGGATGAAGGTGCGGCTTGGGTTTGCCGTGGCAGCCCAAATGGAGCCCGATGTGCTTATTATTGATGAGGTGCTCGCGGTGGGGGACTTGGCTTTTAGGATGAAGTGTTATAATAAAATTATGGAGTTATTGTCCAGTACAGCGATAATATTTGTTTCCCATTCCATGCCCCAGATATCGAAAATAACGACAATTTGCCTCTTACTGAAAAAGGGGGCGGCATTAGATTTGTCTAATGATATACCCGCTGTTATCAACAAATATTTGATAGAGAACAAGACTGAAAAGAAATACTCAGTAATTGGAAATGTTGAATTACTACCTAGTAAAATTAATTCTAATCTAATAGCGAAACAAAAAGAATATGTTTTCACTACTCAAGATAAGATTAAATTAGAACTAAATATTAAATTGAATGATAGTGCAAAATTATATATTATCAGAATGATTGTGTATGATAAAGAATTCAAAGGTATTGTCGAAATCAATTCTTTATTTGACAACATAATTTTTAAAAATACCGGTAAGATTAATTCACACAAGTTGAGTTTTGAAAATCCATTAAATTCAGGATATTATAATATGTCATTAATGATAATAGAGATAATGAATGATGGTAGATGGGGTGAAAGGTTGCTAGTCGTGGAAGGCTTTTTAAATTTTAAAGTAATTAATACTAAATTTAACTATGAGTCCTATATACCCCTATCAATTCATCCGAAATGGAACGAAATTTATTAATTTATGGGAGCTTTTTTAATTAATAATCCAAAATGCGTATTTATCCATATCCCTAAAAATGCGGGTTCTACTATAAGAAATGGTATTTTCAAACAAAATTATGAGGGTCCAGTTTTTAATGAGATTCCGAACGAATGGGAAGAATTTTTTTCGTTCGCTTTTGTGAGAAATCCTTATGATCGTCTGGTGTCAGCATGGAAAATGTTCTCCAAAGGGATGCAAAACACAAAGTGGTCAAGAAGTGATTCTGAAAGATTAAATGGTATTGATTTTTTCTCATTTTTAGAATTAGCGATTGATTCATCTATAGATTACCAATCCAGACATACCATAGAGAGCGTACTGAAACATCATACCTTGCCCCAAACTCATCCATATCATTGTATTCAACACGCTAAATTTATTGGGAAGTTCGAGAATTTAAAAAATGACTTTGAGTATGTTGCTAATATAATAAGATTATCAGACTATGAATTTGAACATTTAAATAAGACTCAAAGAGTTTCTTATAAAAACTATTACGACAATGCGTGTTTTGAACTAGTCACAAAACACTACCAGAGTGATTTAGATGCATTCGATTATAGTTTCTAATTATTGATGAATAACACAGCGTTTGAATATTATAAAAGAATTGCTAAGAAGAGTATACTTTGCCCGGTTTGCTCACATGATAAATATACTGTTCTTTTTAGCAATGATCGTTACAAAATGGGACTACAAACCGTTATTTGTAATCAGTGTGGATTGATTTATTTAAATCCTAGGCCTACCGAGGAAGCTATGATCAGTTTTTATGAGAATGATTATCGGATGTTTTATGAATCGATTGCAGTTCCCACAAAAAAATATATTGAAAAAGGTCCGTTTATTCCCCGTGCAAAATTTGTGCTGGAAGTCCTACAAAATTATTTAGATAAAGCAAATACATTTATCGATATTGGTTGTGCAGAAGGTACCTTACTTAATATTGTTGAGGAGAATTACCCTAAAATAAAAACTTTTGGTATAGAACCCAGTATAGGGTTTGGCGGTTATGCCAAAGAAAATATAAAAGGAAAAGTTTTTATAGGGAATTATAAAACCTTCATTAAAAATTATCCAGGTCACAGATTTGATGTACTCGCAACTACTCATGTGTTAGAACATATTTTGAATCCCGTTGAATTCCTCTATGGTTTGAAGGGTTTAATGACAAACAGAAGTGTTCTATATATTGAAGTTCCGAATATTATGAGTAGTAAAGTTTCTGGTTTAGGTGCAATACATCTAGGGCATGTTCTGTCATTTGATCCATCGACATTGAAAATTCTTTTGAAAAGGACTGGGTTCGAGATAATAGAATTCTTCACTGAGGGTTTACCTGCTAAAACTCCAGCCATGTGTGTAATTTGCAAATTAACTAAGGAAAAACGCAATTCGATCTACCCTACGAAAAGTTACATCAAATCTAAATCGCAGAAATTACGCAAACGGGTATTGAATCAACAGAAAGTTTCATTTTGGAAAAAATGGATTAAAAGATGGACTAAATGATATTTTCAAAGTACACAACTTCCCATTTCCTAATAGCCGCACCACGGTCGGGCACTACCTGGATGAGCAAAATGTTAAATGCCCATCCTAGCGTTGGCTGTGTAGAGCGTCGATTGTTTGGTCAGTATGTCGATATCGTTCAGGACAAAGGAAAAGACCATCCGAGGTTGCGGATAACGCTCGATAAATATATCGATAGCCTATGGTTGCATTATAGTTTGCCCGCTTCGGCCAAGGAAGCGCTGTTACAAAGCTTGGTTACCAGTATGGTAGCCCAAGAAAAAAAAAGCCTGCAAAAACAGATACTTGTCGATAAGATTACACCCTATATACATACCGCCTTCGATGTTCTATCGGGAATAAATCAATTTTTCCCCAGAGCGAAAATCTTGTACTTGTTACGCGACGGTCGCGACGTACTCACCAGTGGGGTGTTTCATTGGTTCAACAAGCAATTGGCCGGGACCAAACTAAATGATTTCGAGAAAGAGCGTCGCGCGATCTATCTTGGGAAGAAAAATGGTACGTTGCCGAGATTTTTTCAGGATTCCGAAATCGAACAATGGGCTACCGAATGGAAACAACCTTTGGAAACCATTAAAAACGCCAAAGAAACTCATGAGGTAATGCTACTCCGCTACGAAAATCTCCTTCACGATACCCCAGGTGTATTATCCGACTGCCTAGAGTTTTTATCGGCCAAAACGAGCCCAAATTTGATAAAGGCTTGTGTAGAAGCGGGCAGCTTTAAAAAAATGTCGAAAGGCCGGGAGCAGGGGTGTACGCAAGCAAATGCCCATGTGCGAAAGGGAATTGCCGGTGACTGGAAAAACTATTTTACCCTACGCGACGCCCAGCTGTTTCATGAAATTGCAGGAGACAAACTGCTAGAATTAGATTACGAGAAAAGCGAGCAATGGGTTGCTAACTGCAAAAAAGAATTAGATGTTTAATCGAGACCATACCAAGAAGAAGTTCTTGCTAATAACGGGACCTTGTCGATGGGGTTCCACCATGCTTCGGAAATCGGTGGGAAATCGTTCCAGGATTTTTTATTCTGGAGACGAGAACAATATTTTTGTCGAAATTCTTTCTACATTTTACCATAACGCTACGTATCCTAGTAGAGCGGTTGCCATGCAATTATCAAAAAGCGACTATGATAAGGAGGTGAAAAAGACGATCAACCGGTTTTTATTTCCATTATCGCTTTCCATTCCAAGGTCGGTAACGTACCTTCGGCTATATTCAGCTTTACGCCTAGAAATGTTGCCATATTTGACGGAATTGTACCCAGATATCTACATTCTTCAAATAGTTCGTAATAGTATCGCGGTTACGGCAAGTAGGAGTAAATATGAAGGTTTCAAGCAAAACTCATATAAAAACCACATCGAAACCTGGAATAGAGGGGTAGATATCAGCAAGGAGGCCAAAAAAGTATTTTCAAATCGCTACAAATTGGTACATCAAGAAGATTTTCTAGATGTAGAGAAAGCAAGGGAACAATTGAATTCTATTTGTGAATGGTTGGGCATACCGTATGAAGAATCGCTTTTACACACCATAGCCAATAAAAAGTTTCATCCCACGGGGAATAAAAACGATGTAAAGAATCTTCGAAATAGGGCGGAACGCTGGAAGGAATGGTCTACTGAAAAAAGAAGCCTGTTTAAACAATTAGCGGCAGAGAATATGGCGCATTTGGGTTACCAAATAGCTTTTTAACAAATTATATGAATGTTATAGTACGTGCGAAGTTTTGAAAACTCCTAGTTTAGATAAACTGGCATATCAACTAATATGCGACTGGCCTTCCTATATCGATTTCGATTCGGTACTTGAGGGTATCGATTATAGTCTAATCGTACGTTTTTATTTATGGGATAAGGTCGGTAGAGCATTGCGAATTCAAAATGGTATCGATTATGGTGAAGCATCGGTCTATGAGGAAGAGGTAAACAAATATCCTTTCTATTCAACTCCTATGTATGCCAATGGCAATCATAGAAAACGGCTGTTTAGCAACAAGAAGATAATCTTTATACCCTTTCAAACCTATCACACCAATGTGTTGATTCCAGAACTGCTGAAATATAAGGGCGCTAAAGTGGTTTCCAAACAAGAGACCAAGGTATTACCGTCCCAAAATGTAATCAAAGATAAAAAGCCGATTCGAACACAGGAGTATAGCTTTAAGTTGTTTAATGCAATTATTGCTTCTTTAGATACGAAAGGTGTTCGGTTAATTGATGTCGATTTAGCGCTATTGGAGCGTCAGATAAAAGGAACTATAGAAATTTCTGCATTGGCCCAACGAGAATTGGAAAAGGTAAATCCAAATCTTTTGTATGTGCCGTCAGATAATCATCCACCGTTTATTAACTACGTGCTAGTTGCAAATGAAATGGGGATTCCCACGCTTACCTATCAACACGGATTGGATTGTGAACATTACTATTTAGACGATTGTTTTGCCGAAAACATCGCTGTCTGGAGCGAAAATCGAAGAAACCGTTATGTTACTGATTCCAGATTTCAACCACGGAACTATTTTACGATAGGCAACCACTTAATGGCTACTCCCGAGAATAACAATATTCGTAGCCCTAAGCAAACCCTTTTGTTTATAACACGGCCTCATAGACCGATTAAGTGCTATGCTCCTTCTCGAAATTACAGAGAAGGCTTAGAGATTTTTAAGATACTATTACTGTTTCTAGCCGATAATGAAGACATTACATTATTGGTAAAATTGCACCCTATGGACTTGGAATCCTTGTATAAGAATGAAATAGCAAATCGTTTAATAAAGGAAAGAGTAGCATTTACAAATAAGAAGTTGGAAGAAATTTTCCCTAATGTTTCAGCCGTGATTACAGAAGATTCTACTGCTGGCGCAGAAAGTATGCGCTATCATTTACCGTGCGTACATGCCCATTTAGCAAAATCAGAGCCCGTTTTGCCTTTTGCTTCCTATAATGCAGCACTTCCAGGTACCGATAAAGAAGAGATTTTACGTAGTTTAGCCACTGTTTTTAATTTGTCGGGCGAAGAATATGATCGTATGATTTTGGGTCAAGAAAAATTTGTAAACGATTTTTTGCCCACGGGTAGCGTTCAAGAACTTGCTACTATTATTAAAAGTTTGCTTTAATGAAGAATATCTTGTTTATTTCTCTTAACGATCATGTGCCATGGGGTGGAAGTGAAGTACTATGGAGCCAAACAGCAGCGTATCTTAGCGCCCAGTTAGCGGTAGGAGCGTTGGTCAAGAAATGGGAAAAGGAGGCAGAAGGTATTGCGCAACTTAAAACTCAAGGTGTTCAAGTATATTATAAAAATCGAAAGAGTACGGAAATTGCCTTTAAAGAATTGTTTCGTAAAAAACTGGCGAAAAAGCTAGGAATTCGCGAAACAACACCGCCCAAGACTGATTTGTTCTTAGATTCAGATATAGATATCAATCCCGATTTAGTCGTGCTATCATTGGGAAATCACCTTGATGTATCCGTTTTGGAGTGGGCCGATTTTCTGCAGGAACGAGATATTCCATACGTGGTTGTGTTTCAGTTGGTCACGGATTTAAGAGGTAGAACAGATGATATCTTAAATCGTTTTAAAGAGTGTTATGCCAATGCCGAGCGCTTGTTTCTATTATCGGAAGAGAATCGGGAAAAACTTAATTTGCAGCTTGGCGCTCATTTTACCAATTTCGATTTTATCGACAACCCATTTGAATATAAGCGACAGCATATAGAAATTGTTGAAAAATCAGAGTTCCATTTGGCTAGTGTAGCGGCGTTAAACAGTTTTCATAAAGGACATGATATTCTTGTGCATACACTCGCTTTAGAGAAATGGAGAAACAGACCTATTCATATCAATTTGTATGGTGATGGGCATAATAAGGAGCAACTTCAAAGATTGGTAAAAATCTATGGAATAGAGGTGAAAATTTCCTTTCATAATTATATTTCTGACAAAAGTGAGATTTGGAAGCAAAACCAAGGTTTACTTATGCCCTCGCGAATGGAAGGCCAATCATTATCGATGTTAGAGGCTATGAGTTTCGAGCGTTTTATAATAAGTACGAAAGTTGGAGCTGCGGAAGAATTAATTGTTCACGGGGAGACTGGTTATCTAATTCCTGCGGCAACTAGCGAATTATTGGATGAGACATTGGAACTTGCGTGGAGCAACCGAGAAAAATGGTTGGAAATGGGCAGTCGTTCCGCCGATTATTTATTCCAAAAAATTAGAAAGGATCCTGTAGTAGCCTTCTCGGAAAAAATTATCGAGCTGCTATGAAGTTTCTATTCATCACACACGAATCTACCAGAACAGGGGCACCCTTAATGCTACTCTATTTCATGGAATGGTTGCAAGCCAACAGGACCGATGTTCAATTCGATATTCTCAGTTTACACCCAGGCGAATTGGATGTTGCCTATGCAAAATATGCCCAACAAGTATTTTGTGTTCCCGTACCACAACCAAAGGGGCTTAAACTGGAAATAGAGCATAGGTTGCGCAAACGCATGGGGATAAAAAAAGCAAATGAAAAGGAACTGTTTTTTACCAAGCTAAAACAACAAAAATACGATCTGATCTATGCCAATAGTATCGTTTCGGTAGCCATAGCTTGTGCACTGAAACAGGAAAATACAAAGGTATTAGCCCATATCCATGAAATGAAGGTAAATATACAGAAATATGCACCCAATCTTAACAGCCTTATTCCGAAATTAGATCATGTTATTGCAGCCTCTAAAATAGTAAAAAAACAACTGGTGGCTCATTGGGAATTTACAGATAATGCAGTTTCGGTTATCTACGAAATGTCAAAAATAAAACCTGCCAGACCTGTTGAGAAAATATCCAATACCTTCCGGGTGGGCGCGGTGGGAACGGTTGGCTGGCGAAAGGGTATCGACGTTTTTTTACAGCTTGTAAACTATTTGAACCTTTATTTTCCTGAACATAACGTCGATTTTGTTTGGGTGGGTCCCATAAGCGATTCGCAACGTCTGGAAATTGCATCGGAGTTGGAAAAAATGAAGGTTCAACATAAGGTTGAGATAACGGGATCCATAGAAAATCCAGTATCTTATTTCAAATCTTTCGATGTTTTTGTATTAACATCTCGAGAAGACCCATTCCCGCTCGTATGTATCGAGCTTGGCATGCTTGGAAAGCCTATCTTGTGTTTTGAGGGGGCGACAGGAACTGCAGAAGTTCTGGACACGGAAAATGTATTTCCCTATTTGGATATTCGGGCGATGGCCGAGAAAGTTATCGATCTTTTAAACCAGCCTATAGCGGTAAAGAGGCTCGGTGAGGCAAATAAGGAGATATTTTCTAAATATTCTACCGATAATATCTGTACTCAAATAGATGATTTGATATTCAACCACGTTCTCAATTAGCATGAAGGACTCTGTAACGATTGTAATCGTAACCTACAATGGAATGCAATGGCTTCCGAAAACTCTAGCTTCCATTCCTTCGGAATCTAAGATTGTGGTTGTGGATAATAATTCAACCGATAACACAGTGGCTTTTGCGAAAGAGAATTTTCCGCAAATCACCGTTTTGGAGAACGAAGAAAATCTAGGTTTTGGGCAAGCCAACAACATCGGGATATCGTACGCCTTACGGCGAGGTGCAGAGTATGTTTTTTTAATGAATCAAGATGCGTACTTGCAAGAAGGATGTGTAGCTAAGCTAATCGAAGTACTGCGCAACCATACAGGGCTTGGCGTATTGAGTCCTGTGCATTTAAATGGCAAGGGAACTAGGTTGGATAAAAACTTTTCGGTGTACGTAGGCCAGCCCCATAACGCCGATTTTTATTCAGATCATATTTTGAATAAGGAGCTCGATTCCTTTTACGAAGTGCCCTTTGTCAATGCTGCCGGATGGTTATTGCCAAAATCGACCTTGAATAAGGTGGGAGGGTTCGATCCGTTGTTTTTCCATTATGGTGAAGATGATAATTATTGTCAGCGCTTGCGCTATCACAATTTAAAAATTGGTGTGGTCCCCAACGTATATATCTATCACGATAGGGAAGATAGGGCTATTGAAGATCCTGCGCCGCAGAGCCGGTTATGGAAAATGCAGTCGGAACGACAGCTCAAACTTTTCTATGCCGATGTAAATACACAATTCATTGACGATATACCCAAGAGAATTAAAAAGTTGCGGTTTCGAAGGAAGAAAGCAATTCTTCGAGGAAAGTGGACGCACGCAAGGAGATTGAAAGAGGAACAGGAAAGATTTGAAAGGCTATACCCCAAATTGCGGGCAAGCATTGAAACCAACAAAAAAGTAGGCCCACACTACCTCAATTTTATTTAGTAAAAAAATACAAACTGGGACATTTGCTTAAAAGGGGTATCGATATTTTCTAAGAAAAGAATTAGGGATAGCAGCAGATAACTTCGAGTAACTTTTTATCTTGCAATTTCTTAATCCACGTCTCAATACCTAATTTGTCATTTTTTGAATTGCTAGTATGGCTCCCAGTTCAGAACCTCTTGTTTCCATCATCATCCCTACCTTTAATCGCGCCCACCTAATTGGCGAAACGTTGGACAGTGTTTTGGCACAAACCTCTCCGCATTGAGAGTGTATCGTGTTGGATGACGGCATTACCGATACGACCTGTGTAGCGATGGAGGAGAATTTAAAGAAAGATAACCGCTTCAAGTATCTTGATAGGTTAAAAGATGAGCTTAGGGGTTAACATTCCTGCTAGTTTTTATATTTTTATGCTCAAATTTTTTCATTTTTCGAAATACGCCTATGCTTTTCTCCCTGCTTGTCGCCAACTATAACAACGGGCACTTTTTTAGGGACTGTTACAGCAGTATCCTAGCGCAAACCTATACTCACTGGGAAGTTGTTATAGTGGACGATGCATCCAGAGATGATTCGGTGTCTGTTATTCAAAACCTTATTAAAGGGGACAAGCGTTTTAAACTTTATAAGAACAGCACTAACCGAGGTTGCGGCTATACCAAACACCGCTGCGCAAGTCAAGCAACAGGTTCGATTCTTGGTTACTTAGATCCAGATGATGCCCTAAAACCTACGGCTTTGGAAACTATGATACTTGCACATAAGCAAAATCCAGATGCTTCAATAATCACCTCGAGGCACGAGCTAGTAGATTTGGATTTGAATTTTTTATATGAGAGTCAATACGGAAGTAGTTTGCCTGTTGAAAAATCATATCTTACTTACGGCAATGGGGCTCTTACCGCCTTTGCAACATTTAAAAAAGCTAATTATAATGATACTACAGGAGTTGATCCAATTATGAAACGAGCCGTCGATCAAGATTTATACTACAAACTCGAAGAACAAGGCAGCCACCTTTTTATAGATGAAGTATTATATAGATATCGAATACATAAAAACAGTATTTCGAACAATGAGAACTTATTTAAAGCTCAATATTGGCATTTCTATGCTATAATTAATGCTTATAAAAGACGGAAAAAACTGAATTTATCAATTTCAAATCATTCTAAAGATTATATAAAAAAGCTCCAGTCAAATTATTACTTCGGGAGGTTTGAAAAACTTAAGCATACCCGTAAAAAATGTGCAAAACTATATTTATTGTATCGTTCAATAATAGTATTTCCTTTACATCGCACTACGCTCAAATTAAAAAGTTTGATACTTGTTTTAATTGGTAAGATATGAATGAACTGGTTTCGGTAGTTGTTCCCTGTTATAATCAAGCCATTTTTTTAGATGAAGCTTTAGATTCGGTTTTTAATCAAACACATGAAAATTGGGAGTGCATTATAGTTAACGATGGTTCTCCGGATAATACAGAAGTGATAGCAAAATCTTGGTGTAAAAAGGACGAAAGATTCAAGTATATCTATCAAGACAATCAAGGTCTTTGTGCCGCTCGTAATAGGGGGGTTAGTGAATCTAATGGCCGTTTCATTTTGCCGCTGGATGCCGATGATTTTTTTTCTAGACAATATATGTCTCAGGCCGTATCAGCATTTCAAAAAAACTCCAGACTCAAAGTAGTTTACTGTAAAGCTCAAAAATTCGGTATGGTTGAGGGAATTTGGCAATTGCCAAGTTTTTCCTTACAAGCTTTGAGTAGAAACAATATGATTTTCCAATCTGCAATGTATAAAAAAACCGATTGGGAGGCGGTAGGAGGATATGATATACAAATGAAATATGGATGGGAGGACTGGGAATTTTGGATTTCTATGCTAAAATATGAAGGAGAAGTACTTTGTTTGGATCACGTGGGGTTTTTTTATAGAATCAGAGAAAATTCAATGCTACAAAAAATCACCCCTGGACAAAGCAAATATTTGCTTGAATATTTATCTGTTAAACACGCAGATTTTTTTGTTAGAGAATACGGGTCCTTCAAATATATGGAACAACAGCTGGAACTCCTGCATAAACAGTATGAAGAATTGTTGAAGAGTAAGAAATTTGTTTTAGATATATTTTGTCGAACTTTCATTGGGATTAAAGTTTTCTCTAAATACCAAAAGTATTATGAAAGCCGAAAAAATTAAGTTTCTTACCTATTACCTTCCTCAGTTTCATCCAATTCCTGAAAATGATGAATGGTGGGGGAA
>CAZXDP010000063.1:0-14993 GCA_964639255.1 uncultured Flavobacteriaceae bacterium
TGGTTTATAATACCAATACCAGTACGGGCCGAGGTTTTCATTATTGGAACGGCAGTCAGTGGTTGCCCCTTAGCAACTCGACGACAGCAGGATGGAACCTCACTGGTAATGCAGGTACCAATGCTTCTACCCACTTTTTAGGTACGACCGATGCCACGGCAATGGTGCTGCGCACCAACAACAACGAGCGATTGCGTGTTGGAAGCACCGGAAATTTAGGAATAGGAGAAACCAATCCCAACTCGAATGTTGATATTGTGCAAAATGCTGCGGCCGGCAACAGTATCGAGATAACGCACGGCACTGCCTCCAATACTTCTTCTGCCCTTTGGATTCGGAATAATGGCACAAATAGGTCCCTAAACCTGCAAAATCTTAATACCACAAGCACATTGCCAGCGGCGAGCATATCGCAAACGGGCAGTGGAGCTAATGCGCACGGTATGGAAGTGGTGATGCAGAACAACACGGCCGCAACCACTACTGGTATGTTTATAAATCAACTGGGGTTGGGTTACGGCCACTATACCGCTATGAATGCTACCAATACCAATCCTGCCTTAGCTGCTGTTCATCCAGGTACTGGCGACGGGCTATTCATTGACCAAACTGGTACAGGCTATGGAATCTACAATCGAGTTGCCGGCAATATTGGTACTGTAAATGAGGTGCTCAGCACCACCTCTGGCACTTATTCGCTAATGACTGCAGGGGGCACGGGGCACTTTGTCGATATGGGCACAAACAATGGCACAGGTATATTTGTGGATGCGGTAAACGCCGCCACACCCCCCACCAGCGGAGGCGATGTATTTGGGTTTAGTACAAATTTGCATACGGCTACTCCAACCTCTGCAGGTTTAGTCTATGGTGCTGCCTTTGCAGCCAACCAGTACGGTCTGGGCCATGGTATCCTTATTAACCATACCGGTGCACAAGGTCGAAATGCCGAATTCAATATTAACAACACGGCCAATACAGATGCCACCCTGTTTTTAACTCACTTGGGGCAAGGATCGGCGGTAATCGCTCAGAATCAGAGCAATTCCATTACGGGAACAATTGCTGTTGGGGACTTTGCCTACACAGGCACCGATGTGGATGACCATTCTGGAATTTCAGGCACCTCCACTCCAGCAACGGGCTGGGGTATCGGGGTACTAGGAACTGGAAATTTTTATGGTGTATTTTCCTTCGGCGATCTAGGTGCTAGTGGTACCAAGACATTTATAGCTGATCATCCCTTAGACCCTGAGAACAAATTGCTAAGACATTTTTCAATAGAAAGCAATGAAGTGCTCAATATGTACCGGGGCGTTGCCACCTTAGATGGCACCGGGAGCGTTACTGTCGCATTGCCAGATTATTTTGACGCCATTAATACAAATTATAGTTACCAGCTTACTTCTATTGGCAGTGCACAACAACCTTATATAGCCGAAGAGATTCAGGAAAATAGTTTTACCATAGCCGGAGCGCCCAATGCGAAGGTTTCTTGGACCGTGTATGCAGAACGAAATGATGCTTATATGCAGTTGCACCCAGAAAGTCGGGAGGCAATTGTAAACAAAACAGGAACGCGACAGGGTAAGTATGTTACCCCTTCCTTTTATGGCCACGATGGACGAGCCTTATTTACAAAGAGCCAAGAGGGTACCCCCTCAACGATAACTGACCCATATGCAATGAATGCGCAAGTATTGAAGCGAAATGAAGTGCCGCAACCCAAAATTAATTCGGATGAAGAACTTATTTCAACTCAATCAGATAAAGTTAGCGATAAATCAGAAAACAAATAACCCATTACATCCCATTCTTTTCTTATCGTTGTCGGGAAACTCATGAGTTTCGTCCATTCTACTTATGAAAACAGTAAAGGGAATTTGGGTCGATTCTCATGGGTCTCAAACAGCTTCGAATAATCCATTACATTCGCTACGCCTTCCAGTTGGCACAGATAGGCCACCACGGCACAGAGCCCATCGAACAGCATTTCCTTGTTCAAGCTGGGCCTTTCGGTAGAACGACCCAAGGGGAGGGTGTAGCCGCAGGCTGAGAGGAATACACGCTCTATTTCCAACAACTGGACAGGGGTATATCCTTGAAACGTACGTCCCAATCGTTGGTGCACCACCCCTACATAACTGAGTTGGGTACTGCCGTGGCATACCGCCAAATGGCGCCACGCATCGGTATTGTCGAGTATGTTGCCAACCGCGCACTGTTTGCAGCATTCGGGCTGGAGGGTGTCTTCGTGATATGCCCGATAGAGCTTCGAGATGGCATGTTCTAATCTAGGTGGGGTTTTCATAGCAAATTCTTTTTCCACAGTACCTAAAAATACAAAAAAGATGGGAGGTTTGCAATTGTAGCAATTGAATGCGAGGGAGCTACGCCTGGGGCAGGTACGCAATATGTTTGATCAAGATAGACCGTTGGTCGTTCCCCAACCGGAAGGGTACCGTCTCGCCTACCTTCGCCCCGGTAATGGCCTGTGCCAATGGAGCCACGAATGCGATTTTTCCCTGTTTTATATCGGCCTCGTCCACACCCACGATTGTCAATGTATTCTCTTGCGGCGCCGGAAGCATTTGGTAGGTCACCCTTGCTCCAAAACGCACCTCATCTTGAGGTTGCTGCAAAGGGTCTATGACCCTTGCGGAGGCAATACGCTCGTTGATTTTTTGAATTACCCCATTGTAGTAGGTGCGTTTGCGCCGCAGCTCTCTCTCATCGGCACTTTTGAGCGCCGCCAACTGCTGCAGCAAGGTTTCTTTTTCGGTTTGCAACAGGTACAGTCCCGTGGGTGTCACATAGTTGGTAACGTGAGGTGGTAAGGCGGCGCGAGAGGGCACCACCACGGGCTCCTCTTGGTCTCCTTCTTTTACAAATCCTCTGCTCATATCGTTGGTTATTCCTTCGGAAAATACAAAAAACAAATCACTTTCCCTAGTGGAATTGCGGTTGGTCGTTGAACCCTAGGGCGAACAAGCTAACGTGCCAAGATCATAGGCTAATGCAGGTCGAAAGGCAGTGGTAGCCTTACGATACAGCCACCGGGACCTGCTTAAAATGAAAATCCAAAGACGCCGGTAACCCCAAAAGGACGGGCATCGGGATTGTCTAGATAATTTCCCCTAAAGTTGAAGTCGAGCCGGAAAATACGGAATATGTTTCCTATGCCCACGCTCCATTCCCAATAAACCTCATCGGGTGCCTGGTAGGGAATGGTGGAAGCATTGAGGGCGCGGTTGTCATCGGAAATATCGCCGTACACGGCCCGGAACCCCACTACTTCCCGAAGGTCGAGATCGCGCAGGCCGGGGATTCTTCCGAAGATCCTTCCGCCAAAATTATGCTGCAGGTGCAGGCTGGTATAGGTATCGGTCACAAATTCATAGAAATCGAGGTTGGCGAAGGTATTGTACAGGCTAAAATATGTCTGGTTTCCGGGAACGGGACTTAACAGGGCGAGGGGCACGGGATCGAAAATCTTCCCCACTTCCACGGTACTGTACAACTGGCCAAAGCCCCCGATATTCCAAGGTTGCGTGTACAGGGCCTGTAGTTTTCGGTAACTGAAATCGCCGCCCATCACATCTTCTATTCCGTAGGTATACCCAAGGAAAAAGATAGGATAATCGCCATCGTTGATAATGGTTTGCTCTACGCCGTAGCCAGAAGTTTTGCGTCGCGGGGTGTAGGTAAAGGCCAATTCTACCTCGGGTTGTGAAATGGTACTTTTTACATTTCCGTTCTCATCGAAATAATCGAGGCTAAAGGTTTCGGTAGCCGACTCGAGTGTACGGTAGGAGCCTGTAAGGCGAATGTTGAAATTCTTTGCCGGTTCTATTGAAAATCCAGCCGTTGCCAGGTTGAGACGGGTAAGCCTATCGTTTACCCCTACCGAGATAAGCGCAGAGGAAGCTAGGCTACGGCCCAATACATCGTTGCTATTGGTAAGGCTAGCGCCCGTTTGCTCCACGTCGCGCCTGTTGCCCGCAAACACGGTAAGTCGGGACCTGGGATCTAGCAGCCACTTACCTGAAATACCGTATTTAAAACGTTCGTCGCGAAAGCCGTAGGCGCCAAAGACTTCGATACGCCACGGATCGTTCTGGCTAAAATAGGTTCGGCCGCCTAAGCGGATGCGTAATCCCTCGGCCTCATTGAAGCCAAATACCGAAAAGACCGGCCCGAAATCTAAATTGCCCACCTGGTAATACCCACTTGCTAGGGTAGCCCCAATGTTATACAAGGCCTTGAAACGGGGTACGGTTTTGAGGGTGTCGAGCATTTTATAGATACCGCGCTCGTCTTTGCCCAGATCTTCCATTCGCTTCACTTCCCAATAATCATCTGGGCGATTGTATACCTCGTATTGGTACGGAGCTACCTGCTCGCTGTAAAATTCTTTCGGTTTTTCAATATTGAATTGGTAGTTGTCGTACAGGGTGGTTCGCTTCCCGTAAACGCCACGGGCCTCTTCCTTTTTCCGAAGGCTGAAATCGCTCAAGAAATAGTCGCGGGTAATGAGGAAGGTGGAATCGTTGAGCACATCGAACTCCTGTTCGATATAGATTTCGCGTACCCAGTTCACATTGGCACTTTTACTCGCCTGCAGATTGATCTCCTTTACGGCCCAAGTGGTATCGTTTACCCAAAAATCGCCCTTAAAGGTAAGTTCGTTCTTGCGCCTGGGATAGTACACGATATTGTAGCACCATTTTTGGTCGCGGTAGGCGCTGTCCAACAACACGTAGTTATAGACATCGATACCCGTGGTGGAGAGCGGACTCACAAAGGCTTTGTCGAAAAACTTCAGGTAATTGTCATAGACATTATATTCTTTGTAGAGGTCTTTAACGAAAGCGATGAGCGCTTGGTTGTTTTCGAATCCGCTGGCCTTATTGCCTTCCAGCACCTCCTTCTCCTCTCCCAACACGTTGCTGCCGTACACCTTGGAATAGGCCTCGTTGAGAAAGATAGGCAGGTAGGTATTCCCGGTGATGTTTGAAGTATCGGTTTGCTCGAAGATGAACTCCATACCGTTGAAAATCCTACTGTTAATGAGGGCGCTATCGATGGTGTTGAGATCAAATTCGAGTTTTTCGTATTTATCGTACTGGTACTGCTTGAACTTCCTCACCCCATTTTCCCTGCGGTTCTCCCATATTTTCCTGAGAATATCCAGGGCGGGGTTATTGGTTTTTGAAGTCTTTCCGCTAAAGATAACCACTTCATCGAGCGCTGCGGCCTCCTCTTCCAAAACGATTTCCATATTGTAAGTGCTGCGCTTGGTAAGCGGCACTATCTTCTCGGTAAAACCCACAAAGGAAAAAAGCACCTCGGAATAAGTCTCGTCACTCTCGAGATAAAACCGACCCTCCTCATTGCTTATCGTGCCCTCATTGCTGTCTTTGAAAATTACGTTGGCGAACGCCACGGGCTCCCCAGAAGCATCCTTAATAACACCGCTTACCTTAGTTTGGGCAAGCGCCGCTGTTGAGAGCAGTAAAAGAAAACAATAAAGTAGGTTTTTCATAAAGCGCGATGCAGTAAGGCTTCAAATATGCGGAAACTAAAGGTCTTAAAACAAAAAAAGCGTGGTAAACCTGTGTTAAAAAATAAGCTACCTCGCTTTATGGAAGAACTTGCGTTCTATTTAGTCTTTGTACAGAACCTTTTTTACCGCCTTTTTTACATCTTCGCTATTGGGCAACCATTCCTCTAGCAGCACTGGCGAATAAGGCGCTGGAGTATCGGCCGTATTCAGCTTGATGATGGGTGCGTCAAGATAATCGAACGCTTGGCTCTGTACCTGGTAGGTAATTTCCGTAGCCACATTGCCAAAAGGCCATGCTTCCTCAAGAATTACCAATCGATTGGTTTTCTTTACCGATTCCAAGATGGTATCGTGATCCATAGGCCGTACGGTGCGCAGATCGATGATCTCACATTCTATGCCTTCCTCGGCAAGCTCATCGGCCGCGGTATAGGCCTCCTTTATGATTTTTCCGAAGGAAACGATCGTCACGTCGGTCCCCTTGCGCTTAATTTCGGCAACGCCCAGCGGGATAAGGTATTCCCCTTCTGGCACCTCGCCCTTATCGCCGTACATTTGCTCGCTTTCCATAAAAATAACCGGATCGTCATCACGAATGGAACTCTTCAGCAAACCTTTGGCATCCTTGGGATTGGAAGGCACCACCACTTTTAGGCCCGGACAGTTGGCGTACCAGCTCTCGAATGCCTGCGAGTGGGTAGCCGCGAGTTGTCCTGCCGAAGCGGTAGGACCACGGAAAACAATAGGGATATTGAATTGCCCGCCGCTCATTTGCCGCATCTTGGCAGCGTTGTTGATGATCTGGTCTATCCCCACCAAGGAGAAATTGAAAGTCATAAACTCGATGATGGGACGGTTCCCGTTCATGGCCGATCCCACGCCCACGCCGGCGAAGCCGAGTTCGGAAATGGGCGTATCGATGACGCGCTTGGCGCCAAACTCGTCTAACATACCCTTGCTGGCCTTATAGGCGCCGTTATACTCGGCCACCTCTTCGCCCATTAAATATATCGTATCGTCGCGGCGCATTTCTTCGCTCATCGCTTCCTGTATGGCCTCACGGAATTGGATTGTTTTCATAGGTACTGCTGTTTTCCTGCTCTGTATTTATTTAGTGGAGCAAAAATAGCATAATATAAATGTGTAGCGGCGGAATTCCCGCAGATTTAACGCAATTTTATTATGCACGCATAGCAGTTTTCAAAAATATATTGGTATCTTCGTAGGCTGAAAATCGCTCGCCACGCGGCACGGCTTTCAACAGAAAAAATAATATCCAAAAAGAGCGTTGTTTTATGAAAATATTAGTGTGCATTAGTCACGTTCCAGACACTACCTCCAAAATAAATTTTACCGAAGGCGACACCAAGTTCGACACCAACGGGGTGCAATTTGTAATCAACCCCAATGATGAATTTGGCCTTACCCGTGCCATGTGGTTCAAGGAAAAGCAAGGCGCTACCGTTCACGTGGTGAACGTAGGCGGCGCCGAAACCGAGCCAACCTTGCGCAAGGCCCTGGCCATTGGCGCAGATGAGGCCATTCGTATCAATACCGAAGCCAAGGACGGATATTCTGTAGCCAAGGAACTGGCCGAAGTGGCCAAAGATTACGATCTTATTATTGGTGGCAGGGAAAGCATCGATTATAACGGTGGCATGGTACCTGGCATGGTGGCCAAGATGATAGGCGCCAGCTTTGTAAACACCTGCATTAAACTGGAAGTTGACGGCAATACCGCCACCGCCACACGCGAAATTGACGGTGGAAAGGAAACCGTAAAGGTTGGCCTCCCCTTGGTGATTGGTGGGCAAAAGGGATTGGTTGAGGAAAGCGACCTGCGCATTCCCAATATGCGTGGTATTATGCAAGCCCGTAAAAAACCATTGAATGTAAAGGAACCAATAGGCGCCAAGGCCGAAACGGAAGCCAAGCAGTTCCGTAAACCTGCCCCCAAGGGCGATGTAAAGTTGGTGGAATCGGTCGACGAATTGGTGAACCTATTGCACAACGAGGCGAAAGTAATTTAATAATACAGAATGCTGGATTTAGAATTCAGAATTAAAAGCTACTCTGAATCATAATTCAAAATTCATAAATATATAACTAGAACATGTCTATATTAGTTTATACTGAATCTGAAGAAGGAAAGTTCAAGAAAATAGCTCAAGAAGCTGTTTCGTATGCCCGGGGAATAGCCGACGCTATGGACACCACCGTTACCGCCGTGGCCTTTCATAGCGACGATGCCAACCAACTCGAGCAATTTGGCGCCAATAAGGTATACCACGTGAAGGAAGATAGCTTGAAGAAATTCAACGCCCAGGCCTATGCCGATGTTATTGCAAAAGCAGCTAAGAAGGAGGACGCAAAGGTTGTTGTGGTGTCTAGTAGCGCCAATGGTAAATACCTAGCCCCATTGGTAGCGGTTCAGCTAGAGGCGGGTTATGTTCCCAATGTAACGGCACTGCCCGAAAGTACCAGTCCGTTTACCGTTACCCACAGTGTTTTTACCAACAAGGCATTTGCGTCTACTCAAATCAATACCGAATTTAAAGTAGTAGGATTGGCGAAAAACGCTTATGGCGTAAAAGAAAATCCGGTTACGGCAACCGTAGAGGATTTTGCTCCGGAAATTGACCAAGACGACTACGCGCTGGAAGTAGTTTCGGTAGATAAGGCAACCGATAAGGTAACCATTGCCGATGCAGAAATTGTGGTATCGGGTGGCCGTGGCCTTAAAGGTCCCGAAAACTGGGGACTTATTGAAGATCTTGCCGACACCTTAGGCGCTGCGACTGCTTGTTCCAAACCGGTAAGCGACATGGGCTGGAGACCCCATAGCGAGCACGTAGGACAAACAGGAAAGCCTGTGGCCTCCAATCTGTATATTGCTATCGGTATTTCGGGTGCGATACAGCATTTGGCGGGCATTAACGCTTCTAAGACCAAGGTGGTTATCAACAACGATCCAGAGGCTCCTTTCTTTAAGTCGGCAGACTATGGAATGGTTGGCGATGCTTTCGAAATCGTTCCCAAGCTCACGGAAAAATTAAAGGAGTTTAAGGCACAAAACGCATAATTTTTGTTACTTTGTGCCTCTAAAAGGGCTGTTCAAAAAGAGGCAATGTCCTTTTTTTGAACAGCTTTTTTACTTAGAACCCTTTCAAACACCAACCCACTTGTGAGTTTAGTACGGCTCAACATAAAAGGAATTTCCTACAGCCAAACGCAAAACGGTGCCTATGCCCTTATTTTGAGCGAGGTAGACGGCGAACGAAAACTTCCTATCGTCATTGGCGCTTTCGAGGCGCAATCTATAGCCATCGCCCTCGAAAAAGAAATTAAGCCTCCCAGACCCTTAACGCACGATTTGTTCAAGAACTTTGCCGATAGGTTCGGAATCGTGGTAAAGCAGGTAATTATCCATAAATTGGTAGACGGCGTTTTCTATTCTAGCATCATTTGTGAGCGAGATGGGCTTGAGGAAATTATAGACGCACGAACCAGCGACGCCATCGCCTTGGCGCTTCGGTTCAACGCTCCCATTTTCACCTATAAAACCATTTTGGACAAGGCAGGAATTTTCCTGAAGACCACCCCCAAGCGTACTAAGGACAAAATTTCTAAAGAAGAGGAAACGGTGCTGGAAGAGCTTATCACCGGCGATGATCGCGAATCGGTATCGCCCGCTCGGGAAGATTACAGCAAATTTAGCCTTAAACAACTCAATAATATGCTAGACGAGGCTGTGGCCAATGAAGATTATGAAAAAGCAGCTAGCTTGAGGGATGAAATTTCAAAGCGATCTTAGTGCCCAGCAACCCTACCAACCATTGACCGTTACCCATACGCAATGCACCATCTTATGAAGCGTCACGCCCTTTTAACCATTGTATTGCTATGCCTATGTACGTTCGCGACGGCGCAAACAATTGAAAAAACATGGCAGTTCGCCTCCATTGCTGATACCGCGGGAACAACCGTGGCAAATGTTGCCCCCGAGCAGGATATACTTAGGCTGGACAATGGTAGGTTCTCATACCGGCTCGCGGCCAAAGACAGCCTTATGGCCTCAGGAGACTACCTGTACCAAAACAATTTGCTAGTATTTTTCTATTCCAAGCCAAAAGACACTCTAAGGCGCTACCGGGTAACCCAACTTACCGACAGTACCTTAGTATTTTCTGAAAACCAAACGGTGTATTCTTTTACCGGACCCACTGCCACCCAAGTCACTACTGTAATTCCCGAGGCCGAAGGCGAACTCGCCATAGACCCGAATGAAGGAGTGGGCATAAGTGCCCATAGTGTAGCCCGTGGAATTTTGGGAATGGTGTTCCTCCTGCTGGTTTGCTTTTTATTGAGCAGCAATCGTAAAAAGATTAACTGGCGACTGGTGCTCACCGGTCTTGCGCTACAACTCGTCTTCGCGGTATTGGTGCTGAAGGTAGATGTTGTGGCTCAAGCGTTCGACTGGGCTTCAGATAAAGTTGTAAAATTTTTGAATTTCAGCGAAAAAGGTGCCGAATTTTTGTTCGGTGGCTTGGTAACCGATATGGATACCTTCGGCTATATATTTGCCTTCAAGGTCTTGCCCACCATTGTGTTCTTTTCGGCCTTCACCTCCCTTTTATATTACCTTGGAGTACTTCAAAAAATCGTAAAGGCCTTTGCTTGGGTAATGAGCAAAACCATGCACCTCTCGGGAGCCGAAAGCTTGGCGGCGGCCGCCAATATTTTTATCGGACAAACTGAGGCACCCCTAGTGGTAAAACCGTATTTGGATAAAATGACCAAATCTGAAATGTTGTGCCTTATGGTAGGCGGGATGGCTACTATTGCCGGCGGCGTTTTGGCCGCTTTCATCGCATTTCTGGGCGGTGACAGCGATGCAGAGAAGATCATCTTCACAAAACACTTGCTTACCGCCTCAATCATGTCTGCCCCGGCGGCCATCATCATCGCGAAGATGCTATACCCCGAAACCGAGACGGTAGATAAAAAATTGAACATTTCAAAAGACAAGATAGGCAGCAACGTGTTGGATGCCATATCGCGCGGTACTACAGAGGGATTGAAACTTGCGGTAAATGTTGGGGCCATGTTGTTGGTGTTCACCGCTGTAATGGCAGTTTTGAACTGGATTACCGAAGATGGCTTTGGGTCACTGTTCGGAATTAACGAGGCTATCGTGCAACATACCGATGGCCGTTATTCCGGCCTTTCTATGCAATACATATTGGGCAACGTCTTTTCACCCATAGCCTGGATTATTGGAGTGCCTGCAGAGGATATCACCGTGGTAGGGCAACTATTAGGGGAAAAAACTATTTTAAACGAATTCTTTGCCTATGCCTCGCTCAGTGAGCTAAAGGCAGCGGGAGCTATCGTCAATTACCGTTCTATTGTAATAGCGACCTATGCGCTGTGCGGTTTCGCCAATTTTGCGTCAATTGGCATACAAATAGGGGGTATCGGGGTACTTGCTCCGAGTCAACGAGCTA
Organism: uncultured Flavobacteriaceae bacterium; assembly: GCA_964639255.1. Taxonomy (GTDB): domain Bacteria; phylum Bacteroidota; class Bacteroidia; order Flavobacteriales; family Flavobacteriaceae; genus NZQO01. The sequence continues at coordinate 11,074 of CAZXDP010000063.1, forward strand.
CCTTGGCCCGTTTTGGAATAAAAGCGCTTATTGGAGGTACGGTGGCGGCCCTGCTTACCGCTACGATCGCGGGAATGTTGATTGGCTAAACAGGTTTTATAACTGTCTCTGCCCAGCAGATGGCGTGTTCCATATCTTGAAAAAAAGTAAAGGCACCCTTATATAGCGCCTGCTCCTCTACCGCTTCCTCGCGAACTTCTTCCGAGGTAGATACAATGGCGATTGCCACTACCGATTTTGAACCATATTTACTATACACCTCGGGATTGATGTTCTTGGTCATTGCCCTGCTGGCTATCACAACACATTGGCGATCTTTGTAATGCGTATCTATAACCGTGGTAAATTCTGCCGCCTCTGCCATATCATACTGCTGCCCGGTGAAATGAAACACCGCGTACGAAGGATAGCACTCTAAAACACCAGTACTTAAGTTATACTGTGCTTCCATTGTTTTTCCTTTTTCTCAAATGTAACCCATTTTTAAATCGGTTCTACAAAAAGTTCAAAATAAATGGTTGATAACTCCCAATAATTCAAAATCAAATTCGTTTTTTAAAAAATGTCAATTCGTTACATTTAGCCCAAAATCCATTCAATATGAAACAATACCACGATTTGCTGCGGCACGTGCTTGACCACGGTACTGAAAAAGGCGACCGAACCGGGACGGGCACTAAGAGCGTTTTTGGTTACCAAATGCGGTTCGACCTTAGCGAGGGATTCCCGATGGTAACCACCAAAAAGCTGCATTTAAAATCGATTGTACACGAACTTTTATGGTTTTTGAAAGGCGATACCAATATTGGATACCTTCAGGAAAACGGGGTTCGCATCTGGAACGAGTGGGCCGATGCAAACGGCGACTTGGGACCGGTATATGGGCACCAATGGCGAAATTGGAACAACGACGAGATCGACCAGATTTCTGAAGTTGTAGAAACTCTAAAGAGCAACCCCAACAGCCGTCGCATGCTGGTAAGTGCCTGGAATCCATCGGTACTGCCAGACACCTCAAAATCATTTTCGGAAAACGTTGCCAACGGCAAGGCTGCCTTGCCCCCCTGCCATGCCTTTTTCCAATTTTATGTGGCGGAGGGGAAATTATCCTGCCAGTTGTACCAACGCAGCGCCGATATTTTCTTGGGCGTACCTTTCAATATCGCATCCTACGCCCTGCTCACAATGATGATAGCCCAGGTTTGCGGATATCAACCTGGAGATTTTATCCATACGTTTGGTGATGCCCACATTTACAGCAACCATATGGACCAGGTACGGCTACAATTGTCTCGCGAACCTCGGCCTTTGCCCAAAATGTTGCTAAATCCATCTATAGATAATATATTTGGCTTCACTTTTGATGATTTTACATTGGTAGATTACCATCCGCATCCCCATATCAAGGCCGCGGTAGCCGTTTAATGAATAAAAACCTATTTATGAAAAGATTCGCATGCATGTTAGGCCTTTTGGTATCCATCCCTATGTTCGCGCAAGAAGAATGGGGCGATGTAGAAAAAAATGTAGTTACCTTAAAGGAAATACCCCCTGTATGGCCAGGTTGTGAAGAAGGATCGGTTGCGCAAAGGGACCAATGCTTCAATACGCAATTGGCTACACATATAGCCAAAAACTTCAAATACCCAGCAAAGGAATACCAAAGCAAAATAGAAGGTAAGGTTATTGTAGACTTTATCATCAATGAACAGGGGCTGGTAGAAGTAAAGAATGTAACGGGTGGTACCCCTGCGCTCCAGGCAGAGGCCAAGCGCAACATTCTGGCGATTCCCAAGATGTCCCAACCGGGCATGATGGGTGGTAAGCCCAGAGCCATAAAGTTCAAGGTTCCCTTCAATTTCAAAACAGGAAAGTAATGTACAAGGGCTTATGGCTGGCAGCCTATCTTTGCAGTACGGCCCTTCTTTTTTCACAGGATCCTAGCTCTGTATCGAACGTAACCTCTTCGCCTCCACTGGCACAAGAGTGCCAGTTGGCCTCTATGGAACGTGCTGTGGAGTGTACGCAAGAACAATTGGATCAATTTGCCAAATACCACTTTAATACGGCGCTTTTTAGGGGCATAAATTTGAACGAGCGTCGCATTCGTATCTATTCTATGTTCACCGTTACCGAGACAGGTGCCATCGAGAATATTTCAGTTCGTGCGCCCCACCCGGTATTAGCTCGGGAAATGGAGCGCGTCCTTGCCCTGCTCCCACGGTTGCGCCCTGCGCGCGAAGCGGGTGAAGCGGTTTCGGCCACCTACACTTTCCCTATCATCTTTACCTTGGGGTAAGGGTTTAACAAGGGTTTAACGCCCGTACGACCAAACTACAACTTCTAGATTTGTTATCTTTAGTGTGTTGGCAGTAATCCGGCATATTACCTATGATACAGACCGAGACCCTCGTTTCCTTCTTTTTGGATACCAGAGCGCATACCGAATCTATTTGTAAGCCCCTTGAAATCGAGGATTATGTGGTACAGCCCATCGTCGATGTATCACCCCCAAAATGGCATTTGGGGCATACCACCTGGTTCTTTGAAGAGTTTATCCTGAAGCCACACAAGCCGGGGTATCGGCTCTTCCATGAAGATTTCGCCTATGTCTTCAATAGCTATTACGAGGCGGTAGGCAAACGCCTATTGCGCACAGACCGAGGCAACCTTTCCCGTCCCGGGGTGGCTAAGGTGTACGATTATCGGCATTATGTAACACAGGAACTTCAAGAATTTTTATCTTCTGAAGATTTTTCAGAAGCGCTTTCGGAAGTCCTGCTTATTGGCATCCACCACGAAAAGCAGCATCAAGAACTGCTGCGCACCGATATCAAATATATTCTTGGCCATAACCCTTTGTTCCCAAAATATAACGATAGCTTTAAGGAACATCCTATAGAACATCATACAGACGGATGGATTTCAATATCGGAAGACACCTATACTATAGGCCATAGTGGCGATGGCTTTAGTTATGATAACGAATTCGGGCAGCACAAGGTATACCTGCAGGATTTTGAAATTTCTCCCAATTTGGTTACCGCAGGAGACTATCTTAATTTTATGGAAGACGGCGGCTACCAAGACCACAATCTTTGGCACGCCGAAGCATGGGATTGGTTACAACAACACGATATACACCACCCAATGTACTGGCATTCCATAGATGGGCAATGGCATCATTACACCCTGCAGGGATTGCAAGAAATTGATCCGCGTACGCCCTTAGCCCATATTTCCTATTACGAGGCATTCGCCTATGCCCAATGGAAGGATTGCCGCCTTCCCACCGAATTTGAATGGGAGGTCGCCCAACGCCAGTTTCACTGGGGGAGCCGCTGGGAATGGACCGAGAGTGCCTACCTTCCCTATCCTGGATATACAAAGCCCCCGGGCGCCATTGGCGAGTACAATGGTAAGTTTATGGTAAACCAAAAAGTGCTTCGCGGCGGTTCGGTTGCGACGCCCCCCAACCATACACGGCCTACCTACCGCAATTTTTTCCACCCCAATTTACGTTGGCAATATACGGGCATTCGCCTGGCCAAATAACTCCCAATTTATTCGATGAGCAACACTACCCGGCCCACCCTTGATACACCGTTTAAAAGAGATGTATATGAAGGTCTTACCAGCAATCCGAAGTTCCTATATTCAAAATATATCTATGACAAGAACGGCGATAAGCTGTTTCAGGATATCATGGAGATGCCAGAATATTACCTCACCAATTGCGAATATGAAATTTTGGCTTCCCATACCGAAGCCATCGCCGAATATTTCCGAGGAAAGGGACACGGGTTCGACCTCATAGAACTTGGCGCCGGAGACGGAAAAAAAACCAAGGTGCTGCTGCACTACCTTTCCGAGAACAATTTCAATTTTGTATACAAGCCTGTGGATATAAGTCAGAATGC
>CAZXDP010000064.1:0-14501 GCA_964639255.1 uncultured Flavobacteriaceae bacterium
GCCGATATTCGGCAAAGTTTGGAACACAAAGATAGATTGCCCTATTTTCAGCTTACGCCCATACGGAAACCCACCTTGGCAACCAAAATCAATCAGCTAATGGATGCCGGGGTGGTGTTGATGATTGGTACCGATAGCGGAATCCCAATGAAATTCCATTCCCAATCTACCTGGAACGAACTCGATGTATGGGTAAATGAATTTGGAATTGACCCGATGTATGCCATAAGGGCCGCGACCTATTGGCCTGCCTTTTGGATGGGTGTAGCCGATGAGGTGGGCACCGTGACCGAGGGAAAATATGCCGATATTATCGCGGTAAAGGGCGATGTGCTGAGACATATCGCACTCTTGCAAGATGTAGATATCATACTAAAGCACGGCACACGTTACAAATAAGCCTTATTTCTGTGCCAGCCTACGCTTAATATTGGTGAGGTTGTACTGGTTTGCAGCATCAATTCTTGAGAGTTCTTTCCATTCTAAGGGGGTAGCCACACCGGCGGAAGGGTTGGCCCGAAGAGAAAATGGGCATACCGAGGTTTGGCCGTAGGCATTTCGTAGGTAATCGATAAAAATTTTTCCATCTCGCTGGTCCTTTCTTGTGGCCGTTGTAAGCAGTTCTGGATATTTCGACGCTACCTCCAAGGCGAGCGACTTTACCTGTTCCCGGCGCTCATCGAATGTTTTGGTGCGACGAACGAAATAATATACGTGAAAGCCACTTTTGCCACTGGTCATCAATTTTGGATCGTACTTTTTTTTCCGTAGAAAGTCTCCAATAAACTTCGCTGCCTCCTTTACCTTATCGAAAGAGTTTTCTGGTGGATCTAAATCGAACACTACCTTATCTGGTTTATTCAGCATATCTTTTCGAGATAACCAAATATGAAAGGAGAGGGTGCCTTGATTGGCAAGATAAATAAGTGCCTTTTTCGAGTTGCAATACACTTGAGTGTTGGTACCTTCTTTAGTAGAGACTTCTACCGTTTTAATGAATTTCGGAAAGTAATTCGAGGCGTTTTTCTGATAAAATCCATCCGCCGCTACGCCATCGGGAAATCGTCTCAAGGTGAGCGGCCTGTTTTTAAGATAAGGAAGCATCCTGTCGGAAACATACTCATAGTAGGAAACCATTTCCCCTTTGGTAAAGCCTCCTTCTGGAAAAATGATTTTATCCGCGTTTGATATTTCTATTCCCTCCAATGTCATTTGGGCGTTTCCTTTTTTACTTCTTTAGCATTCTTGTCGCGACGTATACCTAGAAATCGCGGATGCCGTAATTTGTTGTTTTCTGTCCACTCCGTAAAGCCAAACTCCCCTACATATTTCGGGGTTATCCAATGGTTTCGATCGTTGTTGGTGTCGTTAAAATCGTGAAACGGACTGGTTTTTCGCTCTATCCTGTTGAATTTTTCCCGCCATTTTGTAAGAAATGCGTCGTCGAAACCGGTTCCCACCTTACCGGCATATTTTAGTTTGCCATCTTCAAAAAAGCCAACCAGCAGGGCACCGAATCCTGCACGCTCGCCTTGCGGTTCTGTAAAGCCACCAATTACCAGTTCTTGACCCTTGTCACACTTAAATTTGAGCCATTTCTTGCTTCGGGAATGCACGTAGGCAGATTGGCTATCTTTTGCAATAATCCCTTCCCAACCTTTCTTACAAGCTTCATTATGGTACGCTTTACCATTTTCCTTTCGGTGCGAGGTAAAACGGAGAGGATCTTTCCACGAGAAAACATTCTTCAATATCTTTTTACGCTGAAGCAACGGCAGCTGTGTAATATTGTAGCCATCGTAATGCAACAGATCAAAAATATATAAATACACTTTTACGCCGGTATTGCGGGCTTTGGAAGGATCTTTAATTTGCATTCGATTCTGTAATTTGCTAAAACTGCTTATCTTCCCATCGAAGGCTACAATCTCGGCATCGGCAATTAGGTTTGGCATTTTTCGGGAAGTAAGGGCCTCCACCAGCTCAGGATAGCTGTTGGAAAGGTCTTTTTCGTTCCGAGACCACAGTTTCGCGGTTCCGTCTTGCACGACCGCCAAACAGCGTACACCGTCAAGTTTTCGTTCATAGATCCATTGCACATCATCGAAATATTCATCGGTGAGGGTAGCGAGCATGGGTTGTACAAAGCCGGGAAAGGCTTCTTCGGCAATTGTTTCCAAGTGTTTTTCTGCTATAAGATCTTTCCAGCTCATGAGGCCTCCTCTTTTTCAATTTGTTTCATAGTTCGGCCGCTTGCCACACTTTTGTTTTGGGTGCTCGTAGGATTGCGACGGGCATCGGCTTCCTCGTCATCTTGCTTTATTAACAGCCAATTGCCTTTCATGTTTCCGCTCTTCATTTTTATCAATGAATAACCGCCCTGAATCTTTTCTCCCTTTAACCAAATTTCAATCGTACCCATATCGTACGAATCTTCTAGGGAAATGGGGTCGCCATCTTCGGTTTTTTTTCGATTTTCAAAGGTGCCTCTGTCCCAGATCATAACAGTACCGCCGCCGTATTGGTCTTCTGGAATCGTTCCCTCAAAATCTGCGTAGGCCAGGGGGTGGTCTTCGGTAGGGATGGCCATGCGCTTTACGGAAGGATCTGTACTGGGGCCTTTCGGGACAGACCAGGATTTAAGTGTTCCCGAAATTTCAATACGGAAATCATAATGCAGATTGGTCGCGTCGTGTTTCTGAATTACAAAAATGGGGCTGCCATTTTTGGAATTGCTACCACCCGCCTGAGGTTCATTGGTTTTGCTGAAATCGCGTTTGCTGGAATAATCGTCGCTTGCCATGCCCATAAATTTTACGGAAGGTATTTATAAGCTGGCTTTTTTTATGTTAAGGCCTATGTAAATAATGTGAAGAAAAGCCGAAATTACAGGGTAAGCATCCAGTTGCGCTGCAATTTTCTGAATTTTTTCAGCTCGTTGCGCAGTACTCCCAGGAATTCCTTGCCGTTGGAGGTGCTATGTTCCAGTCGTTCGCAATTCTTGTACAGCAAGTTCGTCAATTTGGCTACGGTCGCTGCATGGCGGTATTTGGCATCGGAGAGCTTATGGCGCTCGGCTTTTAAAATTTCAGGAACAAGGGATTCAGATTGTTGTACAATGTCGCCGCTAAAATAGATGTGCGGATTCTCCCTTCCATCGTTCTGTAATGTCGCCAAATCGTGCACGAAATACTGTGAGATGCTTCGTGAAAGCACAAAAATTTCCTGAGCCTTCTTATAAAGAGGCGATTGGGGTAATTGACCTTGGATTGTAGCGGCCATAGCGAGAATTTTCCTGCTTTTAAATTCACTCAAATGTAGGAAGAGAATTGCATATTCGACAATTGATTATAAGGTAATAGCGTATATTTGCTTTCATAGTTAAGGAAAAACATTAAAATACTTTAAAATATATGGATTCGTTAAATAAGAAAATTCTACAATGCCTGCAGCAAAATGCGCGACTGTCGAACGCTGAAATCGGTAGGAGGGTAGGCATTAGCTCCCCGGCCGTATCTGAACGGATAAAAAAAATGGAGGATGCCGGACTAATCGTGGGATACCGAACCGTAGTATCTCCCTTTGAATGCGGTTACCAGTTAAAGGCTATCATAACTGTACGTGCCTTTATGGGTAAATTAAAGCCGTTTTTGGAAAAAATAAAGACGTTTGAGGAAGTACTCAATTGCTACCGAATAACAGGTAATGAGAATATTGTAATGGAGGTAGTTCTCAAGAACCAAAAACACCTAGAGAGCCTTATCGATCAACTTATCGTCTATGGCGAAACCAAGACCCAGATTGTGCTTTCGCACGTAGTGGCCAATAATGAGGTACGCCCACTATAGTGGCGTTAAAGGTATATTAATTGGCGTTTTGTTAATAGATTAGGGCGAATGTGTTGGGTAAATTGCAGATAAAACAAAATAATTATGAAACGCTATACCTTCCATTTATTGATAATTACCGTGGTAACAGCCATTTTGGGATTCGGCGGACTCGAATTTGTGGGAGATACCTTCGTACGGTTTTTATGTTTGCTTTCTGGTATCGGGCTATTCATCTCGTGCTTGGACGCTGTAATTGTCTCACGCCGCAATCGTAGACAGCTTAAGCAGCAGCCAGAAAAGGTAAGGGCCGATAAGTAAAAGAAACCGCCTACAAAGTCACCTACGATTTCACGTGGTTGCATATGCAGCCGACTTCCGAAGCAATCGATACAAGAGCAATGTTAAAAATGCAATCGCGATCAAGAAGACGGTCATCACCGTCCACGTACTCGAAAAACCAATGGAATTTACAAGGTTCATCCCGCTGTTATGGCCTATAATATGAGATATACTGAAACTCATACTGTAGGCACCCATATAGTTTCCTTTTCTGCCCTTGGGTGCCATTTGCAGTGCTAAGGCGTTCGAAAACGGCGAGCCTATCATTTCCCCAATGGTCATCAATAACATACCTACCACTAAAATCCCCGTCCATTCACTTACATTGAGCACGGCAAAACTTGCACCCAGGAATACAATACCCCAAAATGTAGCCAGCGTTTTAGAAATATTGAGCCGTTCCAACCACCCTATTAGGGGCATTTCAAAAAGAACGATGGTGGCCCCATTCAGAAAAAGTAACCAACCTATTACATCTTCGCTCAAAAAATATGCTTTTTCATAATAGAGAGGCATCACCGAAAAATACTGCACAAAAACGGTGCTCTGAGCTACCATTATTATAAAGAAGAGCAGATAAAGTCCATTTTTATAAGGTGGTACGCCTTCTTTTACAAACGAGGTTTTTTTATACTCTTCGGAAATTTTCTTTGGTTTGAGCCATACAAAGAGACCTACTGCCGCGATGATGCAGGTTAGGCCGTCGATCCAAAATAGGGAACTGTAACTAATGGAAGCAATGATGATCCCGCCCAGAAGTGGGCCGATAGAGAACCCTAAGTTAATCGCCAATCGAATGAGCGCGATGCTTCGTGTCACGTTTTTCGGCTTGCTATACGCCTCTACGGCTACAAAAATGGCCGGTCGGTACGCATCTGCCACTAAGATTAGTGCAAATATGCCGATACAGAAACCGTAGAAAGATTCCAAGAACTGTACAAAGACAAAACCTATTCCCCCCAGCAACAAACTCATAATGATCACTTTATAGAAGCCTAAAGTATCGGTTAATCTACCGCCAATCCAAGTGCCCACCAGCGACCCTACGCCAAAGGCGGTCATGATCCATCCCACTTGCGGCAAGGTAAAGCCTTTCGAATTTACCAAGTAGAGCGATAGAAACGGAATTACCATCGCACCCGCCCGGTTAATAAAGGTAACGAGTGAAAGCAACCATATTTCGCGAGAGAGCCCGGAAAAATTGCTAATGTAGTTGGCGTACAGTTTTTTCATTTGGTTTGGCTTGTCATAAAAAGAAAACGTCCCGGAATTGGGCTCCGGGACGTTGATTTGATATCGATTGAATCTAGAATATTCAATACACGACTTTCCCGAAAACGCAATGGGTTACCACTGGTTGCACGATGAAATATGTATTGATTTTCATGATTGTCGCTATACTGTTATAATTCAAAGATAGTCAAAAATGGATACGGTTTCTTAAAATCGGATCCCAAATTTTGGGGTAATTGCATACGCCCTATTAAAAATTCCTTGTATTTGTGAGCTTGTTTCCGTGTTTAGGAAGTCGACGTTTCCATCAACTGCCATGAAGAGCTGCATAAAATTCCAGTTTGTATAGGCCAATTCAACACCTGCGTAGATAGAGAATCCCGTGTCGTGAAATTTTTCACTCTCACTTTTATTGGAAAAATCGACGTAACCCGTTCCTAAGCTTGCTGAAACCTGCCAGCCTTTACCAATTTCTTTCCGGTACTTGGCCAAAACTTTAGCACGGTGTACGCTACCCTCATCATAAAAACCCACGGTTGCTTGATTTTCTACCTCAAAGGTCGTTCGGCTATAGGATAGCTGAACATACCAAGAGTGCTTTATGTGGGCGGTGATGCCCGCCTCGAAGCCCACTGAAAAATCGTATGTCTGTCCTGCGGCATTATCTCCTATATATAACGGATATATAAGTCCGGCCTCGAAAGAAATTTTTGAAGGCGCGGCGATGGTATCGCGCTTGTTTTCTTGCGACAGTATCGTGCCAGAGATTAGAAATGCAATAAAAAGAATTCTAATAGTCATAAATGTAGGTTTGATTGGTTTGCCGCACGGGAACTACAATTTTTTCCGTGGTGGAAACGCCATTTTCAGTAAGGGTGATATCTAAAATAACTTCCGAAGCCAGAAGCGTTTCAATAATTACCTCTTGGCTGGAGGCCCCAGTTGGGGAAATTACTCCACTTTCGGGAAAACTTGGGGGAAAGGGGTCCTCAAGATTTGAAAGATTAATGAACTGCCGTCGCTGCTCGAATGCGATACGGTATTCCAACGTGCTGGTGGTGGTAGGCGATCGCTCGAAGCGAACGGTAAAAAGGCTATTTTCGCGTAGCACTGTTTCTGGAAAGTTGTATTCCAATTGATTGTCATCTTGTGCTACTAACAAGAGAACGCTTCCAAATCTATCATCTAATACAATTGGGTTAAATTCATCCGTGCTCGCTGTATTGACCAATACAAATATGAAATTCTCGAACTTTGGGGCAAGTGCAACCAAATTCACGGTTCCATCGGTGTTAGAACGACCCTGTCCTAATAATTTTTCGTCACCTCCAAAAAACTGTATGCGCTCCTTAACAGCTAGGGCATTTACTTGAACAGCTTCAATACCTTGACCTAAGGTGTCGACTACCCGCAGGTTGAAAAGAATGCGCTGGTTGTCTTGAATCTCAATTTCGCTACATCCTATTGCGGTTAATACCAATAGCAACGGAGCGATTCTTCTACTGAATCGTTTTAAGAAAATATTATTCATAGCAGTTGATTAAAAGATTCTTGTTACCCAGATACCAACAAATACAGCAATAATACCCAAAATAATACTACCTAGAGTGTAAAGCAGGAAAGAATTGAGATCACCAGTTTTGATATAGTGATAATTTTCGTACGCGAAGGCGGAAAAAGTGGTAAAGCCGCCACAGAACCCCGCAATCATAAACAAGCTGCTTGAATGCGACAGTGAATGTTGTTTGAGCGCCCAACCCATTACCAAACCAATGAGCAAGCTACCCACAATGTTCACCAAAAATGTTCCCCAAGGTATTGGTGTCGTATTGTTTTGCAAGAGTTTACTTAGAACATATCGCAAGGTGCTTCCCAAACCGCCTCCCAAAAATACCAACAGGGCATACTTCATTTATTGCAAATTTGGAATGGGGTCTACCACGATGGGGATGTAGATTTCAGTTACCCAATTTGCGGGATTGGGAACTTCTTCTGGATCGGTGACATACACTTCGAACATATTTGCAGCAGGATTGGCCTCCAAACCGTTCTCTGCCATATAGCTTTCAGCCTTGGCATAAGCTTTTTGTAGGTAGTCATACTTACCACGAAGTGTGGTTTTAACGCTTGTTGAGGGTTCCATAAAACCGGAAACCACAGGGCTGCCTTCGGGAGTGATGATTCGTTCCCGAACGGGTATCGCAGCCGAAAAAATAACCGTTCCGCTACCTTTGTCTATCTGATTATAAATGGCAAAAGGCTTGCCGGCCGAAGCAAGATTGTTTTCCTCCATAAAGGATGAAATTTGCTGAAACATAGGCTTCATTTTATCGCTAATTTCGGTTTGCTTCGCTGCAGTGGTATTGTACAGGTAATAGGTGCCACCATAATTGGTAATGCCATCTACGTGCACTGAAAATTGCGCCATTTCTTCCTTCACCACTGCCGCGAGGCTATCCAGGCCTTTTTCGAACATCGCTTTTAGCGAGGTGCTGAAATCTTCATCCTGAAATGCCATAAACACCTTTTCCATAAAGCTCTGTTCCCCCTTCATACCCCAAACAACCTTTGTTTGTCCGGGAGTTTCGGTTTCCTCGAACCTCCAATACACATCGCTATCGCTATCTCCAAGGGGCGTGTTGAATGTAATTTCTTGATTTATTTCCTTATTCGGGATTACCTTAACCGTTTTCATGGCCCCATCGCCCATCTCTTCACTGGTCCAAGAGTACGAAGCGCCTTCACCCTCGGTTTTCTCGGCATAGTCAATCTCCATATCAGAGTCTTCGGCCATCCAAGGACCCCATTCCTGCCAATTCTTAAAATCCTTTACATTGTCATAGATAACGGGGGCCGGCGCCTCGATGGTACGGGTTGCCGCTACATCAAAACTGCCGTCTTTTGTGGCAAAATAAATGGCAGCACCAATAAGGAAAATGAGCAGTAGGAAAAATAGGTACTTTAAGATTTTCATAGGTTAGATGGTTGGTTTCAACGGATAAAGATAATCAAATATACAGGCAATAATTTAGTACATTTGCTGAAAATCAAAAATCAATAGAATGAAGAATATTTTTTTAGTAGCGTTTGCCGTTAGTGGGTTCTTGTTCTGCTCCTGTGCCGAGGAAAAAAAGGATACCCCGCAGCCCGAAACCGCACAAATGTCTACCGATGATTTTGACTATCAGGTAGACCAGTTTGCCGATCTGAAGATTCTACGGTACCAAATCCCCGGGTGGGAGGACCTTTCCCTAAAAGAGCAGCAATTGGTGTATTACCTTACACAAGCCGGTCTCGCGGGCCGTGATATTATGTGGGATCAAAACTACCGCCATAACCTAAAAATTCGGAATGCACTTGAAAAAATCTATGAAAACTACAAGGGCGATAAGGATTTTGAAGATTGGAAGAATTTTGAAACGTATCTAAAACGGGTCTGGTTTTCAAACGGCATTCATCACCATTATAGCAATGCCAAGATAAAGCCCGATTTCAGCAAAGAATATCTCCAAACCTTGTTACAGGAAACCAATACCGAATTGAGCGGTGAGCCGTTCGAGGTTATCTTTAACGATGCCGATGCTAAAAAGGTGAACTTAAGCAAAGATGCTGATATCGTGTTGGGCAGCGCCATCAATTTCTACGGTCCCGATGTTACCACTGCGGATGTAGAGAAATATTATGGAAATATTAAGACTGATGCAGACGAACCCATTGAGTTGGGCCTTAACTCAAAATTGGTAAAAGAAAACGGAAAGTTGGTTGAGAAGGTATGGAAAAGCGGTGGCATGTACGGTCCCGCTATCGACAAGATTATTTTCTGGCTGGAAAAGGCCAAAGATGTTGCCGAAAATCAGCAGCAGGTGAAGGCGCTAGAGCTTTTAATTGAATATTATAAAACCGGTAGTCTCGATACGTGGGATGACTACGCCGTGGCGTGGGTTAACAGCACCGATGGCGATATCGATTGGATTAACGGCTTTATTGAAGTGTACAACGACCCTAAGGGGTATAAAGGTTCCTACGAAACGATCGTCCAGATTAAGGATTTCGATATGAGCAAGAAGATGGAGGTGCTCTCTAAGGAAGCGCAATGGTTTGAAGACAATTCACCCTTAATGAAAGAACATAAAAAAGATTCGGTAAAGGGGGTTTCCTATAAAACCGTTATTGTGGCCGGAGAAGCTGGAGACGCGTCGCCAAGCACGCCTATTGGCGTCAACCTGCCCAATAACAACTGGATTCGGCAGGCCCACGGCAGCAAATCGGTTTCGCTTGGCAACATTATCAATGCCTACAACAATGCCGGCGGTAGCGGTAGGCTAAAGGAATTTGCGCACGATGAGGAAGAAATTGCGCTGGAAGAGGAATACGGCCAGAACGCCGATAAGCTACATACCGCACTTCACGAGGTGGTAGGGCACGCGAGCGGACAAATTAATCCGGGTGTCGGCACTCCCAAGGAAACTCTTAAAAGTTATAAATCGACCATCGAGGAAGGTCGTGCCGACTTGTTTGGGCTTTATTACCTAATGGATCCAAAATTGGAAGAATTGGGACTGGTAGAAGATTGGGAAAAAACCGGTAAGGCAGCATACGATGGATACATTCGTAATGGAATGATAGGTCAATTGGTGCGATTGGAACTGGGCGATGACGTAGAAGAGGCCCATATGCGAAACCGCCAATGGGTGAGCGCCTGGGTGTATGAGAAAGGACAGGACGAAGGCGTTATAGAGAAGGTGACCCGCGATGGAAAAACGTATTACGACATTAAGGATTACCAACGTCTTCGAGAACTATTTGGTGAGCTCCTGCGCGAAACGCAGCGAATAACTTCAGAAGGAGATTACGAAGCGGCGAAGAACCTTGTGGAGACCTATGGTGTTAAGGTAGACCAAGAATTGCACCGTGAGGTCTTGGAACGGAACAAACAATTTAAATCGGCTCCTTACAGCGGTTTTGTAAATCCGGAAATTAGGCCGTTACTGGACGACGCTGGTGAAATTACCGGTTTCACTTTGTATCAGCCTGAAACATTCGAGGAACAGATGCTGCGCTATTCCAAAGAATATGGTAATCTTCCGGAAGAGAATTAATAAAATGATTATAAAAAAAATCCCTTCGATAGCCGAAGGGATTTTTTTTGCAGTAAAGCCACTAATAGGTAAGTTGGAACCTTAAGCAACTATTGGCGGTAATGGTAAAATTCCCATCCCAATTTATATTTTGGCAACTGGCCGTGAATGAATATGTTCCCGGTGCCAAGTCGTTGAATACTCCTCCAAAGGAAGTATCTGTACAATCTGGAGCACCACCATAATAGCCACTGATTACCGTGCTGCCCACTCCTGGAACATTTAACGAAATATTTCCGCACCCAAAATCTTCATTGATCCAAAAGATAACATCACCAGTGGTGGCACCATTCCCATTTCCGTTACCATTTCCGTTCCCATTGCCATTTCCGTTACCGCCAGAGTTACCCTGTGCATCGTCACAGTCTACCCCAAAACCAGATACCACAACATCTACAGACCCGTTGGTGTCGAGATTGGCCTCTAGAATAAATTCAACCCCATTGATGGCAATGGTACAGGTGTTGGGAGCAATACTACCCATGTTGTGTGCGAATAGCGTAACATAATTAAATCCGTTAAAGCCGAAATCGTAGGTAACGCTAATGGGAGCTCCCGGTCCATCGAGTACTTGTTCGTCGATAATGGTTGCGCCGTTCGCGATGATCGACACAATATCGCCATCTATGGTGCCGTGGTCCCAAACCTCGATGGTAGTAATGCGGCTATTAATTTCTATACAGCCCAGATTGTTGTTGGGCCTACCAAACGAGGAGGATGGAATAATTGATACTTCGTTAATTTCAATAGGTTCCGGTTCATCTGGGGTGTCCTCTTCTTCTTCACAGGAGATAAAGATAAAATTGAAAAGCAGGAAAATGGGTAAAAAGTACTTTAGTCTGTTCATATAATTTGGTTTTTAGTGAAACGGCCCAAATATAATTTTTGGTTTTCACATAATAACTAGCCACAATTAAATTGTTTTAGTTAAATATTTGAAGGAAAAACAAAAGGGAAGTAAGCTGTGTTTCTAATTAAATCTCTAAGCTCTCGGGAAAATGGCGGATGCATCGAGCTGAAGTGAGAAGGGGGAGTAGTTTGCAATACAAATGACTATGAAGATGGCTTCAGAAATATTCTACATAAGTCGAGATAAAAATTTCACCGTAGAAAAGAGTGTTCTTGCAAGGATTTAATATATAGTTTGACAGCAGATGGTTAGAGTAACCCTTTTAATAGCTTGATAGTTAAATCTTGAAATATAAAAAATACCCCTTCCCATTGATGCGGATTCTATTTCAGATTGGCGTCTCTATAATTGAATTATTATTCCCGAAGAAATGTTTTTGCCGCTAATAGCAATAACACAAAAACGACGAAACCAACCAAGATCCAGATACTGCCCTTGTAATATTTTTGATGCAATTTTTTGTCCTTTCGGTACATGCGTATCATAATCACAACAAAGGCAACAAAGAAAAAAATGGCAAAGAGAAGCTGGCCGGTGGAAAACATATTTGTGTAGCTTTATGGTTGCAAAAATACAACAGAAATGAAAAATAAGATCAATGCCGTACATGAATTCCACACTGCCTTTGGCCTAGGCATTCGGGAAACCCCTACGGCGTCGTTGGGAACAGAAAAAAATTTGTTGCGCTATGCCTTGATGCGCGAAGAAAATGAAGAATATTTGGAAGCGGCGAACAATAACGATTTGGTAGAAGTAGCCGATGCCTTGGGAGATATGCTTTATATTCTGTGCGGCACCATTATAGAACACGGTCTGCAGCATAAAATCGAAGCGGTTTTTGACGAAATTCAACGCAGTAATATGAGCAAGTTGGGTGCCGATGGGAAACCTGTTTACCGTGAAGACGGGAAAGTACTAAAGGGGCCAAACTATGTAAAGCCCAACATTAAAGATTTACTATAGGCTACACCTCGTATCGCCATCCAAACGGATCGGTCGTACGGTTTTGTTGAATGTCCATCAACTCTTTTTTTAAACGTTTCGCATAGCTGTCTGCATCGTTCTGTTTCGGTAGTTCGTAGTTGGTATCATCATAGCTGAAAGCACTCACAGGACTTATCACGGCCGCTGTACCAGCGCCGAAAATTTCCTTAAGGCTGCCGTTCTTGGCAGAGGCTACCAACTCTGACACTTCGATGCGGCGCACTTCGGTAGGAATGCCATCGTGTTCGGCAAGGGAGAGTACACTTTTGCGCGTCACCCCATCGAGAATGCGGTCACTAATGGGTGCGGTGAGCAAGGTATCGTTGATTCTGAAGAAAACATTCATAGTTCCGGCTTCTTCCAAATAGCGATGCTCGTTGCTATCGGTCCAAATAATTTGCTGAAATCCTTTTTCCCGGGCGAGGTTAGTGGGATAAAATTGAGCTCCGTAGTTGCCGGCAGCCTTCGCAAATCCCACACCGCCATCTGCGGCGCGGCTGTACTTCTGGGCTACCATCACTTTTACATCGCCGGTGTAGTAAGCCTGGGCTGGAGACATCAAAATCATAAACTTATACTCGTTGGACGGTGCTGCCGATACCCCAACTTGGGTAGCCATCACAAACGGCCGTATGTATAGTGAATTGCCTTCCCCGGGCTGTACCCAGTCGCGATCCAGTTCCATAAGCTTGTGCAAGGCCTCAAAAAAAAGTTCGCGAGGAAATTCTGGAATGGCCATTCGTACCGAAGATTTATTGATACGCTTGAAATTTTCCTCTGGGCGAAACAGAAATACCTTCCCGGCATCATCCTTATACGCTTTCATGCCTTCAAAAACGGCCTGCCCATAATGAAACACTTTTGCAGCGGGCGAAATAGTCAGCGGTCCATAAGGTCGTATTACAGCATCCTTCCACTCACCATTCTTGTAATCACATTCAAAAATGTGGTCTGTAAAGGTGGTTCCAAAAGTCAGTTTGTCAAAATTTACTTCATTTATTCTCGAGAGGGTGGCTTTTTCCACACGTATGTTATCCGAAGTCGTAAGGCTCATCTAGGTTGTGTTTGTCACACAAAAATAGTTAAAATTTCCACCATAAAAAACGTAAAAAATCATTAAAATTGCAGTATCTTAATGAGTAATGAACTTATAAAATATTGAAAATGAAACATGTACTTTCGCTAATGGTATTTATGATTTTAGCACTATCCTGTACTGAAGGAAATAAAAAGGAAGCTGTAGATACCGCACAGGAATCGCCAGAAATCGCATATCAGTCGTTCGGAGATGAAATCTCACCCAATGATGTGCTCTCCCAAGAGGCAATGGCCGAGCGATTTGAGTCCCTCAAGCCTGGTGATACCGTTGCAGTGACCTTTACTGCAAAGGTAAATGCCGTTTGCCAGAACAAAGGTTGCTGGATGCGACTCGATATGGGCGAGGAAGAGGCAATGGTAAAGTTTAAGGACTATGGGTTTTTTATGCCGAAAGATATCGCAGGTGAGGAGGTAATCGTTGCAGGGAAGGCCTTCGTAGAGGAAATGAGCGTTGACGAGCAGCGCCATTATGCCGAAGATGCAGGAAAAACCCCAGAGGAAGTTGCTGCTATTACAGAACCCAAGCGTACGCTTTCCTTCATCTCTCACGGAGTACTGCTTCCAGAAAAGCAGCAGGAAGCCGCGCAGAACCAATAACGGGGTGGAACGAAAGCTACTGGTTACGGGAGATGGCTCCCTAACTATCCACATCCCCGAATGGAACGAGCAGTATCACTCTAAGCACGGTGCCATCGCCGAGGCTCGCCACGTTTTCATAAAGCACGGTCTGTGGCACGTTTGGGAAAAATTGTCCCAACCACAGCTTCGCATACTTGAGATTGGATTTGGTACCGGTCTCAATGCCTTACTCTCCTTGCGCGAGGCTGAACGTGCCCAGCGTTCGTTGCACTATACAGGTGTTGAGGCCTACCCTGTTAATTTAGAGGATATTTTCAAATTAAATTATCCTGAATTGACCGGCGCCGATACTGAGCTGTTCCAAGCCATGCACAAATCAGATTGGGAGCG
>CAZXDP010000065.1:0-13939 GCA_964639255.1 uncultured Flavobacteriaceae bacterium
CTTGATCTCCCGTTTCGATGTCTTTATACTGCCCGGTTCATCCGTATGGTGTTCTATTATTGATCTTGCATTGTATATTTTTACCATAAGCGTATCCTCCCCATTGTGCAGCTCGCACCAAGCTGCAGGATAGGGAGAGAGCCCTCTTATCATAGCTACAATTTGCGAAGCCGGAAGGGTCCAATCGATACGCGTGTTGTGAGGCCCTAACTTGGGTGCCTCCCTAAGATTGCTCACCTGGGTTTGGGGTTTGGCAACAGCGGTACCCGCAGCAATAGCGGCTACGGTTTCCACCACCAATTGGGCTCCCACCTCCATTAGGGTATCGTGCAGGCTGCCCGCGGTTTCCTCTTCAGCAATGGGAACCTCGCGCGATAACAAAATGGCACCGGTGTCGATGGCCTCATCAATGAAAAAAGTTGTGACACCTGTAACGGTTTCATTATTGATAATTGCCCAATTAATGGGCGCGGCCCCACGGTATTGCGGTAACAGGCTGGCATGAAGATTAAATGTGCCCAAGCGAGGCATGGCCCACACCACCTTTGGCAACATTCGGAAAGCCACTACTATTTGTAGATCGGCTTGCAAAGTTCGCAACTGCGACAAAAAGGCTTCGTCCTTTAAATTGGTGGGCTGCAAAACGGGAATTTCCTGTTTCAACGCGTATTCCTTTACCGCTGGCGCGGTTACTTTGCGGCCCCGCCCAGAGGGTCTATCGGGAGCGGTAACCACGCCTACAATGGTGTGTTGGGTTTCCACTAATTTTTGGAGCACACCTACCGCAAAATCTGGGGTGCCCATAAATACAATTCGTAGAGGGGTCATATTTGTTCGTATTGATTCTTGAAATTAAGCCGTACCTTTTTCCGTTCCATCAGCAAGCGAAGTACGTGCAGTATTTTTGGTTCGGCAAAAGTAAGGGTTTCTGCCAATTCCCTAGAGGTTCGGGCATTTTCTTCCAACAAGGCCGTAATCTGTTCGGCGATAAGTACTGTTTCCTTTTGGCTGGGTAGGCTCTGAGTGGTGGCGCACACCGAGCAAATTCCGCAAGGTTGCGCGGTAGTCTCCCCAAAATAAGATACCAATTGCACCATTCGGCATTCCTTGGTATTGTCTACATACCGCAGTACCGCAGCTACTTGGGCTTCCTTCTTCTGGTTAAGTTGGGTTACCTCGCGCGCCACTACGTTGATGGTTCGTTCGTCTTCCCTGGGCACCATAAAGGTTAGCGTGGCATCGGTTATCTTTAGTTCCAATTCAAGCAAGTCATCACGCTTCATGGTTTTCAGGGTATCAATGACGGTGGAAACCGATTGTCCCGTTTTTTTGGCAATGAGGTCGAGATTTACCTTTGTGGGCATTTCAAAAATACCGCCATAGATGCGAAGAAGTGTTTTTCCTATGACCGAAGCCAATGCGTTGCGCTCAAAATACTGAAGTAACGTTCCGGTTGGCACCACAAATTGAACCATCGAATTTTGGCCAAATTCTCGCGATAGCTGTACAATGCCTAACCTGTCTAGGGTTTGGAGTCCGTTATACACCCATAGAGTATTGAGTTGATAGGTTTGGCAAAACTCGGTTACATTAAAGCTGAAGCTGGTAAATTCGCCCTCTCCATACGATACTTGAAAATAAGTATTCAGTTTTCGATACAGTTTCTTTAGCTGCTTGGGCGTAGGCAATGCCTCTACAAACTGTTTTCGTACCAGTTCCTTGTCGTATTCTTGGTAAAGCAGCACTGCTCTCGCAGGGTTGCCGTCCCTTCCCGCTCGTCCCGCCTCCTGAAAGTAACTCTCCATACTTTCAGGCAGCTGGGTATGAATTACATACCGAACGTGCGGATGGTCGATTCCCATCCCAAAGGCATTGGTGGCCACCATAGTGGTGAATGTCCCCTGTTTCCATGCCTCTAGCCGTTTCTTCTTTTCCGAAGGGGGGAGGCCGCCGTGAAAGTACGTACTGCGAATGCCCAAATGGTCCAATTGGTTGCTCGTTTCGATGGTCGCCTTCCTGCTGCGCACATAGACGATAGCCGATTGTGGATTTTCCTTTAGCAATTGTTCCATACGGTACAGCTTGTCTTCTTCCTTGAATACCTGGTACGATAGATTATCGCGCACAAAAGAAGCTTTGAAGACCGCCGGCAACTCCAAGTTGAGCGAGGCTATGGTGTCGTCTAGCACCTGAGGGGTGGCGGTAGCGGTAAGGGCTATAATGGGAACATATGGATGCAATTCCCGTAGTACCGTGATGTTTTTATACGCCGGCCGAAAATCGTTGCCCCACTGCGAAATACAGTGGGCTTCGTCTACGGCTATGAGATTGACGTTCATTTGCCGAATGGCCTCTTGCACCAATTCTTGTTGCAGGCGCTCTGGCGAGAGATAGAGAAACTTATACTTCCCGAAGCGGGCATTGTCCAATAAGGTAACCAATTCGTCTGTAGTGATTCCCCCGGCAATGGCAAGTGCCTTAATACCCTTTTCCTTTAAAGCTGCCACCTGATCGCCCATTAGGGCCACCAAAGGAGATAGTACGATGCAAATGCCCGGCAACATCATGGCAGGCACTTGAAAGCAAACCGATTTGCCTCCGCCCGTAGGCAATAAGGCTACCGTGTCGCGTGCGTTTACAACAGACTGCACAATATCCTCCTGCAATTGTCTAAAGGAGGTATACCCCCAATAGTCGTGAAGGATTTGGTGCGCCGATTTCACGGGGCAGCAGCTATTGTTGAGAGTAAATGACTTACCCGTTCTGTTACAGTGCCTATGGGCAGCTCCTGTACATCATACCCATATTTTGAATACCCATCGCGCAAAAAGGAATGTATTTTCTGGGCTTGTTCGAACGATTCGTACCGTTCATTGTCCTGGGTATAGATTTCTGGCCAGGGCGGGAGCAAGAACACTTCATCGTACCGGTGTGCTGTACATACTTTCGAGAAATGCTCGGGGTAGTGCGTGCCCACATAATCCATATAGGCAGTAACATCTGGCAGTCCCCTATCGTAAAATAGCACGGGTTCACTAAAACTGCCGGCTTCGTGGTATTGCTCCAACCGTCCGTCGAGCAATTTCTCGCTAAAAAGGATGGGATTGGTAAGGAACAATTGTTCGATGCCCTGTTGCTGTGCTTGCTGTATGACGTCTCTGGAGATTTCGTGCAGGCACTGGTAGCCCATCGATTCCAAATGGGCGATAAGCGTTGTTTTGCCCGAGCCAGGGCCCCCGGTAATGACAATTCTTCTTGTTTCCAAACGGTATAGTTTTTGACAAACTTAAACAAAGTACGCCAATTTTATTGAACCCTAAAGTGTATCTTTGTGCCTGAAATGAGAGTAATGCGCTATGGAACAAGATAAAAAAACCACCGAATTTTACAATCGGCTTCGCCAACAACTGGAAGAAGATACCTCGTGGCCCGCGCCCTATCTATACAAGTTCATCGTTCCTGCACAACTGGAGAAAATCGCAGAGATAGAGGCTATTTTCGATCGCACCGATGCTTTGATACAGACGCGCGATTCGAGCAAGGGCAATTACACCAGTGTTTCGGTAAAGGTAATGATGAAATCGCCAGATGCGGTCATTCAAAAATATATCGAAGTTTCGAGTGTAGAGGGTGTCATTTCCCTATAAATTTAGTATTTTGCAGGTCACATTTACTTCAGAAGTATACTTCCTAAAAATAGCACGCACATTTTGGTAGAAAATTTAGAGTACAATTCCGAACGTCCCCATTTGATCATTCCCGAATACGGACGCCACATACAGAAAATGATTGAACATACCGTGGGTATCGAAGATCGCGAAGAGCGCAACAAAAGCGCCAAGAGTATCATTGCGGTGATGGGCAACCTGAACCCGCACCTGCGCGATGTGCCCGATTTCCAACACAAGCTATGGGACCAGCTCATCATTATGAGCGATTTTAAGCTGGACGTAGATTCTCCCTTTCCGAAGCCGTCGCGCGAGGAGCTTTCCCAGCGTCCCGAGCCTTTGGACTATCCGCAGAACCACCCAAAATTTCGCTTTTACGGTAATAACATTAAGCGAATGATCGATGTGGCCAACAGTTGGGAAGAGGGCGACAAGAAAGAGGGGCTTATTTTGACCATTGCCAACCATATGAAGAAGAGCTACCTAAACTGGAACAAGGATGCCGTCGAGGACGACGTTATCTTTGAGCATCTCTTCGAGCTTTCCGGTGGTAAAATAAACTTAAAACACGGGGAGGAAGATTTGAGCGAAGCCAAAGATTTGATGAAGAACAAAAAGCGCTTTGCCAATACCAACTCTACCAACACCGGCAAGAAAAACTACAAAGGCGGACGCAGCCGCAAACGCTACTAAAAGATACCGAAGCAAATGGGAACATTTCAAATTGAGGGCGGGCACAAGCTGAAGGGCGAGATACATCCACAGGGCGCCAAGAACGAGGCCTTGCAAATTCTCTGTGCCGTACTATTGACCGATGAAGAGGTGGTTATCGAGAATATACCCGATATCCGCGATGTAAACAAACTCATCGATATTTTGCGGCATATGGGCGTTACCGTTACCCAACGGGAAAGAGGAACCTATTCTTTTAAGGCAGATTCCTTGGATTTGGGATATTTGGAATCAGATCTTTTCAAGCAGGAAGGCAGTTCGTTGCGCGGAAGCATTATGATCGTAGGACCCTTATTGGGCCGCTTCGGAAAGGGTTATATTCCACGTCCCGGGGGCGATAAGATTGGTCGTCGTAGGCTAGACACCCATTTTGAGGGTTTTATAAAGTTAGGGGCTACCTTTCGATATAATAAAGAAGAGCGATTTTATGGAGTGGAAGCTCCCGAGGGCCTAACCGGCACCTATATGCTGTTAGATCAGGCCTCTGTAACGGGTACGGCCAACATCGTTATGGCCGCGGTTTTGGCCAAGGGTGTAACGACCATTTACAATGCGGCCTGCGAGCCCTATTTACAGCAGCTTTGCAAGATGCTCAACGCTATGGGCGCCAAGATAAGTGGTGTAGGGTCTAATCTTTTAACGATAGAGGGTGTAGAAAAACTAGGGGGCTGTCGCCACAAAATTCTACCAGACATGATTGAGATAGGAAGCTGGATAGGATTGGCTGCGATGACCCAAAGCGAGCTGACCATTAAAAATGTAAGTTGGGACAACCTTGGGCTCATTCCCGATACCTTTCGGAAACTGGGCATTACACTGGAAAAGAAGGGAGATGATATTTACATCCCATCGCAAGAAGAATACGAAATACAGGGATACATCGACGGCTCTATTTTAACCGTTGCCGATGCTCCTTGGCCTGGTTTCACGCCCGATTTACTCAGTATCGTGCTGGTGGTGTGTACACAGGCAAAGGGCAGTGTCCTAATTCACCAAAAAATGTTCGAAAGTCGGTTGTTCTTTGTGGACAAGCTTATCGATATGGGAGCCAAAATAATCTTGTGCGACCCGCATCGAGCGACTGTAATAGGTCACAATTTTACCTCCACGCTTAAGGCAACCACGATGGTATCGCCCGATATTCGTGCGGGGATTTCCCTCTTAATCGCTGCACTTTCAGCCAAGGGCACCAGCACCATACATAATATTGAGCAGATTGATAGGGGCTACGAGCGCATAGACGAGCGCCTACAGGCCATTGGTGCAAAAATCACCCGATTGGAGGCATAAAAAAAGCCTCAAAGGTCTGAGGCTTTTTGTAGGGGCTATTTTTTCTTATTTATCTCGTCCTGAAGTTTGCGCCTCAGCTTTTGTTCGCGCTCCAAGGCTTTTTGTCGGTGTGTTTCAAGTTCTATTTCGGTTTCTGCCAATTTTAGCTGGGCTTCTTTGGTAACCGCATGGCTGTTTTTGAATTTGTAACCCAAAAAGGCGATGGCAACAAGGAGGATACCGATGAAGGTCCACATGAGGGTATTATAGGTTGCCTTTTCTGTAAGGATGCCCAAAATCTCGATTCCATTTTCCTTTTCCCTAGACTCCGCTAATTCCTCTTTCGTATTGCGCAGTTGTAAGGTAAGCGAATCGATGGTTTGGGCCTGCTCGCCCAATTCGGTCTGTGAACCGTCTATTCTACCTTCCAGCGAGGCGATGGTGTCCAAGATATTTTGCCGTAGCTTGTTTATCTTGAATTTCTTGATCACCTTGTAGTCTTGGTAATCGTTAGATTCGTCTACCACCTCCATAAACTGACCTTCAATAGTGTTATCTGCCTGCGATGGTGTTACGGTGCCTTGCTCTTGAGCCGATAGGGATAGGGTACAGCTTAGCGCGAAAGCTAAAGTCCATAATGGTATTTTCATAATTAGGGTATTAGGTTTGTTCGATTCCATAACCATGCAAGGGTATAAAAATTGTGCAAAATCCCCTAAAATTATGAACGAATTTAATTTTATTTAACAGTTGCTGCACGTCTGTGGAGCACGTATTGAAGCGCGCCCGAAGGGCATTTGCGGATTTGTTTTACGATGCGTTTTGTATTGGCTGCATCCAAATCGATCCACGGAATGACCGAAGTCCGGAAAACTTCCGAAAGGCCATTGGCGCACTTTTCAGCGTGGATACATTTGCTCGGTTCGAACGTCACGGTAAGTTCACCGTTGGTGAACACATTTTTATACGATTCCATAAGCATACATTTGGGGTCTGTAACTACTTCTGTATCAAAAACATCGATAAATATATGCAAAAAATCGATAAAGTGTCCTAAACAAAGAATATTCCTACAAATTATTGCACGGCTTTCTTATAGGTGTCTAAAGCACGTTCACGGGCTTCTTTATGATCTACCATTTTTTCAGGATAGGTATCACTACCATACTCATCTACCCATTCGTTAATGTATTTTTTATCCTTGTCGAATTTGTCGATTTGGGTTGTAGGGTTGAAAATTCGGAAATAGGGTTGGGCATCGACCCCGCTGCCGGCGGCCCACTGCCAGTTGCCCACGTTGCTCGATTGCTCATAGTCCAATAATTTCTCGGCGAAATAGGCCTCGCCCCAGCGCCAATCTATTAGCAGGTGCTTGCAAAGAAAGCTGGCCACGACCATTCGTACCCGGTTGTGCATATATCCAATGGTATTGAGCTGACGCATTCCGGCATCGACCAAGGGATACCCCGTCTTTCCCTGTTTCCACTTCTCGAAATCAGATTTATTATTGCGCCATTCTACCCTATCGTATTTTTTTCGGAAGGCTGTGTCGACCGTTTCAGGATAATGCCACAATATTTGCATAAAGAACTCGCGCCAAATGAGCTCTTCCCAAAAAGTTTCGTTTTCCGCAGCAAGGGCTTTCTTCATCATTTTCCGAATGCTAACGGTGCCGAAACGGAGGTGGGGACCCAAACGGGAAGTACCCTCCTGCGCTGGAAAATTGCGCGTGTCTTCGTATTCTTCAAGCGTAGTAGGCGTAACATCGTAATCGGGCACCTTTAATGAGGCGGTAGAAAAACCCATATCGCTCAAACTTACATTGGGCAAACGGCTATGTTGAAGCAAGTTGCCCATATGTTGACTGGTATAGTAGATGGTAAGATGGGAATCGGCATCAAAAGTTTCCTTCCATTTTTTCATGTAGGGCGTATAAACCACATAGGGATCGCCGTCGTCCTTTACCACTTCATCTTTTTCGAAAATAACTTGATCTTTGTAAGTGTAAAATCCGATGTCCTTTTCCTTCAAAAACGATTGAATTTCCTCATCCCGTTGTCTTGCATAGGGTTCATAATCGTGATTGGTTATGACGTTCTGCACATTGAAGTCGGAAACCACCTGTTCAAAAACCGCTTTAGGGGTCCCGTGGTACATGGCGAGGCTGCTCCCGTGTTCCTGAAGTTCCTTTCTCATTTTCTGTAGGGTATCGAAAATGAAAGTGACCCTAGCATCGTTTTCGGGTAGCTCATCTAAGATTTCGGTGTCGAAAATGAACAGCGGCAGCACGGGATGTTTTCCGTGTAGGGCTTTATAGAAGCCAACGTTGTCGTCTAGTCGTAAATCTCTTCGAAACCAAAATACATTTACCGGGTCTGCCATGCTAACTGAGGTTTATGGTAGAAAGGCCACCATCGACTCCAAGCACCTGTCCCGTAATCCAATTGGCTTCATCGCCTATAAGAAAGGCTGCGGTCGCCGCGATATCTTCTTTGGTCCCCACTCTTTTTAAGGGATGTCGTTCTGCCATCTTCTCTTTTTTGGAATCGTTGCTCAACAATTTGGAGGCCAAAGGGGTATCGGTTAGGGAGGGAGCGATTACATTTACGCGCATATTTGGAGCGTATTCAGCAGCTAGCGCTTTGGCAAATCCCTCGATAGCGCCCTTGGCAGCGGCAACACTTGTGTGAAAGGGCATCCCCACCTTAACGGCAACCGTACTGAAAAACACCAAACTGGGGCAATCTGCCTTTTTGAGGTTGGGCAGAACTCCGTGAACGGCTTTTACCAACGAGAAAAAGTTGAGTTGCATATCTTCTTCGAAGGTGCTTGCGTTCATCATCTTGAATGGTTTCAAGTTAATGCTTCCCGGACAGTAGATAAGGCCGTGCAGTGTTTCGGGCAGTTCTAACTCGGCGATGTCATCCTCCAGGGCGTCAAAGCTGTGATGCGTTACCCCTTGGGGAAGATCGTCCTTGCTTCTCGAAGCAATATGGACATTGTAATTTTCCTTCAAATTTTTGGCAATGGCAGCCCCTATTCCGTAGGAACCGCCTATTAGCAATATATTTTTTTTCATAGCAATAGGATTAAAATTCGCCAAAGAGCTCTATAAGTTTCTTTTGGCGATACTCAAAAATTTCGTCGAGTTTGGGCTTTACGAGATAGGGATGGACCGCTTGGCCCAAAATACCGAAGGGCAGTTTGTAATGAATAATATCTTCCATTTCCACACCACCTTCAATTTCCTTGATAAAGTGCTTGTGATGCCATAGCGAATACGGTCCAAAACGTTGTTCGTCCACAAAATACTCGCCCTCTACACTATGGGTAATTTCGGTGACCCATTTGGTTTTGATGCCGAGTAGGGGCGTAACGATGTATTCGATGATCTGTCCTGGAAACATGGGCCTATCTGCTCCGGATTGGATGTAAAAACCCATGTAGTCTGGCGTAATTACCTTCAGGTTCTTCGGGTCTGAAAGGAATTGCCAGGCTTCGCTTTTCGAAATGGGAAGATTTTGCTTGGCGTGCAGCGTATAGATTTTCATAGGCTGAAGGTTACCTTTTTCTCAAGGAAAGGTTCCGATTCATCCGCATCAATCGATACAAATCACTGCGCAAGGTGTTTTTTCTCCTTCCGAAATGAAATAGTTTTTTAAAAATTGTAAGCATTTTCTTTTTTTTCTTAAAAGTAATATTGTTTTAGGAAATAGAAAATACTTTAAACAATCATTAACAATTCGCAGCTATGGTAGCATTTTTTTATACGTAGCGTAGGTATTCTGATATATTTCGGTTACGATATAGAAATTCATAGCATATTCATAATCAATAGTATATAATATTTCTTTTTTAAGATTTTGTTAACATATAAGCAGAGCCCCTGTCGTAATTTCGTAAAACGTATTTTCAGTAAAAACATAAATAAACAACTATGAAAAAAGGAATGCTTTTTGCCCTAGCGGCAGTGCTAAGTTTGGAAATGTTCGGTCAAATAAAGACCCCGGCGCCGAGTCCCGCGCAAAAAATTGAACAGACCGTAGGTTTAACAGATATTACCCTAGAATATTCGCGTCCTGCAATGCGCGGCCGCAAAATATTTGGTGATCTAGTGCCCTATGGGAAGGTTTGGCGTACCGGTGCTAATGCCAGTACAAAAATTACCTTCGACGAGCCGGTTGAAATTGGCGGTACAACCGTGAAGCCTGGGACATATGCCATCTACACCAAGCCCAGTGCCGCCAATTGGGAAGTTTATTTTTACAGCGACGCCAACAATTGGGGAACCCCGCAGAATTGGGACGAAAGCAAAGTTGCCGCCAAGGCTACGGTGCCAACCTTTCCCATGCCTATGGATATTGAATCGTTTACTATGACCTTCGATGACGTAACGCACAATGCTGCCACTCTTGGAATGCTTTGGGAAAACACCTATGTGGGTGTCCCGATAAAGGTAATGACAGACCAACAGGTAAGTGCGAATATCGATAGGGTGATGAACGGCCCGAGTGCGTCCGACTATTATGCAGCGGCTGTTTATTATTTGGAAGCTGGAAAGGACATTAACCAAGCAAAGACTTGGATCGACAAGGCCATTACTATGGCCGAGAACCCAGCGTTTTGGCAGTATCGCCAGCAATCGCTCATCTATGCAAAGGCAGGAGATAAAAAAGGAGCCATCCAGGCCGCCCAAAAATCGTTGGAACTCGCGAAAAAAGCAGAAAATGACGATTATATCGCCTTAAATGAAAAGTCACTAAAGGAGTGGGGTGCTATGTAAATTCCACTGTCACCTAACTCAAAAACGCTTCCCTTTTTACGGAAGCGTTTTTTTTGGTAGTGCCCCCTGTAGGATTATCGCCAGTCCCATAACGATCGCGCAGCCCACCACGTTGAGCCACAAATAGGGCATCAGGTCAATCCACCAGATATAGATAATTATGGCCTGCGTGATAAGCGCCGCGATAAAGGTAGCTCTGCTTTGTACGAATTTCACAAAGAACGCAAGCAGGAATATTCCCAACACATTCCCATAGAATATGGAGCCAATAATATTCACCAGCTGGATCAAGTTGTCGAACAAATTGGCCACACTGGCCACGCCAATGGCAATGATGCCCCATAAAAGGGTAAACCATTTGCTAGCCCGAAGGTAGTGGCGTTCCGATTTTGAGGGAACATTTCTTTTGTAAAGATCGATGGTGGTAGTACTTCCCAAGGCATTCAATTCAGACGCTGTGGAGGACATAGCGGCACTTAAAATTACCGCCAGCAAGAGACCTATGAGTCCGCGTGGCAGCTCGTTTAGTATAAAATGGATAAAGACATAATCCTTATCGTTTGTTTCGGCTTCGGGATTCGCTTTCTTTATGAGCACCCGGGCCTCTTCGCGCAAGAATTCTTCCGAAGCGTTCAAACTGTTTATTTTGTTTTTAAGCGCTATTTTTTCTGAAGCGATAGGGGTTTCTGTAAAGGCGAGTTGGGTTTCAATTAGTTGGGCGTCCAAGAGTTCTTTATCTTCCGAAAGGACTTGGTACTGGGCGGCATATTCTGAACCTTGAACATCTTTTACCGCTGCCGGATTGAAATGTACTGGAGATGGATTGAATTGATAAAATACGAAAACCATAACCCCAACGAGTAAGATGAAAAATTGCATCGGCACTTTGAGGGCGCCGTTCATGATAAGTCCCATTTGACTTTGCTTCAACGATTTCCCTGATAAATAGCGCTGTACCTGGCTTTGATCTGTCCCAAAATAAGAGAGCGCCAAAAAGGAACCTCCTATAATTCCGCTCCAAAAGGTATATCGGTTTTCGAAATCAAAAGAAAAATCCAAAACATCCAGTTTTCCGTTGGCGCCAGCAATTTCGAGGGCATTGGTAAAGGAGATATCCAACGGGAGATAATTCAGAATCAACAGGAAGGCGATGCACATGCCACCAAAAATCACAGCCATTTGCTGTTTTTGGGTAACACTAACCGCTTTGGTACCGCCCGTAACGGTATAAATGATGACCAGAATGCCGATGCCTATATTTAGATAGGCCAGGTTCCAGCCCAATACTGCCGAAAGGATAATGGCGGGTGCGAAAATGGTTATCCCAGCGGCCAAACCCCGCTGAACCAAAAATAGAATGGCAGTAAGAGTGCGGGTTTTTAAGTCGAATCGGGTTTCAAGATATTCGTAAGCGGTAAAGACCTTCAACCTATGGTAAATGGGTATAAAGACCCAACAAATTATCACCATAGCTATGGGCAGTCCAAAATAGAACTGAACAAACCCCATACCATCGTGGAAGGCTTGGCCGGGGGTAGAGAGAAAGGTAATGGCACTGGCCTGGGTTGCCATCACACTTAGGCCAACGGTCCACCAGTTGGCTTCATTGCCTCCTTTTAGGTAATCTGTTACGTTCTTGTTCTTACGGGTTTTCCACGTACCATATCCTACTATAAATGAAAGCGTTCCCAATAAAATAAACCAGTCTATTGCTTCCATTTAGGTAAAATGTTGCATAAGGAAATAGAAAAGTACAATATATACAGCATTCACCAGCAGTATCAATAGGTAGGTCCATTTGCTAATGGAAGTATCTTTTGTTGTATCCATATCAGTTTCCGAGAGAGAGCAAGTTAGCGAATAATCGGTAAGCTCCAGGGACACCAGCCGGTAATTCCCTGAAAAAACTCAAGCCGGTGTAAATATAATGGCCTTTCCCGAAGGGGGCCACCAACAGGGCGCCTTTTAAGAGTTGTTCATTAGAATCGTGCATACCCAAGATAGGAGTAAACGCCGGGTCCCAATTATTGGGGAAATAAAGCCCCCGTTCCTGTACCCAGCCGTTAAAGTCATTTTGGGTAATGGTGTTGGGTTCATTAAGCACGGGATGATCTTGTGCCAGTAACACCACCTCGCTATTCTCATCGGTGACGCGATCGCGGGAAAGCGATAGGGAATAAGGTGCAAGGTTTTCGGTGACCAACCTATGGCTGGTATTGTATTGTAGCAATAGGGTGCCTCCTTCTTCAACGTATGTATGCAAAACGGGTTGTTTAAATGCGAGCTCGGGCACCGTGTTATAGGCCCGTATCCCTACCACTACGGCATCGAAATCTTTCAACCGCTTCAAGGTGATTTCTGAAGGAGGCAAGGTAACAACCTTATATCCAATTTGACGAAGACTTTCCGGGATGGCATCGCCGGCACCTTCAATATAGCCAATCGACTCTCCTTCCTTTTCCAGATCGATACGCACCACTTTAGCTTCTGAAGGCATTAATACGCGTTGGTATGGAATATGGTCGTAATCGATGGTTATTAACTCTTTATCGTAAAATTGATCGCCCATACGAATAAACGGACGAATCTTGCCTTCACTTTGCTGTTTGGGCGGGGTTACGGTGAAGACCACGGTTTTGGTTTCGCCCGCCTGCGCCATTTCAAAAGTATGCTGTGCAGGGGAAACCTGCCAGCCCTCTGGATGATTGAGTTGTACGAAGCCGTTGAGATTATCGGCGTGCGCCTGTAGGGTGACAGGAATTTGCCGGGAGTCCTTGTTGGGGAAGATAAGCACTTTATCGGCTATACGCGATGTAGCTTCCGGGAGCACTTCCAAAGGTTGGTACACCTCGCCCTTTACGGCATCATTGAATTTGTGAATCACAGATCGCACTACGGAAAATGGCTCGCCGCCAATATCGAAAGAAAAGCTGACGGTTTCCGGCGCGGGAGTTTCGGGAAGTCCGATCCTATCCTCGGGTGCTTCGTACATGCCAAGGCTGCCCGTTTCGTTCAGCCAATATGGGGTGGAGTACTTATTTGTTTCGGCTGTAAGGTTAGTGGTAAATTCCCAAGGCTGATTGGGTTTTAATTCCACCGCTGTATCCATCACGACCGTTCCGTTAGGGGTGGTAATGCCGGTAAGGGTAACGGGGAAGGTTCCACGGTTAATGGCTTCAAAGGTTGCTTGGTAGGAGCCATTGGGGTTAATGGCGTTGGTTTGCGACACGGCTTCCAAGAAGATGCCCCCGCAATCTAAAATTAGCTGCTCCAACTGTTGGGATTTAACAGTGCGCCAATGCTCATCCTTAAGATTGTTTACCAATGCATACGCTTGCAACAAGGGGCGCATCATCGTAGAAGGATTTTTAAAATCGAAATCCTCTTCCAACGGATATAAAATCGCACCGATAACCTCACCGCCCTCAACGCGCGACCAAGAAGTGTCTATGCCCGAAAATAGATTGTCCTTATCGGGTTTTTCGCC
>CAZXDP010000066.1:0-13847 GCA_964639255.1 uncultured Flavobacteriaceae bacterium
TAAGCTGAAAATAGGGCAATCTATCTTTGTGTTCCAAACTTTGCCGAATATCGGCAACTATGGTATCGTGCAGTCCTCGGTGCCAAGAATCGTTATCCAAATGCTCGCCGTGGTCACGGGTGTATTCAAAATTATAGAGCCCTTCAACCGTTGGGCACCAAAACAGCGGTCCCAGGTTCATCTGTGCGGTACGCTCCCGTATCGCCTCCATAATATCTTCTGGATACTTCGGCGCAGAGGAAAGACCTGTATGTTCGAAGCAATCTACCCCGGCTTCAAGACCCAACCGAATCTCATCGGGCCTATGGGCGTGCGCTACCACCTTCAATTTATTTTTATGGGCTTCGTCTACGACGGCGTGAAGTTCTTCTTTAGTCATTTGGTCTTGGTCTATTAGCTTGATGCAATCCACACCAGCCTCCGCCAATTTTCGTACTTTCCTACGGGCATCTTCGGGACTGTCGATGCCCCATCGAAAGGCTTCGGTACCGGGGTAGGGTTTTTTCTGTAAAAAAGGACCCGAAACATAAAGCGTAGCTCCTGGAATTTCCCCTCGGTTAATTCTATCTCTCACCGCTATGCTCTCGGCCAAGGGCGCCCCAAGGTCACGGGCGCTGGTGACGCCCGCCATCAATAACTGTTCTGCTGAAGCCGGCATAATTTCATCACCTAAAAGAGGCAGATAGGTTTTGTCCCAATACGCATAATCGGCATGACCGTTTATCATAGTATGTACGTGCATGTCCCAAAGACCTGGCAGAACCGTCATTCCTTCGGTGGAAATAACCTCTGCATTGTTAGGTATGGGAACCGTTTCTACCGTCCCTACCTTTACAATGCGCTCTCCATCGATAATCACGACGCTATTTTTAATGGGCGTGGAACCATATCCATCTACCAAGGTACCGCCCACCAAGGCCTTAATTTGCGCCTGCGAGGCAACCGATATGAGACAAGCGAGAAAAAGGGTATAGATCGCTTTCATGATATTAGATTTTATCTAAAAGTAGGGAAACTTTAAACAATCGAAGATATTTCACCAAAAGAAAATTCCCGATGCCAATGCCACGGGAATTTTAGAATTCTTGAGTATTCGAAGTATCAAAAAGCACTACATATTTCGACGATATTGTCCGCCCACTTCAAAAAGCGCTTCTGTAATTTGGCCTAGCGAACACACTTTGGTGGCTTCCATCAATCTCTCGAACATATTTTTGTTTTGAATGGCTGCCTGCTGCACTGCTTCGAGCGCGTCTTGGGCCTTATCGTTGTACGCTTTGTGCAGTTTCTCAAGAGTGTCAATTTGTGCTTGCTTTTCTTCCTCAGTCGCACGAATTACCTCCTTTGGCTGAATGGTAGGCGATCCCTTACTGCTTAGAAAGGTATTTACACCAATGATGGGGAACTCACCGGTATGTTTTAAGGTCTCGTAATAAAGACTTTCCTCTTGAATCTTGCTACGTTGGTACATGGTTTCCATAGCGCCCAGCACCCCGCCGCGTTCTGTAAGGCGATCAAATTCCTGAAGTACGGCTTCCTCTACCAAATCGGTGAGTTCTTCAATGATGAACGATCCTTGTATGGGATTTTCGTTTTTTGCCAACCCTAATTCCTTATTGATAATAAGCTGTATCGCCATAGCCCTGCGCACGCTCTCCTCGGTAGGGGTGGTAATGGCCTCATCGTACGCATTGGTATGGAGTGAGTTGCAATTATCATAGATGGCATAAAGGGCTTGGAGCGTGGTTCGAATATCGTTGAAATCGATTTCCTGCGCGTGGAGCGACCGTCCTGAGGTTTGAATGTGGTACTTGAGCATTTGTGCCCGCGCATCGGCACCGTACTTATCGCGAAGGGCCTTGGACCAGATTTTTCTCGCTACCCTACCAATAACCGAATATTCAGGATCAATCCCATTGCTGAAGAAAAACGACAGGTTGGGACCAAATTTGTTGATATCCATTCCCCGGCTTAAATAATATTCTACATAGGTAAAGCCATTGGCCAAGGTAAATGCCAATTGGGTAATGGGATTGGCGCCCGCTTCGGCAATATGATAGCCACTAATGGAAACCGAATAGAAGTTTCGCACCTTCTTATCAATAAAATATTCCTGAACATCGCCCATTAGGCGCAACGCAAATTCCGTAGAAAAAATACAGGTGTTCTGTGCTTGGTCCTCCTTCAAGATATCGGCCTGTACCGTACCCCGTACTTGCTGCAGCGTCTCGGTTTTTATTTTCTGGTAAACATCGGTTGGAAGCACTTGGTCGCCCGTAACGCCCAAAAGCATAAGCCCTAGACCATCGTTTCCTTCCGGTAGGTCTCCGTTATAAGCAGGGCGATCTACTCCCTTCACTTGATAGATTTCAGTTATTTTCTGATCTATCTCCTCTTCAAGCCCTTCTTCCTTTATGTACTTCTCACAATTCTGATCGATGGCAGCATTCATAAAAAAACCCAAGAGCATAGGCGCGGGACCATTAATCGTCATACTTACCGACGTAAGCGGGTGGCTTAAATCAAACCCAGAATATAGCTTTTTGGCGTCATCTAGACAGCAGATACTAACCCCGGCATTTCCAATTTTCCCATAAATATCTGGACGGTGATCGGGATCATTTCCGTATAGGGTTACACTGTCGAAAGCTGTAGATAGCCGTTTTGCGGGCATACCCAAACTCACATAGTGAAAACGGCGATTGGTACGTTCTGGACCACCCTCGCCAGCGAACATTCGGGTAGGGTCTTCCCCAGTCCTTTTGAAAGGATAGAGGCCCGCGGTGTAGGGAAACTCTCCAGGTACATTTTCCTGTAATGTCCAACGCAAGATATCGCCCCAAGCTTGATATTTGGGTAGGGCCACCTTGGGTATTTGGGTGTGCGAGAGCGATTCGGTATGTGTATCGATATTGATTTCCTTATCGCGAACCTTAAAAGTGTACACAGGTTGCTTATATCGATTCACCTTTTCGTCCCAGCCGGTAATAACTTCCCAATTGTATGGATCGAGGTTCATCTTCACACGGTCAAATTCTGCCAAGAGCAATTTTACCAAGGGTTCCTTTTCAGAAGCATCCTTCCCCAAGAATGCAGAATCGATACCAGATTTTTCCAAGGTTGGCGTATTTCCAGTTACGGTTTCCAAGGTTTTGTAAATCCCGTATAGTTTTTGGGCGGTTTCTGCCTGTTCAGAAGCTATTTTGTCATAATGCCTATTGTTTTCTGAAATTTCAGAAAGATAGCGGGTACGCGCTGGGGGAATGACAAAGATTTTTTCAGACATCTCGTCGGAGATTTCATAACTGCTTTGCAAGTTAGCAGCAGTTTTTTCTGAAATCATATCCATAACCGCTTTGTAGAGTTGGTTCATTCCCGGGTCGTTGAACTGCGAGGCAATGGTTCCAAAAATGGGAAGCTCATCCTGTGGCGTATCCCATAACTGATGGTTGCGCACGTACTGCTTTTTCACGTCACGGAGCGCGTCCTTCGCACCGCGTTTATCGAATTTGTTGATGGCCACCAAATCGGCAAAATCGAGCATATCGATTTTTTCAAGCTGCGTGGCAGCGCCAAATTCTGGAGTCATTACGTATAGCGATACATCACTATGGTCTAGAATTTCGGTATCGCTCTGGCCAATGCCCGAGGTTTCGAGGATAATAAGGTCGTAGGCAGCGGCCTTGAGCACCTCTACGGCTTCCTGAACGTGCTTTGAAAGCGCCAAGTTGCTCTGTCGCGTGGCCAGGCTGCGCATATAGACTCTGGGAGAATTGATGGCATTCATTCGAATACGGTCGCCCAAAAGGGCGCCACCAGTTTTCCGCTTCGAGGGGTCTACGGAAACAAGACCAATGGTCTTTTCAGGAAAATCGATAAGGAAACGACGCACCAGTTCATCTACCAGTGACGATTTTCCTGCTCCGCCCGTACCTGTGATACCTAAAACGGGAATCGATTTTTGTTTGTTGCGTTCGTGTATTTCCGAAAGTGCATCTTTGGCCACCTCCGGAAAATTCTCGGCCGCCGAAATAACACGGGCTATGGCCTTAGCGTTTTTAGTCTCCAATTGCGCCACTTCGCCGTTTAGGGAATCTCCCAAGGGGAAATCGGCCGTTTGTACCAAGTCGTTGATCATTCCCTGCAGTCCCAGTTCCCTGCCATCATCCGGAGAATAGATACGGGTAATACCATAGTTGTGGAGCTCCTCGATTTCTTCTGGAAGAATTACGCCCCCGCCGCCACCAAATATCTTGATATGGCTGGCTCCCCTCTCTTTTAGGAGATCGTACATATATTTGAAATATTCGTTGTGACCGCCTTGGTAACTGGTCATCGCAATGGCATTCGCATCTTCCTGGATCGCGGTGTTGACGACCTCCTCTACGCTGCGGTCGTGGCCTAGATGGATTACTTCCACGCCCGTGGCCTGAATGATACGGCGCATAATGTTTATGGCCGCATCGTGCCCGTCGAACAAGGACGCCGCAGTTACGATTCTTACTTTGTTTTTTGGTTTATATGGGGTTGCCTGTTTCATTGAGATGGTATTTTCCTTAACCTACAAAATTACGAAAAAACCAAGTAATTACAGGCACTGCAACTTCATCATCGCACCTTATAAAAGATTCTTTCCCCTAAAATAAAAATTTTTGATATATTGCACTATCTTTAAATAAAAAGCCAAAACTTATGAAAAAAAATTACTTTTTAACAGTTATTTTATCATTTTAATTTGCACTGTGCAGGCACAGTACGAATTTGATTTTGAAAATTTTGCCTTCGGCGATGCCGCTGGGCAGGAACCGGAGGTAATTTTATGGCCGGACCCTAGTGTTACCAGTTCACAAATAGTAGACGAAGAATCTTTCTCTGGTGATAAATCTATGGTTACAAGGGAAAATGGAAGCGGCCTGATAGATGACGTTCTAATGAAGCTAGGAAACCAAACGAGCGGAGTTTGGTCTATCTCTTGGATGATGTATGTGCCCGCTGGAAAAACCGGATTTTGGAATATTCAAAATGCCGACGATTTTACCAGTACTAACGATGCTCAATGGAACGGCCAATTTTTCGTTGGTGCCACTGCCAGCGGTGGATTTTTAGGGGTAATTACCTTCGATCAAGATGCGACAGTTTCAGTTCCCTATCCTGAAGACGAATGGTTTAAAATCACACATGTGGTGGACATGAACAATGGTACGCATACTCTTGATATTGACGGTAACTTATTGTTGGACGAAGAGCCCTATTTAAATATCGATTTGCTCCCCGCCGATCAACTTGGTGCGATCAATTTTTATGCTATCGATGGCAATAATAGTTACTATGTTAATGATTTTATGTTTTCCGAAGGAAATGTTCTTTCTACCAATTCTTTTGATACCACCACATTTAGGGTCTATCCTAACCCTATTAGAGATATATTGAACATTCAAACCGCTTCTTCTGTAGAATCAGTTGTTGTATATGATGTTCTTGGTAAAGTAGTGCTTCAGGCACATCCGGATGTTATTTCACCAAGAATTAACATGAGCAACCTTTCTTCTGGAGCCTATATGGTTCAGGTAACTATAGACGGTGCCTCAAAGACTGTAAAAGTTGTTAAATAATTATTTAATAAAATTATTTGCGAAAAGCCCTTCGTCTCCGAAGGGCTTTTTTTATGTATCTTGTTCGGAAAAAATTATATGTTCAGAAAAATAGCTGCGCTACTTATTCTATTTGCCCTAATCTCTTGCGCCGAGCTGCAACAGGTTGTAAATACCCTGCCCACAACGCCACAAGGTACCGACCCTGCAATGATTGCCTCTGGCCTCAGGCAAGCCTTGCAATTTGGAATCGACATACAGGTTCAGAAACTTACACAAACCAATGGGTTTTATAAAAATGAGGCAGTGAAGATCCTGTTGCCTTCCGAACTACAAAAAGTAGACAGAACACTTCGGGATATAGGACTAGCGACTCTTGCCGATGAAGGACTTAAAGTGCTTAACCGTGCGGCCGAAGAAGCCGTGAAGGAGGCGACACCAATTTTTGTTGATGCTGTTAGCCAAATTACGTTTACCGATGCCAAGGATATTTTGCTAGGGCCCAACAACGCCGCAACTCAATATCTGGAGCAGAAGACAAACCAAGCGCTTTATGCCAAGTTCAACCCAGTCATAAAAAATTCATTTTCGAAAGTAGGGGCCGACCGCATTTGGGAAAATATCATTACCCAATACAACGCGATCCCGCTCGTAAACAAGGTGAATCCAGATCTTACCGATTATGTTACCAAAGAAGCTCTTGATGGAGTATATACGATGATAGCGGTTGAAGAAAGCCAGATTCGAAATAACATCAACGCCCGTACCACCACCTTATTGCGGCAAGTGTTTGCGCTTCAAGATTAAGTTTGGTTAATATTTTAACAAAAGGAAGTTTCCTACAATTTATATTAGGAAACCCTTAACCAATTCTTTGCACTTATTATCGGGAAGCCAGCGTACCTTTGTAGTATGATAATGAACATGTTGTACGATGGCACTATTTAGAAAAAAGACAAGGCTCGAGAAGCTGAAGAAACGCTATACAGATTTAATGCGGCAATCCTACCAAACTGCTCTGAAAAGCAGGGAAGAAAGTGAAAAAATACGTCAACGGGCTGAACGCATTTTTGATGAGATTAAATACTTGAGTATTCGCTACGCAGACAAATAGCAGGTACAACACACAGGCACATCATATCTGAAGGCTTCTGAAATAATCGAACGCCTTCACCATTCTAGAGCCGTACCAACTAAAGAATCCCCCATCCACCAATTGAACGTCCAACCCCAATTTTTGCCTCATATCGTCGACGTCGTTTTGCTTAAAGGGATACGGTTCTGTAGACAACAAAATTAAATCCGCCAACTGTAATTCTTCCAACGCTACTTCTGGATAGCGCTCTTCCTTCGGGCCAAATACATTCTGAAATTTGTTCAATTTCATTATATCGTCAATATAGGTCGCAGTACCAACAGCCATATAAGGCTCTTTCCAAATAAGGTATCCTACCTTCTTTATTGGCTTATTTTTTATCGCATTTTCAAACGC
Source organism: uncultured Flavobacteriaceae bacterium (assembly GCA_964639255.1). Taxonomy (GTDB): domain Bacteria; phylum Bacteroidota; class Bacteroidia; order Flavobacteriales; family Flavobacteriaceae; genus NZQO01. The sequence goes on from CAZXDP010000066.1 coordinate 7,084, forward strand.
AATCCGTTTATTCTCGATAGTTTGCACTAAGGTTGTAGCAATTGTTTCCTTTTTGAAGATCATACCCATGGAAGTTAGCAATTCCAAAGCTTGTGCATAACATTCTACATCACTAATCCAAACAGGGGCTATAGGTTCTAAGGCTGCTACTATTTCTGGTGTGTTTTCCTCTTTGTTGCAAATTATGATGTCGGGAGAAAGCGCGGCAATACGGTCTATGTGTACCGATTTGGTGCCACCCACGATAGTTTTCGATTTTCGTAACGATCTAGGATGTACACAGAACTTCGTTATCCCGACGAGCTGCTCTTCCAGTCCGAGATCGACCAATAATTCAGTTTGTGAAGGCACTAATGATATAATGCGTTTAGGAACACCGTTCAGAACCAATTCCCTATTCAGTTGATCTTTAACGTGCATCTAAAATTGCCTGCATTTGCGTTTGAAGGTCTTTCGCTGCAGTTGCGGCCTTTTCAGCAAAATCTTCGCCCTGGCCCGCATAAATTATACCACGAGATGAATTTATCAAAAGTCCCACAGCGCTATTCATTCCGTACCGACACACCGATTTGAGGTCACCTCCCTGGGCGCCAACCCCTGGAACTAGCAAAAAACTATCGGGTACAATTTTACGAATTTCCTGTAAGTGTGACGCCTTGGTGGCTCCCACTACATACATTAGGCGATCGCTGTTTTTCCAAGTACGCGACACCTCGATAACCCTGGTATAAAGAGGTGCATGGGCAATTTCCTGAGTTTGAAAATCATACGCGCCAGCGTTAGATGTGAGGGCCAGCAATATGGTGTGCTTATCGCGAAATTCTAAAAAAGGCTCCACAGAATCGCTCCCCATATAAGGTGCGACCGTAACGGCGTCAAAACCAAGATCCTCAAAAAACGCTTTGGCGTAGCGGGATGATGTATTGCCAATATCGCCACGTTTAGCATCGGCAATGGCAAACTGTTCGGGATAGTTTTCGTTGAGATAGCCTATTGTTTTTTCCAAGGCCTGCCAGCCTTTTAATCCGTAGGCTTCATAAAAAGCAGTATTGGGTTTATAGGAAACCGCGAGATGTTGGGTCGCATCGATAATGGCCTTGTTAAAGGCAAAAATAGGATCCTTTTCCCCTTTTAGATGCGATGGTATCTTGGCGAGATCGACATCTAGGCCTATGCACAGAAAAGACCTTTTCCGTTCAATTTCAGAAATGAGCTTTTCCAGTTCCATAATTAAAATGTTTCTCCGGCTTCTTTCAACTTTTCGGTATTGCTTACCAACTGAAGTTCGTCAATTATTTTTTGGATATCACCATCTATGATATTGCCGAGATCGTACAAGGTAAGGTTGATACGGTGATCTGTAACACGGCCCTGTGGATAGTTGTACGTTCTAATTTTCGCACTTCTATCGCCACTAGTTACCATACTTCCCCGCTTGGCCGCATCTTCGGCCTGTTTTTTGGCCAACTCCATATCGTACAACCTAGACCGTAATACCTTAAAAGCCTTTTCTTTATTTTTATGCTGCGACTTCTGGTCTTGGCATTGAGCCACGATACCCGTAGGCTCGTGTGTTAAGCGAACAGCAGAATAGGTTGTGTTCACCGACTGCCCCCCCGGACCCGAACTACAGAAATAATCAATACGCACATCCTTAGGGTCAATTTCAATATCGAATTCCTCGGCCTCGGGGAAGACCATCACGGTTGCCGCACTGGTATGCACTCTGCCTTGTGTTTCCGTTTGGGGAACCCGCTGTACACGATGCACGCCCGCTTCGAATTTCAGAGTACCATACACATCCTCACCTTCTATTTCAAACTGAATTTCCTTAAAGCCGCCACTGGTACCCTCACTAAAATCGACCGTTGTAGTACGCCAGCCCTTGCTTTCACAATATTTTGAATACATACGATACAAATCGCCGGCAAAAATGCTGGCCTCATCGCCACCCGTACCTGCGCGTATCTCCATTACCGCATTCTTGGCGTCTTCAGGATCTTTAGGCACCAACAAAAATTTGATTTCGTCTTCGAGCTTCGGAAGGCGCTCCTTGGCCTCCTCCAACTGCATCTTGGCCATTTCTACCATTTCGGCATCGCTGCCATCCTTTATGATTTCCTCTGCTTCCTCTATACGTTCCATCAAGGTTATATATTCTTGGCGCTTTTCCATCATTATGCGCAAATCCTTATATTCCTTGTTTAATTGGATATATCGTTTTTGATCGCTAATTACATCTGGCTGGATGATTAAATCGCTCACCTCGTCGTAACGCTGCTTAACTATTTGAAGTTTTTCTAACATAGCATTTCGGTATCGCCTGCGCTTTTGCAAGGCAGGTGCAAATTTACGATAAATAACTTAATAAAAATTTGACAGTTTTTGAAATGAAAGAAGCGATAAAACGCTATCTAGGTAACAAAATCTATAGTGAAAATAGGCCTTTGGCGGCGATTGCCACAGGCGAACGAAAACCGGATTGCTTATCCTTGTTGAAATATTCGCTGTACTAGAAAAATAAATTTTTGCAGCAAACCACCGCTCATTTTGAGAGGGGATTTCAAGATGAAAAACGGAGACTACGCGTGTTATTCTAGTTACTTCAATTGAAAAAAGAACTATTCCAAGATATTCACGGTAACTAGAAAACAGAAAAGAAAAAATTACCTAGACGGTTGAAGTAAACTGGTTGATTTCATAGGAGCTCAAATTACGTACAATGCCAGGGATGATATCCCTACCTTCTATTTGTACGTAAATTCTCCCATTTCGGATGTAATGGTAAGCTTTTTTGAGCCACTCTCAACCCTACCGATCCTTTTTGCATCGACATTGAAAGACTGGGAAATACGAATAATATCTTCTGCAACAGATTCTGGAACGTACAGTTCCATTCGGTGCCCCATATTGAAAACTTGGTACATTTCCTTCCAATCTGTTTTGCTTTCTTCTTGAATAAGCCTGAAAAGCGGCGGCACCTCAAAAAGGTTATCCTTAACAATATGAACGTTGTCTACGAAGTGAAGCACTTTCGTTTGCGCACCACCGCTACAATGAACCATTCCGTGAATGTGCTCTTTCGAAATTTCGGCCAACATTTTCTTGATAATTGGCGCATAGGTTCGAGTAGGCGAAAGCACCAACTTGCCCGCATCCAATGGCGCGCCTGCTACCGCATCTTGCAGTTTTTTAGAACCTGAATAAATCAACTCGCGGGGAACGGCGGGGTCAAAACTCTCTGGGTATGTGCTGGCCAATGAATTGTGGAACACATCGTGGCGAGCCGAAGTCAATCCATTACTACCCATACCCCCATTGTATTGGGTTTCGTAAGAGGCTTGGCCAAATGAGGAAAGGCCTACGATGACATCGCCGGGCTGAATGTTTGCATTGTCGATTACATCGGTACGCTTCATACGCGCGGTTACCGTAGAATCTACAATTATCGTTCTAACTAGATCGCCCACATCGGCAGTTTCACCACCCGTAGAATGTATGGTAACGCCATATTTTTTCATTTCTGAAATCAATTCTTCCGTACCGTTAATAATGGCCGAAATTACCGAACCAGGAATGAGGTTTTTATTTCTTCCTATGGTGGAAGATAGGAGGATGTCTTCAGTAGCGCCTACGCACAGCAGGTCATCTACATTCATAATGAGCGCATCTTGGGCGATACCCTTCCATACCGAAAGGTCTCCTGTTTCCTTCCAATACATATAAGCCAATGCCGATTTTGTACCGGCGCCATCGGCGTGCATCACCAGGCAGTAATCTTCGTTGCCCGTAAGATAATCTGGCACAATTTTGCAAAACGCCCTAGGGAACAACCCCTTATCTACGTTTTTAATTGCGGCATGCACCTCTTCCTTTGAAGCTGAAACGCCTCTTTGGGCATATCGTTCTGAAATTTTCTCGCTCATAGATACAACTTTGATGTGACAAAAGTACGGATAAAAAAAAGCCCACAAAAGTGGGCTTTCATAGTATCGCTTTTCGGTTATTCCCAATCGGGCATAAAGGCGTTTTCAAACAGTGTTTCCCGGTCTTCACCGGTACCATCTTTAAAATTTATTTCCAATTTGAGCACATTCCGTTGTGAAATCCCGTCGTTTGAGGTATTGGTAAAAATTACCTGCGCTTCACTTGGTGAGAAAATTGGTTCTAAGTCGTTGGTACCACTAATCTTATCGCCAGATATTTCAATTCGCGTATTTTGGGCAATGTCGTAAATAAACAATCTGGCATCTAATCGTCTATAGTTGGCACTCTCAAAGCCAGAGATGTCGTAAGAATAAAGCACCAAATTGTTGGTTACCGAGAGATCAAGTCCAGAAGTAGCGCCATCTACTCCCGTCAAAACCGTAGTCAACCGGTTACCGCTAAAATCGATAGTATAAATTTCAACGTTATATCCATTTTGGTCGTTTGTCTTTAGCGCGATGATATTGCTGTTCTCACTTACATCCACCTCTGATATGAACGATCCGTCGGGAGTTTGGTACACAAGTTCCAAACCTTGACCGTTTGTCCTAATGCGATAGAGCTTATCGAACGAAGGAAAATATAGTTGGTCGCTCGCCGGTGGCCAGGAAAAATTAAGCTCGCTATATTTAAACCCATTGGGCCGAATAAGACCGGTAACTCGTTTAATATCGCTACCATCTCGTTTCATTGTATAGATGTGCAACTCGGCACCATCGGTTTGGAAGAAGGCAATTCGACCTGCCGCGACATTTCTCCGCGGCCTAAAGCTATTCGAGTTTTGAGAGGTGAGCTGAAATTCGGTACCATCAGCATCTGCCGAGAAAATAACATTGTTCCCTTCAATATTTCTCGTAAACAAAAATCGATTGTCTTCGGGCGCTCCAATAACTTCAAAAGCACTTACGGCACTTGTAACCGGCGGATTAATATCATCGGTTGCCGTAACCTGCCAAAAATATTTGGCACCCAGCACTAACGGACTGTAAGTAAAGGTCGTATCTTGTATTTCCTCAAAAATCAATACTTCTTCGTTAACATCGTTACGAAGCTCCAAAGTGAAGGTTAGCGGATCGTTTTCAGGATCGGTAGCGTCCCATTGAAAGGTAACCTCTACACTTTCAACCAAGCCGTTATCTTCTGGTGATAATAAGTCGGGGGCTGTGGGAGGTCGGTTATCGGCAGTAGATACCTGCAATTCAAATACAACATTGGAAGCCACATTGGCATTTACGGTAGCAGGCTCGAACGCAGTGATAAAATCGTCCTTTTCCGCTTGAACGGAATATTCTCCTACGGGCACATTATCGATTTGATACCGTCCCGAGCTGTCTGTGAAGACTGTACTGGAGACAGGTTGTGTCGATATTTTGGCATTCGCAATAGGATCGTTGGACCCATCCTCAACCACGGTCCCAGTTATGCGTCCTGTCTCGTTCTCGCCAATCCTGTCTTCATCGCACCCACAGAGAATAAGAAAAAAAGATACTATGAAAAATGATATATATCGGGTTATCGTAGCCATCGTATTTAATTTTTTAATGGAAATTTCTCGTTTCTGGTTCGGGTATCAAAATTGAAATTGAGTCCAAGGCCAAAGTTGAAATAAAAATCGTCCCGTTTGCCGTTTACCTCGTTATCGATTTTATCTGAAAGCACAGTATTGTAATCGCCGTTAACCTCTACCGAAAAACGTTCTGAAATCTTGTACTCTAAACCTAGTCCGGCCTTTAGCTTGAAAAATGTGTCCAATTCCTGAAGGAACTTACGAGGGGAATCATCTACAAACACTATAAAACCTGGTCCTCCATAGATAATGGGCGATAATTTATCGTGGGGCAGCAGTTTAAATTCGGCATTTAAGTTTTGCGATAGCCACCAATGTCGCGTTCGCGGGTTGGAATTCAAGCGAAATAATTGAACATCGGCGCGCGCGGCGAACCACGGCGCAAAGTGATATTTATACCCCAATTCGCTTTTAAAATCTGGCTCTGCCGTTTCAAAATCGCCATCGATCAAGGTTGTCCCCAATGCTAAGCGCAAGGTGTGTCTATAGGTGTTTTCTTGATACATCCGCTCGTAAAGCCCAGTGTTTTCCTCTATCTCTTTCTCGGCCTGATATTCTTCAACAATTTCCCTGTTTTTCTCGGGCCCTTCGGAAGTTGACCATAGGTTGGCATCGATACCTTCTATGATAAGCATTTCTACGGCTTTCTCTATAGCTTCCTGCACGGCCATTTGCGTAGGTTCATTTTTGGTATAACCGGTTTCGGTCTCTAACAGTCGCTTGAAATTCACATACCGAAACAAGCCTACATCTACCGCTTGCGAAAGGATCGTCTTGGAAACATACACAGTCTTAAGCACCTCCCCCGTCGTCGTCGAAATTGCGCGAAGGTATACGGTGATTCGATCTTGACGGTATTGCGTGGAGCCGCCTACGCCAAAATAGCGCGCCCCCAATCCACCAGTAATGATATTGGAGTCGTACGAAATTACGCCCCCTTCCATCAATACCCCGGCAAATAGCAGAGGATTTAACCGTTGGGGTTGCTTGCCTTCGGCCCGGGCGAATTGATCTCGCGTTTTTTCAATGATGTTATTCAAGTTTTCCCGCTCTATGGGACGGAACCACTTGCTATCTTCTAAGGCCTTTACCAAAATTGTCGTGGCACCTTGGGTAATTGCAGTACTGAATGTACTTCCAGCTTCTATATTTTTGTATTGGCCGGTCTGGTCCTTAAAATTATATACCCCCACAACGATGCGCTCGGCAG
>CAZXDP010000067.1:0-13543 GCA_964639255.1 uncultured Flavobacteriaceae bacterium
CCGAACGTCCGCAGCATATGCTTATGCGTGTTTCAGTGGGGATTCACCTCGACGACCTGGAGTCGGTAAAGGAAACCTACGAGCTTATGTCAAAAAAATACTTTACGCACGCTACGCCAACACTCTTCAACAGCGGCACTCCCAAACCGCAAATGTCCTCGTGCTTCCTGCTGGCAATGAAAGACGATAGCATCGACGGAATTTACGATACCCTTAAACAAACGGCAAAGATCTCCCAATCTGCGGGTGGTATAGGGCTGTCTATACACAATGTTCGCGCTACAGGCTCTTACATTGCAGGAACCAATGGCACTAGTAATGGTATCGTGCCTATGTTACGGGTGTATAACGATACAGCGCGCTATGTGGACCAAGGTGGCGGAAAACGCAAAGGTAGTTTTGCCATTTATGTGGAGCCCTGGCACGCCGATATTTTCGATTTCCTCGATTTGAAGAAGAACCACGGAAAAGAGGAAATGCGCGCCCGCGATCTGTTCTACGCCATGTGGATACCAGATTTATTTATGCAGCGCGTTCAGGACGATGGCGAGTGGACGTTGATGTGCCCCAATGAATGTCCCGGTTTGTACGATTGCCATAGCGAGGCGTTTGAAATCCTCTACAAAAAGTACGAAGAGGAGGGCAAAGGCCGAAAAACCATCAAGGCACGCGAGCTGTGGGAAAAAATACTCGAATCGCAAATCGAGACGGGAACGCCTTATATGCTCTACAAAGATGCCGCCAACCGCAAGAGCAACCAAAAAAACCTAGGCACCATTCGCAGTTCCAATCTTTGTACGGAAATTATGGAGTATACCTCTCCAGACGAAGTGGCGGTTTGTAACCTCGCATCGATTGCCCTACCCATGTTTGTAAAAAAAGGCGAATTCGACCATAAGGAACTGTTCCGGGTTACCAAGCGGGTAACCAAGAACTTGAACCGGGTTATAGATCGCAATTACTATCCGGTGAAAGAGGCCGAAAATTCGAATTTTCGCCATAGACCTGTGGGATTAGGCATTCAGGGGCTTGCCGATACATTTATAATGCTTCGTATGCCCTTTACGAGCGATGAAGCAAAAAAATTGAATCAGGAAATTTTTGAAACCCTATATTTCGCGGCCGTCACTGCCTCGATGGAAGAAGCCAAGGCAGATGGTCCCTACCAGTCGTATAAGGGATCGCCTATTTCAGAAGGACTTTTTCAGCATAACCTATGGGGAATTAAGGATGATGAGTTAAGCGGACGGTGGAACTGGGATAAATTGCGTAAGGATGTAAAGAAGCATGGCGTGCGTAATTCCCTGCTCGTTGCCCCTATGCCTACAGCCTCTACTTCTCAAATTTTAGGCAACAACGAAGCTTTTGAACCATATACATCCAATATTTATACCCGAAGGGTGCTTTCGGGCGAGTTTATCGTGGTGAACAAGCATTTGTTGGAAGATTTAGTTGCCCTGGGACTTTGGAATGACGATGTGAAAGAAGAAATTATGCGTGCCAACGGTTCGGTACAAAATGTAGATGTAATTCCGCAGGAGTTAAAGGAACTTTATAAAACCGTTTGGGAATTGAGCATGAAAGACATTATCGATATGGCCCGCCACCGTGGGTACTTTATCGACCAGAGCCAATCGCTCAATTTATTTATGGAGAACGCCAACTATGCGAAACTTACCTCGATGCATTTTTACGGTTGGAAAAACGGCCTGAAAACCGGAATGTACTATTTGCGTACCAAGAGTGCCGTAGATGCTATTAAGTTTACCCTTAGCAACGAAACAAAGAAAGAACCTGAAGAGCAGGTTGCTGAGGCGAAAGTAGAAGCCGTAACCGCCGATTCGAATAAGCCCCTCACGCCGCAAGAACTGAGGGAAATGCTTACAAAGTCGCGGGAGGCCGACCAAGATGATGATTGTTTAATGTGCGGTTCGTAAATAGATCCGCCCAGTTACATTTTAAGTGTTAGAAGGAAAAGGGAAGCCAAATGGCTTCCCTTTTTTATCGAGTTTAGCTGCTGTTTGCGAGCAGACCGTTTTGCGTGTGCGGTTCTATACCTTTTTATAACTGGTATAATATTCCTGCATTAAATTCATTAAAGCGGTAACCAGATCTTTGGTTTCCAAGAGCAGGCTGAAGTACAGCGTGGTATTCTTAGGGCTCGATTCTTCCGTACGGGTGCGGGCTATCTGCTTCTCGATTTTCTTGGAAACATTGGCGAAAAGCTCCTCTTTTTTCTCCAGTACGCTGCCAATGCGCTCAATTTCCCGTTTAGAGAAAATTTCCTCTATCTCGTGGAGCAGGGCCTCCAGGGTTTGGTCTATCTCCTGTAGATCCTTTATTTGATTGAATCGAAGTGCTTTATGGTTGTTGTTCACGTGCTTGTAGCTTGCCTTGGCAATATAATCTAGCGACTGCGTAACATCGGTAAGATACCCTAGCACGATAATGTAAAAATTGCTACCGCGAACGCTAGTTTCATCAAGATTTTTGATGAAATAGAATATATGGTTGCGCAATTCTTCCACCTCGTCGTCCAGTTTCGATACGCCTTTCTTGCTCTTCTTGAGTTTCGAGGTGTCTTGTTTCGCCAAGCCGCGAAGCACATCGGAATAGATTTTATTGGAACGCTTCACCACATTCGAGATCGTATCTGCACTTTCCTCAATAATCCCTTGAACGGTGCTGCTCTCTGCCTTCTTCAACTGGTCTGGGGCGGTAATGGGCGTAGCCCGTTTTTTGTGCGATAAATAATTTCGTATCAGCAATAAAATGGCCAAGAACAGGAGCACGGCGATCATTGGGGCCTTCCCGAGATAAATTAGGTAGGCTAAGGTTCCAGATGCCACAAAAGCACTAATAGCGGTAAAGAACCAGCCGCCAATTACGTTGAGAACTCCTGCAACGCGGTAAACAGCGCTCTCGCGACCCCAAGCCCTATCTGCCAAGGAGGTACCCATAGCCACCATAAACGTTACATAAGTAGTGGAAAGCGGTAGCTTCATCGATGTAGCTATCGAAATCAAAACCCCTGCGACTACTAGGTTTATAGAGGCGCGAATCATATCGAATGCCGGTAATTCGTGGCTTTTATGTTTCGCCAGGGAGACGACGGGCTTTTCAAAACGCGAATTTATTTTGGCTACCGTTTGGCTAGGGGTAATCGTTCCGAAGACATTCGCCAAACGGGTACTGCCCTTTACAATGGCCCGTGAAAGCAGATTGGGGCTGAATTTTTCGTGGCCATCACCTTGTCTAGACAATCCAATTTCTGTATCGGCTACCGTACGTGCCTTTTTGGAAAACCAAAGGGTAAGCACCATGACGCCGCCGGCAATAAATAGCAACATAGGTTCTGCGGGAACTTTTTCTTCCAAAACGGTCATCGAGAAATCGGCAGCTGGGATTCCAGAAGCCACCCAAGCTTCGTAAGAGTGGTAGGCTGCCATGGGCACGCCGATAAAGTTAACCAAGTCGTTGCCCGAAAATGCAAGGGCCAAGCCGAAAGTACCCACGGCAATGACTATGATGAGAATACTTTTCTTAAAGATTTTCATAAACGCCCAAGAGAATAGCGTCCAGAATACAAGTCCGCCCAACCCCACGTACACTTCATTGGCCTCAACAAATCCCTTAACATCGCCGTAATAAGGGGTCCCCTTGAGGCCTTTCATAAAAATAAAGTAACCAATAGCTGTAAGCGCGACGCCTCCAAAAAGGGCGCCAAAGTTTTTTATTTTCGTCTCGTATTGAAAGGTAAAGATCAAGCGGGAAAGCCATTGTACAACGGCCCCAATGGTAAATGCGATTGCCACCGAGAGCAAGATGCCCAAAATAATTTCAGTGGCTTTATCGGTATTGATGTAATTGGCAAGGTTAGAGAGGGTTTCCGTTTCTGAAGTACTAATTTTTATAAGTGACATCACCACAGCAGCTCCCAGAAGTTCGAACACGATAGACACCGTGGTCGAGGTGGGCAATCCCAGTGTATTGAAGAAGTCGAGTAACAGGATGTCGGTAATCATAACCGCCATAAAAATGATCATGATTTCCTCGAAATAAAATTGGCCGGGCACGAAAATGCCTTTACGGGCCACTTCCATCATCCCACTGGAGAAAACGGCACCGATGAAGATCCCCAAACTAGCGATGATCATAATCGATTTAAAGGAAATGGCTTTCGAGCCAATGGCCGAGTTCAAAAAGTTTACAGCGTCATTGCTAACCCCAACGACTAAATCGGCAATGGCCAGTGCTGCGAGGGCTACAAGCATTAACAAATAAAAGTTCTCCATGACAGTGTGTTAATTAAAGTGGTGCAAATTTCCCAATAACGAAGCGGTTGTTTGTTACCAAATTGTTATGTTATTTTCTTAAAAATGAAGGTCGAAACCTATGCTGAATTCTATTCCGTTGGGCTCGTTATCTCTTGTGGAATAGCTAAGATCGCTTTGTACTTTTAGTTTATGGCCTACAATATATTTTGACCCTCCAAGAGTGTACTGATGGGTAGTGGATCCCCCGGCAATGGGATCGAACGTTACGGTGGTATATCTTCCGGCTACTTCGTAATTGCTCTTAAACAAATACCCAGCCTGCAAATTGAGTGCCTGCCCCACTTGAACTACATCGCCCGTTAGGTTGCCATCTGTGTCGGTCGCCAAGCTACCATCGCTATTTCGGGCCACCGGGGCGTCTGCATCGCGATGGGCGTATTCTCCCATAAAGGAAAACCCTCGATATTTAAACATAGCGTCGGCAAAAATAGTGGTTTGGTCGGTTCCGTAGAAACCGGTCGCGGTTTCCATGTAATCGCCCAAATTGCTACGTGTTTTCACGGCATCATCGTTAAAGTCATAAGTAAAAGCTACCATTAGCTTGGGCGTTGGCTCCCTTTTTAAATCGGCTTGACTATAATCTCCCTTACCGGCGAAGGTTCCGAAGGGAAGAAACTCCAATCTACCCGTATATTGGAGGCCGCCAAGATTTCCAGTGGTAATATTTCTACCTTCCCCTTGGGAAACAGCTATTTTTTCACGAATTAGCATGGTGTTATTCAAATAGATACGGTGCCGAAGCTGGAAGCCCACATCGCGGTCTATGTTAAAGCGGCTGTTGAGCAGGGAGCGCTCTATAAGTTGCAAATCGCCCGAGGAAACAACCCGTTCTACGTTGCCCGGCAATTTGGTTTGCCCTACCCACAGATCGAAGTTTTCATAGAAATTCCATTTTATTACCGCATCGAGAATGTAGCGGGGGGCGTTACCTGTAAATTGGCTAGCACCGGCAATATCCCTATTGGAAAGGCCCAGTTCTATTTTGTAGCGAAGCTTAGGGGTCACTGCGAACCCGTCAAATTTCAATCGGGCGCGCCTTATAAGAAAATTAAATTGAGGTTCTGTATATTGATCGTCAAGGTAATCCCAAGCCGTGTTGGCTCTAAACTGAATCCTGGGGGCGAATTTCACGCTCCAAGAGCTGTCTTTTGCCACGAGGTTCAACATTCCCTTCCCGAAAGAGGTATCGGTAATTTCTTGGGCCAGTGTAGCCGTACCAAAAAGACAGAGCAAGCCCAAAAGAAGGCTTTTGCTTTGTACCATAATAAATCGCATTTTAGTTTTTGTCGCTGCAAAGAACTCAACTTAAAGTTACATAAATGTTTCTTAATTGTTAAGTTTGAACCTTTCGCCGCGGTAAGGGGGTAGGGTACCTATGAAAAAAGGCTGCCCTTTTAGGGGCAGCCCGTTACACTCGGTAAATCTAGTCGACAAAAACTAAACGATTTAAAATGGTGTAATCTTGTCCGAAGACGTTACAAAGTAAGGTTTTGCCCGTGGCCTTTTCATCATCAAAACATTACCAAATTATTAAATTAAAGGGGTTGTTAAGAGAGTTATTTTAATATAGAAATAGTATAATGCATTGATAAACAGATATTAAAAGGATTAATGTAAAATTAATGTTACCAAAACATTTCAGAATTATTAATTATTTCGTAGCTTTGGATAAACTATTAATTTTTACTGCTATGAAACGCTATGCCCTTCTTATGATTTTGATGCTATCTGCATCGAGCTTGCTTGCCCAAGAGAAGAAAAAAGACATTTATGTACTTACCGTTGATAACTTGATCGAGGCGACCCTGCACCACGATAATGGTGTAGTGGCACAGAAAGGATTTTATACCAAGGATGGGAAATTACACGGTGAGTGGACCAGCTACGATACCGAAGGAAACAAAACCGCAATTGCTACCTATAACCAAGGTGTTAAAACCGGTAAATGGTTCTTTTTTATTGAGGACGATATCAAAGAAGTAACCTTTATGGAATCGCGTATTGCAAAGGTAACCACTTGGAAGGCCTCAGATACCAGGGTGGTAGCAAATTAGAATCTAAAAAAATCAAATATAAAAAGCCCGTTTCCTAGGAAACGGGCTTTTTTTGCTAACTACAAATAAATTCAATAGTAAGTGCTACCTATTATAATCTTGCGTTGATCCATGTCCAACCAGAAATGTCCACGGCAGTGCCGTTAAACACATTGTCGGTAGGCGCTGTTAATGGCACACCGTCTACGATTACGTTGCCAATGGGACCATTGTCGCGCATTTCGACATTAACGTCGTATCCTGTAAGAAGTACGTTTGTAAAGGTGGCGCCAGATTCTTTTTTGAACTGAAGCGCAGTACCTCCAGTCGATGAAATGGCTGTGAAGTTGTTAATAGTAGGGTTGAAATTCTCGCCATCTGCTTCAATAGCGGTAGAGAAACCATTGATGCTGTGAAGCACATAAGTATTCTCAATAGTTCCGTTCCATCCTTCCGTCCAATCTACTGAATCATCTTCGTTGTTTTCAAGGTAGATATTGGTAGCGTTAGCAGTCCCGCCGAAGAACTCGATACCATCATCTGCACCATTGATCACTGCGATGTTGTTGATTTCTGTCTGGTCGCCCACCGCGTAAAGCGAAATTCCGTTGTACTGTGATTCAGAGTTGATCTGAGCACCGGTACCAAGAATTACCAAGTAATTGATAGATCCTGAATCGTCGTTAGGGTTGTTACCACCGTATACGAATCCTCCTACCTCGGCTATAGCATTTACACCTTCCGTAGTGGGAGCATCACCACAAATGGTCAATCCGCCCCAATCGCCTGGAGAAGCATTTACAGAAGACATTACTACAGGATTTGTGGCTGTTCCGTTTATCTCGATTTCACCACCTTTAAGAACTGCGATGTACACAGAAGTACCACCGTCTCGAGCGGTAATTTTAGTGCCTGCGGGAATGATAAGCTTACCGCCTTCTTGTACGATCAACGAAGAGTTAAGTTGGTAATCAATACTTGGATCTAAGGTAACGGTAGTTGAAATTACTCCTTGCAAAAGCGTTGCATTTCCAGTTTGGTTAGAGTTAACCCAGTCAAAGTTTGAGGGATCTACAGTAGGAGGCAAGGTGTAGTTTAGATTAGGATCGGCAATTTCGCCATTAATCAATACGTTGCTCAATGGTCCGTTATCTCTCATCTCTACTGAAACGTCATATCCAGTAAGGGAAAGCCCTGTGATGGTAGCGCCCGATTCTTTTTTAAACTGAAGGGCAGTACCGCCTGTTTCAGAAACTGCGGTGAAGTTAATCAACCGTGGGTTAGCGTTTTCGCCATCGGCCTCTACGGCAGTTGAAAAACCATCGATGGTATGAAGCACATAGGTATTGGTAACTGTTCCGTTCCAACCTTCTGTCCAGTCTACCGCATCGTCTTCGTTGTTCTCAAGGTACAGGTTGGTCACAGAAACCGTTCCACCGAAAAACTCAACACCATCATCGGCCCCGTTTAGGATAGCCACATTGTCTATAGTCGTGCCAGATCCTACCGAATATAAGGTTAATCCGTTGTATTGCGACTCAGAGTTGATCTGGGCGCCAGAGTTATCGATGATTAGATAATCGATGTTTCCAGAGCTATCGTTGTTGTTGGTGCCACCATAGATAAGCCCACCTACTTCAGCGATGGCATCTACACCTTCGGTAGTTTGCGCTTCTCCACAAAGCAACAAGCCTCCCCAAGTGCCTCCGCTAGAACGCATAATTACAGGTAGGTTAGCTGTTCCTTGAATATCTATTTGAGCACCTTGCTCTACCGCGATGTAGCGGTCTGTACCAGCTTCAGAAACGATTACAGTTCCAGCAGGTATGGTCAATTTAGCACCCGATTTAACCAAGTACGGTCCGGTGATGGTATACTGGTTTGAAGGATCTAGAATTCGGTCAGATTCCAAATTCCCGCTAAGTTGGAGGTTCTCTTCGATACCGTCGTCGTCACTGGCAATAATATCATCATCATTGCTACAACTGGTAACGAAAAACATACTTAAGATGGCCGTGATAGCCAACATTGATTTTAGATTTTTCATAAGGTTCTTCTTTAATTAATAATTATTTAAAAGGTATAGTTAAGGTTCAATCCTAATTGTGCCCCCCGAGAATAAGACAATACCGTGGCTTCTCTCTCAATACCCGTGGTACTGGGTCGCACCAGCTGGGTTCTTTTTATCTCGGGGTTTAAAATGTTCTTTGCTGAAAGACCAATTCTCCAGTGCTCTCCAAAATTCTTCCGTAGAATTACGTCTAGGGTTACAAAGCCGTTTTCTACAATGGCATCGTTATAGTTGATATCGCTGGAAGTTTGAATCTCCGGCGCGCCCAACGCATAGATGCGATCTGAAGCGTAGTTTCCTATCACCGTCGCTTCAAAAGGACTGTCGCCATTGGTGATGTAGTTCAGGGAAGAGTTCACGATCCAATCGGAAGCGCCCTGCAAGCCTGTTTCGGTTAGGCCCTTGTATCGGAAGGTTCGTATGAAATTGCCGTCTTCGTCAAAAACTTCCTTTAGATCTTGCTCGTGCCACATTCTAGAGGCATTCACGTTGAGCTTTAGGTTGGGCTGGTCGTCGCCAGAAATAAGGTTGATGCGACCTTCCACTTCAACACCATATACTTGGGCTTCATTACCAGCATTAAAATAGCTGAATACCCCAGCAGATCCGCGATCTTGAACTTTGTTGATGGGGTCTTCAATCTTCTTGTAAAATCCTGTTACCGAAATCAGTTCCTCTCGCGAAGGGAAGAATTCCCATTTAAGATCGTAATTATAATTTATGGAAGCTTCTACATCTGGATTTCCACGGGTCACCTGGCCTACCGGCGATACATATTCAAAGGGGGCGATCTCCTTAAATTCTGGCAAGGTGGTGGTAGAACTGTTCGCAAACCGTACGCTATGCTTATCATTAATAGCGTATTTAAGGTTAACAGATGGATATAAACGGCGGTAGTCCTTGCTTGTAGACCCCACACGACCGGGAATGTTGTTTACGTCGTAGTTTACGTCAATATCATCTTTCTGGTATCGCACACCGGCCTCGAGCGTAAACTTGTCTACCGTGGCGATGAAATCGGTATACCCGGCGACAGATTGCAAAGTTCCGTCATAGAAATCGGGCTCTAGGATATTGAGCCTAAGCACGTTGTTCTCAAAATTGGCCTGGGTAAAGATTTCAGTAATATTGTCGATAGAGCTAGGGTTTATCGCGTTGGTGAATGCTTCTTCTACGCCTATAAACTGCGAGGCGAAGTCGCGCGTTTTGTATCGAAAGTTTCCGCCCACATTAATGTGGAAAATGTCATTATCTGTATCTACTACCTTAATAAGGTCGTTAAGACGGCCATTGTACTCGATATCCTCAATTTGCTGGTTCGATTTTCGTTGCTGGAAACCACCAGTTCGACCCAGCTGCACGATATCATCGTTAAAGTTTACTTCGTTGCGAATACGGTTGGGTTCGTCGGCATTCAGAAAGTTATAACCCGCTGCCCAGTCCAAGGTGTTTTTTTCAGATATATCGTGGGTACCCAATAGCTGTGTAACTGAAACAATTGTTTTCTTCAAGTTTTGATCCCTGATGAACTGGGTAAGAGGTTCTCCTAAATCGGTCTCCTCAAAAATGAAGGCTGTTCCGGCCCGGCCACCTTCGAATACTTGGTCTTGAAGTTTGTTTACAAAAAGAGTATTAAAGGCAATGTCATTGGCATCGTTTACTTTATAGGTAGCATTTAGCAATGCCGAAGTGGCCACTTCCTTTTTCCAGGTGGTAGCGTCGGGAATCGAGTCGTCGATGAAATTCGAACGGAACTGCCTGAAAAACCCTTCCTGGTATTCGAAATTGGTGTTTTGACCTGCCGTTAGCAACACGCGCATACGTTCGCCAATTTTGGTTCCTGCGCTAAAAGAGTAAGAAGAATTTACAGGTAGCTCAACAATTTGCGGCGACCAGGTTTGTTGGGTAATGGCGTCGCGCAGCGGAATTTCCTTTTCGTAAAAACCGGCTGTAACATTATCGTTGTTGGGAGAAACCTTGAAGTTGTCGAAAACACCGTTGCTTGCCACATTGGTATTAATTCCAGAGCTGGCACTAAATGAAAGCACATTGCTTCCGTTCAGTTCCCGAGACGTAATATCGATGTTCCCAGAGGCTTGGTCTGCCGATATCTTTGGCGACGTTGTCTTGCTTACCGAGACACTCTGTATGAGTCGAGTGGGGAAAAGGCTAAGATCAATATTCTTTCGTTCTATATCGTCTGATGGTATGGGCAAGCCGTTAAGAGTGGTATACAGGTATCGGTCTCCCAACCCTCGTACAAAAATATCACCTGTACCGTCAGATTTTGTAACTCCCGAAATTTTGGTTGTTGCCCCTGAAACGTCTGAAACTCCCATCTTGGCTAACTGTTCAGATCCAATACTTTCCTTGATCTCTACAGCTCTCTTTTGCTCGAGCAATAAGGCGACCTCGCTCTCCCTTCTCGTGGTAGTTTTAATGACCACTTCATCCAAAGTGGCGGCACTGGCGCCTAGGGGTACATTCAAGGTTGTTACTTTGTTAGGTTCTACGATTACATTTTCAAATTCTGCGGTTTCGTAACCAACGTAGCTAACAACAATGGTATAATTTCCGGGCTCAAGATTGGCGAGCTCGTAAAGACCATCAAAATCGGAGGTGGTACCCGTAGTGGTACCCTTAATAACCACATTCGCAAAGGGAAGGGGTTCGTTATTGTAATCTTTGTCTGTCAACTGTCCTACGATACTTCCTGTTTCCTGTGCGAAGAGCACGGTAGAAAAGCCAAGCAGTAGGAAGGTTAAAATTTGTTTCATTTTTTATAGTTTTTGTCTTTCGATTTGTTGCTGCAAAGAAACCGTAGCAATGTAAAGTCGGTGTTAATTGCACATTACCCTTTCGTGATAAGAAGGTTACTTAAATGTTAAGCGCGAACGCCTCGCAACCACCTTCAGAAAAAAATTAATATGGTATCTTGCACGGTAAATTTTTATCTGAAATGATGCAATGGGAACAGTTGCTTTCTTTAAAGCGACAGGGCGATACCAACAAACGGCTTAGAATAGAGCAAGATGAGACCCGGTTGGGCTTTGAGGTAGATTACGATAGGGTTATCTTCTCATCGGCTTTTAGAAGCTTACAGGACAAAACACAGGTAATTCCACTGTCGAAAACTTCCTTTGTACATACCCGCTTAACCCATAGCCTAGAGGTATCGGTGGTGGGGCGCAGCTTAGGGCGCATGGTGGGCAAGGCAATTATTGAACGACATCCCCAACTGCAATCGGTCTACGGCCACCAGGTAAACGATTTTGGAGCCATTGTCGCCGCAGCGGCCCTGGCCCATGATATCGGCAATCCACCTTTTGGACATAGCGGCGAAAAGGCCATTGGTGATTATTTTTTAAACGGAAAAGGCCAACGATTTCGAAATGAAATGACCGCGGCCCAGTACCAAGACCTTATCGATTTTGAAGGCAATGCCAACGGTTTCAAGATACTTACCGAAACCAAGGGCGGTGTTACGGGGGGGCTGCGGCTTTCCTACGCTACCTTGGGGGCTTTTACGAAATACCCTAAAGAATCGTTGCCAAAGCGGCCTACTTCGCATATAGCCGACAAAAAATACGGGGTTTTCCAGGCAGAGAAAGATTTTTTCGATGAAGTAGCCACTGAGCTGGGCCTACTGTCGCGCAGCCAAAATGGCGAACTGCGCTATGCCCGGCACCCCTTGGCCTATCTGGTTGAAGCTGCAGACGATATTTGTTATACCATTATCGATTTTGAAGATGGTATCAACCTCGGATTAATCGAAGAGCCCATCGCACTCGAATACCTCATTAATTTGGTGAAAGATTCTTTAAAAAGAAGCAAATACCACGCATTACAACAGGTTTCAGACCGATTGGCCTACCTACGCTCCCTGGCAATAAGCAGCCTAATTTCTGAAGCTTGTAGCATTTTTCTGGCTCACGAAGATGAGATTATGAAGGGTACCTTCTCTGGGTCGCTGTTAAAGAAAAGCCGGTACCGTGCCCAAATAGATGATATACTAAAAAGTAGCATTGAAAACATTTACCAGAGTCCCGACGTGATTGAAAAGGAAATTGCGGGGTATGGCATTTTATCTACGTTATTAGACACCTATACAACAGCCCTCGAAAATAAAAGCCAAGGCCAGGCAAGGCACTTCGACCATTTAGTGTTGCGAAGCTTAGGCGATTTGCCAACACAAGATATCGATGCCTACACAATGGCAATGGAAAGCTGCAGTTTCGTATCTCGCCTTACCGATGGAAATGCGTTGCAGATATTTCAAAAAATTAAAGGAAATCTATAGTTGATTCTATTATTCTAAGTGATTTTTGCTTATTTTTAACAATTCAAAAAAAATTTGCTATTTATTAATTTCCTTTTTCGGAACTAAAATCAACTTTCTTAAATGAAAAAAATTACCTTTTTGCTAGCCTTCCTAATTATGGGAACGGCTATGGCCCAAGATTTTTCGATGGTTGTAAAAAACTATTTAAACAACAATAGGGCACAGTTATCCTTCCAGCCAGAAGACATTGCAGATCCTCGCATTAGCACCCACAGCTTTTCTAAAAGCATGGGGTTGGAAAATGTGTATGTAACCCAGTACCATCAAGGATTGGAGATTTTCAACTCGAATTCCTCCTTTGCCATAAAGAATGGGACAGTTTTAAATGCTAACCTCTCATTTGTTACGGGCATTTCGAGCAAAGTAAACACCACCAATCCTTCGCTTTCTGCATCGGCAGCCGTACAAAAGGCCGCCAGCCATTTAAACTTGGGGAGCGCTGTAAATCTGCAAGTGCTAGAAACTATTTCTCCTACAGAAGTAATTTTCAGCAATGGGGGAATCTCCCTTGAGAATATTCCCGTAAAACTCGGATTCCAAAGTACCCAAGACGGGCGCTTGAAATTGGCTTGGGACCTAAGCATATACCTATTGGATGCCAGCCATTACTACAGTATTAAAATCGATGCCGTAACAGGCGAAATGATTACCGTGAACGATTGGGTGACCAGCTGCGACTTCGGAACACCAGACCACGGTCATTTCTCTACGGAAGACAAAAATAAAATCGAGAGTATGTTGTTCAAGTTGCGATCCAATG
>CAZXDP010000068.1:0-13415 GCA_964639255.1 uncultured Flavobacteriaceae bacterium
GAAATTGCTGGAAATGGTGCCCAGGTTTTAGTGAATTCTCAAGAAAAAGTACATCGGGGTGAAATTATTTCAGAAATTACTGATAAACAAGGGGTAAGCATTGTTAATTTTAAGGAAATTTAGTTTTTTTTCGAAGGAAATCTAGTTAATTTTGCGCCCTCAGAAAAAGAAAAATCTCATGGCAAAATTTAAATTAGACGAAACAGATCATAACATTCTCGATATGCTCATCGAGAATACCCGTACCCCCTTCACCGATATCGCCAAAAAGTTGGACATTTCGGCCGGAACGGTACACGTACGTGTCAAAAAAATGGAAGAGGCCGGCATTATCACGGGATCCTCGCTTAAACTAGATTATACAAAGCTTGGTTATTCCTTTATCGCTTACGTTGGTGTTTTTCTTCAAAAAACATCTCAGACACAATTTGTGTTGGAGCGAATTAACGAGATACCTTATGTAACGGTGGCTCACGTTACCACGGGGAAATTCAACATTTTTTGCAAGGTGCGCGCGCGCGATACTACTCACGCCAAAGACATAATCTATCAAATAGATGATATTGAAGGTGTTACGAGAACCGAGACGATGATATCCCTAGAGGAAAGCATCAACGATAAAAAACGGTTAATGCATTCTATTTTCAAGAACATTAACTAACGCGGTTAGACTTTTTTAGTTGCAGCCCCTTGTTTCCCAACAAGGGGTTTTTTTATATTTTTATAGAAAAAATTCTGAATGACCGTTAGCCAGTTAAACAAGAGCCAATACCATCGATACTTCGATAGGTATATTGGTTTATTGAATGACATTCCCCTAATCGAAACTCTGGGCACGGGAATGCTTGAAACCTCTGAGTTTTTTGAATCTTTACCTGAGTCCAAACTCAAGTACCGTTATGCCGAGGGAAAATGGACTCCCTTGGAGGTTTTGCAGCATCTTATCGATACAGAACGCATTTTCTGCTATCGTGCCTTATACGCTGCACGTACTGAAAATGTGGAGCTTAGAGGATTCGACCACGACCTATTTGTAACTAATGGGAATGCCAACGATTTTGGTATAGCAGATTTGGTACAAGAATATGTGTCGGTACGAACCAGCAGCATCTATCTTTTTAAAAACTTGCCAGAGGCATCGCTACAGCGAGTTGGAATCGCTAACGGCAACCCATTTACTGTAGCGGCATTGGCTTTTGTGATAGCAGGCCACGAAAAACATCATCGCACTGTGATTAAGGACCTATATCTATCATGAAAATTGGTAAGCTTTTAAAGGAAACCTATTTTAATTGGGATAAGAACGACCCGTGGGCGAAGAGTGCCATCATTGCCTATTATACGCTTTTTTCATTGCCTTCTTTGCTTATGATTACCGTGTACGTTGCCGGACTCGTTTTTGGCCGCGAAGCCGTGCAGGGAAGCATTACCCGAGAGATCGGTGGAATTATTGGGAAAGAGAGTGCACGCGCTGTAGAGGCAATGATCGCGAACGCCGCCTTGGAAAATACCTCGGCCGTTACCGTTGCCATTGGTGTGGGAATGCTCATTTTTGCAGCTACCGGCGTTTTCTTTCAATTGCAGAAGGCCTTGAATGACATTTGGAATGTACGCGCCAAGGAGACCGGCGTCAAACAAATTTTAAAACGCCGTGCAACATCCTTCGGCCTGGTGCTCATAATAGGTCTGTTGCTTTTGGTATCACTGCTCATTTCGGCTACGATATCGCTGTTGAGCGAATTTTTGGGCGGGGAGTACCCACAAGTGTCCAGTATCTTTATTGAAATTGTCAATTTTCTGTTATCACAATTCTTTATCACAGGTCTTTTCGCCGCTATTTTTACAGTATTGCCAGATGTGAATATACGCTGGAAAACCACTTTAATAGGCGCCTCATTTACCGCTTTGCTTTTTTTGGCTGGTAAGTACATTCTCAGTTTTTATTTTTCGCAGTCAGATCCTGTTTCAGTTTATGGTGCTGCCGGAAGCGTAGTGCTAATTATGCTTTGGGTGTACTATACCTGCTTGATCATGTTTTTTGGAGCAGCCTTCACGGTGCAGTGGGCACTTCACAGAAACCTTAAGATAGTCCCCACAAAAGATGCTACCTTTTCATTCGAGAAAGAACTCGAAGAACTTCGGCGCTACAAAGCCAGGGTAGAAAAGCAGCGGGATGAAATAGAGAAATCCGACCTATAATTCCTATTTTCCAAAGCCTTAACATAGTTTAGTAAAACCTTAATAGCCATAAGTTGTGTTGGTGGAAGCTGCGTGGTATATTAGTGTTGAAATAAATTATGAACAATTAAAATTGAAATGAAGATGGAAAAGAGAATTGCAATATTGGCAACAAACGGATTTGAAGAAAGTGAATTGAAATCTCCGAAGGAAGCGATGGAAGCTGAAGGATTTAAAGTGGATATCGTAAGTGAAGAATCTGGAACGATTAAGGCGTGGGACAATGGCAATTGGAGTAACGAATATCAGGTAGACAAAACATTAGATGAAGTAACCTCTAAACAATACAACGCTCTACTATTGCCGGGAGGCGTTATTAATCCAGATAAGTTGAGACGTAATGAAGACGCTCTTGTATTTGTAAGAGACTTCTTTAAGGAAGGAAAACCCGTAGCAGCTATATGCCACGCACCGTGGACGCTAATTTCCGCTGATGTGGTGAAAGGTAGAAAGCTAACTTCCTTTAGCTCTATTAAAGATGATCTTGTTAACGCGGGCGCCAACTGGGTAGACGAAGAAGTAGTGGTAGATGAAGGATTTGTAACCAGTAGAAATCCAGATGACCTGCCTGCCTTTAACGCAAAGTTGATAGAAGAGATCAAAGAAGGGAAGCATGAGCTACAACACGCTTAATAAAAAGCGATATAAAAGAAATAAAGAGGCGTTTTGCGCCTCTTTTTTTATGGTTTATTATCTAATCTTCTTCTTCCTCTTCAAGTTCCTCGGTTTCATCCAAATCATCGTCGTCATCTAACGTCTTTTTCTCGGGTATTTCAACGATTGGTTCATTGAACTCACTATCATCGTAATCATCTTCTTCAAAATTCGCCATAGTCGACTCAAGTCGGGAGCTTACCTTTACCAGGTAAATGGTGTCTTCGGTGCGCACCTCTACCGCTTCCACAGTTTCGTTTTTGGCGTTCTTGAAGGTGATAACGTGGTCATCGTCATACCCGTCGGGGTACTTATCTACCAGCATCGATAATATTTCGGGAGTGAGTTTTTTGTAATCTACAATAATTCTTCTCATAGCATAAGTTCTTATTGATGGTTGTTCGTATTCTATCCCCAAAAATAGAATTCAAAAAATAAAATCCAATTAATTTTCATTGAAATTTTCATAAAACGCAAATGCGTTCGTTATCAATTGGTTTGGCACTTCACAATTGTATTTTGGTTTGCCGAAATCCTCGAGCAAGACGAACAGAACCCTTCCGTTCAAGTTCTTTTTATCGAACTTCATCAAATCGACGATAGCTTTGATGTCTATGGCACTAAAAGCCACCTTCCCGTAAAGCTTCTGAAGCGATTTGGTAATACGATGCAGTTTCGATTCAGGAAATTGAAACAGTTCTTTGGAAAGATAGGTGGCCAGCACCATCCCGATAGCGACAGCCTCGCCGTGCAACAGTTTTTGCTTGTTCGTAGCTTCAAGAAAATAAGATTCGATGGCGTGTCCCAAGGTGTGCCCAAAGTTGAGCGTTTTTCGTAAATGCTGCTCGGTGGGGTCTTGGCTCACGATATCGTTTTTAATCGCTATCGATTCCCAAATGAGCGCTTCCGCGTCCCGTGGTTCCGCCAAATTAAAGGAAATCGATCGTTCCCAATAGTTTTCTGAAGTGATCAAACCGTGCTTTAGCATTTCCGCCTGCCCAGAACGAATTTCTATTTCGGGTAGCGTTTGTAAAAACCGGGTATCTACAACCACGCTTAGTGGCGGTGCAATCACCCCAATTTGGTTCTTTATGGTGCCGAGATCCACACCATTTTTACCTCCAATGGAGGCATCGACCATAGCCAGTAGGGTAGTGGGCACATTTATAAAGGATATACCACGTTTAAAAGTACAGGCCACAAAACCGCCAAGATCGGTTACCACGCCGCCACCTAAATTGATAAGCAGGCTTTTTCGATCTGCATTAGCGCAAGAAAGTTGATGCCAAAGTGATACACAGGTATCTATAGTTTTGTGGTCTTCGCCTGCCGGCATTGAGAGCACCGTGCATTTTCCTTCAAGACCCGTTTTTTGATAAAAATAGGGAAGGCAATCTCGCTGGGTAAGCGTATCTACTAGCACAAAAATACGGGTAGGCCGCAGCCTTTCCAATTGTTGGGCGAGCTGTTGCCAGCCCCGAGTATTTCGGTGCACGTAACTTATACTTTCTTGGCTTTTTACCATAATAATGTTTGGGATTTCGGTGCTAGAATGAGGGTCAAATCTAATATATTTGTGGACATTTTTTGCATACTATGAACAAAACCCTTTTCGATAATACCGAAATAGCCTTTAAACTTAAAAGTGATAGTGAGTTGGACAGGGCTTATTTCCTCTTTAAAATGATTGCGAACGAACCCTTGGTGCGCATTGGCACCGCGGTCACCAAGTTTGCCATAAATCTGCACCTTCCCGTTGACGGATTGATTCGCGCGACGGTTTTCGACCATTTTTGTGGGGGGGTGAATGAAAAAGATTGCCTAAGTACTGTAGATGCCTTGTATCAGGCCAATGTGCATAGCGTTTTAGATTATTCGGTAGAAGGAAAGGAAACCGACGCCCAGTTCGATGCAACCATGGAAAAAATAATTGAGCTTACCCGCTTTGCGAAGAATAAGGATGCGATGCCATTTTCGGTATTCAAGCCTACGGGATTGGGCAGATTTGAACTTTGGCGTAAAAAATCCGAAAATGTACAATTAACGGCGACCGAAGAAGCTGAATGGCAGCGCGTTGTAGAACGCTACGATCGTATTTGCAAGACGGCCCACGAATGTGATATATCCTTGCTCATCGATGCAGAGGAATCGTGGATGCAAGACGCTGCCGATGCGCTGTGCCAAGAAATGATGGAACGTTATAATACCGAAAAGCCCATCGTTTTCAATACCTTGCAATGCTACAGGCACGACCGGTTGGATTTTTTGAAGGAACGGCACGAGAGGGCGAAGGCCAAGGGGTATTACCTTGGGTACAAAATAGTACGTGGAGCCTATATGGAAAAAGAGCACGAACGTGCTTTGGAGCGCGGATATCCCACACCCATTTGCGAAAGCAAAAAGGCAACAGACGATCTCTTCAATGACGTGTTAAATTACTGCATCGATCACGTGTCTGAAATCTCTGTATTCATCGGTACCCACAATGAGGCGAGCTCCTATTTGGCCTTGGAAATTATGCACGTTAAAGGCCTTGACAAAAACGATCCCCGCATTTGGTTTGGTCAACTTTATGGAATGAGCGATCATATTAGCTATAATTTAGCTGCTGAAGGCTACAATGTCGCTAAATACATCCCATTTGGGCCGGTAAAGGATGTAATGCCGTATCTTATAAGAAGGGCCGAGGAGAACACTTCGGTGGCCGGGCAAACTAGCCGTGAACTCAACTTGCTGAAAAAGGAACGACAGCGCCGGGGTATGCTAAATTAACGCTCCACGATGCTTGCAGCGGTAACAGTCGCTTGGGCCTCACAATTTTGCACTGTTATTTTCAAGATGTGATTGCTATTCTGAAGCGATCCTTCAATGCGATAGATATTGCAGGAATCTAAATGGGTCTCGCTTTCTGAAAAAAGAACGTTCCCCCGCTGGAGCAGTTCAGAAATGGAGGAAGTGTCCAGCTCGTGTTCGCGAAGGGTTTCGAGGACGGGTTCTTGTACAAAACG
This sequence comes from uncultured Flavobacteriaceae bacterium, assembly GCA_964639255.1. GTDB lineage: Bacteria > Bacteroidota > Bacteroidia > Flavobacteriales > Flavobacteriaceae > NZQO01. The sequence goes on from CAZXDP010000068.1 coordinate 5,901, forward strand.
CTCTTTGTTACGAATGTTCTTCAGGGTACGGGCATTGGGCCCGTAATCGCAGGAAGCTCTCTTTCCGCCAAGGAAAAAAAGTAAAATAATGATACCAATGGCAAAACCGCCTAGATAATAGGCAATACGGTGCAATAATTTCATTTAGAAAATGAGGAGGTTTATGTCGCTGTACGAAAGGTCGAACCAGTCTGCGACCGCTTTGTTCGTTAAAATTCCGCGGTAAAAGTACAAACCGTTTCGGAGACCGCCATCAAAACGAATGGCATTTTCGAGTCCGCCACATTCGGCAATATTCAATAAATACGGTGTAAAAATATTACTGATGGAAATAGAAGCTGTTTTTGGGTATCGGGACGGGATGTTTGGTACCCCATAATGAATTACATTGTGCTTAATGACCGTGGGATTGTCGTGCGAGGTCATTTCGGTGGTCTCAAAACAACCGCCCATATCGACGCTCACATCAATGATCACAGCACCCTTCTTCATGTTGGCCACCATTTCCTCGGTAACGATTACGGGAGAGCGGTTGTTGCCCCGTACGGCTCCAATGGCCACATCGCAGCGGCGCAATGCCTTCATTAGGTTTTTGGGTTGTATGGTTGAGGTATAGAAGGTCCTGCCCACATCGCATTGTATGTTGCGCAATTTGGTGATGCTGCTGTCGAAAACCTTTACATTGGCTCCCAAGCCCAGGGCAGAACGCACCGCAAACTGTCCTACCGTGCCCGCGCCAATAACAACAACCTCGACGGGCGGCACACCGCTTATGTTCCCAAAGAGAAGACCATTCCCTTTCTTTGCATTCACCATAAGTTCTGCTGCGATAAGTACGGCCGCGGTGCCGGCGAGTTCGCTAAGTGCCTTTACGGCAGGATAGCTGTGGTCTTCGTCCTTTATAAATTCGAAGGCCAATGCTGTGATTTTTTTCTTGGAAAGGGCGTCGAGATATTCTTTTTTACGCGTTTTTAGCTGGAGGGCCGAGATGAGTACCGATTTTGGCTTTAACAATTTAATCTCCTCAAGGGTTGGGGGCTCTACCTTTAAGATGATAGGGCAGCCAAAAACCTTTCTTGTATCGCTGGTAAGTTGGGCACCAGCCTCGCTATATTCTTTGTCACCAAAACTGGCTTCCTCGCCAGCGCCCTTTTCGATAAGCACTTTATGACCATTGGCCACCATGGCCGCAACGGCATCTGGGGTAAGGCAAATTCGCTTTTCTTGGAAATAGGTTTCCTTTGGAATCCCTATATAAAGGTCGCCACGTTGACGCGATATCTCAAGCGTTTCTTCCTGTGGCAGCAACTGTGCCTTAGTGAATGGGGATGTTGGTTGGGTCATTGATACTGTGGGTTGATAGTACCAAGATACACAATTTATAAAGAAATAAGAAGTAGTGGTATTACCGGAAAAGGTCTTTTACCTGTTGCCAAAAAGTTCTTTTGGTCATCAATTCTTCTTCAAAGGATTTTAAATCGTCTTCTCTTACCTTGGCAAACAATTTTGCCCTAATCAAATAAACGAATGGTACTAGTACCATCATCAGGGGTATGATATAATACAGCTCTATTTCATCAGGGCTCGTATTTTGGTTGATTACGGCCCATAATTGAAAAGAATACATTGCAATTGGAACGAGAATTATCCAGTGCCACCAATGCTTGCAAGTAAAGAACCATAGTAATAGTAAATATAGAGGGACAATTTTACTAACTAGGAACCAGAAGTATGAATTTATTGAAAAGTAACTAGTAGTTACAGTAAAAAAAGAAGTTTCCCAAACCTGTGTGTCGGTTGGGAAACTTTCATAGGAATAAAATATAAATGGTGTAATTGCAATAAGAAAAACAATAATTCCTCCAATTGCAAGATTTTTGCTACCCTTGTCTTGGTGGTTGAATTTTTGTAGCGTCGACTTGTTGTTCTGTTTGGTCATCTTCAATTGCTTCGGGGGTGCAAGATACAAATAATCCAGTTCCGAAAAGTGCGATGATAACGAGGTACTTTGTTAGTTTCATAATGTATGTTTTTGTGAGGTTTATAGCACAAACCTAAGCCGAAAAAATACAAGTCTTGAAATTATGTTCGCCGTATCTTTATAGGTTACCCTTTGGACAAAAAATTAGCTGCTCTAAAGGATATGCGATTTGGGGCAAACATTCAAAGTTGAAACAAATAAGTATGTAATCTATAGCACTTTACTTCACAGGCGTTAGCTTTAAGGTTCTACTTTGGTCGTTATTCTTAACAATTTCTATTTTGGCATAGTCGCTTGGCCATAAACCTTGAATTTTCTTGGGCCATTCAATAAACACCCAGGCCCCGCTATCCAAGTAATCCTCTATCCCTATGTCGAGTGCCTCCTCTTCTTTTTCAATTCGGTAAAAATCGAAATGGTATAAAGATGAGTCTGAAGTGCTATGCTCGTTCACGATGGAGAACGTAGGACTGCTCAAGCTTTCTGTAACACCCAATTGGGAGGCCAGTTCCTTGATCAAGGTCGTTTTACCCACCCCCATATCGGCAAAGAACAATAGTGTCCTATGCTCTGTGGCCTTTAGTATCCGGGAGGCCACTTGCGGAAGTTCATCTAAGGTGTATGTCAATTCCATAATTTTCAAATGCAAGCGAATATAAAAAGAACCATCGCTAATAAGCTAAAATATTCGACGAAATACATTTTAAATTGAAAATTCCTACAAAAAATATGTTATTTAGGGTCTAACACAGCAATTGGAATAATCATTTCCTCGAGGGAAACTCCTCCGTGCTGGTAAGTATTGCGGTAATAGCTTACATAATGGTTGTAGTTATTGGGATAGGCAAAAAACAAATCTCCCTTGGCAAAAATGAACGAACTGCTCATGTTGATCGTGGGTAGATGGATGGTTTTGGGGTCTGGCGCTGCCAATACATCCCTCTCATTATAGGTAAGGCTTTTGCCCGTTTTATACCGAAGATTCAGGCTGGTATTTTTGTCGCCTATCACCTTCGACGGGTTTTTCACGTTTATGGTGCCGTGGTCTGTTGTTATGATCAAACGGAAGCCCAGTTCGGCGGCCTGCTGAATAATTTCAAGTAGTGGGGAATTCTTAAACCAGCTCTGGGTGAGTGAGCGGTATGACTTATCGGTAGAGGCCAATTCCTTGATGACCTCCATCTCCGTTTTGGAATGCGAAAGAATATCGACAAAATTATAAACCAGCGCCACCAAATCTTCGTCCTTATGGCTCTTAAAATTCTCGGCCAATCGCTTGCCCTGCTTTAAACTGGAAATTTTATGATAGCTCCAGGTGGGCGATAATCCTAATCGTTTCAGTTGTGCAGCCAGAAATTCTTCCTCCTTCAAATTTTTCCCTCCTTCATCGGTATCATTCAGCCAGAGGTCTGGGTGCAGCTTTTCCATATCATTGGGCATAAGGCCGCTAAAAATGGCGTTGCGTGCATACTGTGTGGCGGTAGGTAAAATGCTGTAGTAGCTCTCTTCCTTTGTCTTTTTGTAAATACTAGTCAGAAAGGGCTCGAACGCCTTCCATTGGTCGTAGCGTAAATTATCGATAACGACGAAGAGCGTTTGACGCTTTTCCTTAATATGAGGAACTACCTTATCGCGAAACAGGGTATGAGACATGGTGGGGGCATCATCGGTCTGGTTGAACCAGCGGGGATAGTTCTTGTCTATGAACTTGCAAAATTGGCTGTTGGCTTCAATTTTCTGCGATTCCAGTATCTCGAACATGCCCGAATCGGAAATGCTCTCCAGCTCTAGTTCCCAAAATATCAGTTTTTGGTACAGTTCGGCCCACTCTTCGTGCGAATTTACCATAGACATATCCATGGCAATTTTTCGGAATTCCTGTTGGTAGTTCGACGTTGTCTTTTCTGAGACAAGCCGAGAGTGGTCCAGGTTTTTCTTCAGGCTGAGCAAAATTTGATTGGGATTTACCGGTTTGATAAGATAATCGGCGATTTTGGAACCAATGGCCTCTTCCATGATATACTCCTCTTCGCTCTTGGTTATCATTACTACGGGTAAATTGGCCTGCTGCTCTTTGATTTCGGCCAAGGTCTCGAGCCCGGTGAGTCCGGGCATATTCTCATCTAAAAATACGATGTCGAAGCTATCCTTCTCGATTTCCTCTAGTGCCTCAGTGCCGCTCTTAGCTGTCGTGACACTATAATTTTTGTTTTCGAGGAAAAGGATGTGCGGTTTCAACAAATCTATTTCGTCATCTACCCAAAGTACTTTTATGTTGCTCATTATGTATATTTGTTTTTAAATTCTGAAAATAGGATCAATTGTCCTACCGGTGTAAGATGTATCAAAAGTAATTCCTAACGACCACTGTTGGGCTTGAAACTGTACTAATTCTACGTTAAAATTCCCAGTAGAATTATAGATGCCGTTCAATTTTTGAACGTATGAATCGATAGATGAACCGTTCGGCCCTTATATAAACGATGAACACGCGAAACAAGCTCAAGATAATAAACGATCCCATCTACGGATTTATTACCATTCCAGATCCCCTCGTGTTCGATTTAATTGAGCATACCTATTTCCAGCGGTTGCGGCGCATTTCCCAAATGGGACTTTCATACCTTGTGTATCCTGGGGCACACCATACACGGTTTCACCATGCCTTGGGGGCTATGTTTCTAATGCAAAAAGCCGTTCAGGTGCTTAGGTTCAAGGGGGTTACTATTTCCGAAGATGAAGAGCAGGCGCTATATATCGCCATATTGCTGCATGATATAGGCCACGGTCCTTTTTCCCACGCTATGGAACACAGCATTGTTGATGGCATTGGGCACGAATATATTTCACTTCTGTTTATGGAGGCGTTGAATAAGCAGTTCAACGGGGCACTCTCGCTTGCCATTACTATTTTCAAGAACGAGCACGAGCGCAAGTTCTTGCACCAGCTCATCTCGAGTCAGTTAGATATGGACCGTCTTGATTATTTGCGGCGCGACAGTTTTTACACGGGTGTTTCAGAAGGTGCGGTAAACTCACAGCGGCTCATTACCATGCTAAATGTGAGCAACGACCAGTTGGTGGTAGAGGAGAAGGGAATTTATTCCGTAGAAAAGTTCATCATCGCTCGAAGACTTATGTACTGGCAGGTGTACTTGCATAAAACTGGTATCGTAGCAGAGCAGCTGTTACTGCGCGTACTTATGCGCGCCAAGGAACTTACCCTGCAGGGGCAACGATTGCCCGCGAGCGAGGCACTGTCATTTTTTCTGAATAAAACCATTTCGGTAAGCTCCTTTACCCACGAGGTCCTAGAAACCTTCGCCAGGCTAGACGATTACGATGTAATCGCGGCTATGAAGGAATGGTGCTCGATAGAGGATGTGGTGCTTAGCAACCTTTCCAAAATGGTACTGAATAGAGATTTGCTGAAAGTAAAAATGAAAAAACAACCGTTTTCTTCCTCTTTCATTACGCAAAAGAAGGAAGAAGTGATGCAACGATATTCCCTTTCTGAAGCTGAAGCATCTTATTTCGTCTTTACGGGCGAGACATCCAACTTGGCCTATAGAATGGACCGAGATACCATAAACCTGCTCAAGAAAAATGGCAAGGTGGTCGATGTGGCAACGGCCAGCGACCAATTTAACCTCAAGGCGCTTTCGAAGGAAGTAGTAAAACATTATCTGTGCTACCCAAAATCCAATTAGTTGCGCTTTTTTTCTATTTTTGCAAGAATGAATTTTAACCAACACGTTTCACGGGCCTAACCCTTTTAGCGTGTTACTGAAAGGTTCAAGATGGCCTTACGCCGCAGGATCTTCAAAACCAACGTTTAGATGAAATTTACAGCAACCCAAATAGCGGGTATTTTAAATGGTGAGGTAGAGGGAAATGAAGAAGTGGAAGTTTCAAAACTTGCGAAGATAGAGGAGGGTACCGAGGGCAGCCTTACCTTTTTGGCAAATCCCAAGTACACGCACTACCTATATACTACTGAAGCCTCCATCACCATTGTAGATAAGGATTTTGTAGTGGAGAATGCTATCGATACCACTTTAATAAGGGTAGAAGATGCCTATAAGGCTTTCTCGCAATTGTTGGAGTATTACAATCAGGTAAAGATGAATAAGACCGGTATCGAGCAACCGGCATATATTTCAGAGAGCGCCAAGTATGGAGACAATATCTACATTGGCGCTTTTTCGTATTTGGGCGAGAATGTGCAAATTGGCGATAATGTAAAAATCTACCCGAATGTATACATAGGCGACAATGTGGTGATAAAAAACAATGTAGTGGTCTTTGCGGGCGCAAAGATTTATTCAGAAACATCTATAGGGAATTACTGCGTTATCCACAGCGGTGTTATCGTTGGGGCCGATGGTTTCGGCTTCACCCCAAACGAGAACGGCGAATATTCCAAAGTGCCCCAAACCGGTAACGTAATCATCGAAGACTATGTAGACGTAGGGGCGGGGACCACTATCGACCGTGCTACCTTGGGCTCTACCATTATCCGTAAGGGCGTAAAGCTAGACAACCAAATACAGATAGCGCACAATGTGGAAATAGGGGAGAATACCGTGATTGCCGCCCAAACAGGGGTTGCAGGATCTACCAAGATTGGCAAAAATTGTATGATTGGCGGTCAAGTGGGCATTGTTGGGCATATCGTTATTGGCAACAACGTAAAAATACAGGCACAGAGCGGTATCGGCCGCAATGTGAAAGACAACGAGACACTGCAGGGTTCTCCAGCCTTGAGTTATGGCGATTTCAACAAGAGCTATGTTCATTTCAAGAACTTACCAAATATTATAAAGCGATTTAATACTTTTGAAAAAAAGCACGACAATGACTAACTGCAATGGCATAAAGCAAAAAACCATAGGTAAGGAAGTTTCCCTTACCGGGGTGGGATTGCATACTGGCAAGGAGGTGACCATTACCTTTAAGCCCGCGCCCGAAAATCACGGGTTCACCTTCGTTAGGACCGACTTGGAAGGTCGTCCTGAAATCGAGGCAGATGCCAACTTGGTTGTCAACACCCAACGCGGCACCAACTTAGAAAAACACGGCGTGAAGATTCAGACTTCAGAGCACGTGCTGGCAGCCTTGGTGGGTATGGACATCGACAACTGTATTATGGAGCTTAATGCTTCTGAACCTCCCATTATGGACGGCTCGTCGAAATATTTTGTAAGGGCAATAGAAGAAGCGGGAATTACAGACCAAGAGGCACCAAGGGAAGAATATGTGGTAAACGAGGTCATTACCTATCGTGATGAGGAATCGGGAAGTGAAATAACTGTGATTCCAGCCGATGAATACCAGGTCACCACTATGGTCGACTTTGGAACGAAAGTGTTGGGTACCCAAAATGCTTCCTTGCAAAAACTATCCGATTTTAAGAACGAAATAGCCGATGCGCGTACCTTCAGCTTCTTGCACGAAATTGAGATGCTGTTGGAGCATGGCCTTATAAAAGGTGGCGATTTGAATAATGCCATCGTATATGTTGATAAGGAGCT
>CAZXDP010000069.1:0-13344 GCA_964639255.1 uncultured Flavobacteriaceae bacterium
GTTTTCATCCTGGTAACAGGGGTTCGATTCCCCTACGGGCTACAAAAATTAAGAGGAAAGAATTATGGCGAATCATAAGTCAGCTTTAAAGAGAATTAGAAGCAGCGAGACCAAGCGTTTGCGCAACCGTTACCAGCATAAAACGGCTCGTAATGCTATGAAGGACTTGAAGGAGATGAACGATAAGAAAGATGCTGAGAAGAGGCTTCCAGAGGTAATGTCTATGTTGGACAAGCTTGCCAAGAAGAACATCATCCACGAGAACAAGGCTGCGAACCTAAAGTCTCAGCTTTCCAAGCACGTAGCTGCATTATAGGAAATAGTATTTAAAAGGTATAGGGCTCCTTCAGGTAACTGGAGGAGTTTTTTTTTTGCTTTTTATTGCGGCACTAGGCTGGTATAGTCTCCACCGTTTCGGGCTAGGTCTCTTACGATCGAAGATGAAATGTGGGAAAACTCTGGGCTACTTACCAGAAAAACGGTCTCCACGCCATTTACCTTCCCGTTGGCCTGCGCAATGGTCTGTTCATAAGAAAAATCGGCAGTATTTCTCAGACCCCTTACAATAAACTGGGCGTTTTCCTTTTTGCAGAAATCGGCTGTAAGTCCTTCGTACGTTTTCACCTTTACACTTTTAATTTTCTCACAGGCTTCCTCAATACGTTTTAGGCGCTCTTTGAGGGGCCACATGTATTTCTTTGCGGCGTTAACGCCAATGGCCACGATAATTTCGTCGAACAGCGGCACGGCCCGTTCAATTATGTCGAGATGGCCAAGGGTTATAGGGTCGAAAGATCCAGGGAATACAGCGCGTTTCACAGAAAGTTTTTTAGGGTTTGAGAGCTACAAGATACTAAAGTTGGCGCGAATGGTTGTTACTGTTGCTTTCTTAGCGCTTCCTCCACCAGTATTCCAAAAAACTGGGTTAGGTTCATTCCCGCTTCCCGAACCTGCTTTGGTACGATGCTTTCCTTGCTTAGGCCAGGATTGGTGTTCGTTTCCATAAAATAGGGGCGCCCCTTTTGTATGATAAAATCACTTCGGGTAACGCCTGTCATATTGAGCAGTTTGTATATTTTCTTGGCTTCGTCTTGTATGCGGGTCGTTTCTTCTTCTGAAATCCGTGCCGGCGTGATTTCTTCCGAAGCACCTAAATACTTGGCCTCGTAGTCGAAAAACTCATTTTCGGTGACAATTTCGGTGGTTGGCAAGGCGATAATCTCGCCTTGGTGCTGGTAAACGCCTACTTGCACCTCTGTGCCTACCAAGGCAGTTTCGATGATAACCTCAGAATCTTCCTCGAATGCCTTTTCTAGTGCTGGCTGCAAGGCATCAATGGTTTTCACTTTGCTTACGCCAAAACTAGAGCCAGCGCGATTGGGCTTTACAAAGCAGGGCAGACCTACTTTCTTGATAACTTCTTCTTCAGAAAAGTCACCGCCCTTATTTACGTAAAATGAATTGGCGCAATTTATGCCAAATTGTTTTAAAACCGAGAGGCAGTCCCTTTTGTTGAAGCTAAGGGCAGCCTGGTAATAGCCCGCACTGGTTTGTGGGATCCCCAATAGTTGCAAATAGGCTTGTAGGTAGCCATCTTCTCCAGGGGTACCGTGTATGGTATTGAAAACCGCGTGCGGCCGTATGCACTGCTGTCCATCAACAAAGCTGAAATCGCTTTTGTCTATTTCATTTCGCGACCCGTTAGGTGCCACATAGAACCATCCATCTTTCAAAATATGTACGGCGTAGACATTGTATTTTTCCGTGTCGAGCGATTCGCAAACCACTTGTCCGCTGTTGAGCGATATTTTTAATTCACTGGAATAGCCGCCCATAGCGACCGCGATATTCTTCTTTTCCATACCAAAGGGTAAATTAAGTCGTTAAACAAAAATATCACTAATCCGTAGAATGATACTAACCTAGGTTTGTTATTTTTGCCTACTAACTTATAGCAGCGTATGACGTTTTTCCAGTTTTTGTTTACCAAGGAATTTCTAAAGCAATTACTGTTGGCCCTATTGGTGCTTGTAGTGCTTTCCTTTGTGATAATGTGGTGGTTGCGAGCTACCACCAACCACGGACAGAAAATTGAAGTGCCTAACCTGGCGAAGCTGTCTTTGGATAAAGTAGAGGAAACCTTGGATGAGTTAGACCTTACCTACGAAATTTTAGACTCTGCCAATTACAATCCGGAGTATCCCAAGTTTTCGGTTATCGAACAGATACCCAAAGCTGGAAAAAATGTTAAGGAAGATCGCAAGATATATCTGTATTTAAATCCGTCTGGCTATCGCAAGGTGGAAATACCGAACGTGGTAGGCCGTACACGCCGACAGGCGGAACCCACCTTATTGGCTATGGGTTTTGAGATTGGCAAGATAAGCTATCGCCCGCATATTAGCGACCAGGTGCTCGAGTTGCGGCACCAAGGGAAAAAACTGGAGCCAGGCGATGAGCTTCAAAAGACCTCGGTAATCGATCTCATTGTTGGAGATGAATCGTACAACCGTGTTCAGGAGGAAGAAACTAACTTGGAAGGCGAAAATGCTTCTGAAGAAACGATTGAAGATGACGAATTTTAAAGAAGAGGATGGTTCTGAAGAGAATGGTAACGATGATTTATATGAACATTATCGTTTTGTAGCAGACAAGGGGCAACAACCCCTTCGGGTGGACAAATACTTAATGAACCGCGTTGAGAACGCAACTCGAAACAAGATACAGAAGGCAGCAAAAGACGGAAACATCTATGTAAATGATGCCGTCGTAAAACAAAATTACAAGGTAAAGGGGGGCGATGTGGTTACTGTTCTGTTCGAACATCCGCCCTACGAATATCTCTTGGTGCCCGAAGACATTCCACTAGACATTGTGCACGAAGATGAGGAAGTGCTCGTGGTAAACAAACCTGCAGGGATGGTGGTTCATCCAGGTCATGGGAATTATAGCGGTACGTTGATCAATGCCCTCACCTTTCATTTCGAAAATTTGCCCAACAACTCCAGCAACCGCCCGGGGCTCGTTCATCGCATAGACAAAGATACCAGCGGATTGCTTGTTATCGCGAAAACTGAACATGCAATGACCCACCTTTCGAAACAATTTTTCAATAAAACTACAGAGCGCGAATACGTAGCGATTGTATGGGGGAATGTGGAGGAAGATAGAGGAACGGTAACCGGCAATATTGGCAGGCACCCAAAAAACAGGTTGCAAAATACGGTATTTGAAGATGACGACGAGGAAAAGGGGAAGCCTGCGGTTACTCACTTCAAGGTTTTGGAGCGTTTTGGTTATGTAACTTCGGTATCGTGCCAGTTAGAGACTGGTAGGACGCACCAAATTCGGGTACACATGAAGTATATTGGGCATACCCTTTTCAATGACGATCGCTATGGTGGCGATAAGATTTTAAAGGGTACTACCTTTAGTAAATACAAGCAGTTTGTCGAAAATTGCTTCAAGGTTCTGCCCCGGCAGGCGCTGCATGCACGCACGCTTGGCTTTGAACATCCCATAACAAGGAAGTTTCTAAAATTTGAAGCCCCCATACCCGATGATATGGAGGCTTGTCTCGACAAATGGCGCAATTATGCGAAGCATGTTATAGAATAGATGTATCTGAATTTAGATCTTAACCCACTTCAGTATTTTTTTGTTTTTTCCGTTGGTTATGGAAACAAAATAAATTCCTGAAGCGATTTTACTGAAATCATAAATTTTTTCTTCAGAAGAAAATATACTCGTATTTTCTGAAAAAACCAGTTTTCCATCAAGACCAACTACACTTATTTTGGCGTTGTTCAGTTCCATGTTGGACTGAATTCTAAGCTGCCCCGATGAAGGGTTAGGGCTAATTGAGATGTTGTTCTGAAAATTAGTTTCTCCGACATTTAAAACTTTTTCTTCACCGACCAGCCCTTTTCTACTATTATCTCCTTTGTAACCATTGCTGAGTATCTTCTCGGGATTGAACGGAACATTTAAATTGTATGAGGTAACAAATGTAGAATCGACGCCAGTACCAAACGTTTGCGTGTACGAATTTGCAGTTAAATCCATCATTCCGTCGTTATCTATATCGCCAATTACAGCGCCATTTAAAAATGTAAAACCTCTAGGCCGCAGCGGGAATCCACTTACTTCTCCGCTTCCGTCGAGCGAATAGGCGTGAATGTATCCAAAGCCATCCATATCGGTTAGAGTACTGGAAAAAATAACTTCGTAAACATCGTCGTTGTTAATATCTGCAATGGTAAGCACACCTTCGTTACCTCCGTATTTTTCAATAGGGAAGTTGTTCAAGTTATTTCCATCTGGGGTAAGACCGTAAATGGTCGGTAGCGGTGTGCCATCATTACTAGTGTTTCTATCAGCCATAAAAATTTCATAGGTACCATTATCTTCAACATCGACAACGGTAGGAGTCGAGTATGTCCATCCTGCAGTTGCAATTGGCCAGCCGGGATAATAGGTAGCGTCATTGTTTAACACATAAAACCCAGGAGAGTCACCATGATTGCTTCCCACGATTTCTAGATTTTCGTCGTTATTTAAATCCACCAAAATTGGCGATTGATACGAATACCTAATATCGGGGCTAAAAAATGGAAACCCTGGCAACAAATTTCCATCGGCACCATACACATACAATCCGGTAGATGAAGTGGCAATGACTACATCATTGACGCCATCGTTATTGATATCTCCAACCGAAGGTGTAAATGCGGGCGTGGCATCAAACTGTACCGGCCAATTGGCATTAATGGGAGTTCCGTCTTGGTTTATTGCGTGGACATAACCTACGGTACTGCTTTCTCTCTGACATGTTATAATATCAATAGTCTCATTTCCGTCCACATCGGCAAATACAGGAGCATTAATCATCCAATCGTCATTAAAGTTAAGTGGCCAACCAGCAAGGTCCACTCCAGTGTGGTCCATCAAGTAAATTCTACCAACCGTAGTGGGGTACCCTGTATTTACGGCAATTTCAATATCGTTGTCGCCATCTATATCTAGTGCCGTTGGGGGCAGCAAAATAGGTCCGTCCACAGTTTTTTGCCAAACAATTAGACCATTGCCATTCAATGCGTATAATTCTGTATCTATGCCGTACAAGATTTCATCAATACCATCATTATCAACATCTGCCAATGTCACACCACGCGAATTTTTAATGATAGGATTGGTGGGTCGGCCGAAACGGAAGAGTTGATTCCCGTTGTTTCTATTTATTGATGCAAATTTTTCAGGTAGTGTTACCTCTTCAATTTTTATAGTTCCATCTTCTTGTAACGTTGCTTTTTTACCGAGATTTTTTTGAGCTGTAAGGCTTAAACAAAACAAAAGAAATAGGCCAGAGAGTAGTGTTGTTTTCATAATTTCATTGATTTGTTTTAAAGTTACACCGAAGTAAATGGCCCTTTTGTTAATATTTCCTTAATTAACTATTATAGCGTTTTTATAATTTGTCTCCTTTTTTATGAATCTCTAGGTTTTAAGATTGATATATTTTCTTAGTATTTTTACGTAAAAGAACTGCAAATGAAAATTGTCATCTCTCCTGCCAAATCGCTGGATTATAAAACCGAGGTTCCCACCAACCGCGGAACACAGCCGAAATTTTTGGAAGAAGCCGAGACCCTGAACAAAAAGCTGGAACGAAAGACCAAGAAGGAGCTTCAGCAACTCATGGATATCAGTGCCAATCTCGCCGATTTGAACTACCAGCGATACAAGGAGTTCTCAACACCCTTCAACAAAACAAATGCCCGTCCGGCCCTGTATGCTTTTGCCGGCGACGTTTACCAAGGCTTGGATGCGTATACCATTGGCACAGATAAATTAGATCGATTGCAGAATACACTACGAATACTCTCTGGCATGTACGGTATCTTGCGGCCATTGGACCTAATGCAGCCCTATCGTTTGGAAATGGGCACCGAGCTTAAAATTCAGCGCAATGAAAACCTCTATGAGTTTTGGGGCGATACGCTTACAGAATTTTTGAACGACGAACTCGAGGACGATGAGCTATTCCTTAACCTAGCGAGCCAAGAGTATTTTAAGGTGCTGCAACCAAAAAAACTGAAAGTACCGGTATATGCCCCAGTGTTCAAGGATTTCAAGAACGGCAAGCTTAAAATCATTTCATTCTTCGCAAAAAAGGCCCGCGGCAGTATGGTTCGCTATATTATCGATAAGGAAATAACCACCTTAGACGGCGTATTGGGATTCGATTATGAAGGATATGGCTACAGTGAAAAATATACCGAAAATGAGTACGAACCCGTATTTGTTCGATAGGAACATTTTCATGCGAAAATTGAGCGATCATATAGGAATCATTCAAAAGCGGAAAATTTAAAATTGAACAGCTTGTTGCCGTCTCGTACCTTAATTTCTGAAACATAAATTTTTTGAATAGCAGCCTGTTTCACCATACCCATCCTTACGCACCTTTCATTCCCTTGGGCGCCACCAAGCTTATCGTTGGCACCTTACCGCCGCCACGCTTTACGACGCGTCAATTAAAACCGGGCGATGTAGATTTTTGCTATGGGAGCAGGGATGGGCAGCTGTGGCCTATTTTGGATGCTATTTTCGATTTGGGACTGCTCTACGAAAATACCCCAGAGGCGGTAAATCAAAGAGTTCGCTTTTTGGAGCGAAGAAATATTGGGATTTGCGATATCGTCGCTTCGGCATATCGGGGAAAAATCGATGCTTCGGACGTGGGAATGCAGAACGTCGAGCTTCGTGACTTGATTGCCATACTGCAACGTCACCCAAAGATTGAGATGTTGTTATTTACGGGTGGAAATAGTAAGAACGGACCGGAATATTTCTTTCGGAAATTATTGAAATCGTACCATTTACCGCTAGAAAATCTCTCTAGTAAGGTGCCAAGAATTCACCGTTTCGTTCTGCCCAAAACCGAACGACAAATTGCCACCGTAAGTCTTATAGCGCCTTCGGGTGCCGCAAATCGCGCGGTGGGCAGCCTAGCCGATTACAAGAAAATGAAAGCGGCCAACCCACAAGCCAATACCGTCGATTTCAGGATTGCCCAATACAAACCATTTTTTAAGGATTAAAGGTAAATAGCTCTAAAGGGGCATTGTTGCTCGCCACCACAAAATATCGTTTATCATTTACCTTTAGTTGAACTACATCTTTCGCATCAGAATCTATGAAGGGATCGTAGGCCGTAGCGTGTTGAAATGTTCCCTTCCCATTACCCAGCAGCACATAGCCAAAATTGGCATCGTACCGAATGGTTTCCACTTCGGCATCATAAATAGCGCCCACGCCCAAAATGTCGGTATGACCATCTTGGTTGATGTCTTCTACTATTAGGGAGAGAGTAGGGCCCAATTGGGCCTCAACCGGCAGTTTATTTATCTGAAACGTACCATTGCCCAAGTTTTCGGCATAGACAGATTCAAAAAGGTGGACGGTACGCTTAAAAGCGTCCTTCAATTTATCTTCGCCGTAGATATCCTTCATTTCCAAGCTGGCAAATTCTTTGTAAGATCCAATTTTTTCAAGCAGAAATGGGTTTTGTTCGCTGCTGCATTCCTTTCCGCGAACGGGTACTTGCCTGCCGTCGTTAATTTTGCTTAAGGCTACGTCAAAACTTCCGTTGTTATCGAAATCCTTAGCGTAGATGTATAGCGGTTTTTCTTTTTTTGGCTGAAACTTGTTGTTAATACCTAAGTTTCCGAAAACAAAATCCTCGTCGCCGTCTCCATCGAAGTCAGTAGCTACGGCACTAAACCACCAACCTTCGGTGTCTTCGAGACCTTTGGTTTGTGCAAGTTCGAAACGCCCGTTGGAATTTTTGAAAAGGGTAGGGGCCATCCATTCACCTACCACGAGGAGGTCTGGGTCGTTGTCGTTGTCATAATCGGTAAACAGCGCTTCGGAAATCATCCCGGCTTCTGCCAACGTTGGAAATTGGGGGGATATATCTGTAAAGGTGCCACCATCGTTACGAAGCAAATGGGATCGTGGGGTAAGCGGATATTTTTTTGGAACCACATTGCCACCAATGAAAATATCTAAGTCGCCATCGCCATCGATATCTGAAACGGCCACCGCCTTTCCAGAAGTAAGCATTTTGGGAAGGGCCCTTAACGCTTTGGAAAAATTCCCGGCTCCATCGTTGAGGTAGAGCCTGTCCTGCAGGCGGGCGTCATTTTCGTCGAGCTCATATCCCGCGCTTACTACAAATAGATCGGGGTCGCCGTCTGAATCGGCATCAAAAAAAATCGCATTGGCATCTTCAAATGCAGCCTCTTTTGTCCATAGTGCTGTGTTTGATTCTTCAAAAGTGCCATCGGTTTGCTGCAGATATAGTGCGGCTGCCGCGCCAGCGGCATTGCCAACAAAGAAATCTTCCAAACCATCTTTGTTCACATCGGCAGTGGCCATTCCAGAACCCTTGCTAGATTGCTTTTGCGGTAATAGCAATTGCAGCCCATAATCGTTGAAGGTATTTTCGCGGTGGTGATAGGCAAGACCCAATGCCTCTGATTGCGCCGATTGCTTTTTGGAACTCACTTTCGAAATTGCCAAGTTTCCCTTTCTAGCAGTTTTTTGTTCGATGGTGAGCAATTGGTTAGGCTTGGTGTTTTCTACTTCTGAAATGCTACCGTCTGGCCACAGCACGCTAATGTTTTCTATAGATTGGGCGTTATCGATTCCAAAGGTAAGCTTTGGAGGCACCGAAGATTCATAACCACGGGTAAGGCGCATTTCCTGCAATTGCCATTGGTCATTGCTCTTAACGTACACTTTGGCGCCTACGCCCAGCGGATTGCCTCCGACACCTTTTAGCTGTACTTGCACATTGTTTTTATTGCTGTTGTTTTTATAGAGGCCTGCGTCATCATCGATGTTATTGATAATCAAATCTAAATCGCCATCGTTATCTAAATCGGCGTAGGCCGCACCGTTTGAGAAGGTAGGCTGGTCCAGCCCCCAGTCTTTAGAAACTTTAGTGAAGCCAAGTTGCCGGTTGTTGTGGAACATATAATTGCTCAACTTCTCAGCGGGCAAAAGGTTAATGGCCTCTTCTAAAGTGAGTGAAACATTTTGGGCCCTTAATTTTTTGACCTCGTTTCTAAAATCTTGGTTGGCATAGTCTTTATAAACCCCATTGGTAATAAACAGATCTTTATACCCATCATTGTCAAAATCGGCCAATAGTGGCGCCCAACTCCAATCTGTCTTTACCATACCGCTCGATTGTCCTATTTCCTTAAATTTCCCATTTCCGTGGTTTAAGTGCAGCATATTCGCCATATAGGCGTGATGGTACCCAACCTCTACCAAGGCAAGAAAATTGGAAGTGCTCATCGATGCCATATTCTCCTTACTACGGGCGTAGTTTTCGGCAAGCATATCTACGGTGACCAAATCGGGTTCCAAATCGTTGTTGATATCGGCAAAATCGGTACCCATGCTATTAAACGAAATATGGTTGAACCGTTGGTTGATTTCATTTTTGAAAGTACCGTCCTGCTGATTTATATACAGGAAATCAGGCTCCAAAAAGTCGTTGGCTACGTAGATGTCATCCCAGCCATCGTTATTGAAATCGCCTATGGCTGCGCCGAGGCCCCAAGCTTTGTTGTATACGCCCGCCTCGCCGGTAACTTTTGTGAAAGAGCTGCCGTCGTTACGGTACAGGTGGTCGCTGGTAGTTTCCTCAATTTGGCGTTGTATCTCGCCGCTAAGTTTGGTATTGTTCTGAAAATCGTAACGGTAATTCACCAAATACAAGTCAAGATCACCATCTTTATCGTAGTCGATGGGATAAGCTTGGGTGGAGTAGCCCGCATCGTCAAGGCCCCAGGGTTTGGCAGCTTCGGTAAAAGTGCCATTTTGGTTGTTGACGAAGAGCATGTTTCGCCTACCGTCATCATCCTGCAACGAACCGGCTTTGCATACATAGATATCCAGCCAACCGTCGGCATTCACGTCGAGCATGGTAACGCCCGTTGAAAATCCGGTATAATCTTCGGTTTTCGACGATTTGGTAATATCTTCAAATTGAAAGTCGCCAAGATTTCTATACAATTTATTGGGGCCAAAGTTGGATACGAAGTAGATATCGTCTAAGCCATCGTTATCGATATCGCCCACGGCCACTCCCGCACCGGTAAATACATAGGGATAATTAATAAAGTTAAAGTCCATAGTTTGCTTTACGGCATTACGAAAAGTAATTTTTGAGGACATGCTTTCTATCTTCTGAAATTGTGGCCCGGAGGAGTTGGCCAAA
Source organism: uncultured Flavobacteriaceae bacterium (assembly GCA_964639255.1). Lineage (GTDB taxonomy): Bacteria > Bacteroidota > Bacteroidia > Flavobacteriales > Flavobacteriaceae > NZQO01. Next base: position 10,298 of record CAZXDP010000069.1, read on the forward strand.
TGTTCGTGATGGCCTTTTTCGTTGCAGAAAACAAAAAAAATTTGGATAAAATAAAAAAAAGTACGACGGAACATTGTTAAAATATTTAGGATAATCAAATATATCAAAATCACCTAATTTGTTAAGAAAAAATTAAAAAATTTAGCCTTTCATCGTTAATGCGAGGGTCTAGTTTAAAAAATTGGGTAGATACGGTTTTATATTCCTCATTTTTATAGTATCTTCACACTGTTTTAACATAATTAATTCTTATTTAAATTTCAGTTTTATGAAAAAAATTACCTATTTGATGGTGTTTTTTGTCACTTGTTGTTTGTGGCAAACGAACGCCCAAACAACGTACAATGGTGCCGGGACACCTGCCCCTCTCGGGCCTAATTCCGGAACTACCACAACCTCAGCCGCCAATGTTAGCGCAACAGGAGTGATAGGCGCAAATCCTGGGGAATACAACCTGGACCAGGTGTCTATGAATTTGCAGCATACCTGGGCTTCGGACTTGGATATTGTTATTGAGGCTCCGTCGGGTGCTACTGTAGACCTTTCTCTAGGAAATGGCGGTAGCACTGGCTTGGATACTCCCGCCACCTTGGTGTTTACCGATATCAGTGGAAATAATGTCGCTGGTTGGTCTGGAGGTGCGCCTGCTGCCAACTACCAAGCAGAAGAAGGATTGCTAAATACTCTTTTTGCCGGTGAAAATGTTAATGGTGACTGGACAATAAGCCTTACCGATAATGCTAATGGTGATGGTGGAACGTTGAACAGCTACTCCATTACATTTACTCGAATTCCTATTGGTAACCCGCCTGTAATCGCTTGTGCAGGAGATATTTCTGCCGACACCGATCCAGGAGAATGCTCTGCCATCGTGAACTTTGCCGATGCCATTGCCTTCGATATTGAAGATGGACCGCTAACGCCCACCCAAACTGCGGGCCCAACCAGTGGTTCTGCTTTTCCCGTTGGCGATACGACGGTTGAATATTCCGTAACCGATAGTGACGGCAATACACAAACTTGCTCGTTTATCGTAACTGTTACCGATACCGAAGCCCCGGTAGCTGAATGTCAGAACATAACAATTGAGCTTGACGCTGCCACGGGAATGGCCATGATATTGCCATCTGATATAGATAATGGTTCTTCTGATAACTGCGGAATTGATAGCTACTCGCTCGATGTAAGTTCTTTCGACTGCTCTAACGTAGGTGAGAACACCGTAACCCTTACCGTAACCGATGCTGAAGGAAATTCTACCGATTGTACTGCTACGGTAACAGTTGAGGATAATACCGCTCCGGTAATCGCCTGTATTGGTGAGCCTGGAGATATTACGGTTATCGAGAATTTCGACGCCGGTTTGCCAGCTACTTGGTCTACCATCGTAAATACGGGAACCTGCGACTGGCAAAATGGTACCGACTTACCTACGGGCGACGATTTTACTACGCCAGCTATGTTCTTTGACGATGACGACTGCGGAAGCGGGGCACCTGCAAGTAACGTGACCCTATTGTCGGAAGCATACGATTTAACGGGCGCTGTAAGTGCCAGTATCACATATGATGTTGCTTTCCAAGAAATTAGCTTAGGAGAGACATTTACGGTAGAAGTTTACGATGGTAGCGCTTGGCAACAAGTGGCCTTGTACGACGCAGATTTAGATCCAGATATACAAACAGAAACTATTGATGTGGCTGCCTTTATTAACGCCAATTTCCAAGTGCGTTGGACTTATGATGATGGCGGAGGTTGGGCTTGGCACGCTGGTGTAGATAACTTCCAGTTAGACTACTCAGTTCCTGCCACTCCGCTAGACGTAGTGCTGGATGCCAACGGTATGGCGACCATCGACGCTTCAGATTTATTATTGAGCGTTGAGGAAGCCTGTGGTTTCGTGGTTACAACAGGAGGTCCTGCAACTGCATCTAACGTAACGGTTTGTGGCAATGCACCGCTTGATATTCCAGCGGGTGCTCCCGGTACCACGTCAGGACCTATGGATCCTTCCGTAGCTCCTGTAACTGAAACAGGAACTATTGGTACCGACTATACGCTCGACAATATTACTTTGAATATCGAGCATTCTTGGGCGTCAGATATGGACATTACCCTTACTTCGCCTTCAGGAACTACTATAGATGTAATGCTTAACGATGGAGGAAGCAGTGGTCTTGATACAGCTGCTACCTTGGTATTTACAGATGATTCTGTAAATAATGTAGACGACTTTAATGGAGATACTACCGGTCCACTCGCCGATTATCTTCCTGAAGGGGGCCTATTCAATACAGTCTTTGCCGGTGAACCCATTAATGGAGATTGGACCTTGAACATTGTTGACAATGTAGGTGGCGATTTCGGCGCTTTGAACAGCTACTGCATTACGTTTGCTCCCATCATCGATACCGCTGTAAGCTTCGATTGCTCGCAACTGGGCGAGAACCAGATCGAGGTATTCGTTACCGACGATAGCGGAAACGTTTCTTCTTGTATCTCTACCGTAAATGTAATCGACGAGACTGCTCCGGTACTTGTATGTGCCGATACCACCATAGAGCTTGGTGAAGACGGCACCGCCACGATAGATCCTATGGCACTTTTGGCTGTTGCCGATGCATCCTTCGATGCGGTAGTAATTGGCAGCGATAACGGCAGCTTTGCGGTCGGCACCACAGATTTCGTGGTAACCGTTGCCAGCGATGTCACCGTCAGCTTCGACTGGGACTTCACCACCGACGATACCCTGGCCGGCTTCGATAGCTTCGGCTACCTCGTAAACGGAACCTACACCCAGCTCACGGACGATACGTTGCTGAACCAGTCCGGTAACGCAACGGTATCCCTGGTAGCGGGCGACGTGTTCGGTTTCCGCTCTCTGTCCGATGACAATTTCGGTGGGGGGACCAGTACCACGGTGACCAACTTCGATCCCGGTTTCGACGGACAGTTCGACCCGGCCAACTGGTCCGTGATACTCGACAACTCAGACGGCGATGCCTTCTTCGTGGAGATCCCCGGCGGCCCGCTCTCCTTTGATGCCT
>CAZXDP010000070.1:0-12097 GCA_964639255.1 uncultured Flavobacteriaceae bacterium
GGGCTCTATTGTGCCTTCGCCGCAGAAATCTTCACGCGGTTGCCATTATTGCTGAACATAAAACAGGGCTATGGTATTTTCTATGCCTTGGTGTTTCTCTCGGCGGGATTGGTAGGTATGTTGGGGAGTCGCTACTTCAGGAAGAAGAAAAAGATTTGGGAGCGCCAGTTTGGCGAGCACGAAGACAAGTACATTAAAAAGAATTAATACAACATTTGGCAAAGGGCTTTAAAACATGTTTGTATACTCTACTTTTAAGCAGGTAATTTTTAATTCCCCAGAAAATAACGGCTCCGTGATAAAGATTTGAAAGTTGCTGTGAGGTAGGCGCACAACCAATTAAATATCATATCTTTAACCAAACGTGTGTAGGTGCTAAAATTCTTCAGAAAAATACGCCATCGGTTACTTGGGAAAGGTAAATTCCGCAAATACCTGCTGTATGCCGGGGGCGAAATCATTTTAGTAGTCATTGGCATCCTTATTGCCCTTCAGATAAACAATTGGAGTGAACGCCGAAAAGAAAGAATAGCAGAACGAGATTTTTATTGCAAGCTCCTCGAGGATTTTGAATTGGACCGACAGAATATCGGACGACTTTACAAAGAATCCAACTATAAAATTGAGACTGCCAAAAAATTGCTTCTGGAACTCCCACAAAAAAACAAAAGCAAGGAATACCTTATCGACACGTATATACAGGCATTGCGCACCAATGTCTTTGCACCCAGTAGGGTCGCCATCCTAGATATAACTTCCTCGGGCAACCTAAAATTGATTAAGAGAGATTCTCTAAAACAGAACCTTATCCGCTATTACGCCGAACTGGACAATTTATTATATCAATTGGAACTCAACAGGACCGAAAGCTTGGAAAGAGCCTTTTCTTATGAAGATGATATCGCGTTCGGGTTTCAACACGCAGATTATGCAAAATTAGCATTGGGACCAGAGGTTATGGCTACGCTACCAGTAAACAATTGGCAGTTGGACCCAAACTCCCAGATTTATATGCAATATCAAGACGACCTAGTGTTTTTTGTAGTGATGAGCGATCGTGAAAAACAACATTTCAATAAAATTTTGGAGGAAATGCAACCCACTTATAGAGAACTTCAACAACTGTGCGAGAAATGATAAAGTTTTTTCGAAACATCCGCTACAAACTCCTTGGTGAAAGCCGGTTCGCCCGTTACCTGGTTTACGCCACCGGCGAAATTATTCTTGTCGTCATCGGGATTTTGATTGCCCTTCAGGTCAATAATGCAAATGAAAACCGAAAAAACAAATCCTTGGAAAAAGAATATATGGAGCGGATATATTCAGATTTGCATAAAACAACAGAGAGATTAGAGGTAGATCTTGAATGGCAAAGAAATAATGTGAATCTGGGTAATATAGCTTTAACCAGCTTGTTGAATTGTTCAATACAAGAAAGCGACAGGGATGACATTGCAAAGGGTCTTTTCAACCTAGGCAAGTTTAACCCAACACTTATGGTAAACACCACACTCGAAGAGTTAAAAACTAGCGGCAGATTGGTGCTTCTAAAGGATAAAGAGCTTGTTTCAAAACTAATCGATTTGCAACGCCTTTTCGACACTTCTACTTCGCAAATGACATCTATAACTCATTTTAGTGTACGTCCCGTCAACACCATCCAATCCCAAATAATATATCTGAATTTAAACGAAAATTCCGGCATAAAACAAAATATTGGATGGAATGATATACAATTCGATTTTGAATCGGCTTGTAAAGATGAAGATTTCAAGGCGGCCATTTCTTCCTTGATCAATTATACCCATGAGATGGCTCGTAGAGATAGCTTTCTTATTGAAACTACCCAAAAGGTTTTGGAATATATGGAAAAAAAAGAAAGTGGCTTGGGAAAAGGGGAAACTAAAACGGATACTGATAATGATTAAGTTTTTTCGAAATATACGTTACAAACTCCTTGGTGAAAGCCGGTTTGCACGCTATCTTGTTTACGCCATTGGCGAGATCATCCTCGTGGTGATTGGTATTCTCATCGCCCTTCAAATCAATACTTGGAATGAAGGCAAAAAAGAGAAAAGGGCAGAAACCAAAATCCTCGCCACCTTGCTGGAAGATCTACAAACTGCAGAAACGCTATCTGCCAGCTACATGGCCAGCGAGGCTTATTACCTAACCATAATAGAAACAGTGCTGCATCATGACTCCATCGGCACCATTTTGAACGACGACGCAAAGACCTCCGAATATTTCACCAAGGCCTTCTGGGATTTTGAGATAAAAGTTCCCGTAATCAACACTTATTCCGACTTGAAGAATGCCGCAAACATTGCGATAATTCGAAATCAGGAAATACGGGAGCGCCTAAGTGTGCTCGATGCCAGTATTATGGAAATTGAGAAGCTCATAGCAGACAGGAGCAGCGTGCATCAACTTCGTATTGACGAGATTTGCGTAGAGGACATTAACTTCCTACCCCTCTTGTTACACAAAATTCCTACTTTTACCATTACCGTAGGAGCTCCCAACGAGTATAAGCGCATCATGGAAAATCCCAAAATAAGGAACCTAATGGGCATCAAGGCAGCCCTAACCAACCAAACGCAGGAGTATCGCAAAAATCTACACCAAGAGATCGTTTCCATTATTTCGCTCATTCGCGAAGAGCTAGACGAAAATACAAACCATGCGAACGAAGTGAGCACTTTATAAGTAGGATTGCGTAATTAAAAAATACTTTGGAAAAAAGTCCTACGGAATTTAAATGCTTCAGAATAAAGATTGAATAAAGACACTATGAAAATGACCTTACGTGAAACCGCTATCGCTTTTCTGAAATTGGCTGGAATGGGCGAAGCCCGAGACGCTTTTCAGAAATACGTGGCCCCACAATGTATTCATCATAACCCGTATTTTGAAGGGAGCCGAAGTGCACTCCTTCACGCGATGGAAGAAGATCATCGCACCCATCCCAACATCGCTATCGAGATAAAGCATTCTTATAGTGATGGAGACACCGTAATTACCCATTCGCACGTACAAAAAGCGGATATGGAAATTGCCGTGGTGCACATCTTCCGATTTGAAAATGGCAAAATCATAGAAATATGGGACGTCGGCCAGGTCCTCGAAGAAGATTCACCCAACCAACATGGTCCTTTTTAGGTGCGCTCTTCGGTGAGCCAATGTGGCATTCTGGGAGGTTTAAACTGTTCCATCTTTTCCAGCAATCCATCAACCGTATCAGCTACCAAAAGCAAATCATAGTGCTCCATAGACAGAAAACCTTTGCGAACCATATTCTCGAGCATGGCGAGCAGGCTATCGTAAAAACCGTTAACGTTTAGCAACCCTATAGGTTTTTGATGTAGTCCCAATTGCAGCCAAGTCGTAATTTCAAAAAGTTCTTCCAGGGTACCCATCCCACCGGGTAAGGTTATGAATCCGTCGCTCTCTTCCTGCATTTTCAGCTTGCGATCGTGCATGTTATCGGTGGTAATCAATTTGGTGAGCCCAAGGTGCACCACTTCTTTTTTCTTTAAGAAATTGGGGATAATTCCAACCACCTCACCTTTGGCATCTAGGCAGGCTTGGGCTACCGTCCCCATCACGCCTATTTTTGCCGCCCCGTAGACTAAGACGATGTCTCGGTTGGCCAAGGTCGTGCCCAAGGTGTGGGCGGCTTTCGTAATGGATTCATCATTGCCATCACTGCTTCCGCAAAAAACACATATTTTCCCTAATTTGCTCACGGTAAATTGCATTTAAGCATTCGGTACTTTCCGCGGAAATCTTTCCGCAGGTGTACATTTGTAAAACCTTCATTTTCCATAAGTTGCCTCATGGGCTCACTAAGATACTCATTAATCTCGAGATATAAGGTTCCCTGCGCGTGGAGATGTGCCTTGGCAAAGGTGGCAATGGCTTCGTAGAATAGCAGGGGCTGCCCGTTGGGCACGTATAGGGCACTGGCGGGTTCGTACTGGAGCACATTGTTATGCATCTCCCTTTTTTCCAGTTCGCGCACATAAGGCGGATTCGACACGATGGCATCAAATTTATTTGGAAGATGTTGTTCGGAAAGAATATCGTGGCTAAAAAAATGCACGTCCACTTTGTTATCCGTTGCATTTTGTGCAGCTACTGCCAGCGCCGCTTCCGAAACATCTACTGCCGAAACCCTTGCTTTTGGAAGTTTGTTGGCCAAGGAAACGGCAATACACCCAGAGCCTGTACCGATATCCAAGATATCCATCGAACGATTTTTAGACTGCAAATCATCCACTACCCATGCGACCAACTCTTCAGTTTCCGGTCTTGGTATGAGGGTGGCTGGTGTTACCTTAAAATGTAAGCCGTAAAATTCGGTATATCCCAAGATATATTGCACGGGTTCGTTCTGCGCTAATCTGCGCTGGGCATCCCGAAAATACTCAAGTTCCGCTGCGCTCAACTCCCTCTGCGGCTGTAAGGCCAAATCGATCCGTTTCAACCTCAACCTTGCTTCTGCCAGCAAATAGAACAAAGAGGCGATTTCCTCAGGAGGATAAATTTCCCCTAATACAGTTTCAAACTCCTTTTTCAGCATCCTAAGGGTCATCGCTACAGTTTTCGAAGCATATGCACCGGACAGGAATAATGCCCCGTATCGCCCATAGGACCGTCAATATATTCGAATCCATTTTGGGCATACAGTTTTTGCGCGGCTTCCATATACGGCATGGTTTCCAAATAGCACTGTTCGTATCCAAATTCGCGGGCCTTTACCAAGCAACGCTTAATCATTGTAGTGCCAATGCCACGACCCCTCGCCTGAGGCAAATAGTACATTTTCTGCAACTCGCATACATTGCCATCATAATGCTCTAGTTGCGCGATTCCTGCACCGCCAATAAGGGTGCCGTTTTCCTCTACCACAAAATAGGCCGCTCGGTCTTTTTGATAGGTTTCGTACATGCAATCGAGTGCGGCGTCTGCATAGGCTGTTCCCACCTTGGGTACGCCAAAATCTTCGAGCACGCTGCGTATTATCTTTGCTATATAGGGATTATCCTCTTTTTGGATAGGTCTTATAATAGCTGTGTCCATCTAAGTAATTCCTTGTATTTTTACGCCGTGAAGGTACAAGAAAAATTTATGGCGCGCTGTATACAGTTGGCCAAAAACGGACTGGGAACCACCTACCCCAATCCGATGGTAGGCAGCGTTATTGTTGTGGATAACACCATTCTCGCCGAAGGCTGGCACCACCGCGCTGGGCAACCCCACGCCGAGGTCAATGCCCTCAATAAAATAAAAGACCCCTCGCTCCTTAAAAATGCGACCCTCTATGTGAGTTTAGAACCTTGTAGCCATTTTGGGCGCACACCCCCCTGTGCCGACCGTATTATTCAAAGTGGCATTAGAAAGGTAGTGATAGGAAGTACCGATCCCAATCCGAAAGTAGCAGGTCGCGGGATCAAACGACTTAGCGAGGCAGGCTGCCAGGTAACCGTAGGGGTTTTGGAGGTAGAATGCGATACTTTGAACAAGCGTTTTTTTACCTTCCACCGAAAAAAACGGCCCTATATATTTCTGAAATGGGCCCGGACCGCCGATGGTTTTATCGCTCCCCGTCCCGAAACCCGCACCCAGCCGGCACCGGTATGGATATCAAATAACCAATCGCGGCATTGGGTACACCAATTGCGAACTACGGAAGCGGCCATCTTGGTAGGAACCAATACGGCGCTACAGGACAATCCCACCCTTACAAGTAGGGATTGGTTTGGCAACCATCCGCTTCGGGTTGTGATTGATCGTAAAGGCTCTATACCTAAGGAAGCAACGGTTTTCAACAAAGATGCGAAGACTTTACTATTTACAGAGCGCAATCGATCGCCCCAATCTTGGGTGGAGACAGAATGCTTCGACTTTTCAGAAAATAGCATCGACAAAATGTGTGCTATTTTATACCAACGTGAGATACAGAGCATGGTGGTGGAAGGCGGTTCCCTAACTCTTTCACGTTTTATAGAGGCAAATTGTTGGGATGAAGCGTATGTGATTACAGGAGCCGTAGCTTTTGGTGCGGGTACACCCGCTCCCGTCTGTACCGGCGCATTGGAAAACACCCTGTATATAGGAAATGATGTTGTTCATCATTATAAAAACGACCGGCCTTGATCTACCTCCTTTTAAGCGTACTTTCCTCAACGCTCATTTTTGTGGCGTTCAAACTATTTGATCGGTTCAAAATCAATACCCTGCACGCTATCATTGTAAATTACCTCGTTGCCTGTCTCTGCGGTTTGGTAGCTTATGAAGGAACCGTTGCGGTTAGCACCCTTCCGGAATACCCCTGGTTCTATTACAGCCTCGGCCTGGGCGCGCTGTTCATTATAATTTTCAATCTTATGGCATTGACCACCCAAAGAAGTGGCCTTTCGGTTGTTAGCGTGGCCACAAAGATGAGCGTCGTCATTCCCGTAATTTTCGGATTGGTATATTATCGCGAGTCCTTGGGCTTTTTTAAGCTTTTGGGGATCGTCCTTGCCTTGGTCGCCGTGTATTTAGCTTCCATTAAAACGGAAAAAGGTATTTCCATCGCACCGAAAAACCTCCTCTTTCCTGCTCTTGTATTCCTGGGCAGCGGGGTTATCGATACAAGCATCAAATATTTGGAAGACACCTATGTGGCCCAAAACGATGTGCCCTTATTCTCATCGGTAATATTTTCCACGGCCTTTACCATTGGGCTGGGCATTATGGCCTTTCAAGCCGCGAGGGGTACGTTACATTTTCAGCTGAAGACAGTAGTGGGCGGCATAGCTTTGGGCATACCAAACTATTTTTCCATCTACTTTATCGTTCAGGCCTTGCGCAGCGATATTCTAGAGAGCTCTGGCATTTTTACCGTTAACAACGTGGCTATCGTAATGCTTTCTACTATTGTGGGCATATTGTTATTCCAGGAACGGCTGCTTCGCAAAAATTGGCTGGGCATCATGCTTGCGGTGGTAAGTATTTTTTTGGTAGCTCTGGCAAAATGGTAACGATGGAAAATACTTCGGAAAACGACACCTATAGAACCCTCATTGCCCCCTCTGGGGAAGTGCTATTTAAGGATCGTAGTAGCAAATTCTTCGGATACGCATTTCCCGTTACCAACGAAGAAGAGATAGACAACCGCTTAGAGCAATTAAAGCGCGAGCACCATAAGGCGCGTCATTGGTGCTATGCCTGGCAATTGGGAAAGGAGTATGAACACTATCGCGCAAATGACGACGGAGAACCGTCCAACAGCGCAGGGATGCCCATTTACGGCCAATTGCAATCGTATCAAGTAACCAATACGCTTGTAGTGGTGGTACGGTATTTTGGTGGCACGAAGTTAGGCGTTGGTGGATTGGTACAAGCCTATAAAACCGCGGCGAGCATGGCATTGGAGCAAGCTAAAATCGTAACGAGAACAATCGATATACGATTCCAACTCGACTTTGAATATCCCGAAATGAATATTGTGATGCGTATCATAAAGGAAGAAGACCTCACCATTGTAGCACAGAAAATGGAACTATCGTGCCGCCTTATCATCGCGGTTCGGAAAAAGGACGCCAATCGCATTTTCAAATTGTTTAAGAACACTTATAAAGTGGTTGTAAAGAAAATTTCAAACTAGGAAAATGTTGGTGCTATCCTCGCTCAATGGAATCGATTAGGTATTGGGGAGCTTTTTGTATTTTACCTGTGCTTGTATTTATAAAAACCAAGGTGGTTTGGGCAGTTACCAAGAGGTCCCCCAACTCGTTGTGTATCTCATAGTAAAATTCAATCTTAGCTGTTGGCAGTTGCATCAGCGAGGTGGTTACGGTAAGCAAGTCATCGTAGCGCGCTGGGCGTTTGTAGTCAATTTTCAATTGGGTTACGGGAAGCTGGATACCATTCGCTTCCATGTATTTGTAGGAAAAGCCCAAATCCCGCAGCCATTCGGTTCTGCCCTGTTCTAGGTAAAGGGCATAATTACCGTAATAGACAACGCCCATCTGGTCGGTTTCGGCGTATCGTACCCGTATTTTGGTTTCGGTATTTTTCAAGATTTAACGTATTTAAGCCGAAGTTTTTTCGTAGTTTTATCCTACAACAGTATGGGGAAAAAAAACTACAAATTCAATACCCTGGGTGTTTTTTTTTTCATTTTTTTGTTCACATATTTGCAGTGTTAAGAAATTGTTAGGAACCGCTCTTTTTCCTGCTTCTTGACCATACCTGAAATAACTAACTAATAAAAACCTCGCTTTTCATTATGAGCAAAACTGCGGAATCGGTTTGGAACAATTGTTTGGCCTTTATTGAAGACAATATCACTTCACAAGCGTACAAAACTTGGTTCGAACCTATCAAGGCAGTGAAGCTCACCGATAACGCGTTGAGCATCCAGGTGCCCAGCAAGTTCTTCTATGAATGGTTAGAGGAGCATTACGTGAAGTTGCTAAAGGTTGCCCTTACCAAGGAGCTGGGCGCTACCGCCAAGTTGGTGTATGTGATCAAGATGGAGAACACCTACGGCAACAAGCAGCCCTTTACAGAGAAAATTCCCAGTGCCAACCGCAGCAACGTGCAGTCGCAAGAGGTAGACGTACCGCTGAAGAACAAGAGCCCAGAGCTGAAGAACCCTTTCGTGATTCCCGGCATTCGCAACGTCAAGATAGAATCGCAACTAAATCCAAGCTACAATTTTGAGAATTTCCTGGAGGGCGAGTCCAACCGCCTCGCACGGTCGGCCGGAATGGCCGTAGCCAATAAACCAGGAGGCACTTCCTTTAATCCATTGCTCATCTTTGGGGGCGTAGGTCTTGGGAAAACCCACTTGGGTCACGCGATTGGCGTTGAGATAAAGGACAAGTACCCAGAGAAAACGGTACTTTATATTTCCGCGGAAAAATTTACACAGCAGTACATAGAATCGGTTAAGAAGAACAACCGAAACGATTTTATTCATTTTTACCAGATTATCGATGTGCTTATCGTAGACGACATTCAGTTGCTTTCGGGGAAAGCGGGCACCCAAGATGTTTTCTTCCATATTTTCAACCACCTGCACCAAAACGGAAAGCAAGTAATCCTTACCAGCGATAAGGCTCCTGTAGATATGATTGATATTGAACAGCGTTTGCTATCGCGCTTTAAATGGGGACTTTCAGCAGAGCTTAATCACCCCGACTACGATACGCGGGTAGCCATCATCAATAACAAACTGTACCGCGACGGGGTGGAAATGCCCGAGGAAATCGTAGAGTTTTTGGCCAACAACATCAAGACGAATATCCGCGAATTGGAAGGTGCCATTATCTCGTTGATCGCACATTCTTCGTTCAACCGAAAGGATATCACGATAGACCTCGCCAAGAAAATAGTCGACAACTATGTAAAACATACCAAGCGGGAGGTTTCTATCGATTACATTCAGAAAGTGGTTAGCGAGTACTTCCAGATGGATGTGGATACACTCCAGTCCAAAACCCGAAAAAGGCATATTGTACAAGCCCGGCAATTGGCCATGTTCTTTGCGAAGAAATTTACCAAGGCGTCGCTTGCCTCCATTGGTTCGCAAATTGGGCAGCGGGACCACGCCACAGTTTTGCACGCTTGTAAAACTGTTGACAACCTTTCTACTACAGACAAGCAATTTCGAAAGTATGTTGAGGATCTCAACAAAAAACTAACGCTTTAGCCAATTGGCACGTTTGGGTTTTTAACAAAGCCCTAACCCCCTACCCCACAATATTTCTTTATTTTTAGAAATTAAAAAATATATGCAAACCAAAGTACTTATGGTATGCCTTGGCAATATTTGCCGTTCTCCCCTTGCTGAGGCCCTGTTGAAATCGAAAGTTGATACTTCAAAGATTTATGTCACCTCGGCCGGTACGGGACACTGGCACGTAGGCGAACAGCCAGACCCCAGAAGTATTGCCATAGCAAAGAAAAATGGTCTTGACATTACCGATCAAAAAGGGCGGCAGTTCACAGCGGCCGATTTCGATGAGTTCGACTATATTTTTGTTATGGATACGTCCAACCGGGAAAATGTACTCCAGCTGGCCCGTAGCCAAGATGATACAGAAAAGGTACAACTCATCCTCGATGAGCTCTTTCCGGGTGAAAATGTAGACGTGCCCGATCCTTATTACGGCGGCGACCAAGGATTTGATAAGGTTTACGAGATGCTGGACCAGGCCTGTGATAAAATTGCTGAGCGCCTGTAGCTAGAAATTTCCCATATTTATACTATTTTTACTACTAAACCCAATTGTTATGAAAAAACTTATACCCTTAATCACACTTGTTGTATGCATTTCATCCATTAGCGTTGCGCAGGATGTGGATATCGAACTTTTTGCCAGTGGCTTCAACAGTCCTGTTACCTTGCAAAACGCAGGCGATGAGCGATTGTTCGTGGTAGAGCAGGCCGGAAAGATCAAGATTTTGAATCCTGACGGCACGACAAATAGTACCGATTTTTTCGATATTACGGGCCAGGTTTCCCTAGGTAGCGAACAAGGTTTGCTTGGGTTAGCCTTTCATCCTGATTATGCCAATAACGGCTATTTTTATGTGAATTATACGATGCCCAATGGCGATACTCGAGTTTCAAGATTTTCGGTTGATAGCAGCAATCCCGATATTGCCGATCCTTCTTCAGAAATAATACTGTTGGAATACGCCCAACCTTTTTCTAACCATAATGGGGGTTGTCTCGCTTTTGGCCCCGATGGCTATCTTTACATTTCCTCAGGCGATGGCGGTAGCGGCGGGGATCCCGGAAACCGCGCGCAAAACACCACATTGTTACTGGGAAAATTATTGCGTATAGATGTCGACAATCCAAGTCCAGGGCTCAACTACGGCATTCCCAGTGGTAATCCTTTTGCTGGGAGCACAACCAATGCTCAAGAAATCTGGGCCTACGGCTTGCGCAATCCTTGGCGCTTTTCTTTTGATTTTACTGAAGACGATCTTTGGATTGCCGATGTGGGACAGGCCAACGTAGAAGAGATAAACAAAGTCGCCACGACCGAAGCCGGCCTCAATTACGGCTGGCGCTGTTATGAAGGTTCCGATCCATTCAACACCACCAATTGTCCGCCCGCCAGCGAACTCACATTTCCCGTAGCCGAATATTCTTCGGCGAGCGGTAGTTCAGAATGTTCTGTTACAGGAGGATATGTGTATCGAGGCACACGCTATTCCGATATTTCGGGGCTATACTTTTTTGCAGATTATTGCTCAGGGCTTATAGGCACTGTAGATGGGAGCAACACTGTAATAGACCATGGTAACTTCTCTGGCAATTGGGTTTCCTTTGGCGAAGACGTGAACAAGGAGCTTTATATTGTGAGCATCGGGGGCTCTATCTATTCCATTCAGGGCGGGGTATTGGGTACTTCGGAAAATTCAGAAGCATTAGCCTTGTCTATGTATCCCAATCCGGCAGAAAACAATGTAAACTTTAGTATGGAAAACGACACAATTTCTTCAATAAAAATATACGATGTACGAGGCAGCGTTGTTTCAGAAAAAAATGGCTTACGCACGTCAACTACCATGTTGAGCACTTCTCAGTTAAGAGCTGGTGTATACATGGTATCGGTTACCGCTCAATCTGGGCATACAATCACGAAGAAATTAGTTGTTCGATAAAAACACATTAATGACAAAAATATATGAAGTATAGACGCCAATTTGTTCCGGTTATTGCTATTATAACGCTCATTATCCATTTTTCTACCTTGGCACAGAATAATGGTATTACGTTGTTCGCTTCTGGATTGAATGCCCCACTGGCATTAGAGCACGCTGGCGATGAGAGGCTTTTTGTGGTGGAGAAGGGAGGCCGTATCAAGATACTTCAGCCTGACGGGAGCGTAAATTCGACTAATTTTTTGGATATAAGCAATCAAATAAGTTCTAGTGGTGAAATGGGCCTGTTGGGACTCGCTTTCCATCCTAATTATGGAAGTAATGGCTATTTCTATATTAACTATATCGATACTGAGGGAAATACGCAAATTTCACGGTATAATGTAAGTTCATCAAATCCTGATGTTGCTGATCCCAC
>CAZXDP010000071.1:0-11970 GCA_964639255.1 uncultured Flavobacteriaceae bacterium
TGATACAAATAAGGCAACAAGTATTTTCCCTTGATTGTTGTGATACTGCCGATTATATGGCTATTCTGTAGCCTATTTGTTGCCTAATCTCTCACAACCCCTTTAAAATATAGGTTAGAAAGATATTGCATCGGGAAGTAAGTTATTTTATGGGATCGTGGCCCCAGTTTTTCAGGCTGTAGCGCCAATCGGTTTCAGAAACATCACCATCGGGTCGCTGTGCCTTGTGGCGCTTAATATAGCCAATAACCTTTTCCATATGTTCATAATTGGTTTCGGTGAGGTCCTCCTTTTTCTTGCGCTTGATTTTTACAATCTTACGTCCGCTCTTATGCCCCTTGCTTTCTCCATCGCCACTGTCCTTCCCTACCTGCTTCGATTTTTCAGTGTCCAACCAATCTTCGAGCTCGCTGGGTGTCATGTTCACTAGATCGTAAAAACTGTCATAAATTTCATCTTTCGACTTTTCCATCTTTTTTTTCTGAAAAGATAACGGCACTTTCTGTAAAACACTCATAAAACTACGTTAGAATTCTGTGAAAGGTCGCACCGTAGCGAAAATTTACCCTACCGAAATGCTATCGTACTTTTTTGCAATGGCTTCTATACAATTCATACCATCTACTGCCGCCGAAATGATACCACCTGCATACCCTGCCCCTTCCCCACATGGATACAGGCCTAAAACTTCAGGATGCATAAGGGTTCCCGCATCACGTGGAATGGAAACCGGCGAAGAGGTCCTGCTCTCTGGTGCGTGCAGCACGGCCTCGTTGGTATAATAACCTTTCATCTTCCTTCCAAACTCCTGGAAGGCTTTCCGTAGGCGTTTCGCGATAAACGGCGGGAGTACCGTATTGAGGTCTACGGAAACAATACCTGGCTGATAGGAACTTGGCGGCAGACTTTGGGAAATCTTCCCCTCCACGAAATCTACCATACGCTGGGCAGGTACGCGTTGTGTTCTTCCGGCGGCCTCCCAACACGCCCGTTCTACTTGTTGCTGTAACCGCAAGCTCACAAAAGGATCGGTCGCCTCGTAATCAGACAAGCGTTCGGGGTCGACGCTCACTACAATCCCTGAATTGGCAAAGGGATTGTTCCGTTTACTGGGGCTCCAACCATTGGTAACCACTTCTTCCTGTTGGGTCGCGCAAGGCGCCACGATGCCGCCGGGGCACATACAGAAAGAATAGACCCCCTCACCATCTACCTGCGTGACCAATGCATAGGACGCTGGTGGTAAAAACGGATTGGTGTCGTCACCGTGATATTGAATACGGTCTATCAAATCTTGGGGATGTTCTACCCGTACGCCCAGCGCAAAGGCTTTTGCGCTCATGGAAATACCACGTTTATGCAAGAGGTGAAAGATATCGCGGGCCGAATGTCCCGTAGCCAAGATCAGGTCGCTACAGGGACGCCACGCATCGCCG
The DNA here is from genome assembly GCA_964639255.1 of uncultured Flavobacteriaceae bacterium. Classification (GTDB taxonomy): domain Bacteria; phylum Bacteroidota; class Bacteroidia; order Flavobacteriales; family Flavobacteriaceae; genus NZQO01. The sequence goes on from CAZXDP010000071.1 coordinate 1,437, forward strand.
TTTAGTTGTATTGATTGTATCGTGCCGTCTTCTACGGAAACATCGGTCAATTTCGATTCAAAATGTATCTCACCACCCTGCGCTATAATTGCGTCTCGCATCGAAGCAATGATCTTTGGAAGCTTGTTGGTGCCAATATGGGGATGGGCATCCACCAAAATATCGGCCGGCGCGCCAAAATGGACGAACCATTCCATCGCTTTTTTAACGTTACCACGCTTCTTTGAGCGGGTATATAGTTTTCCGTCAGAGAACGTTCCAGCGCCCCCTTCGCCAAAGCAATAGTTCGAATCTGGATCTACGAGATGCTCCTTATGAATTTTTGCCAGATCGCGCCGCCGGGCCCGAACATCTTTGCCGCGTTCGTATACGATTGGCTTCAGACCCAATTCCAGCGCCCTAAGAGCCGCGTACAGTCCTGCCGGCCCAGCACCGATAATACATACCTCCCGTTTCCCAGTAACAAGTTGGGGCGCAAATAAAGGTAGCTGCTCCCTAACTTCCGAAGGTAGGAACAGTTCAATTTGAAGGCTTAGCTTTACCGGCTTCTGCCGGGCATCGATAGAACGTTTCCGAATGCGCCAATCGCTGATATGAGCTTTTGAAAGCTTGGCTTTTTGCAGCGCCTTCGTTAGGATGTACTCGGTATCGGCCTGCTGCTCTGGGACTATGGTAATGTGCACCAACTTACTCATATGGTGTCAAAGATAGCTAAATTTGACGGGTGAAATAGCTTCGGAAATTCTGTGGAAGAAGGGGGGTTTAATACCAAAACGAAGTAAGGTTTCAAATGTTAAGCTTTTCTTAAATTGGCGAATTATTCGCAATTCAGAAGCCATTTCAATATAGAACCTGTACTTTTGCCCGCTGATAAACGATTGAAAATCACAGATATCTAAATTATGAGTAAAGTAAAAGCAAACGACACGGTACGAGTACACTACACGGGAAAATTAGCCGACGGACAGGTCTTCGATAGCTCGCTAGAGCGTGAGCCCTTGGAAATTACCTTGGGACAGGGCAGGTTGATTCCAGGATTTGAAAAAGGCCTTATCGATATGGAGGTGGATGAAAAGAAAACTGTGACCATCCCGAAGGAAGAAGCGTATGGCGAAGTACAGAAGGAGCTTTTCCAACCCATCCCCAATGAGAATCTCCCACAGGAAATCGCACCGCAAGTGGGTATGGGCCTTATGGCCAAGAATCCAGACGGGAGTGAACGCCAGCTGCGCGTTGCCGAAGTGAACGAAGACCACATCGTGGTAGATGCCAACCACCCTTTGGCAGGCAAAGATTTAACCTTCGACCTACAGTTGGTGGAGATCAAGTAAGGAACCTTGTATACAAAATGTAAATCCCGTGGCGCTCCCACGGGATTTTTTTATTTTCGCTAAAAAAGAATGAAACAGGCTAACAGGTGGCAGTGGATTCTTATAATTGTGGCAGCTACCATTACGCTTATCGGAATTTTGACTGGCTGGTATCTTTTCCTCTTTATATGGTTTCCGTTGGGATGGTTTTTCGGTTCACGCAACAATCAAAACGAATAGGAATAGGTAAGTCCGGCAGCCAAAACTGGCGATGAATACGGAGAGAAATCGGCTCCCAAAACGGTACCTACCGTTCCCAACTTCTGGGAGGCATATCGCAACTCCCCGAAGGTATACCAATTTTCCAATGGCACCTCCAATAACCGCGATGCACGGCCTCGTCGCTCCACATACGATAGCTTTACCGTCCAATAGAACGCATTCTTAGATCCCTTTGCACCCAAATGATGGGCACTTAGGTTATTTAAGGTAACCGGCCGGCTGTCGTCGTCTATTACTACACCCCTATCAAAAACAATAAACGGCAGCCCTATAATATTGCCTTCGTAACTCCAACCGCTGCGGTACTGTGCATTGCTGAAATAATTGTCGTTGGAGCTAATGCCGGAATCGCCACTTTGGTTAGTGGTAGTAATGAATTCGTACAAAAATTGTTGAAAGATCTTGCCTTTGGGAAGCGCTGCATAGAGTCCCCAAATACCGTCGGGGAAGTTCTTTAGCGCCGTTCCCGAACCATCTTCCAAAGGATGTTCATGATAAAGGGTAATCGTACCCCACTGTGGCAACCATTGGTATTCCAGAAAATAACTTCCCAGGTGATTTCCCAACGCATTATCGCCAGGTTCACCATTCGGAAAAATAACCGGATCGTCCTTCGCCAAAAACACTTTGAAAAACGCTTCGAAATCATCGGGCAGCGCTCCTGCTATGGGCGATGTCCCACCCCATTGTACAAAATGCTGTACCTTAAAAGCTAGGCTGTGCTGCGGGGCGATTGCAGCGTGAATCCCCAAACGCTTATAGTGCACCCGCGTATCCTCCACAAATCGATCGTCATTCAACTGGTAATGGGCAATACCCCAGTCGAGCGAAAAAGTACGGTTCAAGGCAAGGGGTTCGCTAGCTTCTATGATGACGCCTGGCAACGGACGCGCATTGTTGGACCACAGGAAATTTCCGTTTGAGGATGACAAGCCGCCTAAGGTTTCACGACGCTTTCGCGCACCTGCGGTAACCGATACCCAAGGATTGCTATAATTAATATATAGATCGCGGCGTGCTGCAGCAGGAACTACCCCGTCCCGTACAAAACCCGAAAGGCCCACGTTCCAACTATGTTGATTTTTCACGTACAACGCCTCAGCTTCGGCATATAGGGAAGCGTTGCTCAAATCACCGCGTTCAAAACTACTATTGGTAAACGTCCAAAACGGCAAGGATTCTTGACTGGATGCTAACGCCTGCCCTTCCGAGGTCCCTGAAACCACCCAAGATTGGGCGCCTGCTGTGAGGGGTACCCAAAGCACCCAACAAATGGCCAACCGTTTTAGGTAGTGCCACATACCGTTATCTTCGGAAAAATCGTTTCCACCATGGTTGTGTGTCTTCTGTATAGGAATAGCCGTATTTGTTACCGTACCCAAAATTGGAAAGACTAACATCGTTCAGTACAAAAGCAACGTTTCGCAGCTTTCCTTCCTCGATGGAATCCATCGGGAAACCTACAATCCGTTTTTCGGTATATCCGGCACGCATGGTATAGAGTGTGGCATCTGCGTATTGGTTTATCAAGAAGGTATCGGTCACCAGCATCGCCGGTGCGGTATCAACCACAACATAGTCAAATTGTTCCCTCAGTTCAGAAAAAAGGGTTGCGACCCGTGGCTGCATCCAAAGTTCGGCCGGATTGGGCGGTATGGTTCCCGAGAATAAAATCGATAGGTTCTCGCTGATTTCCGAAGGTTGCAAAAACTGTGCGCAGCTCGTTTCCGGTTGAACCAAATACTCTACCACCCCCTTATTATCGAATTCACCCGTAACATAGCGCTGCAACTGCGGATTACGAATATCGCCGCCCACTAAAACTACCTTACTGCCAGAATGGGCCAAGGTTAGGGCCAAGTTGGTGGCCACAAATGTTTTCCCTTCACCCTTCACAGTGGAGGTGACGAATAATACCTTGCCTTCATTGGCCTGTGACTTTCGGCTTAGGAAAAAATACTGAAGGTTGGTTCGCAGTATACGGAAGGATTCCGCCAGCACCGAGCGGTCGTTCTTCTGAATTAGCTCTTCATCCTTGCGGCCCGTACGGGGAATTTCCCCCACTACCGATTGCCCTTTTAAATGACGCTCTAAGTAGGCTCGATCCTGAATTTTATTGTTCAGTAGCTGTCGCACGTAGATGACCAAAAACGGCACTAACAACCCGAGAATTAGTGCGGCCAACAGGATGATTTGCTTTTTGGGCGATACCGGCTGCTCACCGCTATAGGCCGGGTCCACGATCTTGGCTCGAGGCGTGGTTACCGCCAGCGAAATTGCATTTTCTTCCCGCTTTTGCAGCAAGTACAAATACAAGGCTTCCTTGATTTCCTGTTGCCGGCTTATGCTTCGGAATTGCTTCTCTATGGAAGGGATCTCGGCGATTTCCGAACCGATACGGGCTTCGCGTGCGCGGAACTCGTTTCGGGAAATCTGCAAAGAAGTCTGTACCGTTCGAAGGTTCTCCAAGATGGTTGCGCGCATATCGACAATTTGGGAACTTAGCGTTACCACTAATGGGTTTTGTTCGGTACTGCTCTGCAACAGGCGTTGCCGTTCCAACACCAAGCGATTATAATCCCCCACCAGATTAGATACCCCTTCTTGATCGATACCCAAATTGGTGGGCAACAACGAAAAGGGACCTGCCTGCTGTAAATAATCCGTTAAGGTCTTCACCAATTCCAGCTGTGTTTCCAGCGCCATTTCCTGTTCTTGAAGTGAACTAGCGCTCTCTAGGAACAGCTGACCCTCTGCGGCAATATCGGTCAATCGGTTGGTTTCCTTAAAGGTGACCTTACCCGTTTCTACCGAGTCGAGTTCCTCGGTGATGATTTCCAGCCTAGTTTGGATAAATTCGGCTGTATTTCTGGATACTAGGTTTCGGTCGCGAATCGCATCTTCGTTGTATTGACGAATCAATTCATTAAGTACCGCCTCGGCTTTAGACGGCACTGGCGAGGTAAGCGTTAACCGAATGACACTGGCATTTTTGGTAACAGGTGCAATATCAATACGGCGGCGATAGTTTGCCACCACGGGGTCGATACGTGAAATAAGGATGCGCAGGGGGCTTCCTAGAGCAGCTTCATCCAACTCTGCTGCATTGGGTATCACAGTAATATCACCAAAGGCTAGGGAAACCACATCGCCGTACGAATGTGTTTCAGAACGCTCGTCGTCCGCCCCACTTAACCTATATTCTGAAGCCGAAATGGGTGTGATATAAAAAGGGGCGATCGTCTGGGTAATTTCCTCCATGGGAGTGAGCAGTCGCACCCGGAAGGGCAGATTTGCGAACAATTCCGCATCTTTGACATTGCCCTCCTTGATATAGCGTATGTGCAAGTCCAGTTCGCGAACCACGCGCTCGGTAAGCGATTTGGAACGAAGAATCTCCATTTCGTTCTCAAAACCAGACATGCTTAGTGCGCCGGTAAAGCCCAAATCCTGAAACGCAGCCAGTTCGGATAAGGAGCTGTTTTCTTCGTCCTTTATCAAGATAGCCGCCTGTGCTTGGTATATTTCCGTAGCATACCGCAGGTACAGGAAAGCGGCACTAAGGCTAATGATGACCGCTACAATAAACCACGGCCAATACCGAAGGTATTGGTCCAATTGCTCGCGCAAGGTGGGTTCCTGTTGTTCATCATTAGTTTGAGAGGGTAATTGTTGCATAGACTATCTGAAAATAAGAATGAGAACCGAAACCAAAAGGGAAGCCACACTGATGTATACTGTCGAATTTCGGTTGAAGGTAGCACTTTGCCGCTGTGCCTTATTGGGCTCGACGTAAATTACATCATTTTGCCGCAGGTAGTAATATTCTGAATTGATCACCGAAGCATCGGTAAGGTCAAGATAGGCATAGTTTTTCCCGTCGCTGGTTTCACGAATTACCAGTATGTTGTCTCGCTCGCCATAAATAGTGAGATCGCCTGCCAGGCCGAGGGCTGCGGGTAGCGTGACGCGCTCGCCCGTAACCATATACGTTCCTGGTCTCGTTACCTCCCCCAACACGCTTATTTGGAAATTAAGCAGACGAATGGTTACAATAGGGTCTTTCAGGTATTCCTCTAGCCTTTTTTCGAGCATTGCGTTAAGCTCCTTACGAGTAAGCCCAGCCACCTGCAGGGTACCCAATACCGGAAATTCTATGGTGCCATCGGCATCCACAAGATAGCCTTGTTGTTGGGTGTTGTTGAAATTGGCTTGCCCGTTGAGCGAAGGACGCGATTCCATGATCAAATTGAAGGGACGCGCGGCTTCTAAATTGAAAGAGGAGACGGTTATCGAAAGTAAATCATTGGGTTGAAGCACCACCGCGCTTTCCTTGGAAGATTGTAAAGCAGCCAACGCCTCAATATCTTGAAAATAAGCTATTTCCTTACGGGAAACACAACTACTAATGGTAATTAGCAGCAATGCCAATACAGCAATTCTCATTCGCGGAAATTTAATTTTTGCAAATATAGGGTTATTCTTCATTAATGGGACTTTCCTCGGTATCCAATATCTCGAAGGGCGAATTCTCGCTCTTGTACTCTGGTACAATTTCCTTCAGCAGCCGTACTACCTTTTCGTCCTTGTTCTTCTCACTGCTTTTAATAAGCTCCCGTACCTTATCCTTTAAATCCTTGAACAAGGAAATGGGCACTTTACTCACCATAATTTTGGGATGGTGGGTGGGTAAAGAGGTAGCCGTTGGGTTCAGCAATTCCTCATAGAGCTTTTCGCCGGGCCGAAGTCCGGTAAATTTAATATCGATATCCTCATACGGCTCCAAACCCGAAAGCAAGATCATTTTTTCTGCCAAGTCGACAATCTTCACAGGCTTGCCCATATCGAACACAAAGATTTCACCGCCTTTGCCCATCGTACCCGCTTGCAGCACTAATTGGCATGCTTCGGGAATGGTCATAAAATAACGAATAATTTCCGGGTGGGTAACCGTAACGGGGCCTCCCTGGGAAATCTGTTTCCGAAAATGCGGTATCACCGAACCACTGCTGCCCAAAACATTTCCGAAGCGGGTTGTGATAAATTTAGTGGTAACCCCCTTCTCCCGCTGCAGGGCCTGTACGTACATCTCGGCCACCCGCTTGCTCGCCCCCATCACATTTGTAGGATTAACAGCCTTATCTGTAGAGACCATTACAAATTTTTTGATATCGAAATTAACGGATAAGATAGAAAGGTTTACGGTGCCCAAAACATTCGTATAAATGGCCTCGTGCGGATTCCGTTCAATAATGGGTACGTGCTTGTAGGCCGCTGCGTGGTAAACCACGGATATGGAATAACGCGAAAATAGCATCTCCATACGGTACATATTGCTTATGTCGCCCAACTCGGCAACATAATTCAAGATAGGATGGTTGGTTTCAAGGTACATTTCCAACTCGTGCAGCGCCGATTCGGCTTGGTCAAGTATAATGAGCAACCCAGGTGCATACCCGGCAATCTGCCGAACGATTTCACTGCCAATACTTCCTGCACCGCCGGTGACGAGAATGGTTTTTCCGCTCAAATCTTCTTTAATGACCTCGTCTTCAATGCGTATGGGTTCTCGCTCTAAAAGGTCCTCAATCTCCAAAGGCTTTATCTGATGGTTGATATCTGCCTTCCTGCTCCAGTTTTCGAGAGACGGTACATGGAAAATTTCCAATCCAACAGACAGGCATTCGTCAACCAACTCATTCTTTCGCTTCCCGCTTAACAGGTTCCCCATTAATAACACCCCGTCTATATCCAATTTTGTCACGGTATCTATAAATGAGTTGGTAATGGATATTACGGGTTTCCCGGCGATTTTCAATTGCTTGGCGTCTTGAGACTCTGTTATAAACCCAACCAGTTGAAATTCACCGGAAGCCTCTGTTGTGAGGGCCTTGCCCAAGTTAATGGTTTGGTCATCTACCCCAATTATCACCACCTTTTTTTTGGTGCCGCTAGTCACGCTATTTTTCATGAACCGATAGCTTTCCTTTACGACGAGACGAAAGGTGAGCATTCCGCTAAAAGAAAGCAAGGCGTATAAGACCAAGGCTGTAGTAAGCAGTGGTTTCGAGCCGAATATGAGAAGGTAGACAAAGTTAAGCGCCGTTAGTGTTAGCAAGGTAGCTACGGAAGCATAGGTAAGCCTAACGATATCGGTAAAGGTGGAATGCCTGATAATACCAGAGAACGTCCGAAACAGCAAGAAGTAACAAACGTGCACGAACAGGACAATCGCACCTTGTAACACTAAGGGAATTTCTTCGGAAAAACGCAACGGGGTACCGGTAAGGATAAAATACACCAATATGAGGGAGAGAAATCCTATGAACGTATCTAGAAACAAGACCGCCCACCGGGGCAAGTAGCGTTGTTCCAAGAAACGCAAGCCTTTTTCGGAAGGTTGCCACCTTCTGCGTTGGTTTTTAGCGTTTCCCATATCCATTTATTTTTGGCGCTTCCGCAAAACTTCAGAGAGCGCGATAAGGATTCGTTCCTTTTCCGAGGGAGTTAACGACGAACCAGAGGGTAGGCATATACCCATTCTAAACAACCTGTCGGAAACACCACGACCATAGTACGGTGCATCCCTGAAAACAGGCTGCAGGTGCATAGGCTTCCACATAGGGCGGCATTCGATAGAATGCGAAGCGAGCATTTGCTGTACCTCACTTGGCTTAAAACCAGCCTCTTGTTCATCTACCAAGATACAACTTAACCAGAAATTAGAAAAATAATCGTCATTGGGTTCTTTCGCTAGTTGTACGCCTTCCCATTCCTGGAATAACGTATCATAAAAATCGTAGCGAATACCACGGCGCAGCGCTACGTGCGCATCGAGAACTTCCATCTGTCCGCGGCCAATGCCGGCGGAAATATTGCTCATTCGGTAGTTGTACCCAATGGTGGAATGCTCATAATGCGGAGCGTTGTCGCGCGCTTGGGTAGCTAGAAAAATCGCTTTTTCCTTGTGCTTTTTTGTTGGGGCAATAAGCGCTCCGCCACCCGATGTGGTAATGATCTTATTCCCATTGAAGGATAGAATAGACAGGTCTCCAAAGGTGCCACACGCTTTCTTTTTGTAAAAGCTGCCCAATGCCTCGGCACTGTCTTCGATTATTGGAATCTCGTAGGTATTCGCTACCTCACGAATTTCATCGACCTTATAAGGCATTCCGTACAGATGCACCGCGATGATTGCCTTCGGTTTCTTGCCCAAGCGAATACGGTCCTCGATGGCGCGTCGCAATTGCTCCGGACAAAGATTCCACGTATCGGGCTCACTATCCACAAATATTGGGGTGGCCCCAACGTAGATAATAGGATTGGCGGAGGCGGCGAAAGTAAGGCTCTGGCACAGCACCTCATCCCCGGCCCCAATATTTAGCAACAATAGCGCTATATGCAAGGCGGCCGTACCCGAGCTTAGGGCGGCTACGTGTACATCATTGCCCAAATAGTTTTCCAAGCTCTCTTCGAAGCCTGTAACATTGGGGCCCAACGGGGCAATCCAATTGGTGTCAAAGGCCTCTTGGACATACCGTTGCTCATTCCCGCCCATATGTGGGGGAGAGAGAAAGATTTTTTGCTGCATGTGGCAGGTCGTTTAGAAAAAGTGGGTGACGACTTATGGGGCGCCGCAAAAATACGAAACTTATTAGGGGAGATGCACAGGTGAGGCGCAAATTTGTTTACAAAGTATGCTAAGGACAGCTGTCTTTTGAAAAAACACTGCAACACTTTCTCCATTAGGCCCACAAAGAATGGCGGAGGCAGTTGGGAAATTTTAGTAGGGTTGTGAAGAACCGTTTGCCTTTATTTTTTATGTTGGCGCGCCTTGCGCACCCCGTAATACAGCCCTGCGGCAACACCCAAACCAAGCATTCCGTCAATGGGCATGGCAGGTTCATCATCGACATCGCCAGGCAGCGTAATTTGTGCCGAAGCCGAGTAGCTCGAACACATGAGAAGCAATATAAACAACAGCGTAAGCGGGGAGAACTTTTGTTTTTGTTTCATAACAATTTCATTGGTAGGGATAAACATAACATATTTTTTACAAAATACCTGTCCTTTTGTTAAGAATTAATGTACTTTGTCTATTTTATTGGCATTTCAACGGATTTGTAACTAATAATCTTTCAGTTCTACTTGTGGTATTTTTCCTATTAATTTCATACAAGCGCTGTTCATAGGTTCACACCTCTTAGGCTATTCTTTAATCAAACGCAACGTTGCCCGTTCTTGCATTCCCACGAGTTGCACCATATAAACGCCACTCTCCAAAGAAGGCAGCATAACTTGCAATGTGTTGCCCGTTGGGGTTTCACTACTTTGAAATACCTTTCTTCCCCTCACATCGGTAAGGTACACCTGCAATGCTTGTCCTTGCATCGCCTCGGGAAGGGCAAATGAAACAGTATTGCCCTTGACCGGATTGGGGAACATGCGGACCGCAACTTTTGAATGATCCTGTACATTTAAAACATCTTCTTCGAAGGCGATATAGAACCTGTCGTTTGCGGCGCTGTTTACATCATTTACGTCGACCGAGAACGGAATAGAGGTCTGTCCATCCTCCAACCTGGTAGTTGTATTGGTATATTGATCGACCCATAAGGCCGTTCGGTTGGGGATTGGAGTGTACTCTATTTGAATGTAATATTCGCTATGGCGGTAATTGTAAACGGAAAGCGGTACTTCCTCGGTAGCTTCAGGTAATGCCCTCCGTTGGATGCTAAAGGGAACTCCCTCTAGATTACTGCCAAAATTCTCATCGAAATTCCAAGGCTTCTTGGCATCGGTTAGGGTGCGTTCATTGGTATATGCTTCTGAAAACCGCAGTAAAAAGCTGTCGTGCAACACCTGGGTTTGCTGTACGGTATCTGTCGTATACAGGCTCGCGCTCAATAGGTATTCCCCTTGATTCGGCATAGGTACGGATT
>CAZXDP010000072.1:0-11013 GCA_964639255.1 uncultured Flavobacteriaceae bacterium
GCTGCGCAAAAAATTACTTTTTTCATAATTAAAAAGATTTAAAGTTAATATTGGTTAAAAAAATATTGGTTACTACAAATTATTAAAGAACTTCAGGTTTCCCTGTACCCTATCTCTAAGACAGGGAGATACGCTTTGAAATTTCAAACCTGTGTACACATATGTACACATCAAAATTTGTGGGGATACCTTATTGTTAAAAGACCATACTATCATTTCCAAAATGGATACAGAGATCGCATTTTTTAATATGGTAAATTGAGGAGTGTTGCACTCAAGCAGTCAAAAACTTCTCTTGAATTACATTTCAAATATCTAACATTTTTGCAGATTAGAACATACGTAGATACACGTACTTTCCACAATGCGAGACAATTGTAGGATTTTTCGTGTTAATATTTTTGGTAAGAATCGACGTACATAAAAAAAGGTCGTCCAACTACGTGAAACGACCTTTTTTGTACAAATGTTAATTTTTTGTTAAAAGGATTTATCTCGTAAATAGCAGCTCCCTATACTTGGTCATGGGCCATAATTCGTCATCTACCAGCAGCTCCAACTTATCGCAGTGGTACCTAATTTCATCAAAATAAACCCGTACATCGTCGCAATAGGAAAAGGCCCGCTCCTCTGCATCCTCGATCTTGTTCGCCTTCTTACGGGCTTCGATCATATCGTTAATCCCTTTGTTGATTTTGGCAATATGTTCGGAAATCTTCTCGATGAGCTGCAGTTGCTCGCCGGCCACCTTTTTAAAACTTGTACCGTATATATTCTTGAGGCCCTGCACATTCTCTATTAAAAGATTTTGATAGCGAATGGCCGTTGGAATGACGTGGTTGCGGGCAATATCTCCCAAGATCCTTCCTTCAATCTGTATGCGGAGGGCATAGTCTTCAGCCTCAATCTCGTGGCGTGCCTCGATTTCTGTTCGGCTCATAATGCCCAGTTCTTCGAACAAGGCAATGTTCTTATCCGAAATTCGGGCCTTCAATGCCTGGGGGGTGGTCTTATAATTGCTTAATCCGCGTTTCTTTGCCTCTTTTTCCCAAGCTTCTCCATACCCATCGCCCTCAAAGCGAATTCGCTTGCTGTCCTTAATATATTCACGCAGCACGTTGAAGATCGCATCGTCCTTTTTCATCTTCTTGTTCTTGATGAGGCCATCTACCTTTTTCTTGAACTCATTAAGTTGCTTCGCTACTATGGCATTCAAAACCGTCATCGGGTTAGCACAATTGGCCTTGCTACCCACGGCCCGGAATTCGAACTTATTTCCGGTAAAGGCAAAAGGAGAGGTACGGTTGCGATCTGTGTTATCTAGCAAAATCTCTGGGATTTTACCCACAACGTTCAGTTTCAAATCGGTTTTCTCCTGTGGCGACAGCTTTCCATCGGTCACCTTTTCCAGTTCATCAAGCACCTCTGTTAGCTGCGACCCAATAAAGACCGAAATAATGGCCGGCGGTGCTTCGTTGGCACCCAAGCGATGATCGTTGCTGGCACTGGCTATGGAAGCTCGGAGCAATTCCTCGTAATCGTTCACCGCTTTTATGGTGTTGATGAAGAAGGTTAAGAACTGAAGGTTCTTCATAGGCGTACTGCCAGGGCCCAACAGGTTTACACCGGTATCGGTCGCCAACGACCAATTGTTGTGCTTCCCGCTTCCATTTACACCTGCAAACGGTTTTTCGTGGAACAATACCTTAAAATTGTGGCGATCGGCAATTTTGTCCATCACGTCCATCAACAACGAATTATGGTCTACCGCCAAGTTCGTTTCCTCGAAGATGGGCGCCAACTCAAACTGGTTGGGAGCCACTTCGTTGTGGCGGGTTTTTACCGGGATACCCAACAGCATACATTCGGTCTCTAAATCGCGCATATAATTAAGAACACGAGCTGGAATGCTGCCAAAATAGTGGTCGTCCAACTGCTGTCCCTTGGCTGAGGTATGGCCCAATAGGGTGCGTCCGGCTAGGGCGATATCGGGGCGCGATGCGATGAGCGCTTTATCGATAAGGAAATATTCCTGTTCCCACCCCAAGGTGGCATTTACTTTTTTTACGTTCTTATCAAAATACTTCGCCACAGCTGTTGCTGCACTGTCCACTTCCTGGAGCGCACGCAACAAGGGGGTTTTATAATCTAAAGCCTCGCCTGTATAGGCCACAAAAACTGTGGGAATACAAAGGGTGGTTCCGTAAATGAAGGCCGGAGAAGTAGGGTCCCAAGCGGTATAGCCCCGTGCCTCGAAGGTATTTCGAATACCCCCGTGTGGAAAGCTGGAGGCATCGGGCTCCTGTTGTACCAATTGTCCGCCCCCAAACTTCTCAATGCTTTGGCCGTTGTCTATGGTTTCAAAAAAAGCATCGTGCTTTTCGGCAGTGGCACCCGTTAACGGCTGAAACCAGTGCGTGTAGTGTGTAGCTCCTTTGCTGATAGCCCACTCCTTCATTCCCGTGGAAATGTGATCAGCCATATCGCGATTTATTTTTGAACCTGTTTGAATAGCATCCATCACACTATTGAATGATGTCTTGGTTAAATACTGCCGCATGGCAGCTTCGTTGAACACGTTCTTCGCAAAAATTTCAGATCGGCGTACTGGCTCTTCGACCTTAACCGGCAATCGATTAAAAGTTTCCTTGATGGCATGAAAGCGTAGGGTTGACATAATAAGTTGTGTTTTTTAAAATTGGACTTGGCAAAAATACATCTTTTCCGTTTTTACCCCCTATTTTTTAATGTTAACTTATTGACAAATTATACTTTTCAGAATAACACCCCCTAAACAAATAGGGGTATGTTTCAGAAATAAGTTATTTAATTGATAGTAATATTGAAATACGTCATAATGCCATAATACCGCATATGCGTTGCGCGTGTTCATCGCATTACGAAAAGATCAGAGCATTTAGTTCAGAAACGCCAAGCCGACAAATAGCGCATATGCCAAGACGATGGCCAGCCCCTTGTAACGCCCCATCTCAAACTTAACTGGCAGGAATGCCAACGGAATGAGCACTGCCGCAAAGCCAATCATCCAGAAGATATCGTTGGTGAGCACCTCGGTGCTGTTCACGATAATAGGGTGAATAAGAGCGGTAAGGCCTAGGACCGAGGCAATGTTAAAAATATTGGAACCTATTAGGTTGCCTAACGAGATAGCCTTTTCCCTACGTAGGGCGGCAATGACCGAGGCAGCCAGTTCGGGAACGCTAGTTCCTACTGAAATCATCGTAACGGCAATGACCCGTTCGCTTACCCCTAGCGCCGTGGCGAGATCTACCGCACCGGTGACCAAAAGTTCGCTGCCGCCGTATAGTGCCCCGCCACCTATAAGCAGCCATATCACCAATTTTACATTCGATGTTTGCGAGAGCCCCTCGTCTACCTCCTCTTCGGAAAGTTCTTTCTGTTGGTTGCGTGCCCTTTTTATGAGAAGGAAAAGGTATATTATAATAAGGAGTACGAAAATCCCCCCTTCCACCCGGGAAAGCACGGTGCCGCTCGATAGGAAAAAGTAGAGCAACATCGAAAGCACCATCATCACCGGCCAGTTCAGCTTGTAGAAATCGCGATCGATCCCCAAGGGCGCTATAACCGCGGTGATGCCCAGCACCAATCCAATATTGGCGATGTTGGAGCCTATCACGTTTCCTAAGGCAATATCGGAAAAACCAGTAAGTGCTGCCTGAAGACTTACCAGCAACTCGGGGGCCGAGGTTGCAAAAGATACCACGGTAAGGCCAATGACCATTTTGGAAAGTTTCAGCTTGAACGAAAGCGCTACGGAAGCACGCACTAAAAATTCCCCGCCCACAACGAGCAAGATCAACCCCAGGAAAATAAACAAAATGGACATAGCAATATTTGTACGCGAAGATACTAAGATTCGGTTTTCTTTCCTGAACAAAAAATTTTGAGGAAAAATAACCCTGCGAAACAATAAATAACTATATTTATAGTTATAAAACTAATAATATAGTTAACCTTGTAATTTTATAATTACCATGGATTCACTGACAAAGAAAGAAGAGCAGATTATGCAGGCACTATGGAAGCTGGAACAGGCCTTTGTGAAAGAGATAGTGGCTATCCTGCCAGAAGACAATCATTACAACACGGTTTCTACCATTGTTCGGAATTTGGAGGAGAAACAATTTGTGGGCCACAAAGCTTTCGGAAAGACACATCAGTATTTTCCTATCGTCTCTAAAGAAGCTTATACAAAGCGCTTTATGAAACAAGCGACCGAACAATTTTTCGATAACAGCTATAAAAACATGGTGTCTTTCTTTGCCAAAGAGGAAAAGATAAGTGCCGACGAGCTTCGGGAAATCCTGAGAATCATAGAAAAAAACTAAAGGTTATGGAAGGTGTTTTACTGTACTTATTGAAATCGTCCATCGTACTGGCTTGCTTTCAGGGTATCTACTTCTGGTTCCTAAGAGATCAAACTTGGGCCTTTGCTAAACGGTTTTATTTGCTTTTAGGAGTTTTAACGGCTGTCCTTTTTCCGCTTTTTTACATTACCCATACCATTCAGCTGGAAACCACCTTCTCCCAGCAAAACTCGCTAGCACCGCTCACTTCCATGCAACCGGATTCGGTACTGGAGAACACCTCAGCTAGCAACGCCCTCTCAATGGGCGAATGGCTTTTTTTGCTTTACCTGCTGGGCGTGGCGTCTTTATTATTTTATTATGGAAAATCACTTCTTTGTCTCCTTTCGTGGCTGCGAAACCACCCTCTTGTAAAACGGAATGGATGCCGATTTATATACACACAGCGACCTGTGGCACCCTTTTCGATTTTCAATTATATTGTGATAAATCCCGAACACTATGGCGATCTTGATCGTTCAATTATTGAAACCCACGAAACTGTGCACGTCAAGCAATACCATTGGGTTGACACACTGCTCAGCACCCTTTTTTGCTGCCTGCTTTGGTGGAATCCCTTGGTGTGGCATTACCGAAAACTTATAAGCGAAAATCTAGAATATTTGGCCGATGCCCATAGTGTCGCCCAACTTCAGGACTCCAAAAAATACCAGTTCACCTTGGTAAAGGCAGCCGTTGGACAGCGTTCCCCTGCCCTTTCCATACCATTTTATCAATCAATAAATCGGTGGCGTATCTTGAGAACTACCTTTCAGTTTCCCCGATCTGCCACTCTAATCAAAAAACGAATCGTCATGCTAAACAAACAGCCCACACAGAAAAGAAACTTTTTGGCAACCTTATTCCTCTTGCCACTTTTGGCGGTATTTCTTTATAGTTTTAACGTTCGGAAGGAATATGTACATACTTCGGCACTACCAGCAAAAGCGACGAATGCATCGCTGGAGACTACTGAATCGCCCATACCGTCCGAAAAAATTCCATTTGAAAAAAGCCATCTTTCATCTGAAGAAAAAACACCAACCAACGCCCAGCCGTCACCACAACATGTCGTGAAGGGAATATCAAGACCGATGGCTTCCTCGAGCAGTAACACCAACGATGTGAAAGCTGGTCCTCCCGTCGATATTCAGATTACAAAAAACACCAGTTTGGAAGAGTTACGGGAGCTTCAGCAACAATTAATGGATGAGCACGGAATAGAATTCGAATTCAGCAACGTTAATTATAACGAAAATGCAGAGATTACCAGTATTTCCATAGCGTACCAAGACAAGTATGGCAACAATAGTAATTATACCGTGCAAGGAGATGGGCCCATCAATACGATCATCCTTACCGTGAGCGAAGACGGCAGGTTACGTATGCATTCTGAAATGACCGAAGCACAGCGAAAGCGATTTGAGAACAGGCGCGAACGCCGCGACCAACAAATGGAAATGCGCAAGGAGCGGCTTGAAGAACGGCGCCAACAAATGAAACAACGTATGGATTCTGCCTACGGATCTGTAGATCGAATGGAAGCGATGAAACAACGCATGGAGGAGCGAAAGCGTGCTGTGGAATCTAGAATGGCCGCGCGAGCGTTTTACCGAGGCAATGAAAATCGCCAAGACAACAATGACCGTAGTTTACACGGAATTGTCACAATGGACAAGGGAACGCTCGTAATCGACAAAACCACCACCGATGCCGAACTGGCTCGTAAAAAAGCCGAACTCGCTGAACGGGGAATCACCTTTACCTACAAAAAGGTGACCCGCAACGAAGCAGGCGAAATTACCGGGATAAAGCTTTCGGTTGACGATGGCGAGGGTAGCGAGTCTAATACCACCGTTAAAACCGACAATGGGGAGCCAATAGACACCATTGTGATAAAATTATAAGGAAATTAACCCTTTTTAGGAACAAGCCCCTTGCGAAAGGGGCTTTTGTTTTTGTACATTTAAGACCATGAAAAAGAAAATTTTCAAAACCTTGGCCAAACTAAACAAAAAGCTCCTTCCCAGCTTTACGAAAAAGGGCGTGGACCTTTCCAAGGCTTCCAAAATGCAGTTGGCCCTGTTCGCGTACAAGGCTTGGGTTACCAAAAATGCGTTGGACTAATACGTAAGAAGCGCCCTTACTTCGTGGCGCTTTAGTTTTTCAGCACCTTTCAGATATTCGAGCTCTATCAAAAAATTGCATTGGACAATGGTGCCGCCCAGTTTCTCAATGAGCTTGCAGGCGGCACGGGCGGTACCTCCCGTAGCAAGAACATCGTCATGCAACAACACCCTATCTCCCTCTTTAATGGCATCTTCATGAATTTCGAGCGCATCCATACCATATTCCAAGGAATAGGGCTGTTTGAAGGTGGCACCGGGCAATTTGCCCGATTTCCGTATGGGAACAAAGCCTGCGCCAAGCTCTCGCGCCAATAAGGTGGCGAAGAAAAATCCGCGGGATTCGATACCTGCCACTTTATCGATGGGCTGCATTTCGGTTAGCCGCAGCAATTCTTGTACGCAAAGCGAGAATGCCTGGGGATTAGCGAGCAGTGGGGTAATGTCCTTGAAGGTTACTCCCTGCTTTGGGAAATTTTCGATGTCGCGAATCCATTTGTCAAGTTGCATAGCGCTTTTTTAGTGGTTTTCTAGAACCAATCTAAGAAATAAGCCGTGGATAATACAGCTATTATCAATAAAATTAAGACGACAATGATGAATCCGGCGCCAAATCTAGTTTTTTTGTTGTCTTGAAAAATATAATCTCGCTCCTGCTCATTATCAGCATCTTTAACAAGCTTTGGGGTGCTTCTTTCTTTTTTGTTCATTGGAAGAATGTTTTTTATCAATAACTACCCTAAAAGTACTAAGTGCATCGGGGTTTTTATCCCAAGAAAATCATAAGAGTTATAAAATTTTTAAACTTAAAATCCATTTCCATTTTAATAAAAAACATTATATTTGCACCCGCTTACAACTATAACAACCAAAAACGTTTTTTGTGAGCTTACAGGTATTATTTTTTTAGATAATGCCTTGAAATATCGGCCTCGTGGCGCAACTGAATAGCGCATCTGATTACGGCTCAGAAGGTTGCAGGTTTGAATCCTGCCGAGGTCACGACAAACAGCATCCCAATGGCGAAAGCCATTGGGATTTTTATTTCAGGCGTGTTGCAAGTCTGCTTGCGCAAGCGTCTGAAATAAAAATCACCAGACACGATAGTGTCGGGATTCTATTTGCAACATTGAGTTTGTTCAGGAAATCTAATCCTGCCGAGGTCACAATGCTTACGTTACCACGTCTCTTAGGGCGTGGTTCTTTTTTTATGGGAAGACCGAACAATACTTCAAAGTCTTGGATTAAAACAAAGAAATAGGGTGAAAGCCGGCGGTCTTTTGTTTTCCCAGTACTAATTATCTTCACTCCCCTAATTTCAACATTACCATCATTTCATTTTTTAGAAATTCTGAGAAGTAAAAAACAGGTGACTTCAAAATATTACTGGAATTGTGTGACTTACACGTATGTTCTACACAATTCTTTCACCAAGATACTTCTTGCTGCTTATATTCTACGTACACCTGGGAAATAAACTAGCTTAAATCCTACAATATTTGAAATGGCTTTAATATCTTATGGGCTAAAATTTTAAAATTTATGAAGAGACCAACAATATTCAAAGCAAAATATCTCAAGGGAGACATCATGGGCGGCCTTGTGGCAGGTGTAGTAGCATTGCCCCTAGCCTTGGCGTTCGGCGTACAATCTGGTATGGGCGCTACGGCAGGACTCTATGGCGCCATTGCCATTGGGATTTTTGCCGCTGCCTTTGGCGGCACCCAAACGCAAGCTAGCGGCCCTACTGGGCCTATGACCGTGGTTACGGCCGCCTTGGTAGCCGGCGCCATTGAAATTACGGGTAGCCTTGAAGCGGGAATGGGGATCATTCTTGCCTCCTTCCTGCTGGCCGGTGTGCTTCAAATTGTCTTTGGGTTCTTGAACATTGCGGGCTATGTTAAATATTTTCCGTACCCTGTAATTTCAGGATTTATGAGTGGTGTGGGATTGATTATCATTATTTTACAGATCTTTCCGTTTGCTGGACTCGACTCTCCAAAATCGACCGTCAAGGTGCTTCAAGACATGCCACGGCTGCTGGAAGAATATAACCTACAGGCCATATTGCTGGGCGCCATTACCATCGTGGTCTATTTTCTCTGGCCGAAAGTTACTAGAGCCATTCCCAGCGCACTTGTAGCCCTAATAGTAGCCACCCTCATCGGTTTCTTTTTCAATATGGATGTCCCGGTGATAGGAGATATTCCCAGCGGATTGCCTTCTCTTAAAGTAGGGACGATTCTAAGTATCGACACCGCCGCGTATTCCATAATCGTTGAATACGCCTTTGTACTGGCCATATTAGGAAGCATCGATTCCCTTCTTACTTCGGTGATCGCAGACAATATGACAAAAACCAAGCATAACTCCAACCGTGAGCTGATAGGCCAAGGTATCGGTAACACTATTGGTGCGCTCATTGGAGGGATACCGGGAGCTGGGGCTACCAAGGGAACTGTGGTGAACATTAATGCAGGGGGAAGAACTAGGCGTTCTGGTATGATTCACGGCCTGTTCTTGCTAGCCGTATTATTGGGCTTGGGATCACTAGCGTCGCACATTCCCCTGTGCGTGCTCGCAGGTTTGCTTATTCCCATAGGGTTCAAAATTATCGACGTAAAGGGCTTGAAACATTTGCTGAAAGTACCAAAATCTGACGCAGTGGTGATGGTCATCGTTCTTTTGATGACAACTTTTGGTAGCTTGATTCAAGCGGTGGGCATAGGTGTTGCCTTAGCGTGTCTCTTGTTTATGAAGAAATCTGGCGATATGAGCGAACGAGGGCTCGAAGTGGGCAACGTATCCGATCTAGATGAAAGACCCTGGGATGATGAGAAGGAGTTTTATGAAAGCTATAAAGACAAGGTACTCATAAAAAGGCTGTACGGCCCATTGTTTTTCGGGTTCACGTCTTATTTTAAAGACCAAGTGAAGCAGCACGCCATCGATGTCGACGTGGTTATCTTCAGGATGGATAGGGTGCCCTACATAGATCAATCGGGTATCTACGCGCTAGAAGATATTATTTTCGATTTGCGCTCGAAAGATATTGAAGTAATGGTGGTAGGGTTGCAAGAGCAGCCCCGTGATATGTTGGAGGCCGTAGATGTGATTCCCGATCTCATTCCGGAGGAAGATATATTCGCAACAATTTACGATTGCCTTGATTACGTGAAACTTCGGTTAAGCTCATAAAAGCAGTTACAAGTTCTTCAATAACAAAAAACGACCTTCTACTTGTCGCAAAATACGGCTTGGTAGGTGCAAGCTACGGGTGTGTGAAAATTTCAGTTTTCAGCCCTATCTCAATCTTTTAATATTTTTAACTGAAGATCATTAACTGCTGAAATAACCGTATAATTGGTATACGAACAGTGCAATACCAGCCAAGACAAGATAGTAGTTGGCCGCTTTGTAAAAGGCACTATAACTCGATTTGCCTTTCCATTTAGAAATAACAAAAACAATTGGAATAAGGGCAATAACTTGCCCGAGCTCAACTCCAATATTAAAACTAACGATCTTCAGAAAGAATTGCTCGGCCCCCATATCGAACGATTGCAACCGAGTGGATAAGCCGAAGCCGTGGATTAAGCCAAACAGAAAAACCATTAATAGCAGGTTAGGAGACTGCATCTTCAACTTATCAAAGCCGTCAAGGTTCTCAAAACCCTTGTAGAGCACGCTCAATGCAATTACCGCATCGATGAGGTGCTCATCTGCCCGAATGCCGAAGTACGTAGCTCCCGTTAAGGTGATACTGTGGCCCAAAGTAAAAACGGTAATGAATTTAACGATGTCCTTAATGCCATTCAGGTAAAAAATTACCCCTGCAAGAAACAACAAATGATCGTACCCCGTAACCATATGCTTCGCCCCTACGTAGATATAGGAGAGCAATCCGCCGTTGGTTAGGATATCTTGGTCGGTGTCGCTTACCCCGTGGGCCAAGGCGGCAACGGGCATAAAAGCAAAAACCAATGTTAAGAATCTAGCGGACTTTAACTTCATGCCCTGCCTTTATTGCGGCTGAAGTAGAAAAACAAGCCACCCACAATTACAATACTTATAATCCAGAATACATAAGAAGGAATACCTTCTTCGTGCTTGTGGGTATGGTCAGCATCGTTAGCGTTTCCGTGGCTATGCGATGTTTCGAAGGTAAGGGTAGCCCAGTTCGATTCGTGGGTAAGGCCCTCTTCATCACTTTCTACCAAATGAATCGTTCTTAGATACCAGATACCATCGGCCTCCAAATGCACATCTATCATTCCATCGGCATCGGTGCGCAAGGTTTGGCCCGCCGTATGCACGTGGCTTTCACTGTTGGTATCGGATTGCGTTTCGTCTTTATGTGTATGGCTTTCTTCAGAATGGGAATGGGTTACCGAAGTACCATCGCTTTTCGTATGGGTATGCTCCTTACTTTTTGTATCATGGCTGTGGGGCTGTTTTCCATCTTCATGGGTATGCTGGGCATCATCATCCTTATGCGA
>CAZXDP010000073.1:0-10858 GCA_964639255.1 uncultured Flavobacteriaceae bacterium
ACATACTCGAAGATACACTGTCATTTCAACTTGCTGGCAGGTATACCGTATTGCAGGAACCGCTTCAACCTGCATTTTTTGGTCAAGAAGCGCCCGAGGGGGTAACTACCAGTTTTCAAAAAGGAGTATACCAGGTTACGTTCAGTAAAATAGACACTGTAAGCACCCAAGCATTGGGTTATTTCAAGGACGCCACGGATACCCTCGCACCGCTCAATTTTATTCGCGTACCGCACGGTAAGGGCGATTTTCTCATCCATACCTTACCGGAAGCCTTCTCAAATTATTATCTTCTCAAGGGAAACCACCCATACACCGCACAGTTGTTATCGTATCTCGATGCAAGTACGATTTATTGGGACGGCTATTTAAAAGCGGGACGCCGTGTGGTAACCACGCCCCTTCGATTTGTGCTCACCCAAAGTGCCCTAACGTGGTCGTTTTATATTCTGTTGCTTGGCCTGTTGGTTTTTGTAGTGTTTACAGCAAAGCGCCAACAACGCATAATTCCCCAAATAGAGCCCCTTGGCAATAGTTCGATCGCGTTTACGAAGGCCGTGGGGCAATTGTATTTTCAGCATAAGGATTACGCCTCGATAATCAATAAAAAAATCACGTATTTTTTAGAAGAAGTACGATCGCAGTATTACTTGGACACTTCAGAGCTCGATGATGAATTTATCCATAAATTGTCGGTGAAAAGCGGAAAGGGCCTTAGTAAAACCAAAAAGCTGGTACAGTGCATTCGCTA
Source organism: uncultured Flavobacteriaceae bacterium (assembly GCA_964639255.1). GTDB lineage: Bacteria > Bacteroidota > Bacteroidia > Flavobacteriales > Flavobacteriaceae > NZQO01. Next base: position 752 of record CAZXDP010000073.1, read on the forward strand.
TCAGCAACAGCTGGAAATGTATACCGAACAAGACCTTAAGGAACTCAACAAACGCATTCAGGAATTTAGAACGTAACTATGGAAGAAACACAGGAGAATTCAATGGAATTCAATACGAGAATCGATTTATCGCAGCTACAGCAGGCAGTTGCCAATATCCAGCAAGAGCTAGCCAAGGTCATTGTAGGCCAAGAAGATATGCTAGAACTGCTCATTGTGTCCGTGTTGGCCGATGGTCATTCGCTAATAGAGGGGGTGCCAGGGGTGGCCAAAACCGTAACGGCCAAATTACTGGCCAAGACATTGCATGTGGACTTTAGCCGCATTCAGTTTACGCCCGATCTTATGCCGAGTGATATTCTGGGTACTTCGGTATTCAACGTTAAGAACAATGAATTTGAATATAAAAAAGGTCCCATATTTTCGAACATCGTATTGATAGATGAAATCAATAGGGCCCCTGCCAAAACACAGGCCGCACTCTTTGAAGTGATGGAAGAACGGCAAATTACGATGGATGGAACCTTATACAGAATGACCCCTCCATTTTTGGTATTCGCCACCCAAAACCCAATAGAACAGGAAGGCACCTATGCCCTACCCGAAGCACAACTGGACAGATTCCTATTCAAAATTAATGTTGAATATCCTACTTTGGAAGAAGAAATTCAAATTCTCGAAAACGAACACAATCGTCAGGACACTCTGGCGCTTGATACGGTGGCACCGGTATTGAGTGGCGCGCAAATTGCCGACTATCAAAAAATAATTCGAAAAATAGTAATCGAGAAAAACCTGTTACGGTATATCGCTTCCCTCGTAGAAGGCACTCGTGTAAATGCCAATCTATACCTTGGCGCTTCCCCACGGGCTTCTCTCGCCATTATGAATGCAGCAAAGGCTATGGCTGCCATTCGCGGTCGCGATTTTGTAACACCAGACGATATAAAGAAAGTTGCCGCACCAGTACTGCGCCATCGTATTTTGCTTACTCCCGAACGGGAAATGGAGGGCTTTACTACCGACAAGGTAATTGCACAACTGTTGGAAACCTTGGAAATACCACGATAAAATTGAGAGCATTCCTAAAAAGCCTGTATCTTAAAAAACGCTTCTTCGCGCTGCTATTCGCATTGGCGGCAGGATTTGTACTGGCGTTTTTTTATGAATCCGTTTTAGGAATATTGCAATTAGTTTTCTGGCTATTGATAGGTCTTTTGATATGCGATATCCTACTGCTGTATCAAAACCGCATAGGAATACAAGGAAAGCGTGTGCTGCCCGATAAGCTTTCAAACGGAGATGATAACGAGATTACCATCGAGGTGGTGAACCGATTTCGGTTTCCAGTTCTGCTAACCATCATTGACGAACTACCAGTGCAATGGCAACGGCGCGATTTTAAGATGGAAACCCAACTGCAGCCGGGGCAGGCAAAGGCACTTTCGTACACTGTAAGGCCTACGCAACGGGGCGAATACCATTTTGGGAACGTGAACGTCTTCGTTACTAGCATCTTAGGATTAGCGGCAAGAAGACAACAGTTTAGCAATGAGGCTATGGTGCCCAACTATCCTTCCTTTCTTCAGCTAAAGAAATATGATTTCCTGGCTTTCACGAACAAGCTGAAACTGTTCGGCTTAAAAAAAATTAGGCGTATAGGCCATACGCTGGAGTTCGAGCAAATTAAAGAATATGTGCCGGGTGATGACGTGCGCACCATTAACTGGAAGGCTACCGCCAAGCATAACGAGCTAATGGTCAACCAGTTCCAAGATGAGAAATCGCAGCCTGTTTATTCGGTAATCGATAAGGGACGTGTGATGAAAATGCCCTTTAACGAACTAAGCCTGTTAGATTATGCCATCAATGCCACGTTGGTAATTTCAAATGTGGTGCTTAAAAAGAACGACAAGGCGGGTATGTTCACTTTTTCGAGAAAAGTAGAAGACCGGGTGGCACCTCAGCGCAAGCCTGCACAAATGCAACTTATCTTGGAAACGCTCTATAACATCGAAACCGATTTTTCGGAAAGCGACTTCGCTAGGTTGTACGTCGATATAAAACGGCACGTTAAGCACCGCAGTTTGCTATTGCTCTATACCAATTTTGAAACCCTCGATGCCCTGCATAGGCAACTTCCCTATTTGCAAGCGCTCAACAAGGCACACCTACTCGTGGTTATCTTTTTCGAAAATACAGAATTGATAGGGTTCTTGGAATCGCCCGCGCATAGTACTAAGGAAATTTTCGAAAAGACCATCGCCGAAAAATTTGTGTACGAAAAGAAACTTATCGTCGCAGAACTTCAAAAATACGGCATACAGAGCATCTTGACCGCCCCTGAAAACCTTACGGTACACACCTTGAACAAATACCTTGAAATCAAGGCGAGGGGTTTATTGTAGCAACATTTTACAACTCACCCGCCTATTTCCACAGTTGGGTAGATTCCTTTTTCTGAAGAAAAGGAAACAGGACATCTTTGCTTCAGAAAATCATTTAAAACCAAACGACATGAAAATCATCCTTTGCACACTTAGCCTCACCTTGGCTCTATTAACTGGCTTCGGCCAACATTCTGCAGCGCAAAATGCATCTGGAAACGGTACCTCCATCACGGTGACCGTTCCTGTTAAAAGCGACTCGGGCGTCGTAATCGTAGGGCTCTACGAGGCCCATAATTTTATGCAAAATCCATCCCAAGGCCTGGAAGGCAACATTGAAGATGGAAAGGCCACGGTTACCTTTCGCGATGTTCCGCAAGGCGAATATGCCATTGTCCTCTTTCACGACACCAACGGTAATAAACGTATGGATTTCGAAACGAACGGTATGCCCCTCGAAATGTACGGGGTATCAAACAACGTAATGAGTATGGGACCTCCGCAATGGAGCGACGCCAAATTTGAGGTAAAGGACCAGCCCCTTCAGCTCGAAATTAGACTGTAACATAGCTTACCGCTGAATACTCATTCCAAAGCAACCCGTAGAGGTTGCTTTTTTTATAGTCAAAATCTTATTTTTCGCCAAGAACGATAGTTTTTTTCAATAACCGCCGTATCTTTGTAGAAACTATTCCATAACAAATGACCATCACCCAACTTAAATATGTACTCGCGGTGGCAGAGCATCAAAACTTCACCAAAGCTGCCCAAAAAACCTTTGTAACCCAGCCCACGCTTAGCATGCAAATTCAAAAATTGGAGGATGAGCTGGATATTTTAATCTTCGATAGGAGCAAAAAGCCGATCGAGCTAACCTCGGTGGGCAGAAAAATTGTGAGCCAGGCCCGAAATATCGTCAATGAAGCCGAACGGATGCAGGACGTTGTCGACCAAGAGAAAGGTTTTATAGGAGGGGACTATCGTTTGGGAATTATCCCAACGGTTATGCCCACATTGCTGCCTATGTTTTTAAAGACTTTTACCGCCCGCTATCCCAAAATTCATCTAAAAATCGAAGAGCTTACTACCGAGGAGATCATTGCCAAAATTCATGAAGGACACTTAGATGCCGCCGTGGCCGCTACACCGCTCAAACAGGAAAAAATTAAGGAACGACCCTTATACTATGAGCCCTTTGTTGGTTATATCCCAGAAAACCATAGGCTTTTCGCCAAGCGTACCATCGACTCGGCCGATCTCGACTTGGATGACATTTTGTTATTGGAAGACGGACATTGCTTTAGGGATGGCGTTATCAATTTGTGCAAGGCATCCAAAAACCAAAAGGGAGAGGCCTTTCAACTGGAGAGCGGAAGTTTTGAAACCTTGATTAAATTATCGCACGAGGGATTGGGAATGACCTTGCTACCTTATTTGCACACTTTAGATCTTTCCGAGGAAAAGCACAAATACCTGCGCAACTTTGCCGAGCCATCGCCCGCGAGGGAAGTAAGCCTTCTATACAGCAGTAGCGAACTCAAAATGCAGATAACCAATGCTTTGTACGATACCGTTGCTGGCATCGTACGCGGTGCCATTGCCTTTCAAGATGTAAAAATTATCAGCCCGGTGGCGAAATAGCTAAAAACAGAATGATATAGGAAATGAAAAATCCCCCGTGGTAGCGGGGGATTTTCTTATGGATTTAAATAAATTAGACATTGATTGAGTTGGGGGTTCTGTTTTATGAGCTTGTCCACCCAAAGCTTTAACTCCTCTATTTCATAGGGAAGCAATCGTTTTAGGGCTTTTTGTAACTCCTTACAGAACAAGTTCACATCGAAGCTTACTTTAGACAGCACGGCTTTGGTGTAGTCAAACATTGCTCTTGCCATAGTTAAACAGAGTTTTTAATTAGATTAAGTAGTTGTTGTCTATAGGCAGCTTTATTTTTGTTTTACTGTTTAAATATAACAAAAAAAATGGGTAAATAGTCTATATGTTAACAACTAAAGTATGTTAAAATCGGTTATCGCCATCGAGCAAATCTCCCAATCCCCCTAAGATACTGCCCTCGCCTTTATCCTTTCCGCCCCCTTTAGGAGCAGCAGCCCAAACCCTACTTGCGAGCCTACTAAAGGGAAGCGATTGTATGTACACTGTACCAGGCCCGGTAAGGGTAGCAAAAAAGAGCCCTTCCCCACCGAAAAGGGTATTCTTGATTCCGCCTACGAATTCGATGTCGTAATCGACGCTACTATCAAAACCAATAATACAACCCGTATCTACCTTGAGTTTCTCTCCGGGACCAAGTTCCTTGGTAGCCGTAGTCCCGCCCGCGTGAACGAAAGCCATTCCATTGCCTTCCAGTTTTTGCATAATAAATCCTTCTCCGCCAAAGAGCCCGCGGCCCAACTTTCGGGAAAATTCAATACCGATAGATACCCCTTTGGCCGCACATAGAAAGGCATCTTTTTGGCAGATAAACTTTCCTCCAAACTGGGCCAGGTCTATAGCTATAATCTTGCCAGGATAGGGCGAGGCGAAGCTAACTCGCTTTTTGCCCGGCACCGTATTGTAAAATGCGGTCATAAACAAACTCTCGCCGGTAAGCAATCGTTTCCCGGCACCAAAAATCTTGCCGAGTACGCTCGAATCTTTGGCGGAACCATCACCAAAAATAGTCTCCATCTTAATACCGGTATCCATCATCATAAAGCTACCAGCCTCGGCCACAACGCCTTCTTGGGGGTCCAACTCTATCTCCACATACTGCATTTCTTCGCCGTAAATGGTATAATCGATCTCGTGTGCATTCATAAGTATAATTTTATAATAAGTAACGTATTAGTTTCAACCACGCCCCCTTCGTTACAGGTTATCTGCTCTGGAGAGTTATATCCTTAGGTTTAATTGTCCATTCAAATTCGAAAACAGCCACTACCTCGTTATGTGCGTTGCGGCCCTCGGCACGCATCCAACAGCTCACCCCCTCTCCTGTTTCAACCGAACGGTCTACGGCATTGCGTATAGCTTGTCCATCCAAACAGGTAAAACGTATTTTGCCAGTAGCTTTTTTAGTGAAGGTAGCCTTATTGCTGGCTACCAACATCGAAATTGGTCGGTTTTTTTCCTTTATACAAGCCATTACCAAAGCCCCGGTACTCAGCTCGGCGGCCATACCTTGCACTGCCCAAAACATAGACCGAAACGGATTTTGGTTAATCCAGCGATGCCTTACGGTGGTTACGGCCTGATTTGCATCAATGCTGTGCAACCGCACCCCGCACAAAAATGCAGCTGGGAGATTAAACGCCAAGAACAGATTGATTTTCCTAGGGCTTAATGCCATTTTGAAAAGATTTATCACGAAGATACTGGAAATTTCAAAAACCTTAATTTCTTAAATTTTTGTTAATTTTCAGTACTATGCGTTACATAATACCTTTTTTTAGACATATATTTGTATAAGAATCTATTAAACTATGGAAACTACCGTAACCGATAACCAAAAACAAGTAGGGGCGTTGCTTCATATAGCGACATTTCTGAAGTATTTTTTCCCATTGGCGAATTTCTTCGCGCCTCTTTTAATTTGGACTTTTAACAAAGAGAAGCCTTTTATAGATCACCACGGCAAAGAAGCCATCAACTTCCAACTTAGCCTATTGCTCTATAGTATAGCTATTGTATTGTTGTGCCTCCCCTTTTTTATAATTGGTGCTGTCGATTTCATCTCGTTGATGGAATCCTTGGACAATCAATTTATCGAGGTGCGGTACAGTCACATTGAAAATATAACGGGATATATCATCCTTTTTGGCATTGTAGCCTTGCTGCTGTTCGGTCTTTTCATTTTTGAACTATACGCTGTTATCACGGCAGCAATGTATGCCTCTAAGGGAGAACCATACTCCTATCCGCTTTGTATACCATTCATCAAAACCAAGCCTGTAGCTGTGGCTCCGCCGCACTCCGGGCCTATAAATCAATCAAAAAATGAGCACACTAGTTAGTTGGGTATTGGCCGTAGTGCTAAGTTTCCTTGGGGTAAAGACACCGCCCCCACACGAGGTCGCCCTGCATTCAGAGGTCATTCAATGCAACTTTATTCCAAAAGGAATGGTTTGCAGCGAAATCAAGAACGAACAGTTAGTTAGTAACGACACTTTTTAAACAGAACAAATGAAAATTGAAAACACAAAAGCGCAGATGCGCAAGGGGGTACTCGAGTACTGCATCCTCTCCATATTGAAGGATGGGGAAGCCTATACGAGCGACATCCTCGACACGCTAAAGGACGCCAAGATGCTCGTGGTAGAGGGTACCATTTACCCACTGCTTACCCGCCTTAAAAATGCCGGTCTACTATCGTACAGATGGGAAGAGTCCAGCAGCGGGCCGCCACGTAAATACTACGACCTTACCGAAACGGGACGACTATTTCTAAAAGAATTAAACACTACCTGGGATGAGCTGCAACTGGCAGTAAACAGGGTAACCACCACAACCACCAAAAAATGAAAAAGACAGTAAACATAAATTTAGCGGGCACCTTTTTCCATATCGATGAGGATGCCTTCGGAAAATTGTCGCGCTACCTGGACGCCATACGAAAATCCTTGACTGAGCCTCAGGGCAGCGACGAGATCATGCGCGATATTGAAGCACGTATTTCCGAATTGTTTTCGGAAAAAATTGAAAGTCAGTCGCAGGTAATCTCGCTCAAGGAACTCGACCAAGTAATCGCCGTGATGGGACAGCCCGAAGATTATAGCGTAGACGAGGAGCTTTTCGACGATGCACCCCATACCGGCGCAACGTACAAACGCGCAGGCTACAAGCAATTGTTCCGCGATATCGACAACAAATTCATTTCGGGGGTCTCCTCCGGCCTAGCCCATTATCTTGGCATCGATGCCATTTGGGTACGCCTGCTCTGGATTTTGTTGACGATCTTCTCAAGTGGAATATTCATTCTAGTATACATCCTGTTTTGGATATTGGTGCCTCCGGCCGAAACCACCGCAGAGAAATTGAAAATGACCGGGGAACCTGTCAATATCTCCAATATCGAAAAAAAGTTCAAGGAAGGGTATGATGCTGTCGCGAGTACTGTAAAGAACGCCGACTATGACAAATACGGGCGAAGGGTAAAGAGCGGGGCAACCGGCTTTTTCGAGACGCTCGGTAGTATCCTTCTTACCTTATTCAAGATATTTGTCAAGTTTATAGGTGTGGTACTTATATTGGTTTCACTCTCTACGCTCATCGGACTTTTAATAGGCCTATTCACCTTTGGTTCCATCGATATTTGGGGCACGGGGGAAATAAGCGAGTACATCGCGCTGATAGATACCACCTCGACACCGCTTTGGATTCTGTCCTTGCTAACGTTCCTAGCTGTTGGAATTCCCTTCTTTGTCTTATTTATCTTAGGGATGAAAATGCTTATCAGCAACCTACGCTCCATAGGCACCACCGCTAAAATTGTGCTGTTTGCGTTATGGATATTGGCCCTTGTTGGGCTGGGTATAATCGGTCTGAGACAAGCCACGGCGCAGGCCTACGATGGCGACTCAATTTCTGAAACAACGGTACCGGTGCGTCCCGGCGAAACCCTTCAAGTAGCAATGCGGGCCGATACGCAATATGAATATGAGGTGTACCGGCACGGTGATTTCACCATTAAGTACACCAGCGATGATGAACCCGTCCTTTACAGTAATGATGTTCGACTAATTGTGCGTTCTACAACCGACTCGGTGGGCAAACTAATTGTGGAGAAAAGCGCCCAGGGCAAAAGCTTTAAGGAAGCGCGCCAACGGGCCGAAGATATCAATTACCAGTTCGACTACCAAAACAACACTTTGCTGTTAGACGGTTTCTATACCAGTGATTTAGAGAATAAGTACCGTGACCAAGAGGTAGAGCTCATATTATACCTCCCTGTGGGCAGCTATCTTATTGCCGAGGAGAACACCTATTCTTTCCACCGCAACGATTCACGTTACAATGATATTCTCGATAACGGAGATGAAGGAAAGACGTTGCTGATCCTGAATAACGATACCCGTTGCGTGGATTGCCTAGAGCAAGAGGATGAGAGCCTGCAAACCCGAAGTGGAGAGGTAAAATATGGCGACTGGGAACTTGAGGTAAATCGGAGGCTCGATCCTAACAAAACACCATCTAGAGGTCGCACACGGGAAATCGATAGCATCGCACTCGATTCCCTATCCAATTAGTAATCAAAAACCAACCAAAATGAAAACAGTATCCAAAATCGCCATTGCCTTTTTAGCAACTGTAAGCCTATCGTCCTGTATGTTCGATATTAATTTCGACCAAGTGAATGGCGATGGCAATGTAGTTACCGAAACCCGAAACGTGGGTGATTTCGACCAAGTACGCGGTACCAATGGCCTTGATGTATTTTTAACGGAAGGTACAGAGAACAAAGTAATGATAGAGGCAGATGAGAACCTGCAGCCCATTATCGAAACCGAAGTACGTGATGGAAAGCTCATCATTACCACTTCAGAGAATATTGGCCGTTCCAAAGCAAAGAAGGTGCATATCACCTATACCAATCTTACCGCAATAGAAGCTTCTAGCGGAGCCGATGTAGAAGGCCGATCGGTTGTTAAAAGTCAATCGCTAAGCCTTTCGGCCAGCAGTGGTTCCGATTTAAAGGTTGAAATTTTCTCCCAGGACGTAACGGCACAAACCAGTAGCGGCGCCGATATTACCGTATCGGGTAAGGCGGCCAATCTATACGCCCAAGCCTCCAGCGGTAGCGACCTGAACGCCAAGAACCTACTCGTAGCCACGTGCGAAGCCAAGGCAAGCAGCGGTGCCGATATTACCGTCCACGTAAAGGAGCGTTTGGCGACCGAGGCCTCCAGTGGTGGCGATATCAACTACTATGGCAATCCCGCAACTGTAAGCAAGCAAGATAACGTATCGGGCGGCGTGCACAAAATGTAACAAAGCTATCGACAGCCAACCAAAACCGAAACCCATCTCTTTGCTTTACCGCCAAGTTGATGGGTTTCACTTCTTAACTGCAATTATCCGCCTTGAAACTAATAATTCTTCTTATAATCGTTATAGCTACGGGCCGGGCCCAAGTAGCCCCCCAACCGAATTATACCAACAGCTCAAAACGAACGATAGCTTACTCTTTTCAGTAGGTTTCAATACCTGTACTGTTGCTGCCTTCGAGCACCTCATCGCTTCAGATTTAGAATTCTATCACGATCAAAGTGGGGTCACTCATTCCAAAAAGGCCTTCTTGGAAACCTTCCGAAAAAACATTTGTGGCAATCCGCACTTCAAAAGCCGTCGTGAGTTGGTGGCCCATTCGCTGCACGTGTTTCCGCTTTATGAGGAGGGGACGCTCTATGGCGCTTTACAAGTTGGCACTCATCGCTTTTTTGAAACCTTTGGCGATGCCCCCGAAACGCCGGGCAGCGTAGCGCAATTTACGCACCTATGGCTAGTAACCCCCGAGGGCTGGATGCTGAAAAGGGTAGTGAACTATGATCACCGGTCGCCAAATTAATTCGTAAAGTAACGTTCGCTTCTTATTAAAAGACGATTCTTCTTGGCCTTAATTCCTCATCCTCCTCAACTTTTTAAACTCTTTTTTGTGAACAGATGCCAAGGGCTGGTTCCTACTGCATAAGCTGGTCTCGAAGTTGAAATCGGCTGCGGA
>CAZXDP010000074.1:0-9794 GCA_964639255.1 uncultured Flavobacteriaceae bacterium
CCATATTAGGGCGTACTGTTGCTTACCTGTAAAATTTTGCCATTGTAAAATTGATGTCCGGTGAGTGCAAAATCCATAATATATGTGGCCATTTCAGCAGCTGAAAGCGGTGCGTTGTAGCCGGGAAAGGCCTCTTCCAACATCTCGGTCTGTACGGCCCCTAATGCCAAAACATTAAAGGCAGGCCCACTTTCCTTGTACTCCTCGGCCAATAATTCGGTCAAGGTAATGAGTGCGCCCTTGCTACTGCTATAGGCCGCAAGGCCGGGAAATTTCATACTTCCTTGTATGCCACCCATACTGCTAATATTTACCACATGTCCAGCTTTATCCAGTACAGGTAGCATTTTCTGGGTGAGCATGGCTACACCTGTAACATTTACTTGAAAGGAATCATTGAAATGAGCGGCAATCAATTCAGCAAAAGGTTTGCTCACCAAATAGCCCGAATTGTTTATGAGTACATCTGCCCGTTGCCAATTGCTTTTAACGTAGTCTACCGCCTTTTTTATGTCGTCTTCCTCTGTTATATCGAATGGAAAGGCATGGCAGTTGTCCAGATTCGCTTCTAAAATGGGGGTAGCGTTTCGTGACAATGCCAAAACACTGTGCCCCGCTGCCGAAAATTGCTTGGCGAGTTGAAAGCCAATGCCCCTACTGGTTCCGGTGATGATAATTTTTTTTCCCATAGATCGCTTTTAAGATAAAAAAACCTCACAGGAGTTGCTGTGAGGTCATTAGTATGTAGCTTTAAAAAGGCACCCTTATACAAACATGGTAACAGGATTCTCTATATACTGCCGTAACGTCTGCAAAAACTTAGCTCCCGTGGCTCCATCTACCGTGCGGTGATCGCAGGCAAGCGTAACCGTCATAGTATTACCCACAGCTATCGCACCGTTTTTTACCACGGGTTTCTGAACGATGGCACCCACCGAAAGAATGGCAGAATTTGGCTGATTGATGATAGAGGTAAACTCTTTGATACCAAACATTCCCAAATTGGATACGGTAAAGGTGCTTCCCTCCATTTCCTCTGGCTTAATTTTCTTGTTTCGCGCTTTGCCCGCTAGGTCTTTCACATTGGCACCTATTTGAGAAAAGCTCATTTGGTCCGCAAACTTAAGCACCGGCACCAAAAGTCCCTCATCTACGGCTACCGCCACACCAATATGGATATGCTTGGCGATTTTGGTGGTTTCGCCGTGCCACTGGGTGTTCACCTGTGGATGCTTTCGCAACGCCATGGCACAGGCCTTAACCACCATATCGTTAAAGGAAATTTTAACCTCGGGATCGTTGTTTATGGCTTCTCGCGCGGCAATGGCGTGGTCCATATCCAATTCCACTGTAAGATAATAGTGCGGTGCCGTAAATTTCGATTCGCCCAAGCGCTTCGCAATGGTTTTGCGCATTTGGGAGTTCTTCACTTCCTCGAATTCCTCTGTACCCACGGGTGTATAGGCTTGCACCCCCGCCGCTGGCTGGAAATTCTCGATATCCTTCTTTACGATGCGGCCGTGATCACCACTCCCTTGCACGCGGCGAAGGTCGATCCCTTTCTCCTCGGCCAACTTCTTGGCCAAAGGCGATACGAAGATTCTAGCACCCTCTTTAGACGCCGACTGAGATTGTTTTGTGGCCGATGTCGCTTTCTCTTGACCGTTTGTTGCTTTTTTTTCTTCGGAAGGGGACTTCGCCTCCTTTTTTACTTCGTCGCTTGAGGGCGCTTCTTCCTTTTTCTCCTCCTTTTGTGCCTTTTTCTTTCCCCCGCCTTTTTTGAAGTTTTCCATCACACCAGAAACATCGGTTCCTTCTGGTCCCAAAATGGCCAACAGGGCATCTACCTTTGCTGTTTCCCCTTCCTGAATGCCGATTTTCAATAAGGTGCCAGAATAAAAGGATTCAAACTCCATGGTCGCCTTATCTGTTTCAATTTCGGCCAAAATATCGCCTTCCTCTACCTTGTCGCCTTCCTGTTTCAGCCACGTAGCCACGGTACCTTCTTCCATAGTATCGCTTAAGCGCGGCATGGTAACCACCTCTACTCCTTCGGGCACATCGGTTTCCGCATCGTTCTCGGAAGCTTCCGTTTCCTTACTTTCCTTTTCCGAAGTAGTTTCCGAAGTATCGCTCTCGCCTTCTTCAGAATCTTCGGACGATTTTGTTTTCCCTTCTTCGGCGGTTTTCGTTTTCTTAGTATCCTTTCCTTCAAGAAGCTCGGAAATATCTTCCCCTTCCTCGCCGATTATGGCCAGCAATCTATCCACCTGAGCCGTCTCTCCTTCTTGAATGCCAATATGGAGCAAAGTTCCCTCGTAGAAGGATTCGAATTCCATAGTCGCTTTATCTGTTTCTATCTCGGCTAAAATATCGCCTTCTTCCACTTTATCGCCAACGCTTACCAACCATTTGGCAACCGTGCCCTCTTCCATAGTATCGCTTAATCGCGGCATGTTGATTACTTCGGCCATAATTTATAATTTGTGAGGTAAAAATGGATAGTCTTCTTGTTCGTAAACGGTATCGTACATTACATTTTTTGCGGGATAGTCTGAATCTTCTGCGAATTTTTCGCACTCGGCCACTCGATCCTTAACGCGCTTATCGATTTTCTGTACTTCATCTTCGGTGGCCCATTTCTTTTCATAAATCTTGTTCAAGACATATGAAATTGGGTCTTCCTCTTGCTTTTGTTTTACCTCTTCCTTGGTTCGGTAATGTTGGGCATCGCTCATGGAGTGACCGCGGTAACGATAGGTACGAAGCTCCAAGAAGGTAGGGCCGTCGCCACGTCTAGCACGGTCTATGGCCTCATCCATTTCCTTGGCGACCACCTCAGGTTTCATTCCATCAACGGGCTTGCAAGGCATTTCGTAGCCTAGACCCAGCTTATAGATATCTGTATGGTTTGCGGTTCTCGCTACAGAGGTTCCCATAGCATAGCCATTATTCTCCACGCAGAAAACCACTGGAAGTTTCCAAAGCATCGCCAAGTTAAACGATTCGTGCAGGGAACCTTGACGCGTGGCACCATCGCCCATAAAGGTTAGGGTAACTGCATCGCGCTCAAAGTATTTATCGGCAAAAGCCAATCCGGCACCAAGGGGTATTTGTCCGCCCACAATACCATGACCGCCATAGAAACGGTGCTCTTTGGAAAAAATGTGCATAGAGCCTCCAAGGCCTTGGGAAGTTCCCGTTCCCTTACCATACAGCTCGGCCATAACTTTTTTTGCATCCACGCCCATCCCAATGGGTTGCACGTGATTTCGATAGGCGGTAATCATTCGGTCCTTCCCAAGATCCATCGCATGCAGGGAACCCGCCAAAACTGCCTCCTGGCCATTATATAAGTGCAGAAACCCCCGCACTTTCTGTTTTATGTATACTTGCGCCAACTTGTCTTCAAACTTGCGCCAAAAGAGCATTTCCTCGTACCAATTAAGGTAGGTTTCTTTCGTAATTTTCTTCATTTGAATGGTTTACGGCCCCAAGGGTGCCTGTAGTTCACGAATAACAAAAATAGTGTTTTCTAACCTTCTACAAAACGGTAAAACCTTAAAATAAAAATGGCTTTCGGCAAATATATCAAGTGAGGTAACTGCTGTCGAAAATAAGAGGGAGCAGGTCTTTTATGGAAGCTGCCCTGGCAATCTTACCCGTTTCACCCATAAAATAAATGGCAATGGGCTGGGATTGATTCAGTTCATATTCTGCAATGGCCTGTCTGCACGCCCCACAGGGAGGTATTGGGGTAGTGATCTCCTGCTTTTGTGATCTCGCAGTAACGGCAATGGCATTTATGGTACTGTGGGGAAATTGGGCACCGGCGTGGTAAATGGCCACCCGCTCTGCACAAAGGCCGCTGGGAAAGGCTGCATTTTCCTGATTGTTCCCGAGGACGACCGTACCATCATCCAACAATACGGCAGCACCCACCCTAAAACGAGAATAAGGCGCATAAGCCTTTTCTCGGGCCTCCTGCGCCTTATGCATCAAGTTTTGAATTGGTAGCGGTAGTTCTGAAATAGCTTCGAACACCGCAAGTTCAATTTCAATGAGGTGTTTTTTCAATAGGTTTAATATTCATCATACTCATCCCCAAAATTGAAGGTAAGTCCAAAACGAAGGGTTCCTTCGAGCGGGCTACGAACCCTAGAAGTAGAGAACAGGTACGAAATATCTATGTTAATTGCGGTATAGCGGAACCCGGCACCGAGGGAGAGGAACTTTCTAGAACCTTTGTCCTCGCTCTCGTTAAAATAACCCGTACGCAGTGCGAATACGTCTTGGTACCAATATTCGGCACCGAGGGCCCAGGTAAATTCTTTCAACTCTTCGCTAAAACCATCGGGCGCATCGCCAAACGATTCAAAAATACCCGAGAAAAAGCTAATGTCCTCATATTCTTCGTCGTCTTCGGCATCAATATCGCCATCGCCGTCGAAATCGCGCGGGGTGGGAACCAACAATTTGTTGACTTGGGCCGTGAGTCCAATTTTATTGTACTCATCCAAAATGAAATCGAAGCCACCGCCGAGCGCCAAGTTCGTGGGCAGGTTGTTTTCTTGACCTACCTCATCGTATTTAATCTTGGGACCGACATTCGAAATATTGAAACCAGCTCTCCAACGACCATCAAAGTCGTTATATGGAATTTCCTCACTTTGGTAATAACCCGCAACGTCTACGGCAAACGAACTTGCCGCCGTGGCATCTTCATTAGACGCTTGGATACGAAGGTCGGACCGCAGGTAACGCCCTGCCACAGCCATGGAGAAACGTTCGCTCAATCGTAGGGAATACGAAACGTCGAACGTGAACTCATTGGGGCTTTGTATCAAGGGTTCTGAAATAGCATCGGGCCGAAGTTCAATATCCCCCAAGCTGAAATAACGCAAGCTGGCACCAATGGCACTACGCTCGCTCAAGCGATTGTAGTACGTAAGATTACCCAGAAAAATATCGTTTACCAATTGGCTCAAATAAGGTGTATAGGTAAGACCCACACCTTGCTTAGAAATAGCGAAGGCGTATTTGGCCGGGTTCCATTGTTGGGAAAAGGCATCGGCCGATGTGGCTACCCCAATGTCTCCCATACCGGCGGCGCGCGCATCGGCCGCGATCAAAACAAAGGGCACCCCAGTGGTAATGACCCTATCGCCAGGGCCCAACTCATTAGAATCTTGGGAAAACGCATTAATAGACAGGAGACCAATTAAAATTGGGATCAGGATTTTCTTCATGAGGTTTTGAATTTTGAACAAATATAAATGTTTTGGTTAAAGGATGACCAATTTTTCAAATTTTTCAGTTTGCTGATTGGTTAACGTAGATTTCACCGTAATCTTGTACACATACACCCCTTTTCCAATTCGGTCGCCAAAATCGTCCCGACCGTCCCATACAATATCGCGCGACAAGAAACCGTCTGTATTAATGATTTGATTTTTAGTCCAAACCACCTTGCCTGTTACGGTAAATACCTGTACCTGAACCTCCAAGGGCTCGAAGGGACGGTTGTGATTGAACCAAAATTCGGTATAGTTTACAAACGGATTGGGATAGTTGAGCACCCGGGTTATTTTGAGCTCATCATCACCAGCCACTACAAATTGTATTTCGGCAGTAGAGGAGTTGTTGTAAACATCCCAAGCACGAAGTGTCAAGGTGTGTACGCCTTCTTCTAAATCGCGCAGCTTGTAGTTTGCCGTGCCGCGGGTAAAATCGTCCACCTCGGTTTGGTAATAGTCGTTGAGCACAAAAGGGTTCGCCTCATCGCCATCTAAAATCGCAATGATATCGTGGCCAATACCACTAGCCGTATTGATGCCGTTCTCGTCCTCCAGCTTGGCAAGAATGATAGGCGAGTCGTTGGTGACACCGCCAGATACGAAACTTTCATCGTTCATAAACAATCGAATCGTAGGGCCAAGGTTATCTTCGGGAGCATTTTGGTTGAGTCCGCCCACCTTTAAATCTAGGTTGAAACCTGTCTGGTCTTCCAGTACGTTATCCCTGCGGGCGTATAGGCTCACCCGACCGTTCCCCACGGGAATTTGAATATCCCTCGGTACGACAAATTCAACTTCGAACTTGCCGTTGGTAACTGAAGCCTGACCATTAAAGAGACCCTCGCCCAGGGTGGTGAAGTTCATCACCACGCCTTGGTTATCGTTATCTAAAGTTTGGCGTTGAACATTCTTGTCGAAAATCTTCATTTCCACTACGCCCGAGTAATCTGAAATTAACTGGCCGTTTTCGGTAACCACCTCCCCGCCCAAGCGAACGCGGCTCAATGCCTTTAGAGTATCGGTTGCTTGCGCCAGCGGCACGCCGTTCAATGTGGTAAGCCGTATCGATTGCCTCGGAAACGCAAGCGGCATGGCGGGGTCACCAATATAGAACACCACCCTGCGAAGATCATCTCCAATATTATTTTTTGAGATACGCAAGCCTTCTGCCGGAGTATTGGGAACATTTTGCCCATACCCGAACAATTGTTCAGCCAACGCCTCGTTGTACTCAATGCCCAAGAAAATACTTATGGAACGCGTGGTAGTTACCATTGAAATGGCACCCCCTTCCCGGTTCATATAGGTCAATTCTCCAGCGGTAATTCGCTGGGGATCGTCGAATTTCGTAAATTCACAGGTTACGGTTACGATACAGGGCAGCCTATCCCGGTTTTGGAAATCCCTAGCCATTTGCTGACTATAGATAAACTCGTGGGCCAGGCCATCCTCACCTCCGTGCCCGAAATAATTGAAAATGACCGCCCCCACGTCGATGGCATCCTTTATCGCTTCGTTCACGTCTGGGTAGCGATCTCCACCCGCAGAAGATTGCTGCCTAAAGGCATCGCTATGTATTTTCTTAACATTTATAAAAGGTTTTTTAACATTTATGGTATCTCCCAATTCATCGAGATCAAGTTGCAGCCGCTGCTCGCCCGATTTGTCCACGTCATCGGAAACCAAAACGAAATTGTTACGCCAATTGCCATAGGTTTCTCTAGAGGTGTAATTGATTATTTTGTCTACCATGGCATTGGCAAGGCTTACGTTGTCTGCCAAAATTCGGCCCACTGCAACATCAAGCATATCTATATCAAGTCTACTACCGGGCCTGCCATCCCGTACTAAACCGATTGTGCCTTCGTCGATGTCTAAACTTCCGAAGAAATCATCACTCATAAAAGAGGAAATTGTATTGGTACTTAACAGAGTATGAAAAGTAGGCACCACATTGTTATTACCAGGCAATCGGTTTTTATAGTCCACACTGGTATCGCCGAAAATACCGAGGTATTTAATGCGGTTGTTAGGAGATGAGGCATTCTCGTAGACATAGCGCACAAAATTGCGAATAGCGCCAATATCTTGCTTTCCAGAACTGAACTCTTCATAGATCTTATCGGTAGTGACCACCTTTACGCGCAAACCGCGCATTTGCTTATGGTGGTTGGCCAGCCGTAGTGCAGGCTGCAGCAAGAAAGGAGCAGTAATGATAACATAATCCACATCTTGGAACCCGCCCGAAGCATCCTTGAAAATAGTGCCTTTAATATCTTGATTGGGCACCCGCGAATCTGAAATTTGAACGGGCTGAAAATAATCGCTCGGATTTACCGCCACATATTCCCGAATTTGGCCCATTGGGGCCTTAAAGGAAAAGGTCGCGGCATTGCCTTCATTTAAAGTGTTGGTTATGAAGGCCGGATTGGTTACATCCCAAACCTGCGTAAATTGGGAAGCATTGGTAAGCTGGTATTCCCCTACCCCTGCAAGGGTTTCGGCTTGGTTGTATCGAAAGGACAATTGGCCATTAACCCCCGTAAGCTGTCGTAACGCCTCCACATGAACATAATCTAGGTACCCGATACTCGATGGATTTCCGCCGTTGTTATAGGTAAGATCGACGGTTACCGTTTCACCTGCGGCGGGGATTTCCTCGTCTAGCAACTTGGGATTAAGAAAGGTTTGGCCTGAAACGCGCGTAAAATTAAGCGGGTTCATAGTTGTGCTATTTATCGAAACAGACATTGAGGTATTGGTCTCTGATGCCGCCGCCGCCCGTACCATAACGCGCATGGGAGCTCCCGGAACGATATTGGGAAACGTAAACTCGTAGCGCTGCTCATTTTCAATGGTAAAACGGTTGCCGTACCAACGGCGACCCACCTTTGCCGGACTCTCTTCGTCCACCTCATGGAATTGAACCTCATTGAATTGTGTGATGCTAACCGTGGAATTGCCAGTAGGTTCAACCATAGGCTGTACCCGCTTCCCCGCTCCGCCATCGGCCGTTACATAGTAAAACGAATCGTCGCTATAGGGATTTAAATGCGTATCATTTTCAAAATCGTATCCCTTAGTGTTGGTACCGTAAAACAGTATAAAATCTCCACTGTCAAAACTACCGTCCTCCTCGCCCACTACCTGTATGGGAGTTTCCGGTAGGTCAAAAACGGTATTCTCGACATTGAGCAAGGGCAAGGGTTTACCACCGTTACCGTATACTTTGAGGTTTCTGGGGTTGATTCCGTTTACATCCATTCCCAAATTTTCCAAAAACCGCCTATCGATTCGGTGCACCCCGGTTTTTTCAACCTTAAACTTATACCAATTGCCCGTGGCCAGCACCGAATTCGTTACATTGATGTTTCGGCTGGGCAGCGACTGTCTGCCATAGCTGTAGCGAACGTCGAAAGAGGTTATTTTCTGAATGGAGCCATTTCGGTTCACCAGCGGAACTACAGAAAGAGTGGTGAACACTTGTCCCCTGGCGGTAGATGAATATAGAGAGGCATCGATGTTTGAAGGGATCAACGTACGGTCCACTTTTTGCAAATCGGCCGCGGTGGCGGGTTGAAACGAAATATTGGATATCTCCAGCGAGCCGGGAGTGGCAAAATTAGTGTCCTGCCATCGCTCTGAATAGTTTACCTGCACCTCACTTATAGCAAGGATGCCAGCAGACCGTTTCGCAGCTTGACTGTTCTTTGCTGAAAATCCCGACGAAGCGGCAGACTTTTGTTGAGCGTCCCAATCGATCACCACGCGTCGGTTTTGGGACCATATCGACCCTATGGCAACTGTCGCAATAAGGCTAAAGAGGATAATTTTTCTCATCATAACTGTTAACGCTGCAAATATACGGTTAGTATAACGGTTCTCTTTAATGTTCAATTCAAAAAATATTTATATACTTTAATCGTTCTATGGACGTTAGAGTATTTATTAGTAGCAAAATTGAACGGCACCTAACACCGCATTATTATTAAAATAATATTGCACTTTTGCCGTTAATTACTATATTGCGAACCCAATTTTTTCATATTTGAAACCTATGAACTTGAAAAAAAATGCACCCCTATGGTCTATTTTGGCCATATTCGCGGCGTCCTTTCTGGTGAGCTGCAACAACTCAAGAGACTATAAAAACAGCTCGCGCGCTACGGGTTGGAAGATGAACGCACGTGAAGGCGGATTCCAGTACAACCCAAAGGCCAAAGAGCAAGAAACCGGCCCCGGCCTTGTATTCGTAGAGGGCGGAACGTTTACTATGGGACGTGTACAAGACGATCCTATGCACGATTGGAACAACTCCCCAACCCAACAACACGTACAGTCGTTCTATATGGACGAAACCGAGGTAACCAATTTGATGTACCTCGAGTACCTAGATTGGTTAAAGGAAGTATTTCCACCAGAGAATGAGAATTTCCGCCAAATATACAACGGAGCGCTTCCAGATACCCTGGTGTGGAGAAACCGATTGGGATTCAA
>CAZXDP010000075.1:0-9571 GCA_964639255.1 uncultured Flavobacteriaceae bacterium
TGGGACAGTTCATTATCATGGCATTGTTTCAAATAGGGGGCATTGGTTATATGACTTTAACGACCTACTACCTACTGTATACAACAAAAAGTATTACTCATTGGCACAATAAGCTTATCGGCACCGAATTTACCTTGCCCAAAACCATCAAGATCAACGATTTCATTAAGAGCGTGATCGTTTTTACCGCGGTGATGGAAACCTTGGGTGCCCTCGGATTTTTTATTGCCTTTTCCCGTACAGGAATGGAGCCGCTGCAGGCCATCTGGTTTTCCATCTTTCACAGCGTGTCCGCCTTTTGTACGGCGGGTTTCGGACTCTACAATAACAGTTTCGAGGATTATAGCAACAGTGTATTTATCAACAGTATCATTTCGGTACTGGCAATAGCCGGTTCGTTGGGTTTTATCGTGATAACCGATTTGTGGTATCGCATTAGGAAAAAATCGGAACAGGTTTCCTTTACGACAAAGATTGTTACCTACGGATTTGTTATTTTGCTTTGCCTTGGCACTACGCTTGTATATTTTCTTGAACCCAGTGTGCAGAATTCGCAGTCGCGATTTGCCGAATCGTTCTTTCAAGCCATGACTGCCATGACCACGGTAGGGTTCAACACCATTCCTACGGGTGGACTAAGCGTGCCCATTCTGCTATTTGTAATCTTTTTGATGTACATAGGGGCTTCGCCTTCCGGTACGGCGGGCGGTATGAAGATCACCACGTTAACCGCTATGATTGCGGTGCTCAAAAGTAGGCTGTTTGGGCAAAAGCGCATCTCCTTTTTGGGAAGGGTGATTCCCTTTGAACGGCTCTATGTAGCCACCTCCACTTTTATACTGTATACGAGCATTATATTTCTGTTCTCGTTTCTACTATCGTTTACCGAAAGCTTCGATTTTGAGAAACTATTGTTTGAAGTCGCCTCTGCCCTCGGAACTGTAGGATTGAGCACCGGTATTACAGCAGATTTGTCTACTACTGGAAAAATATTGGTCATTATCTTGATGTTCACGGGTCGTGTTGGGGTACTCACTTTTGGTTTCGCGCTTATCAACAGAAAACAAAAAGAAAGGGACACCTACGTAGAAGACGATTTGGCTGTATAGTAATGTGAGATTACTTATTATTGGAAAATATAACACTCGATACCATTTCGGGCAAAGGCATTAATTAATTGGTAGTTTCAATCTCGGCTACCCTTAAAGAATTACATTAAAAAATGATGAATTCACCTTAAAGACTAGTGTTTTAATTAGAGACCAAACTCGTAAAAATGTTGGTTTATCCACAGATTCTTTTGATTTGTTTCCACCTAATTCAAAAGTCAAGCAATATATTGGTTCCGTTTATATATTGACCAATAATTGCAGTAAAAGATGCCCGTGTGCGCGTTGTGGATGTTAATGGTAGCGAAAAGCCAAAAGGAATACTTCGCGATATCGTTGTCAAATATCATTTTCTAGACGAGAAGATGAATTAGTAGGCAATCTCTTAACAAGATTCAATTGATATATCGAGACTGAGGAGTAGCTGTTCTGTCATCCATTTTTTATGCAACAACTGAAGTACGCCAGCAGCGCCTTCGTAGGTTCGGATACTGAAATGCCTTACGTATTAAACTACAATTATCCCTATAAAACGAAGATGAACCCCCTCATTATAGAATTTTTTTTCAGGAATAAAGCCACCCCCAACAATTTTTTCATCAAGTGTTATAGGTATTAAAATATTGCTTATCTTGGTTATAACAACCTATAAAATAGTGTATTACAACCTTTTTATCTTTTCATTTGTCATTTGAAGTAGTAACCAATAGATAGAAATTATGAGAGCTTTATACCTAACCTTTGCCATTTTTACCTTGTTCATTACAGTAATGTGTGAAAATAAAGACGATGGTGGTGAGTGCGACGACGGTGGTAGCGGTTACGATCTCAGCCTTAGTCTAGATCATCAAAATAACAACGTATTTATTGAAGCCCGTGATGAGGATTCCGACAGCGACTGTATCGAATTCGATTTCCTTATTACCGTAGCGCCACTCAACGGGGTTTCTTCTCCCGAAGAAATCGCCGCTGCCCTAAGTAATAATACTATCTATAGCCAACGAATCGCTATCGAGGAAGAAGGGGTAAAACAACATTCTGTTAATTTGAGCAATTTGGACGAGAATGATTCTTCTGGTCAGCCAATGATCTACGCCATTCTTGCCCTCAAGGTTCCGGTTGGAATGACCCCTGCTGAATACCGAAGTACGACCGACTATGATGAAAAAAATTTTAAAATGCGCTACTTTGGAGTGTATAAGGGTGGTGATGTACCCGATATTGGACCTTGTAGCAATTGCCAAAACGGAACTTGCCCAAATGGCTCCCCCATTAGTTGTGGTTGTCACGGTGGATTCTGCCTTTGTACCTTGTGTATAGAGGAAGTTATATTCTCATAGAATAGAAAGATGAAAGCTACTACTTGAGTTTCTTATTCAGTTGAAACAGAAATTTTTTTTGGCGGCGAAAGGTGTATAATGCAGTCTGAATTTCAATGTTACCGCCAGTCAAACGAAGACGTGCGAGATTTTGTAATTTTTGATTTTTCCATTTAAAGTGCATTTCTAGGCAGCTTCTCAATCGGTAACAATTGTTTATTGAAGATAAAAAATTGTATTTTAGTGTTTTCCTAGATGGTTACGATAATACATCCTTCTAATCCTGTTTGCATTTAGACGATTGCGACCTATAAAAACATATACGCGCTTCTCGCGATTACAGCTCGGCTCAAAAAACGTGTTTGTTCTATTGTGGTTGGTAAGCTGCTCTGTCTTTAGTTCCTATTCACAACAAAGCGATTGCGATTGTAGCACCGATTTTCGTTTTTTGGACAGCAAGATACGGAAGACACCCGCCTACAAGGTGAATAAAAAAGCATACCTTGACTCCTATCTGTCCCTCTTGGAAAAGGCAGCAAGTACGAATACCCAGTTTGAATGTCACGTACTGCTCAACACGTTGCTATTATCCTTAAACGACAACCACAGCCGAATATATGGAACCGAAGTAGGCGCTACAGAGGCCATTCGGAACGACTCCGGCGCATTGGAAACCTTTAAAAAATCAGATCTTTTCAATGCCTATCCCAAACCCAAAATCGATTTGGACAGCTTGGCAATGCAGTTGAAAGATACACCTGTGGAGGCGGTAGAAGGAATCTATGAAAAGAACGGAGTCCTAACCTTGGCGGTGTATAGGGAGAAGGATGATACAATTTACAAGGCGCTCGTGCTACAATCGGGCACCGCTCTGTGGGAACGCGGGGAGCAAGTGTTTACATTCATCCCTTTCGGCAATGAATATCTATTAGGTGTGGGGGGAAGTTTATCGAGCAAACGACATATCGCGTATACAGAACGTATCGCAAACGGTTTCTTTCATTTTATGGGTTTTCAGAAAGAGGTAGGACAAATAAACTATGCAACCGAAGTACCCTTTGAAGAAACGTATTACCGTGAAGAGCTCTCCAATGATATTACGTACCTGAAAATAGGAAGTTTCAACTCGTGGAATCCCACCTTGGGAGAAGCCGAAGCCTTCTATAAGTCGTTAGAGGGCCGTCTTACCAAGCCGCACCTAATCGTAGACCTACGGAATAATGGCGGCGGTGGCGATCGAAATTCAGATATTTTATTCAAGCTACTGAAAGACCATTCCAAAGAGAATATGCTGTATGTGTTGATAAATCACAGAACGGTAAGCAATGCAGAGCAGGTTGCCTTAAAACTGGGCGCGCTAAAAAACTGTATTCTATTCGGAATGCAAACCAATGGTACCTTGACCTACGAGATAAAGGACAGTTCTTATCCCCTCCCTTGCGGTCGCTTTACGGCCGTGCTAACTTCTAAAAAACACGCACGGTATCTCGAATATGAGTCCCAGGGAATTGCGCCAGATATTCCATTGAACCGCGATACCGACTGGTTGGAGCAAGTAACCAATTATATCGAGGAAAGCAGCACAAACACGGAATGATGTAACGTTGATAAAACGTAAGTGAAAGGCGTTTTCCCACAGCAAAAATAAACACGCTTCTTACCGACGACGCCTGCTGAAGTCAATTCCTACTTATTGAGAGCGCAATACCCGCTTTGTAACATACCAAAATCCTGCAACCAACGGGTTTACCGTTCAAGGCAGTCAATTGTACAATACTATGCGCGTAACTATTTTTGATGTTTTGGGTCGGCAGCTGCATGTCGCCGCTAAGGAGGATACAAGTATGTTCGATACACAGGCCAACCTAAGTTAGGGAACCTACCTCATCCAAATAGAAGCAGATGGAAACACCGCGTCTCAAAAATTGATTATACAATAAACCATTCGTATTTTCAATTTTCCCAGCGAGCGATCGGTTTTTTTGATGGCGCAAACTACAATATTTAGTATCCAAAGTTTTACTACCTTGTAGTGCCATGGGTAGAAAACTGCTTATCCTATTTTTATGCTGCCAAGCATTTGGCGCTCTCTTCGCGCAAAAACAATCGGACTCGCTACGGCAAAAGCTTTTAAATGCCCCGCAGGATACTTCTAAAGTAAACTTGTTATTGCATTTTTTTGATACCGACCTTTTTTACGACAACCCCGAAGCTGTAATTGACTATACCCACGAAGCCCTCACGCTTAGCG
Source organism: uncultured Flavobacteriaceae bacterium (assembly GCA_964639255.1). GTDB lineage: Bacteria > Bacteroidota > Bacteroidia > Flavobacteriales > Flavobacteriaceae > NZQO01. The sequence goes on from CAZXDP010000075.1 coordinate 4,680, forward strand.
AAAAGCTCGGTTTTAGAAAAGGCGAGATACGCGCGCACAACAATTTAGGCTATACCTACCGCATTCGCAGCGAGTACGATTCTTCCTTGGCACATTACAAGAAGGCCATTGCCAAGGCCGAGGATATTGCCTTTTATAAGGGCCTTACCGATGCGTATATGGGAATGGGAAACACCTATAATCAATTGGGACAGTGGGAAAAGGCGATTCCGAATTTCAAAAGAGTTATGGATTTTGCTGAAGAAAGAGGCGACTCCTTGCAAATGGCACACGCCAATAACAATATTGGCAATACCTACTTGAACCAAAGTAAATTGGAACAGGCGCTCACCTATTACCAAGAGGCCGTTGCCTTGGGCGATGAACCCGTTAGGGAAGTTGCCCTTATAAACATAGCCGTGGTACATACCACCCTGGGAAATTTGGAATTGGCCAGGAACTATTTTGAACAAGGGCTCGAGGCAGCCCTGTTGCTGGATAATAAAGGGCATATCCCGTTCATCTATAAAAATCTGGGCGTGGTAGAAAAAAAATCCGGAAATTTCGAAAAGGCCAAACAGTATTATCAAAATGCCCTTGAGGCCTATACCTCAATGTCAGATGATTACAGCATCTCCGAGGTGCTATACAATATGGGCAATCTCCATTTCGAGGCAAAGGAGTATCGCAAGGCAATCGAATTTTACCAACGAAGCTTGAACATTCAGGTAACGATAGAGCATCTTATGGGCGCGTGCTACAGCAGGCTGGCCATCGCCATGAGCTATAAGAATCTGAAGGAAACTGCCAAAGCTCTTGAGGTCCTCGAGGAGGTAAATACTTGCTCAGATAACTTGCAATTGCTCCCTACCAAGTCCGACGTCGCCCTTACAAAAAGTGAGATTTATCGCGAAACGGGAGATTATGAAAAGGCGCTCGAGGCATATACCCTTTATAAAACCTTAAGCGATAGCTTGGCGGGCATACGCAACGCCGAAAAAATCTCGGAACTGGAAACACAGTACCAAACAGCACAGAAAGAACAGGAAATCGATTTGCTGAATACCGAAAATGAAGTAGCCTACCTACAACTGCAGAAGCAGCGAAATCTGAGAAACTACCTTATAATCACGGCGCTTTTTTTAATCATACTCATCGCCGTTGTCTATAGTCGGTATAAACTAAAGGTAAGGGCCAATAGCAAGTTGAAGGATCTTGATAAAGTAAAGACCAATTTCTTTACCAATATATCGCACGAATTTCGAACGCCGCTCACGCTCATCATCAACCAATTGTCGAAGATTATTGGGGATACAGATGATTCAAGCCACACTGAAGAATTAAAGCTCATAGAGCGAAATGCCCACAGGCTGCTTGAGCTAACCAATCAGTTGCTAGATCTCTCAAAACTGGAGGCGGGTAAAATGTCCCTTCGGGTATCGCCCAACAACCTATCGGAATTTTTGGGTGTTACCAGCGCCACCTTCTCCTCCATGGCACAGGCCAAGAATATTACGTTTACCCAAGACTTTCAAAAATTGCCCAAACAAGCATATTTCGATCAAGATAAACTTCAGAAAATAGTAGATAACCTGCTCTCCAACGCACTAAAGTTTACTCCCAAAGGCGGAGACGTGAACCTACAAGCCCGGGTTGCAGACGATCGCTTGACGATTGCGGTACACGACACCGGTCCCGGACTCTCACAGGAAGAACAACAAATGATTTTTGAACGGTTCCAACAAGCAGAAAACAATGCCACCCCAAGCGGTACGGGAGTTGGGCTTACACTTACAAGAGAACTGGTGCAACTGCACCATGGAACTATTGCTGTAAAAAGCAGTAAGGGAAACGGCGCTGTATTTACCGTTTCCATTCCTATCAATAAAGAAGCCTATAAATCCTCTGAACTTTCTGAACACGTGCCACAGAAACCTGGCACTGCTCAGACTACTGATGTTGCAATGGAAAATGTTGCGCCACAGATTGAAAACGATAAGCCAATAGCCCTAGTGGTAGAGGACAACGATGAGCTGCGCGGCTATTTGTGCAGCCTTCTTGACGGTGCCTATGCCGTAATAGGTTGCGAGGATGGTCGTCTCGGCTTTCATAAAGCGTTGGAAGTGATTCCAGATATCGTGATTTCCGATTGGATGATGCCTCATATGAATGGGGAAGAACTGTGCAGGAACATCAAAAAAGATGAGCGCACAAGCCATATTCCGGTGGTACTGCTTACGGCGAAAGCCGATATGCCCAGCAAATTGGATGGCCTAAAAATTGGAGCCGACGCCTATATGACCAAACCCTTCAATAACGAAGAATTTTTGATACGGATCGAAAATTTGATACAACAACGCCGGCAAATGCGTGCCAAATATGCGCAGATTATCACCATAGAACCTTCCAAGGTAGAAATTGCCGATCCTGATAAGGTATTTATTGAAAAGGCCATCACGGTGGTAAACAATCATTTGGACGATGCGCAATTTACCGTACAGCAGTTTCAGGAAGAAATGGCGATGAGCCGCATGCAACTGCATCGCAAGCTCAAGGCACTGACCAACCATTCCGCAAGCGAATTTGTGCGCCATTTACGGCTTCAACGGGCCGCAGATATGCTTTCGGCCAACGGAATTACCGTCGCCGAAGCGGCGTATGGTTCTGGCTTCAATAGTTTGTCATACTTTTCCCAATGCTTTAAGGAAAAATTCGGCGTAACGCCCTCTACCTATTCCAAGTAATCTCGAAAACGCTTTCTGAGGAATTTCATATTAAATTCAAAGTTCAGGAAACCTTACCAATACTGGCATTTCAGGGCCCTGTTACATATCTGATACTCTTTGGGAGATATCTGCTAGAAGCAATTATAATAGCTTTTTACCTTGTGGTCTAAATCACCAACCTTTAACACCATTATGAAAACAACACTAACAATATTTCTCCTACTCATTGGCCTAGCCAGTGTTGCTCAGGATACGGAAAGTGCGCTCCTAAAAATAAAGGAAACGCGAGACGGTTTCATGAAAGCCATCGCCGAAAAACGATATCAGGATTTAAGCCAATACACCACACCGGATATGGAAAACACTGGGCCGGCCTCTCCGGGCTTTATGGAGATGTACGAATTGGGTAAAGCCCGCGGCGCCTTTCCGTATGATCGAATTGTCATGACTCCCAAGGAAACTGTCATACTTAGCGATTCTGTCGCGTATGATTACGGAACAAGTAAAGTGCACTATACCAATAAGGAAGGAGAAGAGAAAGTATTGACCAATACCTATTTAGTCATTCTGAAAAAAGACAAAGAAGGAACTTGGCGCTTGCATCGCGAAGTAGCTTCGGGAAATGTAAACTAATACCTTTCGATAATGAAAACAACAACTTCTCTTTTCTGGATGCTAATAACGCTATCCTTTTGTGTAAACGCGCAAAACAATGAACAGGAAATCGAACAGCGCAATAAAAAACTGGCTAAAGGTTTTTATACAGATCTGTGGTTCACCAACAATACCGATAAATATGCCGAATATATGGCTGAAACCTATGTTGCACACGACATTGGCGATCGTAAAGGTGAAAAAGAACCGGCCATTGAGCAAAAAATTATTGCCGATAGGTTTTGGGAGAATGGAAAGTGGGATTCTAAAATCAATTATCAGATTGCCGAGGGCGATTTGGTGGCCACCCGTTGGGAAGCTACTTATGTACCCGAGACGTTCTTGGGGAAAGTAATGTACGGTTCAGGAACCATACCCATTATCAATGTATTTCGCTTTAACGAAGAAGGAAAAATAGTTGAGCTATGGAACCATCGTCACGATATCGACACCAATATGACAATGAAATTTACCATTCAAGGACTTCTAATCGGGTTACTCATCGCATTGATTCCTACCATACTTGCTTTTCGGTACAAGAGAAAGCTAAAACACTTGCAGCGATGAAACCTACACAACCCAAGGAACGTTTTCAAATTTTAGATGTATTGCGTGGCTTCGCCCTAGTAGGGGTATTGGTTGCGAATATGGCGACCCATTCTGGTTATTTCTTTCTTTCACCGGAAATTAAGCAAACACTCCCATATGCTGAAATGGGCGAACTATGGATGTGGATCATCCATTTTACAACCGATGGGAAATTTTACTCCATCTTCTCCTTACTATTCGGGATAGGCTTCGCCTTGCAGTTGCAGCGTGCCCAGGAAAGAGGAGCAGCTTTTAGCGGGCGGTTTAGCAGGCGGTTGATAGTGCTATTCCTCATTGGGCTTTTTCATGCGATATTCTTTTACGTAGGTGATATCTTAACGGTATATGCTCTGCTGGGCTTTACGCTTTTGCTTTTCCGAAATGTAAGCAATAAGGCCCTCTTACGTTGGTCGATCGTTCTACTTTGCCTTCCGGTGGTGCAATATACCTATGTGTGGTGGCAAGCGCAGAATCAGCCTCCTGTAAGCCTAGCCGATGACTATGCTTTCTTCGAACAAATTATCGCAGCATATAGGGAAGGTTCTTTTGGTGATATTGTGTATACCAATATTGGCGGACTTCTTTTTGGCAGATACCCCGATCTGGTATTTACCGGAAGATTTTTCAAAGTGTTGGCTATGTTCCTATTAGGTGTTTACGTGGCTCGAAAACAATGGTATGCAACTATAACCCAAAACTGGCGATTGCTTAAAAAAATTATGGTTTGGGCCGCGGTAATTGGCATCCCGTGCAATCTTATTCTAGCCCAGATGATGACCACCACCGACTATTACGCTTTGGGCGAGCTGGGCATTATACAACCCATAGTGTACGCTTTTGGCGTACCGGCTTTAGGTATTAGCTACGCTTGCGCCGTAGCTTTGCTCTACCAGAAGAAATCAGCAAAAAGAATACTTAGTGTTTTAGCTCCCTTCGGTCGAATGG
>CAZXDP010000076.1:0-9541 GCA_964639255.1 uncultured Flavobacteriaceae bacterium
GTTCTAGTAAAAGTTCAGATAAGTACTTTAAACAATACTTAGAAACTTCATTAGGGTCTGCATTTGAGTTAGAAACTCAATTGATCATTTCATTTAACGAAGATTATATTTCAAAAGAAATATTTTCTGATTTTGAAAAAAGAATAAAATAAATCCAAAAAATGATTTCAGGGTTCTCTTCAAGGCTAGTTTAGACTTGATTCTTGAATCTTGATTCTTAAATCAACTATTATGAACACTACCAAAGAAAAAAATAATGAACTCCTCCGCGGCGGCCAATTCCTCATAAAAGAAACCGCAGCCGAAGACGTGTTCACCCCAGAAGATTTTTCCGAAGAGCAAAAGATGATGCGCGATAGCGTCAAGGAATTCGTAGATCGCGAGATATGGCCGAAAAAGGAAGAATTTGAGAAAAAGAATTACGCCCTTACCGAAGAGATCATGGAGAAGGCAGGCGAAATGGGCCTTCTGGGTGTAGCCGTCCCCGAAGAGTATGATGGGCTTGGAATGGGCTTCGTGACTACCATGCTGGTTTGCGATTACATATCGGGTGCAACCGGCTCGGTGGCTACAGCATTTGGAGCGCACACCGGTATCGGCACCATGCCCATAACATTGTACGGTACCGAGGAGCAAAAGAAAAAATATGTTCCGAAGCTGGCAACCGGCGAATGGTTCGGGGCATATTGCCTCACCGAGCCCGGTGCAGGTAGCGATGCCAATAGCGGGAAGACGAAAGCCGAACTTACTGAGGATGGAAGCCATTATTTGATCAACGGACAGAAAATGTGGATTTCAAATGCCGGTTTTGCCGATGTATTCATCGTTTTTGCCCGTATCGAGGATGACAAGTACATCACTGGTTTTATAGTTGAAAACGATCCTGAGAATGGTATCACCTTCGGAGAGGAAGAAAAAAAATTGGGAATACACTCCTCCTCTACCCGACAGGTATTTTTCAACGATACAAAGGTACCGAAAGAGAATATGCTCGCCGGTCGGGGTGAAGGCTTTAAAATAGCGATGAACGCATTAAATGTAGGCCGTATCAAGTTGGCCGCAGCAAGTCTCGACGCCCAACGCCGGGTTATAGACCAAGCTGTAAAATATGCCAACGATCGCGTTCAGTTCAAAACTCCTATTGCGAAATTTGGAGCGATAAAATCGAAATTGGCAGAAATGGCCACCTCCGCTTTTGCAGGGGAAAGCGCTACGTACCGCGCCGGTAAAAATATCGAAGATCGAATTGCCCTGCGTATGGAAGCTGGAAACAGTCACCAAGAGGCCGAACTGAAAAGTGTGGAAGAATATGCTATAGAATGTTCTATTTTAAAAGTTGCGGTTTCTGAAGATATCCAAAACTGCAGTGACGAAGGCATTCAAATTTTCGGCGGAATGGGCTTCAGTGCAGATACGCCCATGGAATCTGCCTGGCGCGACGCCCGCATTGCCCGTATTTATGAAGGCACCAACGAAATTAACCGAATGCTCGCCGTAGGCATGCTCGTCAAAAAAGCGATGAAAGGGCACGTAGACCTTCTTGGGCCCGCTCAGGCCGTTGGCGAAGAGCTAATGGGAATACCCTCTTTCGATATGCCAGATTATACCGAAACACTTGCCGAAGAATTGGAAATGGTAGGCAAGTTGAAAAAAGTATTTTTAATGGTGGCTGGAAGCGCAGTGAAAAAGTATGGGCCCGAGCTGGAGGAGCACCAGCAATTGTTGCTCGCCGCGGCCGATATCCTCATTGAAATTTATATGGCTGAAAGTGCGATTCTACGAGCCAAGAAAAACCACGGGAGAGATAGCGCAAATGCCCCCTACCAGGTGGCAATGGCTCAGTTGTATCTTTACCACGCTGTAGAAAAAGTAAATCAGATGGGCAAGGAGGCAATTGTAAGTTTCGCTGAAGGCGACGAGCAGCGCGCAATGCTCATGGGACTTAAACGATGGACCAAATACCAGAACTTTCCCAACGTCGTACAGCTTAGAAACAAGATTGCAGAAAAGGTAACTTCGGAAAATACCTATCCTTTTTAAGCTAAGGCAAGTTATCGCGAAAGGCCTACGAACCAAAAGGTACGTGGGCTTTTTTTTGTGTAAACTTGGAACATTCTTTGTTATCTTTCAGGTAAAATTACATACGTGAAGCATCTTTTGACATTCTTTATCTTCGTTTGGACTACCTTTCTCTTGGCACAGGAGAATACTGAAGTTTATTTAATAAACCTTGATGCTACCGACAGTGCCTTCAAAGTCGAAAATTTCAGGAATATCTCCAATAACACTGGTTATAATAATCAGCCCTATTTTCTGGACTCCAATCAAATAGTATATGCGAAGACCAGAAAAGGCCAAACCGATGTCGCCCGTTACAATATCGCTACAGGCGAAACCCAGTGGCGCACCCACACGCTCCAGGGAAGTGAGTATTCGCCATCGTCGCCTCCGTCGAGCAACAGCATCACGGCCGTAAGGCTCGATACCACCGGCCTGCAACGACTATATCGATATGACCATTCTAACGATGAAGGTACCGAGCTAGCCCAAGGCTTGCAGGTGGCTTACTATACCTTTGTCACTTCAGAAACCATTTTAGCCTCCGTATTGGGAATTGAGGGTCTAGATTTAGTGGCAATCAATAATGCCACCCAGCAAACGGACACCTTGGCTTACAACGCTGGCAGGTCATTGCATCACATTCCGAATACGGCCATGGTTAGCTATACGTATGTAAACGAGCAGGGACAACACGATATATATCAGTTCGATTTCGAGACGAAGGAAAGTTATTTTGTGGTTCAGCTGCCCGTAGGTGTGCAAGACCATATTTGGATCGATGAGAGTAGGTTGCTCTTGGGAAGCGGCACCAAACTTTTCCTGTACGACCTCTTCGGCAATGGTTTCTGGAAGGAAGTCGCAGATTTTTCAGAACAGGGAATATCCAACATAAACCGTATGGCTATATCTCCCAATGGGAAGCATTTGGCTTTGGTGGCGCAACCCAAATCTTGATAAGATTTGTTTCCGGCAACCCCGTCTTTTTTCAGTATTTTTAGAAAAATTATATGTTTATGAAATCTTATTTAATATGGGCCATGTTCAGCTTGGCTCCTGCTTGCTTGTTATCACAAACCAATGCCCGCGTGTATGACATTATCGATGCCGTTTCCGCGGAAAGGATAGAAAAAGATATTACGACTCTGGCCGGATTTGGCACCCGAAATACGTTTAGTGACACAGTAAGCGACACTAGGGGTATAGGGGCGGCGAGACGTTGGATCAAATCTGAATTTGAAACCATTTCAAAAAATTGCAATAACTGCTTGGATGTATTTTACCAAAAAGACCTCGTAAAAGCCGAAGGAAATCGGCGTGTTCCAAAGGACACCTGGATCGTTAACGTGGCGGCGGTTCAAAAAGGCAGCAAGTATCCCAATCGCTATGTCATTATGAGTGGTGATATCGACTCCCGCAACAGCGACGGCAGTGATTTTACGAAGGATGCCCCTGGTGCGAACGACAATGCGAGCGGGATGGCTGGCGCGATGGAAGCCGCACGGGTACTTTCAAAATACAAATTTGAGAGCAGCATCGTTTATTTAGGCCTCAGCGGTGAAGAACAGGGGCTATTTGGAGGAAAAGGCTTTGCCGATTGGGCCAAAGCTCAAGGATGGGAAATCATAGGCGTGCTCAACAACGATATGATAGGAAATATCCAAGGGGTAGATGGGGTCATCAGCAACCGCGATTTCAGGATATTTTCAGAGCCCGTGCCTCCCAATGAAACCGAACAGCAGCGACAAGCCCGTAGGTTCTATGGCGGTGAGGTAGACGGCATTTCTAGGCAGCTGGCGCGTTACGTTCACAAAACGACACAAACATATATGCCAGAGATGAATCCTATGATGATCTATCGTTTAGACCGATTTGGTCGCGGCGGCCATCACCGTCCGTTTAACGACTTAGGCTGGGCGGGCATCCGCATCATGGAGGCACACGAGAATTACAATCAGCAACACCAAGATATCCGTACTGAAAACGGGATAGAATACGGCGATAAGCTCAAGTTTGTAAATTTTGACTATGCCGCGAAGCTTACGGCTGTTAATGCCATTACCATGGCGAGTCTGGCATGGGCGCCACCTGCTCCAGAAAACGTTGCCATTGGTGGCATTGTGGAACCTTCCGCCAAACTGAAATGGGATAAAGTGGAAGGCGCTGCTGGCTATAAAATTTATTGGCGCGACACCACCAGCCCAACCTGGGATCACAGCAGGTATGTGGGCGATGTTTCAGAATTTACCTTGGAGGGAATCGTGCTCGACAACTATTTCTTTGGTGTAGCGGCAGTTGATGCCGATGGGTTCGAGAGTGTGGTGGTATTTCCGAGTGCAACGTTTCGTTGAAAAATCACAATATTCAAGATAGCAAATCCCAAAGAATGTCCAAACCCTATAATTTAGAGGAACGAACCGAACTGTTCGCAAAGTCTGTGAGAGATTTGGCTTATTCGATACCAAAAAGTATTGCCAATTTTGAAGATGTAAAACAATTAATTCGTTCTTCAGGATCTGTTGCCGCAAATTATATTGAAGCAAATGAGCATTTAAGTGACAAGGACTTTGACTTTCGCATTAAAATTTGTCGAAAAGAAGCAAAGGAATCTATTTTATGGTTGAAATTGCTCAATAATGATTTCAATAAAAACCATCAAATGGAACTCAAGTCTTTGATTGAGGAAGCAACCGAATTAAAAAACATTTTTTCTTCAATTGTTGAAAAACGAAAACGCAATTAATTTTGTGATTTGTGATTTGTGATTTGTGATTTGTGATTTGCGATTTGCGATTTGCGATTTGTGATTTGTGATTTGTGATTTGTGATTTGTGATTTGTGATTTGTGATTTGTGATTTTAAAAAATATGAAAAAACTACTCTTCATCCTATTTCTTGCACCCCAGTTACCAGCAGTTGCACAAAACTTCACCCGCCAAGATTCACTGCGAGGGAGTATTACCGAGGAACGTGCTTGGTGGGATTTACAGCATTACAATTTGGAGGTGGAAGTGTTCCCTTCAGAAAAAAAAATTAAAGGGAAAAACGTGGTTACCTATACTGTGCTTCAGGAAAATGATGTCATGCAAATTGACCTTCAGGCGCCGATGCAGCTTGAAAAAGCTACACAAAACGGAAAGGAACTGAACATTGTTTCCGAAGGGAATGCACATTTTATTCAGCTTCAAAAAAAACAGAAAAAGGGAAAGGAGTACGAACTCACCCTCCATTTTTCAGGAAAACCGCGCATTGCCAGAAATCCGCCGTGGGATGGTGGTTTCACTTGGCAAAAAGATGAAAATGGCAACCATTTTATCGCCTCCTCCAACCAAGGAATTGGCGCCAGCATTTGGTGGCCCAATAAAGATCACGCGTACGATGAGCCGGACAAGGGGATTGATCTAAAAATTACCGCACCACAAAATTTGACGGCCGTGGGGAATGGGCGATTGATTGATGAAACACCCCCCTCAATCCCCTCCCGAAATAAAAACGGGACAGGCTCTCAAGGGGGGAAGCCTACCGAAATGTGGCATTGGAAAGTAGTCAACCCCATCAACAACTATGGGGTGAATATTAACATTGGCGATTATGTCAACTTTTCAGAAAAATATGAAGGCGAAAAAGGCACGCTGGATTTGGATTATTGGGTGCTGAGCTATAATCTTGAAAAAGCAAAGCAACAGTTTCAGCAGGTCCCGAAAATGATGGAGGCTTTTGAACATTGGTTTGGCCCCTACCCTTTTTACGAGGATAGTTTCAAACTTGTGGAGGTACCATATTTGGGGATGGAACACCAAAGCAGTGTTACCTATGGAAATCGATATATGAATGGCTATCTGGGCAGCGACCTTTCTGGCACCGGCTGGGGGCTGAAATTCGATTTTATCATCATACACGAGGCGGGCCACGAATGGTTTGCCAACAATATTACCCATATCGATGTAGCCGATATGTGGATTCATGAAGGGTTTACGGCCTATTCGGAAAGTCTGTACCTTGATTATCACTTCGGAAAAAAGGCCGCTTCAGAATATGTAATTGGCACTCGAAGGGGCATTCGTAACGATAGGCCCGTTATAGGCACCTACGGCGTACAACAGGAAGGTAGCAGCGATATGTATTATAAAGGCGCTAATATTTTACATACCCTTAGGCAATTGGTTAACGATGATGAAAAATGGCGCGCTATGCTGCGTGGTTTAAATGCTGAATTTTACCATCAAACCGTTTCCTCACAGCAAGTGGAAAATTACCTTAGCGAGCAAAGTGGTCTTGAACTTACTGAATTTTGGGACCAATACCTGCGTACCACGAATATTCCCACTCTTCAATATACGACCAACGGAACTACGCTTCGCTATCGCTATACCGATATTGTGGAAGGGTTCGATATGCCCGTAAAAGCAAACATCAATAATAAGGAGTTTTGGCTTCGACCTACCCAAAACTGGAAAAGCGAGACCTTTGAAAAGCCCATCGAAATGGTAACGATTTCCGAAGATTTTTATATAGGGACTGAAGCACTTGAAAAATAGTGGAAGGTTACCCCGAAATAATACATTAACCAATGCATTGAAACCCTCTCAAGCATAATAATTGAATTGCGTGGGTTTCATGGAAATTCCTATCTTGGAGATTCGTTAGGCAACTATACACTCCATGGCTTCTTCTGCTACTAGAAAGCAACCTTTATACATATTGTTGTTATTGATTTTGGCTGGGGAGGCCATTTTTATTCTGCCGTTTGTATTGGCGCGTGTTTTTCGTCCCACGGTATTAGAGGTGTTTCAACTTACCAATTTAGAATTGGGCCTCTGCTTCTCGGTATATGGCATCGTAGCCCTGGTTTCGTACTTGTTTGGCGGTCCGCTGGCAGACCGGTTTCATCCGCGTATCTTAATGGCAATAGCCTTGGTACTTACCGCCCTTGGCGGATTCTATTATGCCCGCTTTCCCAACTATACCCAACTACAGTTACTATATGGCTATTGGGGATTTACCACCATTTTTCTATTCTGGGCCGCAATGATTAAGGCTACGCGAATGTGGGGCGGCAGCGATAAGCAAGGAAAGGCTTTTGGCTTTTTAGATGGCGGCCGCGGATTGGTAGCTGCCAGTTTTGGTTTGTTAGGTGTCTTCGTATTTTCCTATTTTTTGCCTAGCGACAACGCCTTTGCATCCCTGGCACAACGGAAAGCAGCCTTTGAGGAAGTCATCGTTTCTTGCTCGATCATTATACTTTTCATCGCTTTACTTGTGCTCTTATTTCTGAAACCCCAGAGTGCCGAAAAAGAACGGTCTATCTCGAACCAATGGAACGTCCTTTTGAAAAATTTTAAGACGGTAAGTGCCATTCCATCGGTTTGGTTGTTAATGATCATAATATTATGCGGCTATACTGGCTATAAGACTACCGATGTGTTCTCGCTTTATGCAAGGGAGGTGATGAAGTTCAATGAGGTTGATGCTGCCAAGGTAGGCACCTTTTTACTGTATATACGGCCCATAACGGGTGTACTGGTAGGATTTCTGGCCGATAGGACGAGAGGTACGCTACTGCTAATCGTAGGATTTGCCATTATGCTCTTGGGCAGCCTTATTTTCGCTTCAGGCATTTTGGGCCCCAACTTGGTTTTTCCGTTCTTAGGTAGTATCCTCTTAACCGCATTGGGGGTGTATGCCGCGCGGGTACTTTATTTCGCAGTGCTTCGGGAAGCAAATATTCCGTTGGCCGCTACGGGTACCGCGGTAGGGCTCATCTCACTTGTAGGCTATACGCCGGATATCTTCGCAGGGCCCGCAATAGGCTTTTTATTAGATAACTCCCCTGGAGAAATTGGCCATCAACACACATTTTTAATGCTAGCGGGGTTTTCGGTTGTTGGCTTATGGGCTTCGGTGGCATTGTACCGCTTGGCACGCCGCCCTGGAATATCCCTTTAGGAAATTACGCCAATATTTCGAGAATGCGCAAGGGCCGTATCGCTATCATCGTAATAGTATACCGACACATTTAGCGATTCGATGTTTTGAAGCACCTTTACCACCGCCTCTTTTTTCTTCTTCCGTGTTTGCCGAATATAAATTGCCTTTACATTTTTTGGGAAAATCTTGCATACCCTTTCATAGAGATAGGGATCCTTTTGCGAATCGTCTCCCAACAGCACGTATTGCAACTTGGGGTAGAATGAGATGATATCTTTAATTTTCTCAAATTTATGGTCATGGCTGCCACCGCCCGACCGGAAGAAATCCAACAATCCGGTTTTTATTTTTTTCAGCTTGATAACCGCCTTGGGCAACTCGTGCAATTTAGCAAACTCATCTATAAAACGATAAAGGTTCCATTCGCTACTGGAAACAAAGAAAAACGAATTGGAAGCCGCCTTGCTATCTTGTCCGGCCTCGCTTAAGGCTTGGTAATGGGAAACCACATCGTTGAATACCTTTCGCTTGTGAAGATTTTTGGACAACATAACATACAATTTCTTGAAAATGTTACTGCTGTGGGATATGAGAAAGGTGTCATCTATATCAGAAATGATGCCGTACTGACTTTCATATGGCTTTAAAAGCTCCCCTTTCTCTACAATTCCAAATCCGTTGAAATTACAGCTAACCGAGTAGGTGTGCCAGCCAGGTTCCAACGGCTTGCTATACGGTAACGTAAAGCGAAAATAACCATCATCCAACGTTTTGGTGGAAACTTCGATATCGCCAAAAAACAGGGTCACCTCTTTGTTCGCGATGGGCGAAATAGTGAACATATGGAATATGGAGAATGCGTGTTTAATGCCCTTTCTATCGATTCGGTACTTATCTGGAGCCCACGACTTGAATACGTGTCCAAAAACGACCAATTCTTCATTGTTTACATAACCACGGTAGAGTTGTAAATCGAGTTTCATTCTTCGGAAAACATTAACAATTCGCTTTTTTCAAAATAATTAATTTTAAGCACAATCGTTCCCAATGAAATCTAAAAAGAAAATCCTATTAGTGGTAAACCCCATTGCGGGAGGCACTTCCAAAGAATCGCTTCTTTCTCTGGTAAAACGAGAGGCCATACAGCGCGACGTAACGCTTTCGATATTTGCCACTACTGGTAAGAATGATGAAGCACAGTTAAGAAAAGAGATCGAACAACACCGCCCCCAACGCGTTCTGGTTGCCGGGGGCGATGGTACTATTAAACTGGTGGCCGAAGTGCTCAACGGGATGGATATTTCGGTAGGCATTTTACCCGCTGGTTCTGCCAACGGTCTTGCGACGCATTTCAACATTCCCGACAATCAACGCGAACAGTTGGAAATTGCCCTAGGAACGCATACCATAATGGCCGACCGCTTGTTAGTGAACAATAAGGTTTGCCTGCACTTGGCCGATTTAGGCATTAACGCTGAATTGATCAAGAATTACGAGCGATCGCAAATTCGTGGAAAGCTGGGTTATATCTTGCAAAGCATCCCCACCCTTTTTA
>CAZXDP010000077.1:0-9505 GCA_964639255.1 uncultured Flavobacteriaceae bacterium
AAGCTGAATGTCGCCGGTTCGAACCCGGTCTCCCGCTCAACAAAGGTGTCGGTACACTGCGCCCAGGTGCCGAAATCTCGAACCAAAAAAAGCCGGTGTAGCTCAGGGGTAGAGCGTTTCCTTGGTAAGGAAGAGGTCAGGGGTTCAATTCCCCTCATTGGCTCAACGTTAGTAACTATTGAACACTAATATATAACTAAGATAAATTAACACAAGATGGCAAAAGAAAAATACGATCGGTCGAAGCCTCACTTAAACGTAGGTACAATTGGACACGTAGATCACGGTAAAACAACTTTAACAGCTGCTATTACTAAAGTATTGGCAGATGCTGGATATTCAGAAGCTCGCTCATTTGATCAAATCGACAACGCTCCTGAGGAAAAAGAAAGAGGTATTACAATTAACTCTTCGCACGTAGAGTACCAAACTGCAAACCGTCACTACGCTCACGTTGACTGTCCTGGTCACGCGGATTACGTAAAGAACATGGTAACAGGTGCTGCCCAGATGGACGGTGCCATTCTTGTAGTTGCTGCTACCGATGGTCCTATGCCACAAACTCGTGAGCACATCCTTTTGGGGCGTCAGGTAGGAATTCCTCGTATCGTTGTTTTCATGAACAAAGTAGACATGGTGGACGACGAAGAGCTTTTGGAGCTTGTTGAAATGGAAATCCGTGACCTATTGAACTTCTATGAGTATGATGGTGACAATGGTCCCGTAATCGCTGGTTCTGCGCTAGGTGCTTTGAACGGTGAGCAAAAGTGGGTTGATACTGTGCTTCAGCTTATGGAGGCAGTAGATACTTGGATTGAAGAGCCTGTTCGTGATATGGACAAGCCATTCCTTATGCCTATCGAAGATGTATTCTCTATTACTGGTCGTGGTACTGTTGCTACAGGACGTATCGAAACAGGTGTTGCTAACACTGGTGACCCAGTAGAGATTATTGGTATGGGGGCTGAAAAATTAACCTCTACTATTACTGGTATCGAGATGTTCCGTCAAATCCTTGATCGTGGTGAAGCTGGTGACAACGCTGGTATCCTACTACGAGGTATTGAAAAGAGCCAGATTTCACGTGGTATGGTTATCACCAAGCCAGGTTCTGTAACGCCTCACAAAAAATTCAAGGCAGAGGTGTATATCTTGAAAAAAGAAGAAGGTGGACGCCACACCCCATTCCACAACAACTACCGTCCACAGTTTTACGTACGTACAACAGACGTAACTGGGAACATCAACCTTCCTGATGGTGTTGAAATGGTAATGCCAGGTGACAACCTTACCATTACTGTTGACCTTATCCAGCCCATCGCATTGAACGTGGGTCTACGCTTCGCCATCCGCGAAGGAGGTAGAACTGTAGGTGCAGGTCAGGTAACTGAGATTTTAGACTAATTACAAGTTCTAAATAAAAAGGAAAGGTGTTCCGTTTTGCGGAACGCCTTGCCTTTTATTACGGGTTTAGCTCAGTTGGTAGAGCACTGGTCTCCAAAACCAGGTGTCGGGAGTTCGAGTCTCTCAACCCGTGCGAATTAACACCAAGAGACAATGGTTAATTACGTAAAAGAATCGTACAGCGAACTAAAGAACCACGTTACGTGGCCAACCTGGGCAGAAGCACAGCGGCTTACCGTTATCGTTGCAGTGTTCTCCATCATTCTGGCCTTGGCCGTTTGGGGCGTAGACACCGTGTTCAGCAAAGTGATAAGTCTGTATTTTGAATGGATCAAGTCGTAACTATGACTGAAACAAAGAGTGCAAAAAAGTGGTATGTTGTCCGTTCGGTAAGTGGACAGGAAAACAAGATTAAGGAGTATATCGAAACCGAGATAGCCCGCTTAAATCTTGAGGACTATATTGAACAGGTCCTTGTTCCTACCGAAAAGGTCATCCAGATTCGCAACGGGAAGAAAGTGAACAAAGAACGCGTTTATTTTCCCGGGTACATCATGATACAGGCGAGCTTGGCCGGGGAGATACCGCACATTATTAAATCAATCAATGGGGTTATTGGCTTCTTGGGCGAGACCAAGGGTGGAGACCCTGTGCCGCTTCGCCAAAGCGAGGTGAACAGAATGCTAGGGAAGGTAGACGAACTTTCGGTAGAAGACGAGAGCGTAAACATTCCTTTCGTTATTGGAGAAACCGTAAAGGTTATCGATGGGCCGTTCAACGGTTTCAATGGTACGGTTGAGAAAATCAACGAAGAAAAGCGAAAGCTCGAGGTAATGGTGAAGATCTTCGGAAGAAAGACCCCGCTGGAGCTAAGCTATATGCAAGTAGAGAAAATATAATTGTTACACGCTATATAAATAGGTTTTTTCTAAGGCTTCCACATCAGAAAAAATCGCAGTAAAATTTAAACAATGGCAAAAGAAGTAGATAAAGTAGTTAAGTTGCAAGTTCGTGGTGGCGCGGCAAACCCGTCGCCTCCAGTAGGACCCGCCTTAGGTGCTGCCGGTGTGAACATTATGGAGTTCTGTAAGCAGTTTAATGCTAGAACTCAAGACAAGCAGGGCAAGGTTTTGCCGGTTGCGATTACGGTGTACAAAGACAAGTCGTTCGACTTCGTTATCAAGACACCCCCCGCTGCCGTACAAATTCTTGAGGCTGCTAAAGTTAAAAAAGGCTCTGGAGAGCCACACGCCAGAAAGGTAGCCACTATCTCGTGGGATCAAGTTCGTGCAATTGCAGAAGACAAAATGCCCGATTTAAATGCATTTACCGTAGAGTCTGCCATGAAAATGGTAGCGGGTACTGCTCGATCAATGGGAGTGAAAATAAAAGGAGCTGCTCCTTTTTAATCAAGAAAAAGAATCTATAAAATGGCAAGATTAACAAAAAAGCAGAAAGAAGCGATGCTTAAGGTAGAGGACAAAGCCTACACCGTGGCAGAAGCTTCCGCTTTAATAAAAGAGATCACCAACGTAAATTTCGATGCCTCTGTAGACCTAGCGGTACGCCTCAACGTAGATCCACGTAAGGCAAACCAAATGGTGCGCGGTGTCGTTACCCTGCCCCACGGTACGGGTAAAGATGTAAAGGTGCTGGCCTTGGTAACCCCCGACAAGGAAGCGGAAGCCAAAGAAGCCGGTGCAGATTACGTTGGTCTGGACGAGTACCTCGATAAGATTAAAGGAGGTTGGACAGATGTTGACGTTATTGTAACCATGCCCAGCGTTATGGGTAAGCTAGGACCCCTTGGCCGTATATTGGGCCCACGAGGTCTTATGCCAAACCCTAAGACTGGTACCGTTACTATGGACGTTGCTAAAGCAGTTTCTGATGTAAAGGCCGGTAAGATCGACTTTAAGGTAGACAAGACCGGTATCGTACACGCCGCGATTGGGAAGGCATCTTTCGATGCGGAGAAAATCGCAGGAAACGCAAGAGAATTATTAACGACACTTGTAAAATTGAAGCCACAGGCCGCTAAGGGTGTATACATCCAGAGCATCTATATGTCTAGTACCATGAGTCCTAGCGTAGAGATCGACACCAAGCGTTTCACCGAGCAGTAAAATTAGCACTTATGACAAGAGAAGAAAAATCACAAGTAATAGAGAATTTGACTGCACAGTTGTCTGAGAGCACCATCATTTATTTGGCGGATATCTCTGGGCTCGATGCAGATGCGACCTCGAGGTTGCGCCGCGCTTGTTTCAAGGCCGGTGTAAGCTTGAATGTTGTGAAGAACACCCTGCTTCAGAAAGCTATGGAGAGCACCGATAAGGATTTTGGCAAATTGCCAGAGATCCTTAAGGGAAACACCTCGCTTATGGTTTCTGAAACTGGCAACGCACCTGCTAAGGTAATCAAGGAATTCAGAAAAAAATCTGATAAGCCCTTGCTTAAAGGAGCGTTCATTGAAGAGGCTATCTTCATTGGCGACGAGCAACTGGACAAGTTAGTTGAAATCAAATCGAAGGAAGAAGTTATTGGAGACATCATCGGATTGCTTCAATCTCCTGCCAAAAACGTTATTTCAGCGCTTAAATCTGGTGGCAATACCATCGCAGGTCTCGTTAAAACCCTTTCTGAAAGAGAAGGATAAACATTTAGCACTAATTAATTTACATACATTAAACATTTATTTTTAAAACGATAGAAAATGGCAGATTTAAAAGATTTCGCAGAACAATTGGTTAACTTAACTGTAAAAGAAGTTAATGAGCTAGCCGAAATATTAAAAGAAGAGTACGGTATCGAGCCTGCTGCTGCAGCTGTTGCTGTTGCCGGTGGTGCTGCTGCTGGAGGTGGCGAAGCCGCTGAAGAGCAAACCGAATTCGACGTAATCCTTAAAGCCGCTGGAGGTTCTAAACTTGCAGTAGTGAAGTTGGTAAAAGAACTTACCGGTGCTGGTCTTAAAGAAGCTAAGGAATTAGTGGACAACGCTCCATCTCCAATCAAAGAAGGTGTAGCCAAAGACGAAGCTGAAGCAGTAAAAGCTCAGTTAGAAGAAGCAGGGGCTGAGGTTGAGCTTAAGTAAGCTCGCTGAATTACAAACCTTAAGGTTTAGGCCGTCCGCCCCGAATCGTCGGGGCGAACAGGCCTAAACCATTTTGCGTATATAAAGGTTACACATTTTTTGAGTGTACGCAGTCGTAGTTATTTTAATTAAAATTCCGTCCATAGATGTCAGCAACGCAAACTGAAAGATTGAATTTTTCTTCTGTGCAGAACAAACCGGATTATCCGGATTTTCTGGACATCCAGATCAAATCCTTCCAGGATTTTTTCCAGCTTGAAACAAAATCAGAAGAAAGAGGTGAAGAGGGTCTCTACAAAACCTTCATGGAGAACTTCCCCATCACCGACACGCGCAACCAATTTGTACTTGAGTTTTTAGATTACTTTGTGGACCCGCCAAGATACTCCATACAGGAGTGCATCGAGCGCGGGCTTACCTATAGCGTTCCGCTAAAGGCACGTTTGAAGTTATATTGTACCGATCCAGAGCACGAAGACTTTGAAACGATCGTGCAGGACGTATACCTGGGAACCATTCCGTATATGACACCTAGCGGTACTTTCTGTATCAATGGTGCCGAGCGCGTTGTCGTATCGCAGTTGCACCGTTCGCCTGGCGTTTTCTTTGGACAGTCGTTCCACGCAAACGGCACCAAACTGTATTCGGCCCGTGTTATCCCGTTTAAAGGATCGTGGATCGAATTCGCTACCGATATCAATAGCGTAATGTACGCCTATATCGATAGAAAGAAAAAACTTCCCGTAACTACCTTATTCCGTGCCATCGGTTTCGAAAGAGATAAGGATATCCTCGAGATTTTCGATCTCGCAGAGGAAGTGAAGGCATCGAAAACCGGACTTAAAAAATACCTAGGGCGGAAACTCGCCGCCCGTGTTCTTAAAACCTGGCACGAAGACTTCGTAGACGAAGATACCGGCGAGGTGGTTTCCATCGAGCGAAACGAAATCGTTCTAGATCGCGATACGGTGCTGGAAAAAGAGCATGTAGACGAGATTTTGGACTCTGGCACAAAAACCATCTTGCTTCATAAGGAAGATAACCAACAGGGAGATTATGCCATTATCCACAACACCCTGCAAAAAGATCCTACCAACTCCGAGAAGGAAGCGGTAGAGCATATCTATAGGCAATTGCGTAACGCCGAGCCGCCCGATGAGGAAACCGCTCGCGGTATCATCAACAAGTTGTTCTTTAGCGACCAGCGCTACAACTTGGGTGAGGTAGGCCGTTATCGAATGAACAAAAAACTAGGTCTTGATATCGATATGGAAAAGCAAGTGCTTACCAAGGAAGATATCATTACCATCGTAAAATATTTAATCGAGCTTATCAACTCCAAAGCCGAGATTGATGATATTGATCACCTTAGCAACCGTCGTGTACGAACAGTAGGTGAGCAATTGTCCTCTCAATTTGGCGTTGGTTTGGCTCGTATGGCGCGTACCATTCGCGAGCGTATGAACGTTCGCGACAACGAGGTATTTACACCCATCGATTTGATTAATGCAAAGACACTCTCTTCGGTAATCAATTCATTCTTCGGTACCAACCAGTTGTCACAGTTTATGGACCAGACCAACCCGTTGGCCGAGATTACGCACAAGCGTCGTCTTTCGGCACTAGGGCCAGGAGGTCTCTCTAGGGAACGTGCTGGTTTCGAGGTGCGTGACGTTCATTATACCCACTACGGAAGGTTGTGTCCCATTGAAACACCAGAAGGGCCTAACATTGGTCTTATTTCGTCGCTTTCAGTATATGCCAAGGTAAATAACTTAGGATTTATTGAAACGCCTTACCGAAAAGTAGAGGATGGAAAAATTGATATCAAGAATGCGCCTATCTACCTTTCTGCTGAAGAAGAGGAAGAAAAGCTCATCGCGCAGGCCAATATCCCGTTGAAGGATGATGGTACTATTGATACAGATCGAGTAATTGCCCGTATGGAGGGCGATTTTCCGGTGGTGGAGCCTAATACGGTTAATTATGCCGATGTTGCACCCAACCAGATTGCTTCAATTTCAGCTTCGTTGATTCCGTTCCTGGAACACGATGATGCGAACCGTGCCTTGATGGGAAGTAACATGATGCGCCAGGCAGTACCCCTGTTGCGTGCCGATTCGCCCATCGTGGGAACCGGTTTGGAGCGCCAAGTAGCTTCCGATTCTCGAGTGTTGATCAACGCCGAGGGCGACGGAGTGGTAGAATACGTCGACGCAAACGAGATTACCATTAAATACGACCGTACCGACGAGGAGCGTATGGTGAGCTTCGATAGCGATTCCAAAACCTACCAGCTCGTGAAGTTCCGTAAAACCAACCAAAGTACTTCCATAAACCTGAAGCCAATTGTACGAAAAGGCGACCGTGTTAAGAAAGGACAGGTACTGTGCCAGGGTTACGCAACCGAAGCTGGAGAGTTGGCATTAGGCCGAAACATGAAAGTGGCCTTTATGCCCTGGAAGGGATATAACTTCGAGGATGCGATCGTTATTTCAGAAAAAGTAGTAAGAGAGGATATTTTCACCTCTATACATATTGACGAATATTCTCTTGAGGTTCGCGATACCAAACTGGGCAATGAAGAATTGACCCACGATATCCCGAACGTTTCTGAAGAGGCCACGAAAGACCTCGATGAGAACGGGATGATTCGCGTAGGTGCCGAAGTAAAGCCCGGTGATATCCTTATAGGTAAAATTACTCCTAAAGGCGAAAGCGACCCAACCCCCGAGGAGAAGTTGTTACGCGCCATATTTGGTGATAAGGCAGGCGATGTAAAAGATGCCTCCCTTAAAGCATCTCCATCTTTAAATGGTGTGGTAATCGACAAAAAACTGTTTGCCAGAGCTATTAAAGACAAGCGAAAGCGCGCCAAGGATAAGGAGGATATCGCTGCGCTGGAAATTTCCTATGAGGCTAAATTCGATGCGCTTAAGGATGTATTGGTAGAAAAACTGTTCGCCATTGTTGGAGGCAAAACCGCCCAGGGCGTAATGAACGACCTAGGGGAAGTGGTATTTCCAAAAGGAAAAAAATACACCCTTAAGATGTTGAACGCGGTAGACGACTATACACATCTTACCGGTGGTACCTGGACTACAGACGAAGAAACCAACGCTATGGTAGCCGACTTGATGCACAATTACCGTATCAAGGAGAACGACCTTCAAGGGAACCTTCGCCGAGAGAAATTTACTATCTCTGTGGGTGATGAGCTTCCATCTGGAATTTTGAAACTGGCTAAGGTGTACATTGCTAAGAAACGTAAGCTGAAAGTAGGCGATAAGATGGCGGGACGTCACGGTAACAAAGGCATTGTAGCCCGTATTGTACGTGAGGAAGATATGCCATTCTTGGAAGATGGTACACCCGTAGACATCGTGTTGAACCCTCTTGGGGTACCATCGCGTATGAACATCGGGCAGATTTACGAAACCGTTCTTGGCTGGGCCGGACAAAAATTGGGGCGCAAGTTCGCTACCCCTATTTTCGATGGTGCTACCATAGACCAGATAAATGAATTGACAGACGAGGCGGGTATCCCACGTTTTGGGCACACCCACCTGTACGATGGTGGTACCGGTATGCGATTTGATCAGCCTGCAACCGTAGGTGTGATCTATATGCTGAAACTGGGCCACATGGTAGACGATAAAATGCACGCCCGTTCTATTGGGCCATACTCATTGATTACGCAACAGCCTCTTGGAGGGAAGGCCCAGTTTGGTGGCCAGCGTTTCGGTGAGATGGAAGTGTGGGCTTTGGAAGCCTATGGAGCTTCTAGCACCCTTCGTGAAATCTTGACCGTAAAATCTGATGATGTAATTGGTAGAGCTAAAACCTACGAGGCAATCGTGAAGGGTGAGGCCATGCCAGAACCAGGACTTCCAGAATCTTTCAACGTGTTAATGCACGAATTGAAAGGATTGGGGCTTGACATTAGATTAGAGGAATAAAAAATAGTTGGCAGTGCCCAGCAGACAGGCGTTCCTGTTGTTGGGCACTGGTTACTGAACACTGAATACTTATAAACATGGCAAGAAATAAAGAGAACACAGTACAGAAATTCAACCAGATTTCTATTGGTCTGGCCTCCCCCGAATCTATTTTGGCAGAATCGCGCGGGGAAGTGCTAAAGCCAGAAACGATCAACTACCGTACGCACAAACCAGAGCGTGACGGCCTTTTCTGTGAGCGTATTTTTGGTCCTGTAAAGGATTATGAATGTGCCTGTGGTAAATACAAACGCATTCGCTACAAGGGTATTGTTTGTGACCGTTGTGGTGTAGAAGTGACCGAAAAGAAAGTACGTCGCGACCGCGTGGGCCACATCAACTTGGTAGTGCCCGTAGCGCATATTTGGTATTTCCGTAGTTTGCCAAATAAAATTGGCTATCTACTGGGATTGCCATCAAAGAAACTGGACATGATCATTTACTACGAACGTTACGTGGTAATTCAGGCCGGTATCGCAAAATATGAAGATGGGGAGCCAGTAAAGAAAATGGATTTTCTAACCGAAGAAGAATACCTTTCTATTCTCGACTCGGTTCCGCAGGAAAACCAGTATTTGGAAGATAGCGACCCTAACAAGTTCATCGCTAAGATGGGTGCCGAATGCTTAATCGATTTGTTGAACAGAATCGACCTTGACGCCCTGTCGTACGATCTGCGCCACAAGGCGAATAACGAAACGTCTAAGCAGCGTAAGACGGAAGCCCTTAAGCGACTGCAAGTCGTGGAAGCGCTTCGTGAGGCGAACAAGAACCGCGAGAATAAGCCAGAGTGGATGATTATGAAGGTAATCCCGGTAATTCCGCCAGAATTACGTCCGTTGGTGCCATTGGATGGCGGTCGTTTCGCGACTTCCGACCTGAACGACCTATACCGTCGTGTGATCATTAGAAACAATCGTTTAAAGCGTTTGATGGAAATCAAGGCGCCAGAGGTAATCCTTCGAAACGAGAAGCGTATGCTTCAAGAGTCTGTAGATTCTTTGTTCGA
>CAZXDP010000078.1:0-9260 GCA_964639255.1 uncultured Flavobacteriaceae bacterium
AACAAATAGAGGCAAAGACGCTGTCGGTTTCTGCCTATCGCGATAAGGTAGACGCGTTGGAAAGCCAGATTGCCGCATTGGCCAACGAGCGCCGTCTCAAATTGCAACAGGCTGAGAATAAACTGATCCAGTCCAGGCTAAAAGTAACTAGCGACAGCATAGACCTAGAGGCTGCAAAAACCAATTTATCCATTGCCGAGCGACAATACGAACGAACTAAAACATTGCAGGAAGAAGGTCTCAAAGCCGTCACCGATGTGGAAGAAAAGCGATTGAAGCTCCAAGAAACCCAAGCAAAATTAATTTCCCAGGAAAACGAACTATTAGCCAGCAAGAATGAAGTGATCAACGCCCAGGTGGAATTGGGAAGATTAGATGCCGAATATGCCGATAAGATCGCGAAAGCCCGTAGCGAAAAATATACGGCCCAGTCCAACCAGTTCGATGCCCAGGCACAGGTAACTAAATTGGAAAATGAATTTGTAAATTACGAAATGCGGAATGATCTGTACTATGTGAGGGCCCCACAAAGCGGTTTCATTAACAAGGCCCTTTTGGGCGGTCTCGGGGAAACCTTTAAGGAGGGAGAAGAACTTGTGAGCATCATGCCCTCCAATTTTGAAATGGCGGTAGAGACCTTTATTTCCCCCATCGACATTCCCCTAATTCATCTGGGTGAACATATGCGTATTCGTTTCGACGGTTGGCCGGCCATCGTATTCAGCGGTTGGCCCAACCTATCGTACGGTACCTATGGCGGTGAGGTGGTAGCCATTGAGAATTATATAAGCCAGAATGGTAAATACCGTGTGTTAATTGCACCCGATCCAGACGACCACGCGTGGCCAAAAGACGTGCGCATTGGCAGCGGCGCGTTTACCTTGGCACTGTTGGAGGATGTTCCTATTTGGTTCGAACTGTGGCGCCAGCTCAACGGTTTCCCTCCAAATTATTACACGCCTAACAATACTACAGAAAGCGCTGCTGAAACTGCAAAAAAATAAGGCCCAAATGAAACATACCCTGATTGCCATAGTGTTTTTGTTACCGCTCTTCGGAAACGGCCAGGAACTCGATTCGCTACAGCTAAATTTTCGGGAATATCTGGGCTACGTAAAGAAGTACCATCCCGTGGTGAAACAGGCCAACCTGGTGCTCGATATGGGAGAAGCTACCCTATTGCGTGCTCGCGGCGCCTTCGACCCGAAATTGGAGGTAGATTATGACCGAAAGGAGTTCAAGGGAACCGATTATTTTGAGAAGCTCAATGCTACCTTTAAGATTCCCACTTGGTATGGCATTGAACTAAAGGGAAATCTTGAGCAGAACGAGGGCGCCTTCTTGAACCCCGAGGCTACGGTCCCCGAGGATGGTCTGTATAGTGCCGGAGTATCGCTCTCCTTGGCCCAAGGTCTGTTTATCAATGAGCGCATGGCCACCCTAAAACGCGCAAAACTGTTTGAGCAGCAATCGCAGGCAGACCGCGAAATACTGGTGAACAATGTATTGTTCGATGCCTCGCTCGCCTATTTCAACTGGTGGGAGGCTTACCAGCAGTTGCAAATTTTTCGGGATTTCGTTGAAAATGCTCGCATTCGGTTTGAGGGTGTCAAGCGAAGTGCCGAGGTGGGCGAAGTAGCCGCTATAGACAGTACCGAAGCCAAGATCGCTTACCAATCGCGACTCTTGGGCCTAGAGCAATCTTCATTGGAGTATGCCAAAGCCTCTCTTGAACTGTCCAATTTTTTATGGCTTGCAGAGAATACCCCTGTGGTAGTTTCGGAAGCGGTGTCGCCCGAGCCCGAGCCAGCCCTTGCCATCGATAGTGCATTACAGGTAAACGGCATTGTGCTATCCGACTTTAACCTTGAAAATCACCCGAAATTGCGCTCGCTCAACCTGAAAGTGGCACAGTTAGAGGTAGACCGGCGCCTTAAGGCCAACAAATTGCTGCCAAGGATAGATGCAGAGTACAATTTTATAACGCCCGATCCCGACTTGGCACGCTCGTTTACTTCAGAAAATTACAAGGCAGGGGTGCAGGTTTCGTTTCCGCTCTTCCTTCGGAAGGAACGGGGCGACCTTGCACTGGCAAAGGCCAAACTGAACGATTCGCGGTTTGAGCTGCAAAATGAAACGGTATCGCTTCAGAACAAGATAACCGCCGTCTTCCAGGAATTAGACTCGTACAACGAACAGGTATTGCTCATCGATACCATGGTCGAGAATTACCAAGCGCTTCTATCGGCGGAAGATCGAAAATTCAGTTTTGGCGAAAGCTCCCTCTTCTTAGTCAATACCCGGGAAAGCCAATTGATCGATGCCCAGCTAAAGCAGGCCGAGCTCATCAACAAGTGGTTTACCTCTAAGGCGAAGCTGTTCAGGACCTTGGTACTTGACACCCCAGAACTGTAGTTTTTACTGCAGTAACTTTCGGCCGTTGAGCTGTTCCGACGGAAAGTCGCGGGGCAACGCCTTCGGAGGTTCCACCACGCTCTTATCGGATAGGGCTTTCATAAAAGCAATGATAGCATCAATTTCTTCAGTAGTAAGTTCCAAAGGCGCCTCAGAAAGGGTTTGGTTGGGTACGTGGGCGCCCCTCCCAGCGCCGCCCCCTTCATTGTAAAACGCCATGACTTCCTCGAGTGTCTCAAATACACCGTTGTGCATATAGGGCGCCGTTTTTTCGATATTCCGAAGGGTTGGGGTTTTAAAGGCATGCTCGAAAAAAGTGGCCACCTCTCGGGTAGAGCCGTTATCGGCACGTCCCAGGTCTGGGTCTAGATGGGTTGGGGTGGTCGCCTTGGCAGGTACGCCCAGCACCTCGCTTTCACTGTCGATGTACAGTGGGGGGACCAGTCCAGAATAGGTGGGAATAAAATGACAGGTAGCACAAGCTGCCTTCCCGGTAAAAAGATTAAATCCGCGCACTACATTTTCCGGTAATTCCTCTATCTGCCCTTGGAAATAGGAATCTACGGGAGTATCAAAGGAATTTAATCCCATAATGTAGGCTGTCAGGGCGTAATCAATTTGATAAGGCCGTATTTCTGAAGTGTCTGGCGGAAAGCTTTCGCGAAATAAGCTCGCGTAGGTGGGACTTGAAGATAGTGCTTCAATAATTTTGGGATAATTGGTGTTAAACTCATCCTCGCTCAAAACCACGTGCTCAAATTGATCCTCCAAACGCTTGGCCCTTAGATCGTGGAAAAAACCCGATGCAAATACCGAGTAGTTCAATGTCATTGCGTTGCGTTGCATCGGGGCTCCCGTATTGGAAAGACTGGTGGGCAGTCCATCGGTAAAGGCCTTATCGGGGGCATGGCAACTGGCGCACGCCATACGCGTATCACTAGAAAGTACAGGATCGTAAAACAAGAGCTTGCCCAGCTGGCTTACCTGCTTAAATGTGGAATCGTTCTGTATGCTAACATAATAGAATGGATTTAGGAAGTCCTTTGAGAATATATTTTCGGACGCATAACGTACGGCAAGTGGGTAACGCGTTACCTCATCGATAGTTTCGTAATCGAGCGCCAAATGAATTTCCCTAAAGTTCTTGTACAACGGATTCACCACCTTCTTTATGAACACCAGCCTATCGAAAGTTTCAAAATCCCTTTTTTCAGTCATTTTCAGACCAATTTCCAACACCTTTTTCTGTTCTTCGAGAAGCTTTAGTTGACCAACGTTCGAAAGTTCTTCCGCATACAAGTCACCATACCGTTGCAAGGTAAGCAATACGACACGGGCATCGGCAACGCCCAAGAGAGTACCTGGAGTATCGAAGCCGGTAATGCCAAGGCTGGCGAGGCGCACCAATTCCTGGCGGGTAGCCTCGAAAAATTGGCGATCGGAAAAGGCTCTGTTGGAAAGAAACGAGGCAAGCTGCAATACATCCTTTTTCAACGTACGGCTCATCTCCTGCAATTGGGCTTTATCAATATTCGCTTCGCCCATCAGTTCGTCTATTACTTGCAAACCCTTGGGTTGCAATACGGTAAAATCAGCAACTTTTGGTTCCAGTTTTGGCAGTGGCGCGCCATTCAACACCTTATCATACGCTTCCTTGTCCAAATATTCTACCAGGAAGGAGATTTTCTTGAAGTGTTCCCGTAGTTCTTTGTAGTTATTTTCAAGAGCCTCTGTCGACAAAGCGTTGTTGGAATAGTTGACCGTTGCGGTGTGAAATTGTTCGGTAACCACCGAAAAAGCAGTAAGATCTTCCTGAAAGTTCGCATTGGCGATGCCTATGGCTTGGGGCGAATACGATTTGCCCATAGTATTTGGTTTGCTCGCGGCTATAAGTATTAGGGCGCATAAAAAGCTTCCAAAAAGTAACATTGAATCTGAACGCATAACTGAAATTTTTTAACGGATAAAACCGGGCACCTCGCGGTGCCCGGCCAATAAAAAACATGATGAAAAAAATTACTTCACAAGGAGCTTTCTCGTGTCACCTTCCTTGGTCTTCAACAAGTAGGTACCCGTTGCAAGCCCGGAGATATCGATAGATTTTACGTCGCGGTGCACGGCGATGCGCTTTCCGGTAATGTCATACAGCGCAACATCGGTACGCACGTTAAAATAAACGATACGCTCGGTGGGGTTTGGATATACCAGAAATCCTTCTTCGGTCTCAGAAAAATCTGGTGCCGAAAGGGTTTGGATGGCCTCTGGGTTATCAAAGCCAGTAATAGCGAACGTGAGCGAGTTATTATATGGGAATGGGTTCGAAGTATCTGGATGCTGTGAATTAACGAGAACCGACTTCCCATCGGCAGTGGCACAGGCCCCGGTAATTTCGGCACCGCGTGGGGTTTGGGTAAGGCGAATGAGGTCGTCTATGGTTGGGGTGGCCACCTCCATATCCAAGATATACATTTCGCACATTCTATCGTCTGGGTACTCCAATGGGGTACGGCCAAAAGAGGTTCCGTTCAAATCTTCGTTAATTAGCATATACCGTTTGTCTACACCATCCACATTCACATACAGCATATTTAGGCCGTCGGGGTTGGAAAGATGCTTGTCTGGATAATCGCTAAGGGCTGGGCTAGTTGCAAAGTAAGGACCACCTTCTACAAAGATGGTAACAGCTCCAGTGGCAGGATCGTACTCAAGAATGCGACCGTAATAATCCCAATAGGCCGAATCACCAGGACCGGTAGCGCCTTGGTCTGCAGCTCGCTGAACGTGATGCGGAGCATATACCGCACCTAGCGCAGCTTCATCTGTCCAACGGCTTGCCGGATTGTCGCGACCTGTTTCGGTCATATAAACCTTCCCTGTAGTCTTATCTATGGTAACCCATTCCAACCGGTTGAACATAGTGGCTCCTACAGCTACCGCTTCTGCACCAAAATTCAGCATTTTTTCAAAATCTTCGCTGTCTATCTCAACCCAAGGATCGTTGCCAGCATCGTGTTTGTACACATAAGTGGTTCCGCTGGTAAAGTCGCCTTCCACGTCGGCCACGAATTTGGTGAAGAAACCAGGAGTTGCATCGGCACCCATATACACGGTGCGATTATCGTTCGCAACAGTGCCACCCTCGAACGGTTGCCTGCCCCAGTTATATTGTTTACGGATCGCTTTGGCCGTGCGAGGATCTATTTCTACCATCCAGTTGAAATTTTGATATTTTGGTATGGTTTGGAAATTGGCAAAATCGAAGGCGGTATATTTTATGGTATATGCCGTGGTATCCCGCACCCCGTTTCCAGAGTTGTAAATGCTTGCATTGTCTGAACGGAACCACTCTTCTGCAGTCCATATACGGCCATCAATATTGGAATTAATACCTCCACAGTTCATTCCCGTTTCCCCAACGGCAGAGAAATCTACGTTAAAGAACTCCCCCGAGCGACCGTCGCTCAATTCTTGCTCAATAACATATAAGGCATCGCTGCTTGGATTTCTTCCCAATAAAAAGGTGGTCATGCCACCGCCGTCGCCAATTTTATCATCGGCGAGGATCATCTCGTGGTTAATGGAAGCCCAACCAATGGCATTGGGGTCATCCACACAGTCTTCTGCAGTAATGGGGGTAAAACCGATAAAATCGTGCCACTGCTTGGCAGGTACGGCTTCATTGACAGCGGTCTGCACCATGTCGTCTCCTCCTACAAATAGTATTTGGTACTCAAAGGGCGAAGGGGGAACCACCACAGTGGTCGCTTCCCAGTTTACATCTACCAAACGGGACGGGAATGTACTTTGCGCCGTCATCGTGGCCGAAATGGCTAAAGAGAACATAGCCAGTAATTTTGTTTTCATAATTAGATAGTTAAAGGTTTAGTACTAATTTTCTTATCCCAAAACTACCAGCACGGTGTTAGCCCAACTTGGCCTGTGATTAAAGTTACTGTCATCTTAATGTTATCAAGTTTAAGAAACCTTTACGAGAACTTTCAGGAGGGAAGTGGGCGGGTAACAATTTGATAAACCCTTGTGCTTACGTTTCAGTTTGCTGAAAGAATATAGTTCTCCTATCCTATGAAAGAAAGGAGTTTAGACAAACCCCACAGATGTTACTGTACTGTTATGTGCTCTAATTCCACTATTGTTTAGAAGGATTCTAAAGAGTCTAACTAGCGATTTTGTGTGTTCTCTAGGACTACAAAAGGCACGCCCCCCTTAATCCATTTTTCCACAAATCCCAATTTTGGCACTACCTCGAATGCAAGAGAACCTAAGATTAAATCGACGTCGCCATCAAAATCATAATCAAAGGCGTCCATTACCACCCATCGACCCATTGTAACCTCCGGAAAGGTTTGTGGTTCGTACCCCCCAGGGGTGTTTTCAAAATAAACAAAACTCTCTTCGGGAGTGTTTTCCCAATCTGGAAAAAAGGAAATCGCCGCTATATCGATATCGCCATCGGCATCAAAGTCTTCGGCCACGGCGTTGTAGGCGCCATTCAGGTGCAAGAAAAGGGTTTCCTCAAATTGTGCGTTTCCTTGGTTCAGAAACAAATAGACCCCGTGCCACGGTTTCATAAGGGGCCTATAATCTGCATTATCCCCAGCGGTAAGCAAAATATCCAAGTGGCCATCGTTATTATAGTCGATTAATTTCATAAAACTTCCCCCAAATGACGGCGAAAATTGAAGTATCCGTTTTCGGGTGAAATTGGCGTTTCCATCATTATAGAAAATATCGACACCTTCGTTGCCTTGTGCAAACAGCGCCACTATATCCATATGGCCATCGCCATTCATATCCCTGAAGTAGGATTTTATGGCTCCCGGAACCGGATGGAGTACTTTTTTCTGAAACGTGCCATCAGCCGCTTGCAGGAATAGGGAGAGGGCCCCCGTCCATTTGCCAAATTCACATACCACCAAATCTTGTTTCCCGTCCTTATTTACATCGGCCATATCCATATGTACGGGTCGTTGGAGGTTGCGTATGGGCACGCTGCTTTTTTGGCCCGCCTCTTTGGACAGTCTGGCAATACCGCCCAAAGGAGCATCTGTAGGCGCAAAACTGCCCATAACCGTTAACAAGTACGCCGTTGGCGATTCTACGAGCCATACCGCACCTTCTTGTACGGTTCCAGTTTGTAACAATGATAGCTGCGAAGAAAACACCGAAAAGCTCTTGGTATGTGCATCGCCCAAATAAATCGTTCCCTTGGACGAAAAAGACGCCATGGTAGTACTAGGTATCTTTACTTTCTGGTTGGGGATGTTCAAATTGAACTGCGTGAGTGATTTATGAATTGGTTTTCTCTTCGGAAGTGCCAATCGCTCGGGCGCATTGGTAAGATAATAGTCTTGAATGGCTTCCCATTGGACCGAATCGATGCGGCGCTCCTCGGGAAATAGGCCGCTCTCCCGAACCCTCGCCCCTCCCTCATTTGCCTCGAAAAGGGCCTCCCTTTCGGCAGCATGGGTATAGATTCCATACATATAGCCCATTCGAGGCAGTACGAACCGTTCCCACGTAGCTCTGTCGAGCAAGGACGGTTCTGGATATTGGTGACAGGCCGCACAGTAAATTTTGGAGAGTTGCTCCCCGTCTTCCAACCGGTCTATAGTATTGTTCGTAGGGTCTTCATACGGTGCTTCGGAAGAAGCGTTTTGTTCCTTGCAGCATATCAAGGTCACAAAAAGTAAAGGCAGAAAGTAATAGCGCATATCGAAAATTGTAAAATTCCCAATAATTGATGTTCGGTAAATTAAGGTCAGGTTATTTTATGGTTATAAAATAGATGGCAATTGCGTTAGTTCTCACGGACTTCAAACAAATGGAGAGAAGAATAACAATAGTCTATTTTACCTTTCCGAAGAAGACTATGGCAGGATATAGTGTTTACCAATGGTAGCCCTATGGTCTCATAGGTTCACAGCAGGTTTTCGATACTTGTTGTGATAGTTGCCTATTTTATAGTTAATTTAGGATTTTACTATGCCTATTTTCAGTATATTCCATAAAACAATCCATTCTATTATGAGAACAACAATCAAACTCTTAGTATTTCTACTGGTCGTGGTAAGTTGCGACGATTCAAAAAAGCAGTTCACCGATCAGTTTGACAAGCTGCAGCGACAGCACGACAGCATTTCGAAGGTGCACGAAGACTTTAAGGCAACCCACGCAGCTATGTCGCAAAAACATCGGGACTTTACAGAGCAGCTGGCCACTATGGAAATAAAGGACTCTACCCTCTTGGAAGACGTTGCAAAGCATGAAGCCATTCTCAAAAAGCATGATGCAATGCTTGCGGGCCACGATGAGATGATCAAGGCCCACACTGCCTTGAAAGAGGGTTTTGGCGAGAAAACAGCTGCTGAAATGGAGGTACAGCTCTCTGAAATGATGGAGACCCACGATAAGCTGATGAAGGAACACGCCGAAATGGAAAAAGAGCACGAAATGATGGAGCGCGAGCATGAGGATATTTCGGTAAAGCTCATCAACAATTCGGAAACACCCGAATAGGTTACAAAATAATGCTGAAGAAAACCCACTGTTTCAAATGGAACAGTGGGTTTTTTTGTTCCTCGCCCTACGCCCTGAACATTTTAGGACTACTTTATAAAGACTTTCTTTTAAACACCATATCTGTCCTACCGTAGCAACCGTAAGATTTGACCCAAAACAAAAAAAGCCCTTTAGCCTAAGGCTAAAAAGCTTCTCATTGGTCTATTGCTAAACCACATCCGTCCTAAAAGACGGACAACACAACATCGTTATTGCGGTCTGGACGGGACTCGAACCCGCGACCCCCTGCGTGACAGGCAGGTATT
>CAZXDP010000079.1:0-9243 GCA_964639255.1 uncultured Flavobacteriaceae bacterium
TGGTGGCTTTCGCAGTTGGGCGCTATGTGGTGCACCAGGGTGTTATGATCTACGTGCTGATTCCCTTCAATTAGGGTAATGCCGTTTAATGTAGAATTGCAACCCTCACCGTGCTGGTAAAAGTTGAGGTTATTGCGAATAAGCTTGCCCCCAAACGAAAAGGTATGCACACGGCAGTTGCTATCTCGCTCCTGCTTAACAAACGTATGGTCTATTAGGGAAGCCGTGTGGGCATCGGTTTGTATTTTATAATAATCGACATACGCTCGCTGTTCGGCAAATATTTCAGTAACCGAATTGGTAAGCACCGCATTGCCGGAAAGGCTTTGATGTCTTTCTATGATTTGTACGTGCGCATTCTCGCCCACCACGATGAGGTTCCGGGGCTGCAACATCACGGCAGATTCGTTGCCTGTGGAGAAATTGATGATCTCAATAGGCTTGTTAACCTCACAATGTTTAGGTATATGAATGTACGCGCCTTCTTTCGCAAAAGCGGTATTCAAGGAAGTAAGGCTGTCGGTCTTGGCCGCTTTATTGAAATAAGTTTCAATAACGGGTTTGTATTTTGGTTTGCTGAGCGCGGAAGACATTAGACAAACGTCAAGTTTATCGTGGGTCGTTTCAGAAAGAAACGAACTGTACTTGCCGTCTATAAAAACAACTTTGTAGGTGTCAACATCGTGCAAGAAGTATTTTTTCACCTCTTTGAACTCGATGGTGCCATCTATCTGTTTTGGGAAAATGCTGTAATCTTCTTTCAGCAATGCGTTGAGTGAGGTATATTTCCAAGCCTCTTCTTTCTTGGTTGGAAAACCCAGCACCTCGAAACGTTTAATGGCATCGTTACGAAGATCGTGAATAGGAGAATCATCGTCCAAATGATCTTCGAACGCGATGTAGGAGGACAGTAATTTATCTTTTAAGCTCATTTTTTTCCTTTTCAGAATTCAACATCGTTTCCGCGTTTCTAAAGTATTCGCGGAATGTTTTGCCAAATTATTGTACCAATTCTTCCTTGATCCAGTCGTATCCTTTCTCTTCCAATTGGTAGGCAAGTTCCTTACCACCCGACTTGACAATTTTACCGCCCATGAGAACGTGCACGTAATCTGGAACGATATAATCCAACAAACGCTGGTAGTGGGTAATGACCACCACCGCATTTTCCTTAGATTTTAATTTATTAACGCCATTGGCTACCACTTTAAGGGCATCGATATCCAGCCCAGAGTCGGTCTCGTCCAATATGGCGAGCTTGGGCTCCAGCATGGCCAGCTGGAATATCTCATTACGTTTTTTCTCCCCTCCGGAAAAGCCCTCGTTTAGGGAACGCGAGAGAAACTTTCTGTCTATCTCCAGCATATCGGCCTTTTCCTTTATTTTCTTCAACATTTCAGAAGCGTGCATATCCTCGAATCCCTTGGCCTTCCGTGTCTCATTGATGGCCGTTTTAACAAAATTGGTCACCGTTACCCCAGGGATTTCCACAGGATATTGAAACGAAAGAAACAAGCCGCGGTGGGCGCGCTCCTCTGGGTCCAACTCAGTGATATCCTCACCCTCAAAGGTCATTTCCCCTTGGTGCACCTCAAATTCTTCCTTTCCGGCGATAACCGACGCCAAGGTGCTCTTTCCAGAACCGTTGGGGCCCATAATGGCGTGTACCTCACCAGGGTTTACCTGTAGGTCGATTCCCTTCAAAATGTCCTTTTCTTCTACACCTGCGTGCAAGTTTTTAATATGTAACATAGCTACTTTTTCTTTTCTTCAATTTTTATATCGGCTTCCGCTGTACGGTCGCTTACTTCTATAATTTCTGTAATGGTGAGTAATTGTTCCCAACCTTCACCGCCGGCAGCTACTTCTGGATTTTCAGAGAGTGTGCCGCGCACCACCACGGGGACCATATCGAATTCCTCTTTCTTAACCTTGGCTACCCTTTGGGCAAGCTCTCGTGCCTTGTCATCTATCGTCACCCCATATATGGAGCTCTTACCCTTTAGAACAGCGCCATCGTCTATCATGATAAACTCTCCACGGAAAATGGGCAAACCTTCGTCTGCCAATAGCATTTTCTTAGGAGATTCTTGAGCACTCTCTTCCGTTTTAGTTTCGACCGAATTTTGACAGGCCACATTTAAACTGGCCAACATACATACAATAAGTAATTTTTTCATGTGATATATGAATTTATCCTACAGATCCTTCTAAGCTTATTTCGAGTAGTTTTTGCGCCTCAACGGCAAATTCCATAGGAAGTTTATTAAGCACTTCCTTGCTGAAACCATTTACGATAAGAGCGATGGCCTTTTCTGTATCGATACCGCGCTGGTTACAATAAAAAATTTGATCTTCCCCAATTTTGCTGGTAGTGGCCTCGTGCTCTACCTGTGCCGTTTTGTTCTTCGCCTCAATATATGGAAAGGTATGGGCACCGCATTCATTGCCCATCAATAGCGAATCGCACTGACTGAAATTACGGGCATTCTCTGCACGCGGACTTATTTGTACCAATCCGCGATAGCTGTTCTGCGATTTACCCGCCGAAATTCCCTTGGAGATAATCGTACTCTTGGTATTCTTGCCCAGATGTACCATCTTAGTACCGGTATCGGCCTGTTGGTAATTGTTGGTTACGGCAATGGAGTAAAACTCACCAATAGAATTGTCTCCCTTCAAAATGCAACTTGGGTACTTCCAGGTTACGGCACTCCCTGTTTCTACCTGCGTCCACGAAATTTTAGCATTCTTCTCACAAATGCCCCGTTTTGTCACGAAGTTAAATACGCCTCCCTTACCGTCTTTTCCACCGGGAAACCAATTTTGTACTGTTGAATATTTTATTTCTGCTCCATCGAGCGCTATGAGTTCGACAACAGCCGCGTGCAATTGATTCTCGTCGCGCATAGGTGCCGTACAACCTTCTAGGTAGCTTACGTAGCTATCCTCATCGGCAATAACCAAAGTGCGCTCAAACTGGCCAGTACCCGCTTGATTTATGCGGAAATAGGTCGACAGTTCCATAGGACAGCGCACGCCTTTTGGGATATAACAGAATGAACCGTCACTAAATACGGCACTGTTCAATGCTGCATAAAAATTATCTTTTTGCGGCACCACCGTACCCAGATATTTCTTAACAAGTTCGGGGTGTTTTTTAATGGCTTCGGAAATGGAACAGAATATAATACCCTTTTCAGCCAAGGTATCCTTAAAGGTGGTCGCTACCGAAACGGAATCCATAACGATATCTACCGCGACCCCGGCAATTTTTTTCTGTTCCTCAAGGGATATGCCCAATTTGTTGAATGTTTCCAACAGTTCGGGGTCTACCTCGTCAATACTATCGTACTTTGGTTTTTTATTGGGAGCGCTGTAATAGGAAATATTTTGGAAATCGGGCTTCGTATAGCGTACATTGGCCCACTCGGGCTCAACCATTTCCTTCCAATAGCGGAACGATTCTAGCCGCCACTGGGTCATCCATTCGGGTTCTTCTTTCTTCTCTGAGATGGCCCGAACGATATCCTCGTTCAACCCCACGGGGAAGGTATCAGATTCTATATCGGTATAGAAGCCGTACTCATACTCCTTGGTTTCGAGCTCTTTCTTTAAATCGTCTTCGGTGAATTTTCCCATAGTCTTTTTTTCAGCAATTTTTAAAGCGAGAAACTTTCCCCACAGCCACAAGTTCGGTTGGCGTTAGGATTGTTAAAAACAAAGCCTTTTCCGTTCAGGCCTCCGCTATATTCCAAGGTGGTTCCCACCAGGTACAAGAAGCTTTTCTTGTCAATGGCAATTTTTACATCCTTATCCTCAAAAAGCTTATCATTCTCGCCCAAGGCCTTGTCGAATTTCAATTCGTACGAAAGTCCCGAGCAACCGCCGCTCTTCACGCCCACGCGCACAAAGTCATCGGCCACATTGTAGCCTTCCTCGGCCATGAGCTGGGCGATTTTGGATTTTGCACTGTCGCTTACCTTGATCATTGTTTAATGTAGATTAATTCTAAATTGAACGCAAAGATACGGTAAAACGCGCTCTTAACCATAGCCAGAACCGTAATTAAACTTATGGCAGAATAGTTTTCGGCAATGGAAAATTTTGAAGGGAAAAGGACTCTTTATAGCTGCCTGATATCGCTTATTTTTGGAAGTCTGGGTTGGTGATAAACTCTGGATCGGAAAGGGCCAGCAAAAAGGCCTTGAGATCTGCCTTGTCTTGTTCTGAAAGCTGCACGCCTCCTTGGGCAACGGTTTTCATAAGTGGATCGATCGTGGGCGAATATACTAGCCCTTCACTGTAATGATCTATTACCTCTTCCAAGGTTTGAAAGCGGCCGTCGTGCATATAAGGTGCCGTATAGGCCAAATTACGCAGGGAAGGCGATTTGAACAGTCCCATTTGCTGGGGATCGCCCGTAACGCCGCCCAGTCCAGGATCATCGAACTCGGTATCGAGCCCATTGTTATGAAAGGAATTGTCTGTCCATAACGGATTGTTGCGATCGCCATGGCAATGGAAGCAATCACCTCGTTGTTCATCCATAAAGATATCGAAGCCGTTTTGTTCTGCCTCGGTTAAAGTGGCCTCGCCCAATAGAAAGCGGTCGAATTTGGAGTTGCCCGATATGAGTGTTCGCATAAATTGTGCGAGCGCCTTGGTGACCAACACTGAATCGATCGTTTGGGTGCCGAAAGCAGCTTCAAAAAGCTCGGGATATTGATCGTGACTTTGTAAACTTGTCTCTACGTTGGGCCACGTATTATTCATTTCAACGGGATTGCGAACCGGCTCGAAAGCTTGGGCTTCTAAAGAAGTGGCACTTCCATCCCAGTTAAATTTGTTGAACTTGTTCCATGCGATATTATATAAAGGCATAGAATTGCGAAAACCAGGACTGCCGGTTATGCCTATACTAAATTGCCGCGGATCGGTAAACGAATTGGCGGGTCTGTGGCAATCGGCACACGCCATACTATTATCTGCGCTTAGAATAGGATCAAAGAACAGTTTCTTGCCCAATGCCACCCCTTCTACCGTTTGAAGATTATCTGCGGGAATAATAGGGGCGGGTAGGCGCTGCTGTAACAGCGCCGGTACCTCTAACGGCAATGGGGTAGCCATATAGTCGCCCTGACCGTCATCGGATGAGTTCGATTCGTCGTTGGAACACGCCAAAAGGGCCAGGGCAGCTATTAGGTATAAAAACTTGTTCACGTTTTGGGTTTGGTGAGGGTTATTCGGTTACTACGGTAAACACATTGGCACCGTTCTGGTTCATTAGTTTTTGTGCCTCGTAATTCGGCATTAAAGGCGTGTTAAAATCGTCTAATACCCAGGTATAAGGATTTTTGAACCATTCGGCAATGTTCATCTGTATCTCGATAATGCCGCGGCCCCGAACACGTACCTCAGGGATACTGTAGGAGATATGATTCGCTTCGAAATTTCCTTCGGAAACACGCGCCGTACCGTTGTGATAATTGAAGGGTTTGGGAATATCTGCGCGCAAATCGTATGTGCCATCCATTTGCAGAAAATGGTATCCACCGCCTAACATGGCGGGCCAACTCCATCCGGCAGCATTGAGGTCGGGATAGGCGCCATCAATATTGTCTGCTTGGTCAAATCCATATACAAAAGTCATAGTATAGGTACCATTGGGAATAATGGCATCGGGGGTTACGGTCCTACTGCTCTCATCGGCAACATCTACCAACTGGTAATCATCTAATTGAAACACGGTTCCTTCATCGTTCTCCAACCGTATTTTCGAAATCAGGTAGCGAAGTCTGCTTATGTCTAGGGTATCGTTATTGGCGTTAATAAAATCGGTAACGCCCAAATCGGCCTGTGATACAGGCGCTCCATCCCAGTTTTGGGTAAAGTTGAGCGTGCGGGGCGGGATGTCTTCATCTACGTCCTTACAGCTCACGGCGGCAAGAGCCGCCAATGCTAAAATAGCAATTGTTCTCATATTTAATAGTTGATTTGGATTATTTAATTACTATAAGTACGGCATCTTTGTTGCCACGGTTTTGCGCAATGTCCATATCATCGCTTTCAGTGTTTCCAACGGCAACAATTTTTTCTTCGGAAGCGGGTGCGGCAAAGGTTCCTAGGTCGATGTTGCTTCCACCTACCGTAGTTTCAAAAATCATTTGACCATTGCCATCAATGATTAGAATCCAAATATCGTTTTGCCCATTATTCCCTGAAACCACGTCGTTATTGGTGCTGCGGGTGGAACCGGTAATAAGATAATACCCATTGTTGAGAGGTTGAATGCTCCGCGCCGATTCAAATTGATCGCCACCGTACGATTTCTGCCACAGTAAGTTGCCTTGCTCACCAAACTTTACAACCCATAAATCGGCATTCCCAAGCGAAGTAGTTACGTCGCCGTCCTCACTTCGGGTATCGCCTACCATAATGTATCCACCATCGCCCGAAGCGCAAGTGGCGTATCCATTATCAATTTCTGCCCCACCAAAATTTTTGGCCCATAGCAAGTTGCCGTCGGCATCGGTTTGTACGGCCCAGAAGTCGTAACTGCCCTTTGGGTTTTCGATGTCGAAATCATCACTTTCAGACGCGCCGGTCATTAAAAAACCTCCATTGGCTGTTTCTAAAACACTATAGCTTCGGTCGTTATTGCTTCCGCCAAAATAGCGCCACCAAAGTCTGTTTCCGTTGGCATCCATACGTACGCCCCAAAATTCGCCCACCCCGTGGCGGCCCAAGTTACTCTTGTTACCTTGACCGCCACTGGCCGTTACATCCAAAAAGCCGCTGGCAAAGTAACCGCCGTCGCTGGTTTGAATAACATCCAAGGCTTGGTCGGCTCCGGCAAAACCGAAGCTCCTTTCCCATTGTAGGTCGCCAGTAGCAGAGAGTTTTACGATCCAATAATCCTGGAAACCATCATTGGAAGATACATCGCCCCCTTGGCCGCTGTTGTAACCGCTCATTATAAAACCGCCATCTTGAGTTTGTTTTATACTGGTAGCAACGTCATCATCGGGGCCGCCGTAGGTCTTGCTCCATAGCAGCAAGCCTTCAGCATCTACCTTGTAAATCCAATAATCGCTATCGTCAATGGTTTTGTCTACTATATCTCCATCGGTACTCCTGGTAGTGCCTCCCACTACAAATCCACCATCTGCAACGGATACGACAGCTACGGCGTCATCTAAATTGCTACCGCCAAACGTTTTTACGAAGTCTATCTCTCCCTGAAATTGAGGTGCTGGATCTATCGGATCTGGTACAGGATCATCATCTTTATTGCAGGAAAACAAAATTGCGATAATACTTAGGCTAAGTAATAAGGGGAATCGATACGGTTTCAATGGGGATGTATTTATTTGACTATTAATTTTTTAGTGGTGCTATTATTTACCCGCACTAGGTACACTCCTGCCTGTAGTGAAGCGACATTAAAGGTTTGGGTAGTTTTTTCAACTGCTGAAGCGCTCCATACCTGCTGCCCAAAAATGGAATAAATGGCCACGGATTGCATTGGCTCATTGTTTGTCGCAATAGTGATGTTATTACTTGCCGGATTGGGATATACGATAAAATCTTGTGAAGCTAAGGTAGTTACATTCAATTCCGATTCGTCGCGAACTACAGTGAATCCCTCATCACCGCTAATTATGATATTTCGGCTGGCAAAGAACGGGTAAACATTCCAAGACCCATCAAAACCAGCGTTGTTATTAGATGGGTTGGTGTCGAAGAACCCGTATTGCGAAATATTCTGGTTGGCGATATCGCTTATATCTAGCACATTGAGCCCCGCACTATAATTCGCGAAATAGAATTTGTCTCCCACTACGTAACCATTATGATCTGTTGCCGGAGTAGGACCGAAAAACTCGGTATGCAGCAATGGATTGTCCAAATCGCTAAAGTCGAAAATAATGGTCTTTGTATTAAAGCCGAAGTTTATTTCATCAATTTCATCACCTAACAGAAAATAGCGTTGATCTTCGGTAAACCACCCCTGATGAGTATAGGCAACATTATTGTACCCTAAACTCGAAATAGGCTGCGGGTTATTTTTGTTGGTAACATCTACGATGACCACCTGGTCCTCGTTGCTGCCAATGTAGATTTCCCTTCCTATGTAATCAGTATCGGGACCATTATAAGTCACTACCTGGGCGTCATGTGTATAACCGTCGAGTGAGTAGCCACCAGCGGCTGTTGGATTGGTAGGATTTTGAATA
Source organism: uncultured Flavobacteriaceae bacterium (assembly GCA_964639255.1). Classification (GTDB taxonomy): domain Bacteria; phylum Bacteroidota; class Bacteroidia; order Flavobacteriales; family Flavobacteriaceae; genus NZQO01. Next base: position 8,241 of record CAZXDP010000079.1, read on the forward strand.
TTCACAAAATGGGCACCCCCAGAAAAAGTCGTAGTACCCACGGCATAGGCGAAGCCTGTATCGGTATTGATAACAATATTGTGGGCGCTGCCAAATTCGTCGTAGTGGGCGTCTTCATCAAAGGTGACAGGCGGATTGCTAACGTTCCGCAAGCGGGTAAGATCAAAAACCTGCATGCCGTGGCCAGAAATTTCACTTACTACGAAGGCGTGATCCTGATACACTTTAACATCCCGCCAAACATCGCCCGGACCAGTAGTAAAAGTGGGTAGTTTTCCAAGATAGATAGGATTCACGGGATCTGAGATATCGATAAAAGCCGTACCATTGTTCAAACCTACCAATGCGTATTCCTTTCCATCTTGCGGATCGGTCCAACCCCAAGAGTCATTGGCGAAAGCGGCATCAAGCTGCGAAGGGGTAAATCGCGACTGCAGGTCGAAATTTAAACAAGGAAAACCGTTGGCCGTACCATTGTTACAAGGGGTTTGACCATAGGTAAGGAGGGAAATGCCCAATAAAATTAGGGGGAGTACTATTTTCATCATTTCTTATTCAAAGCAATCAATTCTTCCCAAAAATAATATAATATATCTCAAGGGCATAACGTAAAAGGTTAAAACTTAGTATACTGTTCAGAAGTGGATTAGGGATGGATATGACAGGTTTTTAATGAATAGAAAACAAACTGAACGAAAAACCCGCCTTCAAATATTCGATTGGAGGGCGGGTTGTTATATAAAAATCTTTACTTTTTAATATTTGACTACTCTCTTGGTAATTTCACCATTTATACGTACAAAGTACATACCGCTGGGTAGGGCTGAAACATCTAAGTTCGCGGCATTTGTTTGCATATTTTCGTTTCGAAGCACGGTTTTGCCCAGCACGTCAAATACTTGAATCGATTTGAGATTAACAGCTCCCGCCTCGATGGTGAGGGTATTCGAAAATGGATTTGGAAAGATTAGAAAGGTGTTTTCTTCATTAGGCTGCCCCGTTG
>CAZXDP010000080.1:0-8713 GCA_964639255.1 uncultured Flavobacteriaceae bacterium
CGGCGCAGGTTCTGCCATTTGTATTCAGAATAGGGAATTACGTTGTTGGCAAAGAAAAATGCCGTAATACTAAGCAACAAGATGAAGACCATAAGGCTGCGCATAGCACGTTGCAGCGATATGCCAGTGGACTTCATCGCCGCGAACTCGTACTTCTCGGCAAAATTACCGAAGACCATCAACGAGGTTACCAAAATGGTGAGCGGCAAAACCAACGGGATTAACCGTGGCGATACGAACCACAGGAACTTGAGTACAATCCATACATCCAGATCCTTCCCCGCCAACTCTGAAATGTATAGCCAGATCGTTTGGAGGACAAAGATGAACATCAAAATAATGAAGACGCTTATAAACGTCTTCAAATAGCTCACCAATATGTAGCGGTCCAGTATTTTCATGCCAGGGCTTAGTCTAGCCTGTTGATGTAATAGCCGTCTTTCTTATACTTGGCCTCGTCGAAGGTAAATAGATTCTTCGATAAGGGTTGATCTGTTTTGAACGAGTTTACGGTAAGGGTGTACTTGGTTCCGTTGGCATCGGTTTGGATAAGTTTATAGATATGCTTCGTCTGTATATCGATGCCCAGCAAAATGTCCTTGATTTCGGCATTGCTGTCGATGGGTGTTAGTTTCACGAACTGGATTTTTCTTCCGTTCTGGTTCTGTACGATATCCTTCTTGTAGCGGTAGCCAGTTTCGTAGAATGTAAGCATTTTGGAAGGGGTAATTTCCTTGTCGTCCTTTGCGTTGTAATTCGAAATGGTCACTTCCTCGTCTTCTGGGACGATGGTATAAATTTTCTTTCCGTCGAACATACGCGTGGTGCCCAGCATATTGAGCACATACTTATCACCACTAAGGGTAACGTCGCCACGTGTATCTTGGTTTACCTTTTCTTTTGCGTTGTGCAAATTGTACTTAAAATCAATTTGAATGTTGTTATAACTTTTAGCCTTGGTGGAAACTTCGTTGAGCAAAGACTTGGCATCTTGCGCAAAGCCCACTGCCGAAGCCATAACGGTTAAACAAACGAGTGCGATGGTTTTTTTGTTAGGTATCATTATGTTCATTTTCTAAATGTTGGTTCAATGCATCTATAGTGGGGATAAGAACTTGTCTCGCCTTGCTTCCTTCAAAAGGTCCTACGATACCGGCAGCCTCCATTTGATCGATGATCCTGCCGGCACGGTTGTAGCCCAACTTCAGTTTACGCTGTAAAAGGGAAGCAGAACCTTGCTGAGCAATGACTAATACTTCGGCCGCCTCGCGGAACAATTTATCCCGTTCTTCAATTACATTATCAAGAGTTGTGCCACCCTCTTCACCTTCGTATTCAGGTAGCAAATGGGCATCTGGATATGCTTTTTGCGACCCGATATAATCGGTAATGTCTGCCACTTCGGGGGTATCTACAAAAGCACATTGCAACCTGGTAAGGTCGTTGCCCTGGGTAAATAACATATCGCCCCTACCAATAAGCTGGTCTGCACCACTATTGTCCAAAATAGTGCGCGAATCGATTTTACTGGTTACCCGAAAGGCAATACGGGCGGGAAAGTTGGCTTTAATAATGCCCGTAATCACGTTTACCGACGGACGCTGCGTGGCAATGATGAGGTGGATGCCTATGGCGCGCGCCAATTGCGCCAAGCGGGCAATTGGGGTTTCTACCTCCTTGCCGGCGGTCATGATCAAATCGGCAAATTCATCGATTACCAAAACGATGTACGGCAGGTACCGGTGTCCTTCGTTGGGATTGAGTTTGCGCCGCTTAAACTTTTGGTTGTACTCCTTAATATTACGGCACATGGCATCTTTCAGCAAATCGTACCGTTGGTCCATTTCGATGCAGAGGGAATTTAAGGTGTTGATTACCTTGTTGGTATCGGTAATAATCGCTTCTTCGGTATCGGGCAGCTTCGCCAGAAAATGACGCTCAATTTTGTTGAATAGCGTAAGTTCTACCTTTTTCGGGTCTACCAGAACGAATTTTACTTCGGCCGGATGCTTATTGTACAGCAATGAGGTTAAAATAGCGTTCAACCCTACCGATTTTCCCTGTCCGGTGGCACCGGCCATTAGCAAGTGAGGCATTTTGGCGAGGTCTACCACGAAGGTTTCGTTGCTAATAGTTTTGCCGAGTGCCAATGGCAGTTCCATTTCGGCGTTTTGGAATTTCGGCGACGCAATAACCGAACGCATGGCAACGATGCGGGCATTTTTGTTGGGTACTTCTATTCCTATGGTGCCGCGCCCAGGGATAGGCGCGATAATACGTATGCCCAGCGCCGATAGCGAAAGCGCAATATCGTCTTCTAGATTCTTTATTTTCGAAATACGGATACCTGCATCTGGTACGATCTCGTACAATGTGACCGTAGGGCCCACCGTGGCCTTAATGTTTTGAATGCCTATTTTATAGTTGTTGAGAGTCTCTACAATGCGATTCTTATTTTCTTCCAGCTCTTCTTGGTCGATGGTAATACCCTTACCGCCGGTGTAATCTTTCAGGAGTTCAATGGTGGGGAACTTATAGTTGCTAAGCTCGAGTGTGGGGTCAAATTCCCCAAAATCTTCCACGAGTTTATCGCTCAGCGAATCTTCCACGGTTTCTTCCTCGGGCGCTTGTTCCACCTCCATTTGAACGTCATCCTCAGGTTCTTTACTGCTGCTCGAGGAAGTAGGGTATGTTGGTTTGTCTTCCGTTTCTGAAATCTCTTCGGCTGTCGTAGCTACTTCTGGCGGTGTAATGGCCTCTACAACCGTTTTCTCATAGTCGGTTTGCTGAATGTTTTCTACTTCGGAACCATCTTCCGAAGAAAAATCATCTGCTACCTGCTTTTGGGTGCTTTGAAAGGCACTGGCGACTTTTTCGGGTGTAATCTTTAACCGGACGGCCAAATAGACAATCGCTAGAAATGCCATGACTAAGATCGCCCCGATAAGACCCAGGTAATCTTGCAATAGGTCGTTGAGTTCGAAACCTACTACGCCACTAAATAACGAATTGGTCTGGGCAAAGAACCCCATAAAAGTGGCCAGCCAGAGCATCACCAACAATCCCCAAAACCAATAGCGAAGCAGCTTCGACTTTCGGTAGTCGAAAAAATAATAAACGCCAGTAACGGTGATGAGGCTTGCCAATAAGAAAGAGGCTATACCGAACCCTTGATACACAAAAAAATGGCCCACGTGGGTGCCAAATTTATTGAGCCAATTCTGGGTTTGGAGCTCCCTAGTGGCTAAGTCGCCCACCGTGCTTTGGTCTGCTTGCCAGGTAAAGAAATAGGAGAAGAACGATAGAAAAAGTGCTACACCTAAGAAGAAGAGAAACCCACCCAAGACGATTTTTTGTTGTCGACTCAAGGTAACCGTTACTTTGGTACGCGGCGATTGTTCTTTTTTGGAAGGTTTCTTCTTTTTCCGGGCCATGCAGGGTCGGTAGGGTTTTCAGCAAAAATACAATATTGTAGTGGCACAAGCTACACAATTATTTTGAAAATGAGACCTAGATACCCGATGCTTTCAATCGATTTTTCAATGAGCTATTTCGTAATCTATAAGCAACTTGCCCTTTTGGCGCCAACGTATCCAGCCACGGTTTACGGTTTGGCTTTTTTCATTTTGAAGCAATACGTTTAGCCAGCTATCGGTTGCGGCAATGGGTTTTAAAGAAGAAAACTCAACTGTTACTTCACTGGCAAAATCAAGCGGTTTTAATAGGATTTGTTGTTGCTTTCCTTTTTTGAATTCCACCTCATTGAGCGTCAATAAAAATTCGGGCCAGAAGAGCAGGGTGCCTTGTTTTTTGTCGAGATAGGCTGTTTGACCTGTTTTGGAGTTTACTTCTACTTCCAAGAAATCGAAGCCCAAGGCCAATACTTTAAAATACAATACACCCATGTCACTTTTATTATACGCTGGCCAAAGGTAGGGGGGAGCGCTCACCAAATTGAAGCTGCCCAAAGGATGCTGCCTTAGCGATAGGCTATCTTGGGCTATATGTTCGGCAACGCCCTTTTCAAGATTTACACCGCCATAAAAATACAGGGTTGGAAATTCATAAAAATTGGGTTTGAAAAAACCGATCCCGATTCCTTCTTGTTGAATATCTTGAAGCATTTTTTTATTTGACTTCTTTTCTGAAGAAAAAAGGGCGGTCGGTTGGGTGTTGGCTTTCGTGGGGACTTGCGTTGGAGTTTCCAAGGTGTCTTTTTTCCTATTCTTCTGCTTGAAATTGTAATGGGTAATCCCGTAGGCGATTCCCACGCAAAGAAGCAGCGCCCAATTACTGCGAACAATCCATTTATGGGGAACATAGTACGCAATGAAAAAAGATGCGATAAAGGCGATCCCACCAAACAGAACCCCATAGCCCAATACAATGGCTCCGCCCGCGAGGCCTTGGTTTTTGCCTGCTTCAATAAAGCCCGCGTAATATAGGCCGAGGATGAAAAATGCTAATGCCATTAACAGATAAAAGGCGATATTGGCAGGTTTCAGAAGTTTTTTCATCATTTTCCGATAGTATGTGGTGAATGCGAAATCTTTCCGAAGAAAAAGGAATGACGCCGTCACCAAAGATTACGAGAGCAAATTGTATCGTATTAAAAGTTGGTTGTCTTTCCGCCAGCGGAGCCAGCCCCTTTGGCCGGTGGGTTCAAAATCGTCACCTAACACTTCCACCTGCATCCAATCGCCCTGAACGTATTTAGGCCTGAAAAAGGTGTGTTGGGAATACACTTTCCCGGCAGATTTAACCATAGGGTTGTCGAAAAGTTTTTGCCCTTCCGAAGCAAACTCCACCGAATGCATCTTGAGCAAAAATTCTTCCCACGTTACAAATTGGCCTGTATGACTTTCTACATATGTGGTTTTTCCGGTTTCTTCGTTGGCGATTATTTCAACATAACTGCTTCCCAGTTTTTTCACGGATATATAAAAGATATTGTAATCTAATTTTTCCATAACGGGTTCAAACCACTCGGGATAGTGATCCATCACAATGTTGTAGCCCAATTTTTTAAAGGTAATGCTGTCCGTCGGGTTTTTATCGCCCGGTTTCGCATTTAGGCTTTCTTCAGCATAGAGGTAGAGCACCGTTTCTTCTGCTATATTTGGTTTGAAAAAACCCATGGGCATATCCACTTGGGAAAATAAAACCGAAGGGATAACCAGAAATAAGAAGATATGCGGAAATTTCATAACGCCTTTGGTTTTCGAGAAATCTGGATTGAATTTCAATCAAAACAAACTTACAACCAATATGTTACGAATGCAACTACCCGTTTGGGTTATTTGAAAGAAGTGGGATAAAGAGCACTTAAAATTTGGGAATATAGATAATACAGGCAATCGCCACCGCAGCGACGGCAGCAAAAAATACCGCACCTGCGGCCACATCCTTAATATATCCAATCTTACTGTGAAAGTCGGGATGAACGAAATCTGCCATTTCCTCTGCCGCGGTATTCACGCCTTCAACACCCATTACAAGGCCAATGGCCAATATTTGGAACATCCATTCGGTAGCAGAGATATCGAAATAAAACCCCGCAACGGTAACGCCTATCGCGATTACGGCCTGAACCTGTATGCTGGCTTCCCGCTTTAGGAGCATCCACGCGCCTTTTAACGCATAGCCGCACCCCTTAAGCCGTTTGCCAATAAAACTGTCCCACATTACAACAGGGATTTTAGAGCGGCTAGGTAATCGGGCTCTTCCCCAATCTCTGGAACCTGTTGTGAGTGAATCACCGTACCTTCCTCATCGAGTACGAGCACGGCCCGGGAATGTAGCCCCTCGAAAGCGCCGCTAGTGATTTCCACGCCATAATCCTTTCCGAAGGTGCCCGTCTTGAAATCGGATAGGTTTATGACCTTGTCGGTTCCTTCGTCATCTGCGAATCGTTTTTGCGCAAAGGGCAAGTCGCGGGAGATACACAGTACCTTGGTATTTTCCAATCCGGTGGCCTTTTCGTTGAATTTCCTAACTGATGTCGCGCAAACATTGGTGTCAATACTGGGAAAGATATTCAGGATTAATCGGGATCCCTTAAAATCGTCTCGGGTTTTCGTAGAGAGATCCTGTGCCGTGAGTTTAAAATCGGGGGCCTTGTCACCCACTTTAGGGAGCTCGCCCTTTGTATGTATCTTATTTCCGCCTAAGGTAATTGTCGCCATGGTTCTAAGTTTTTTTTGAGAGCATAAAAATAAGGAATACGTTACTATGCCCCTCATAAAACCTTCTTAAAGAAAGATACTTTTTGCTGAAAGACAAATAAATACTACCCAACTGGGTAATTGACAGATATTTAGCTTCAATATAGCTTTGTCTTGTAACCCATCCCCATTTAAAACTTCAGAAATTATGAAAACAAGAAATCGAATTTTCACCGGATTTTTCTGTGTGCTTTTTATGTTGGTGGGAGGCCATCAAACCGAAGCGCAAATTTGGAAAAAACTCAAGAAAAAGGCCGAGGATGCCGCTACTAGAAAACTAGAGGAAAAAACCGAAAAAGAGACCAATAGGGCGATGGACTCCATTTTGGGGAACGGAAGCGAAAGCAACCGGACCGCCGATGCAAGCTCGGGCGCGGGCCAAAACAGCAGCGGTACCAACGCCGGTGGTAGCAGCCCAGCAAATTCGGGTGCAGGAAGCTCTAACGCCGAGCCGGAAATAACGATGTACAAGAAAAGCGACTGGGTTCCCGGCGAAAATATTATCCTATTAGATGATTTTGCCGACGATCCCGTGGGCGATTTTCCGCAGTTGTGGAATACGAAAGGATCTGGAGAGCTCATTACATTGAGCGACAACCCCAAGCTGAAATGGCTTAAAATGTACAATAGGGCCTATTACGAGCCCGATCTTCCCAAGGATTTGCCCAAGGATTTTACGATTGAATTTGACCTGCGCGCATTTAATATCGACGACAAAACCTCACAGACCGCCATGTTTGGGGTAACGTTGGGGGACGGCAAACAGGCGCTGAAGTGGGGGAGGCGCTACATCAACGCAAGGCTATCTCCCTATCCCGGCTGGAAAAAAGATCAAGAATTGAGGTCCCTCGATTATGAGGGCGACGGCGAATTGGCCACTGGAAGGAGCCAAAAGGACATTCGGCAAGCGTTTTTGGACGGCATGCACGTGGCCATTTCGGTGAAGGATAAGCGTTATCGAATGTACCTTAACGGCGATAAGGTTTTTGATGCACCACGTGCGGTGAACGATTCCAAAAACTTCAGCAGCATTATTTTTGATACTTATGGCCTGCGCGACGATCAGGCAATTTTGCTCACCAATTTGAGGGTAGCCGAAGGTTTGCCAGAACCGCGCGAAAAACTCTTCAAAACGGGAAGCTACTCTACCACGGCCATTACCTTCGATGTGGATAGCGACAAATTAAAGCCCGAAGCCTATGGTATCCTTAAGGAAATTGCTGCGGCCATCAATGCAGAACAGGGCAAAAGCATCTTGATCGTTGGCCATACAGATAGCGATGGTTCAGATACCTATAACCTCGATCTTTCCAAGCGGCGCGCTGCTTCCGTAAAAAATGCCTTGGTGAACGATTTTGGCGTGGATGCTTCTAGGCTGAAAACCGACGGAAAAGGCGAGGCAGAGCCTGTGGCCTCCAACGATACCGCCATTAACAAAGCAAAAAATAGAAGAACGGAATTTAAATTGATGTAACCATGAGATTTTTACTGATCTTCCTACTTCTGCTGGCCACGGGTACCTTACATTCCCAAGATCTGGGCAGTATGCCACAGGGCATACAGCAATCTGTGATGAAGGCGAGCTTGGGTTGGCAGGAATATACGCCCATTACGCCCCAAAGCTCCTTGTTTGAGGGTTCCCAAGTTTCGTTAATTCCCAATTTTTTGGGTGCAAAAATTCCCGGTCTTGAGAATACCCAGGGAGCCATAGGTTTTGTGCAGAAGGCATTCCAAGGGAAATTTTGTCCGGACGGAAGCTACAAACAGGTAGAGTACCATCTCTGGATTTTCAAGCTCAACGATGCCAACATCCTCAATACGTTTGCCACCTCTCCCAGGGATAAATCGGGTATGGTCCGCCTTAATGGTACTATGGAAAAATACATACCTGGCGGCAATTATTGCAATACCGGTGAAATGACGAAAGTCGATTCTGGCCCTTATACGCTAAATGTGAATTTCAAAACATTCGTGCACACCACGCCCCGTAATTTTCAGATTATGGGGAAAGGGGAAGGCACCGAAGACATGTTCAAAAACTTTCGGCAGCTTAAGCAACTGTACAAAAACCAGTTATTACCCTATTTACAATATGTAGAAGACTATAAAAGCAAACCGCACATTACCCGCATAGGCGGCAATGGCGTGGCAGATAACGTAACCATTGATACCCGTCAGCCGGTAAAAGCAGGAACCGAAGATGCCGATGCGGGCTGGAAAGCCACGCGGGACGGGATGGGTTTTCTGAAGAATTCTTTGGAAGCTATCGCAAAGGCGGCAGATTTTGGCCAAGCGGTACATACTGCCGCCCAAGTTTTGGGGTCGGGTAGAAAAATAGGGGTAAAAGCCGCCCAAGCGGTTTTGGGGCTTGTACAGAGTGCTGCCAATGTCGTTGGGGTAGATTTGAATTTCCCCAGCGTGCAAGCTGAAGCGAGCCTGAATGCCACGGTAGACATGATGCTCAGGGCCACGGCCGAAGCCATGAAACA
>CAZXDP010000081.1:0-8419 GCA_964639255.1 uncultured Flavobacteriaceae bacterium
CCCCTGACCCCTTGGGTGTAAACCAAGTGCTCTGAACCAACTGAGCTACGCGCCCCTGTGCCATTTAGCGGGCTTGCCCGCCGCAACACCGTCTCGCGGTGTGTAGGCGGGTGCAAATATAAGGCAGTTTTCCGTCTCCACAAATATTTCCGAAGAAAAAATAGGTTTTTTTTCGCATATGCATAACGGCGTACCTTACGGTGTAATAAAGTTACGTTAAACGCATACGCAACGCCCTGGCTTTGCGTTTATTTGTGGCAAACCAAACACTACATTTTGAAAAATCGCACTTGGAGGTACGCACTACGCTTGGCGCTTAAAATTATTGGTGCAATCGCTGTGTGCATCCTTCTTTTTATCGCGACCGTTTATGTGGGTCTGTGGGGAGCATTGCCCAAGTCGGAGGATCTCCAAGAAATTTCGCAGCATAAGGCCACAGAAGTATACGATCGGAACGGGGAGCTGCTGGGCAAATACTATGTTCACGATCGCCAACCTGTTCCCTTGTCAAAGATTCCGACGCACGTTACCGAAGCGCTTTTGGCCACAGAGGACATTCGATTTTATGAACATTCTGGTATCGATTCCCGAAGCCTCCTTCGCGTATTTTTCAAAACCCTCTTGCTACAGGATGCACAAAGTGGCGGAGGCAGTACGCTTACGCAACAACTGGCCAAGAACCTCTTCAGAAGAAAAAATTATGGCCCCTTTACCCTTCCCGTGGCAAAAACAAAGGAGATGATCATCGCAAAAAGGCTAGAGCGCCTGTACAGCAAGGACGAGCTGCTGTCGTTGTACCTAAATACCGTGCCGTTTAGCGGCAATACCTATGGAATTGAGAGCGCCTCTTTAAAATTTTTTAATAAAACGAGCGACCAATTGAGCCTGACCGAAGGCGCCACCTTGGTGGGAACCCTAAAGGCGACCTCCAGCTACAATCCGCATCGCCACCCTGAACGCAGTTTGCAGCGGCGCAATGTGGTTTTACAACAAATGCGACGGTACGGTTTTATAGACCATGAAACGTTAGAACGTGCCCTGACCGATTCGCTTCACTTGCGATTTGGCCAATTCGACGAGCAGCAAGGCATAGCTCCCTATTTTCGGGAAACCCTTCGGCTCCATTTATTGAAATGGATCGATACACAACGAGAAGCAGGAATGGAATACAATCTCTACACCAGCGGATTGAAAATTTATACCACGATAGATAAAACGCTTCAAATGTATGCTGAAGAAGCTGTTGCCGAGAAATTACAGCTTCTTCAGCAGCAGTTTGAAAAAGAATATGGCGACATGGCTCCGTGGCGCAGGGACGGTCCTATCTTTCAGTCTGCGCTAGAAAAATTACCCGCCTACAGAAAGCTGAAGGTTGCCGGCCTCTCGGAAGATACTATCTTAGATTCCTTAAGGATAAAAATGCCCATGCGGTTGTTCGAGCACGACGGAACCAAGGAGAAAATGGCAAGCACCTTAGACAGCCTCGAGCACTACTTAAAATTTTTAAGTGCCGGGATGCTGGCAATAGATCCTACTAACGGGGCGGTTCGAACGTGGGTGGGAGGCATCGACTATACCCATTTCAAATACGATCATATAGCGAAAAACCGCCGACAAGTAGGCTCCACTTTTAAGCCCATCGTCTACGCGACAGCTCTAGAATCTGGTATCGCTCCTTGCGATTATTTTCCGGTGCGGGAAGTGGCCTATTCAAATATGGAAGGCTGGTCACCATCCAACTCTGGGGAACAAGACGAGCCGTATATGAATGTCAGCATGGAAGCGGCATTGAGCCGATCGCTCAATACGGTTTCGGTCAAGATTTTGGAGGAAGCAGGGATTTCCAATACGTTGGAAATGGCAAAAACACTGGGAATAGAAAGCGACTTGCCTTCCGTCCCTTCACTCGCGCTGGGAACCGGTGAGATCACCATACCAGAATTGGCCGGTGCTTATGCAGCATTCGTTAACGGCGCAACGGCGGTAACGCCACATTACCTACTTCGCATCGAAAATGACGAGGGAGAACCGTTGGAAATTTTTGAACCTGAAGTTTCGGAACAGCCCGCCTTTTCAGAAACTACCAGACAGCTTATGCTCGAAATGCTTCAAACTGTTGTCACCCAAGGCACCGCAAAACGGCTTAAAACCACTTACGGCTTACCCAACGACCTAGCAGGAAAAACAGGCACTACACAAGCAAATAAAGATGCTTGGTTTGTAGGCATTACGCCCCAAATCGTTTCGGTTACCTGGGTGGGTCATAACGACCATCGAATAGGTTTCAAATCTACAGCTATTGGGCAGGGGGCACACGCTGCCCTGCCTATTTTTGCTGAATGGCTTCAAAAGGTAAATAAAGATCCTAAATTCGCCTCTTGGGCACAAACACCCTTCCCTTCGCCCACGGAGTCAGTAACTAGGCTCTTGGACTGTGAACCAACTAAGCGTGACGGATTTTTCAAACGGCTGTTTACCAATCCGAAAAGAAAGAAAAAACGGGATTTCAAATCGAAAAATTAGCTATACCACCTCGGCGACTGTAAAAGTGCTTCCACCAACAAATACAAAATCTTTGGAAGCGGCACGCTCTAAAGCGTGGCGATAGGCGATGGCTACCGATGGGTGTACCTCTCCCATTAAATGGTGTTTCTGGGCCGCTTGTTGCAGCAATTCGGCATGTAAGCCCCGAGGTACGTTGGGCTTGCAAAAATAATAGCGAGCCCCTTTTGGGAAAAGTGGTAAAATGGCGTCTAAATCCTTGTCTTCCACCACTCCAAGCACAATGTGTAGCAAATCAAAAGGTTGCGCCATTAATTGTTCCATTACTAGTTGTAAGCCCTCCTTATTATGGGCCGTATCGCAAACAACCCTGGGCGAATCTTTCAATTGCTGCCAACGGCCCATAAGGCCCGTATTGGCAATTGTATGCTGCAACCCTTTAACGATATGTGCCTCGGTAAGCTCCCATTGTTGCCTTTGCAGTTCTCGAAGAGTGACCACGGCGGTTCGACGATTCTTTTTTTGATACATTCCCAATAAATCGCCGGTATAATGGGGCAGCTGCTCCTTTTCGGCTAAAAGTAAGGGTGCACTGCGTTCGTTAGCGATCTGTTCGAAAACAGGTAAGGTTTCAGGATGGTTTTCACCGATCACCACGGGAATGCCCTCTTTTATAATCCCAGCTTTTTCTCGTGCAATGGCGGCTAAGGTATTTCCCAAGAATTGGGTATGGTCCATCCCTATGTTCGTGATTACCGATACTTCTGGCGTGATGATGTTGGTACTGTCCAATCGGCCACCCATCCCCACCTCAACTATAGCTATATCGACTGCGACACTTTTAAAGTACTGGAATGCCAAGCCAACGGTCATCTCAAAAAAGGACAATTGGTGTTGTTCAAAAAATGCTCGATGGTTCGCCATAAATTCTACCACATAATCCTCAGGCACCATCGTACCGTTTACCTTTATACGCTCCCGAAAATCCTTCAAGTGGGGCGAAGTATATAATCCCACGGTAAAACCTGCTTCCTGTAAGACCGAAGCCAACATATGGCTAACAGATCCCTTTCCATTGGTTCCGGCAACGTGTACCGATGGAAAGGCCTTTTCCGGATTACCAAGATATGAAGCCAGCGCAATCGTGTTATCTAAATTCGCCTTATAGGCGACCTGGCCCACACGCTGGTACATGGGCAATTGCGAGAAGAGCCAAGAAAGGGTTTCAGAATAGTTTATGATAGTGCCTTTTAAGGTTGAATGATTAATTTCTTGGTCGTTTTTAGCGTAGCTTGTGAAATCTCGACATAATAAATGCCAGGGACCATCCCTGCTACTTCCATTGAATAGTTACCGTTTCCATTAGTAAAGCGAACGGTTTTAACATTTCTTCCCAGGGCATCGTATAATACAATGGCAACATTCCCCACGGCAGAAGTTTTCACTGTAAATGCATGGCGCGCCGGATTGGGGTAAACCAGTGTCGATTGCGCTAGTGTATTTTCGGTAACCTCCAAAATATCTTCAGAAATATCCATTTTATACATCGAACGGCCATAGGTTGCGACATAAAGGTGTTCGCTCGCTTCGTAAATATGCATATCTGTTACGACCACCGAGGGAAGGTTTGAGCCAAAAGGTTGCCAAGTGTTTCCGTTATCGTCGGAAGACAGCACGCCTATATCGGTACCCAAGAACAAATTCCCATAACGATCTTGCACCAAATCGTTCACCGGTATGTCTGGGAGGTTCGAGGTTATGTCCTGCCACGTTTGGCCACCGTCTTCAGTTTTATAAACGTGGCCGTCATCTTCCCCATATCGGTAGCCAGAGAAGGTAACGTATAGCGTATTGGGCTGAAATCTATCGGCGAGCACTTTTGTAACCCAACGATTTGGCAAGGTTGCCGAAACCAGCGTCCAGGAAGCTCCCCCGTCGTCGCTAACCTGAACGTTCCCATCATCTGTCCCCACCACGATACGGTTGCTATCGATGGTTGACACATCTATTGAGGTAATCGTACCGAAGGTAAGGTTGCCGGAGTGTGGCCCATTGGTGAGATCTGAACTTATTGCCGACCAAGATCCGGCAGCATTGGTGGTTTTATAAAGACGTTGGGTACCATAGTATAAAATTTGTGAATTGGCTGGATCGAATGTCACGGGCGTATCCCAGTTGTTTCGGTCGCCCCCCGAAATACCATTGGTAGCAGAAAAAAAGGAGGCTCCGTTGTTTGTCGATTTTATAAAGTTGCCATTTTGCGACAGCGCATAGATAACATTGGTATCGGCAGGGTCTACAAGCGGCTGGAAGCCATCGCCTCCCGTAATAATATTCCAATCGTTTAAACCAGCGGTTACGGTGCGCATCGTACTGTTATCTTGTGAACCTCCGTATACCTTATCGTCATTTTGTGGATCAACATACATTCTATAGAACTGTGTAATAGGCAATTTTTCGTTCTTGATGGAACTATTTCCGGCATTAGCACTTTTGTAGAGTCCGCCATCATTGCCCAAAAGCACCTCATCGCTAACAGAGGGATTGAACGCCAACGCGTGTTGGTCTACGTGCACCCCAGGAAACGCGGTAAACCACGACGCTCCTCCATCGGTTGATTTTTGCACGATAAAATCGACATTATAAAGCGTATTCTCATCTGTAGGGTCTATATAAATGCCACGGAACCACCAGTGAAAACCTACGTTGGTTAACTGACTGGAATTGACCTCCGTCCACGAATCGCCGCCGTTGTCACTGCGATATACACCCTGTATGCTGCCTGCAGTATTGGCATAACGCGTATACAATACTTGGGGATTCGATTCTGAAATGGCAATGCTAATCCTCCCTTTTTGGCTTGCAGCTGCAGGAAGACCTACTGTAAGCTCCTCCCAGGTTTCACCGCCGTCTGTTGAACGATGGATTCCCGAAGTGATGCCACCGTATTGTCTTCTATTGGGTCTACGAATACGTTCCCAACTGGCTGCATAAAGAAACTGTCCGTTAGTGGGATGTATTACCATATCAATAATACCCGTAGAATCACTAACGAACAATTTCTGTTCCCAGCTCTGCCCGCCATCGGTCGATTTGTAGACGCCCCTATTGGAGTCGTTTCGAAATAGCGGACCCATCGCCGCAACATAGACGGTATTATCATCGACGGGATCAAGGACAATTTTTGAAATACTACCCGTGGTAGGTAGGCCCATAGCCTCCCAACTCACACCCGCATCGGTACTTTTGAATACCCCATTGCCGTCATAGGCTAGGGAACCGCCTCCTGCATTTACCTCTCCCGTACCCACCCATAGCAGATTGTTGTCGTTTCGGGAAATCGCTATATCGCCTATAGAGAGCATTTGCTGCTCGTCAAAAATTGGGTTCCAAGTGTTCCCCGCATCTACCGATTTGAATATACCGCCAGAAGCAGCTCCAACGTAATACGTCTGTGCCTCGTTAGTGGGTATTTCAATGTCAGTAATACGTCCGCCAATATTCACCGGTCCGGCGAACTCCCAAATCGGTTCGTTTTGGGACTGCCGCAATGCGCGATTCTTCCAAGCGATAGCCTCGGCATAGGCCTTGCTCTTTAACTGGCCCGTGGGATAGGCGCGTTGCATAAACATAAAATCGTGGGGAAGCGTTTCGGTAGTTTCGTGGTGTTCTGGTTGAGGCCTGTCACAGGAATAAAGCAATGCCATAACACCTGCCATTAGGATATGTGTTTTCATCTGAAATGGATAAGACGCTAAAGATACGTAATTATTGTAGGAAGGAAAGGTGCGCCAATCGCTTATTCAGATAGCTTGAAGTTATAGATAATCTTGCCTATTTGCTTGGCAGGAGCATTAGCATCGGCGTTGAAACGGGTGGCCAGCGCAGCCCGTTTGGCGGGCTCCAAGAGGCATCTGGAATTATTGGTGGTACCGCGTACACCGGGTGTAGCGCTTATAACGCGACCGTCGCGATCTACCTCAATACTCACCACGACCTTTCCTGCCTCATTACACTCTTGCACGAACTTCTCTTTGTTGAGGGCCTTTCTACCCCCCAGCAGGTAGTTCCCGTCACCGTCCAAACCCTTCCCGGTTCCATAATAGCTCTGGACATTGGGATCGCCATCGGGACTGCCCTTGTCTCCCGGCTGGGAGTCGTTTCCTTCGCCACCCTTTGCCGTGCCATCGCTCTTAGGACCATTTATTAGGCTTGAAAGCGCATCTGTGGTGGCTTTATCGGGTTTGGGGTCTGGCTTCTTGGGGGGCTCTTTCTTGGGCTGTTCCTTTACGGGAACCTCTTTTTGAATAGGCTTCTGCTCTTCTTTTTTAATAACCGGAGCATCTTCCGTGTCTTGTGTAACCACTTCCTCCTTAATTTCGGATTTGGGTTGGGTTACGGGCGGAGGGGTTTGCTGCTGCGGTGCCGATTCTATGGGCTGATTGGGCTGTATGTTGCCGCTGCCTACATCCATCGTTCCAAAATTAACCGCAATGCCGTTTTCTGGCGGTGGGTCGAGATAGGTGAGCCCCACGTAAAACAATAGCACGATAAGCAGCACGTGCAGAATGACCGTAATGGTCATACTTTTCTTCTTATGTTTAGTGTCTAACAGCGACATAGTGCGAGGTTCTTGTTTTTTGCGTTAGGGACAGAGGCTTTGTTGGAGCTCTTGCCGCCAGAGGCGGCAAAGCGACTGCCGTTGGCCCGACCCCAACGTGTTGGGGGAACGCCCAAATTAATTGGGGCGTACCGCTAAAACGACTTTAAAGTTATTTTTATTGGCTACGTCCATAACGAAAACGGCATCTTCTATGGGCACCCCCTCTTCTGCGCGCAATATTATGGTAGGCTCTTCTTGACCGACCAAAATGGCCTGCAGCTCTTTCTCGATACTGTACTCGCTTACGCGCTCTTTATTGACATAATAGGCTCCGTCCTTGGTGATGCTCACGGAGGCCTTTTGCACATTGGTGGTTTTCCCCTTGGCTTTGGGCAAGATCAAATCGAGCGCATCGGGCGTAATGGCGGGCGAGGTAAGCAGGAAGAACACCAACAGCAGGAATACGATATCGGTCATCGAGCTCATACTGAACTCGGGACTGATTTTATTTCTTCCTCGTAAATTCATTAGGCAGGTTCGTTTAGAAGGTCTAGGAAGTCTACCGCCGTGGCTTCCATTTGGTGTACCACCTTATCGGTTCGCACCACCAGGTGGTTATAGCCCATATAGGCGATAATTCCCACGATGAGTCCTGCCACGGTCGTGGTCATCGCCGTGTAGATACCTTCTGCGAGGGCACCCATCTCTGCCTGGCCACTACTGGTTGCCAGCTGGTGGAAGGCTAAAACCATTCCGATTACGGTTCCCAAAAAACCAATCATTGGAGCTGCTCCTGCGATGGTAGCGAGAATGCTCACGTTTTTTTCAAGTTTGTATACTTCTAGCCTACCAGCGTTCTCAATAGCTGTGTTGATATCTTCCAAGGGCATGCCAATACGTGAAATTCCCTTTTCGGTAAGGCGCGACACGGGGGTGTTCTGCTGTGCGCAAAGCATCTTGGCGCTCTGGATATTTCCATTGGCCACGTTATCGCGAATTTGATTCATAAAATTGCTATCCAATTTCGAGGCTGCCTTGATGGCAAACAACCGTTCAAAATAGATATAAACCGCTACAAAAAGCAGGACGAAGAGCACCCCAATGATGATTTGAGCCCCAAGCCCACCATTCATAATAAGTTCCAGCACGGAAAGGGTCTTTTCGGTCGCTTCGGGCTCCAGGGCCTGGGCCGTCTCGTCGACGCCTTCCTGTATGAAAGAGTTTAGCATAAAATACGTTTGGTTTTTATGGATAACGATAATAGGTTCAATTTAGTGTTCAAACAACTTACATCACCAGTTGTTTGAAAAGAAG
>CAZXDP010000082.1:0-8328 GCA_964639255.1 uncultured Flavobacteriaceae bacterium
GAAGATCCCGATAGCTTCGCCAAGAACAATTCGCCGGAAACGGTACGCGAGTACCTAGCGGAGAACAGTCGCGATTTTATAAGCTTTAAGGCTTCCCTGCTAGCAACGGAAGCAAAAAACGATCCGGTGAAGAAGTCGGAAACCATACGCGATATGGTAGTGAGCATTTCCAAAATCCCCGATGTTATTAAACGCGAGGTCTATTTAAGGGAATGTGCCAGGATTATGGACATAAGCGAGGCGGTGCTATTTAACACCCTCGCGCAAATCGTGCAGAAGGAAAAGCGCGATTCGGCCAAGAAACCAAAGCAAGAAGCGTCTACAATGACCCCTGTTCGGGAGGATGCACCCACTGTCCAAAAAATAGACAGGCAGTTTGAATTGGAGCGCAAGATCATTGAACTGTTGTTGATCTACGGAAATGAGGAAGAGGAGTTTGAAGACCTTATCCTCGAAACCGACGCAGCTGGGGATATACAGTTTAAACCCGAAACCATTACCACAAAGGTTTTTGAAAAAATCTATCTCGATTTGCAGGAAGATGAGGTGGAATTCGCCAACGGCAGCTTTAAGCAGATATATTACCAAATCATAGATACACTTAACCAAGGGCAGCAATTGCAACTCGAAAACTTTGTGAACCAGCTAGAGAGTGAAACGGCCGGTGTGGTGACCGATATCCTAATGGAAGAAGAGAAGTACGTGCTGCATAATTGGGAAGGAAAGGAAATTTATGTAAAGGAAAAAAAGTACACCGTGGGCCAAGTGGTGAGCGAAACCATATTAAATTTTAGGCGCTACTTAGTGTCCCAGAAAATACAGGAACTGTCTGAACGGGTGAAAAATAGCAACAATGGAAATGACAGCAACCTTCAGGAAATTATGGATTACATTACCCTCAAAAAATTGCTTTCCGAAAAACTAAATAGGGTACTTTAATCTATCCAAACTGAAACATCCTGGACTGGTGTATCAAATCGGCAAGATTGTCTACCTTCAGCTTTTTCAGCAACCGTGTTTTATAGGTGCTTACGGTTTTTTCGTTGATGTCCAATGCATTGGCAATATCCTTATTCCGCTTTCCACGTGAGAGCAAATTTAGAACTTCAATTTCGCGTGAAGAGAGTTTCTTATAACGGCTAATGGCACTGGTTTCTCCAATATTACGGCTGGTAAAGGTGGAGGTAAGATCCTCATTTAAGAAAATTCCACCTTTCGCAATTTGTTTGAGCGCTTTTAAAAATACCTTGGTGGTGGCGGTTTTGGGGACGTAACCGGCAGCGCCCGATTTTATGGCGCGCAAGGCGTAGATTTCTTCGGGATGGGTAGAAAAGATAAGTACCCGTACCTTCGGATATTGGTTTTTAATAGCGCGCAACGCATTAATGCCGTTAATTTGTGGCATATCGATTTCCATGATCAGGATATCGGGTTGCTTTTTTTCGAGAAAACTGTACAGTTCTTCACCGTTATTTGCTTTGGCAACGATGCTATACTCTTCATTTTTTTTGAGCATGCAAGCAATACCCTTGCGCGTAACGGGATGGTGGTCGGCAATCAGAATTTTTTTCATTCCCCTGTGAATTTTTATCTGTAGTTATGCCAAAATACGTTAGCAATACAATGGCAGTGAGGTTTTGTAATATTTATACTACAAATCAAAACTAAAAAAAAGTTGCGCCAGTTCTAACATTATTCGTTCAACGTACGGAATATTCGTTAAAGCACTATTACGCCCTTAACTCTTGGGGGATATGGCATACAGGGATAGGTTGCATCTTGTGCTGATTGGCCGAATTCAGTTTGTGGTAGATATCGAAAACGACCTGTTCCCTGCCCTTAAAATCTGCGCTGGACTTACCCGCGTCTTTCATTCTCATGGCCCATTCCAATTCATCATAGCTTGCTCCAAGCTGGTCTTCATCAGTACGGCTATCACCAAAAAGTCCGTCGGTTGGCGGGGCTTCCAAAATCGATTCGGGTACTTGCAGGTAGTTGGCAAGGGCGTACACCTCGCTCTTGAGCAAATCGGCTATGGGGCTCAGGTCGACGCCGCCATCACCATATTTCGTATAAAAGCCTACGCCAAAATCTTCAACCTTGTTCCCAGTTCCTGCTACGAGGTATCGGTGCAGCCCCGCGAAATAGTAGAGTGTCGCCATGCGCAGCCTAGCCCGTGTATTTGCTAATGAAAGGTCCAGGAAGGTGTCGTCATTAGTTTGCGGGACCTGTGTCTTAAATTGCTCGAATACTGGGGTGAGATCTACCCGCACATCGGTCACGTTCGCAGAGCGTTTTTTTAACTGAGCAATATGATCCTGTGCCCGTGTTACTTGACTTAGCGCTTGATGAATAGGCATTTCTACACATTGGGTTCGCAAGCCAGTCTTGGCGCATAAACTCGAGGTTACGGCAGAGTCTACCCCACCGCTTACACCTACCACAAAACCTTCCATTTTTGCTGAGATAGCATACTCTTTCAGCCAGTTTACAATATGATCTACTACTTTTTCGGTCTGCATGGGTTTCGTGAATATTGTGGCGCTTTTCCGTAGAGAAAGCCTATTTTTGCATACGTTTTGCCCAGTAGGGCCGTTGTAGTGTAAAAATACTAAAAACCATGTGCTTGCAATGAAATTGCCGTATTTTTCTGTGCGCTCCTCCATAATTATTGGAGCGCTCCTTTTGTTATATTGCTGTAATTCTCCTTCGGAAACCGAAAGCGCGATTGCAGCTGTGCCCGTAGATTTTGAAATTGTACGGTTCGACAAAGCATTCGCCAAGGCTACACCTGATGATTTGCCGAATTTGAAACAACGTTTTCCCGATTTTTTTCCTGTGCAGTACCCAGATAGTATTTGGGTGGCCAAGCTAAACGACACACTGCAAGACCAGCTCGAAGCCGAAGTGATGCGAACCTTTCCTTCGGAAGAAGATATAAGGGAGCCGTTGCATTCGTTATTTCAGCACATTCAATATTATATTCCCAATTTTAGCCCACCCACAGTTATTACCACCACCAGTGATGTAGATTACCGCAACCCTGTTATACTTGCCGATTCGCTCTTAATCATCTCCCTGGACACTTACTTGGGGGCACAGCACCCGTTTTATGTAGATATGCCCGCATACCTATCTAAAAACAGGGTGCCGGAACAACTTCCGCAGGAGGTAGCGTCGGCCTATGCAAGACGCTATATTGCCAGGCCTAGGCAACGCAGTTTACTCGCGCAAATGATTTATTTTGGGAAGGAACTGTACCTGAAAGACCTCTGGTTGCCAAATACCACGCCCGCCCAGCGTATTGGCTATACCGAAGAAGAACTTAAATGGGCCGAGGAAAATGAGGTGGAAATGTGGCGCTATTTCGTCGAAAACGAAATGCTCTACAGCACCGATGCTAAATTGCTGCCACGGTTTATTAGTCCGGCGCCATTTTCTAAGTTCTATCTGGAAATAGATAACGATTCACCCGGTATGATTGGCCGTTACCTAGGATGGCAAATTGTACGGGCCTATATGGATGCCCAAGAGGTAACGGTTACCGAGCTACTGCAAACTCGGGCCGAGGAAGTATTTTCAAATTCAAAATATAAACCAGCGAAATAATGCCAGTACAC
Organism: uncultured Flavobacteriaceae bacterium; assembly: GCA_964639255.1. Lineage (GTDB taxonomy): Bacteria > Bacteroidota > Bacteroidia > Flavobacteriales > Flavobacteriaceae > NZQO01. The sequence goes on from CAZXDP010000082.1 coordinate 3,621, forward strand.
AAATCAAACATCACCATCGAAGTTGAGTTGGACGAGAACAAAATCCCCGAAAAGCTGAATTGGACAGCCCAGGACGGGGGTATTAGCAACGAAGCCGCAAAAGCTGTTTTTCTAAACGTTTGGGATCATAAGAATAAGGAAGCGCTGCGTATCGATCTTTGGACTAAAGATATGCCGCTGGACGATATGAAAATCTTTATCCATCAAACCCTCAACGCCATGGCCGATACGTACCAAAGGGCAACTAACGATGAGAAAATGAGCGCAACGATGCGCGATTTTTGCGATTACTTTGCTGAAAAGCTCGAGTTGAACAATGGGTAGGCGAGTGGTTAGCTGGGCCTGCTGCTGTAAATTTGCTGGTTAATCCCGTCAATATACTCTAACAGGGCCTCGCGTCCTTCACCATTGGTAGAAGAGGTTATAAATAGGGGTGGCAATTCCTCCCAAGTTTCCAACAGTTCGTTTTTATAGGTAGCCACATTGCGATCTAGGGCGTTCGCTTTTAGCTTGTCGGCCTTGGTGAAGATTATTCCAAATGGCAATTGGTGCTCTCCAAGCCATTGCATAAATTCCACATCGATAGGCTGCGGCTCGTGGCGCACGTCCACCAATACAAATCCCATAACGAGCTGCTCACGCTTTAAAAAGTATTGGGTGATGAATTTTTGGAAGGTTTTCTTGGCCGATTTGGAGACACGGGCATAGCCGTAACCCGGCAAGTCGACAAGGTACCAGTTATTGTTCACCAAAAAGTGGTTGATCAATTGCGTTTTTCCCGGCCTTCCTGAAGTTTTTGCAAGATTTTTATGCTGCATAAGCATATTTATGAGCGATGATTTGCCCACATTGCTTCGGCCAATAAAGGCATATTCGGGCAAGCCATTTCGCGGACATTTGGCCACATCGCTATTGCTTACAACAAATTGTGCCGATTTTATTTTCAAGATAGTTCAGTTTTAGGAAAATAGCCAGCCTTTAGCCCGAAAATGCTCAAAATCCACGCTGTTGCAACCAAGCATACAGAATGTCATTGAATTGGTCGGGGTGCTCCATCATCGCCGCGTGCCCACACTTATCAATCCAGAATAAATCGGAATCTGGTAGTAACTCGTGGAATTCCTCTGCGACATTGGGCGGTGTAACATTATCCTGCTTTCCCCAGATAATACAGACGGGGGTTTTCATTTTAGGCAAATCTTTCGCCATGTTGTGTCGTATCGCACTCTTCGCAATGGCCAGGGTGCGAATAAGCTTGTTGCGATCGTTTACTGTTGCGTATACTTCGTCGACAATCTCGGGCGTAGCTACTTTTGGATCGTAAAAAACATTTTCGGCTTTCTTCTGAATGTAATCGCGGTCTCCCCGCTTAGGGTAGCTCTCGCCCATGGCGCTTTCATAGAGGCCGGAACTTCCAGTAATAACCAAGGCCTGTATTTTCTCCGGAAATAATTTGGTGCACAAGAGACCGATATGTCCTCCCAACGAGTTGCCAAGCAGAATCACCTTCTCAAACCCCATATGATCGATAAAATCTGAAACGTATTCCGCAAAGCGTTTTACGTTGGTCTTCAGAAGTGGCATCGTATAAATGGGCAGTTCGGGAATTAAAATCTGATAGCCTTTTGGTGGAAAAAACTCAGATACGCCATCAAAGTTGCTCAGGCCGCCCATCAATCCGTGAAGTACCACGATTGGGGTTCCTTCGCCCAGTTTCAAAAACGTAAATTTCCCTTCTTCGTGTAGATGGTCGGTCATTCAGTTGAATATTAACGAAACAAAAATACACTTTTTTTAATGAATTGTGCGGCCGCTGCAACCTGTTGATAAATCGGGTCTTCCAATACCGATAGCCCGCGTGATAGGGGCTATTCGTAAAACCAGAACACCTAAGTGGCAAAACTTATCAACAAAGTGGTAAAAAGTGGTAGAAAGTGGTAAAACTTAATTATATTTGGAACTAACAAGGTAGAAAACCAACGTGTTAATGCTCAATTTAATAGGGACATATGAGTGCAAAGCCGACGTAAAGGGAAGGGTCATGTTGCCCTCTGCCCTCAAGCGGCAGCTCGCCCCTGTAGCGGCACACGGATATGTAATTAAGCGTGCCGTCTTCCAGCCTTGCCTCGAATTGTACCCTTTGGACGAATGGAATGCCCTTATGGACAAGATGGGAAAGTTGAACCGTTTTAACCGAAAGAATAACGACTTTATTCGCAGGTTTACGGCTGGGGTAAAAACGGTCGAGCTGGATACCACGGGGAGGTTGAATATACCAAAAGACCTTGCTTCGTTTGCTGGAATTGATAAAGAGATTGTCATTTCCTCTGCGATCAATATCGTGGAGATTTGGGATAAGGATAAATACGAACAGGCCATTGACGATGCTGCCAGCGATTTTGCAGACTTGGCGGAAGAGGTAATGGGCGACACCAATGATGGTCACGATGGAATATCATAATCCGGTACTGCTCTCCGAAACGGTGGAAGGGCTCAACATCCATCCCGATGGGGTGTATGTTGATGTCACCTTTGGCGGCGGCGGGCACTCCAAGGAGATATTGAAGCGATTGAACGAAGAGGGCACCCTCATTGCTTTCGATCAGGATACAGATGCGCTTGAGAATGCTATCGACGACCCGAGGTTTTTGTTGATCAATGAAAACTTCAGGTTTCTCAAGCGTTTTTTACGGTTTTACGGGCACACCCAAGTAGATGGTATCTTGGGCGATTTTGGGGTTTCGTCGCATCAGTTCGACGTAGCCGAGCGTGGTTTCAGTACACGCTTTGAGGCCAATTTAGATATGCGAATGAACCAAAAAAGCCAGTTTTCGGCTTTCGATGTGGTCAACAATTACGAAGAGTCCCAATTGCGACGCGTGCTGGCCCATTACGGTGAATTACGGGCGGCAGCTGGAATGGCTCGGGTTATAGTAGAGGCACGGCATCACGGTCCCATAAAAACGAGCGAACAATTAAAGCAAGCGCTCGGCAAATTTTTGCCCAAGCATAAGGAGAATAAGATTCTCGCAAAGGTGTACCAGGCCATTCGCATTGAGGTAAACCAAGAGCTCGAAGCGCTCAAGGAGTTTTTATTGCAAACACAAGAAGTGGTGCGGCCTGGCGGTAGGCTTAGCTTAATAAGTTACCACTCGTTGGAAGATCGCCTCGTAAAGCGGTTTATGCGCGACGGACAGTTTGAGGGTCAGCCAGAGAAAGATGTCTTCGGAAGGGTAGAAGTGCCTTTCCGGCCGGTAGGGAAGTTCGTAGTTCCTTCCGAAGAAGAAATTGAGAAAAACAGTAGGGCCCGTAGCGCGAAGCTTCGGATTGCCGAAAAATTATAGCAAGCATTTTGAGGAAGAATTTTTACGATATCATAAAAGGTAAGTTTCTAGTAAGTGATGATGCGCTTAAAAATTGGCGATTCATTTTGTTCCTGTCCGCCCTAGCCTTGGTGATGATTGGCAGTTCCCACAGTGCCGATAAAAAGGTGCATCGCATTGCCCAACTGAGCAATGAAGTGAAAGAACTGAAAAGCGAATACCTCGATGTTCGCAAACGCTTGATGCAATCCAAAATGGAAAGCAGGATTACGGCGGCGATGGCGCAACGGGGGTTGCGGCCTTCGGTTACGCCCCCTCAAATAATTAAAGTAACCTCGAAAAAGAAATAACGCGGTGGCCATCGAAGAGAAAAACATACTAAACCGCCTCTACTTTATCGCCGGATGTATGTTCATCTTCGCGATTGCCATTGCCGTGAAGTTGTTGAACATTCAGTTTGTTGATGGGGATAAATACCGCGATCTCGCGCTGAAGAATACTACCAAGAACTTCACCATACCGGCCAATCGTGGTAATGTATATGCCGATGACGGTAGCTTGCTGGCTACCTCGGTGCCCAAGTACGACATTCGGTTCGATGCGGTTACCGTGTCTAATGAAGACTTCAAGGAACATCTCGTTCCGCTCTCAAACGAACTTTCGAAAATGTTCGGTAAGCCTGCTTCCTATTACCAAAACGTGTTTCGAAAGGCTCGCGCTAATAAGAACAGGTATCTCTCGGTGGCTAAAAACCTGGGGTATTCAGACTATATCAAGGTGAAGAACTTTCCCCTTTTCAACAAGGGTCCCTACCGTGGTGGCATCATCGTGGAACAGCGCACCGTGCGCGAGCATCCCTTAGGAAAAATAGCAGAGCGGTTGGTAGGCAATGAGCAATGGGACGCTCCTGGGAAGTACGAAGTTGGATTTGAGGGTGCCTTCGACGAGTACCTACGGGGAAGGGAAGGCCGGCGGCTGAAACAGAAAATTGCCAAGGGGCAATGGAAGCCCGTGTTCGATGAAAATGAAATAGAACCGAAAGATGGCTTGGATGTCATCTCCACGATTAACGTGAATATTCAGGATATCGCGCACCACGCCTTGCTCAAGCAAATGGAGCATTATGAAGCCGAACATGGCAGTGTGATCGTTATGGAAGTCAAAACCGGGGAGATAAAGGCAGTCGCCAACTTGGGCCGAACCGAGGCTGGCACATACTATGAAAAGTTGAATTATGCCATTGGCGAAAGCCATGAACCTGGATCTACCTTTAAGGTGATGGCGCTTATGGCAGCCTTGGAAGATAAGGTAATAGATACCGCAACGGTGATAGACACCAAGTTGGGAAGCAAGCGTTTTTATGGCAGGAGCATTACCGATACCAA
>CAZXDP010000083.1:0-7984 GCA_964639255.1 uncultured Flavobacteriaceae bacterium
AAAAATACCCGCTCTTAGTCGAGAACCACGGTGGGCCCATTCTTAACTACGGTCCCCATTTTTCAGCCGAAATGCAGCTGTACGCCGCCAAAGGCTATGTGGTTTTTTATCCCAACCCCAGGGGAAGCACAAGCTATGGCGAGGAATTTGGCAACTTGCTCTTCAACAATTATCCGGGTGAAGATTACAACGACGTAATGGATGGGGTAGACGCCCTTATTGCGAAAGGAGTGGCGCACGAAGACCGGCTCTTTGTTACCGGTGGAAGTGCCGGCGGAATTATGTCCGCGTGGATCGTTGGTAAGAACAACCGCTTTGAGGCGGCAGTCGTAGCAAAGCCCGTCGTTAATTGGATTAGCAAAACCTTGGTGGCCGATAATTATTATGGGTATGCCAACTCACGCTATCCCGGTCAACCGTGGGAAAATTTTGAAGGCTATTGGAAGTTTTCGCCCCTCTCCTTGGTGGGCAATGTAGAGACCCCAACCATGGTGATGGTGGGTATGGACGACCTGCGTACACCGCCTAGCGAAGCGAAGCAACTGTACCATGCGTTAAAACTACGGAAGGTGGAGACCGTTCTAGTGGAAATTCCCGAGGCGTCCCACGGCATCGCCGCGCGCCCTAGCAATCTCATCACCAAGATAGCACATACGCTTGCCTGGTTCGATAAATACAACAAAGACGCCCAACCCACCAAAACCGAAGAGTAAATTACTTAAAGATAGGCATACATAATCCACATTCGCTCACTAAAACTGAACACTGAACACTGAAGAAAGGTTCATCCATAGATACTATATGGATAAAGCATAGATAGTGTATTAGGAATGCATTAAAACCAAATCGGACTAACTCATCTGATTGACGACAATAAATTGGTAAAGCGCACCCTCTTTTTCCAAGAATAGGTAAAAACCTGCATCCTACGAGCGCAGCGAGAGGAATGCAACCTTACAACTGTACCATAAGCAAATGACGGTAGGTAACTGGTTATAGCCCCTATTCCCTTTTTCCAAGAATAGGCGAGGAAAACTCCGAGATTCAGAACGCCAGGGGCGTTCGCGGAGTTTTCGAGAAGGTTGCGCCAAGGCGCAAATTCCTAGGAAAAAGGCCTCTTTTTTTGGTTCTTTTTTGGAGGGGCAAAAAAGAACAATAGAAAAACACGAGGGAGGAACGACCGACTTGCATCCTACGAGCGCAGCGAGAGGAATGCAAGTGGACAATCAACAACTGCAAACTGCCACTGCCAACTGCTTACTAAACCTGAAGATTTACTCAAAAGGGGAATCCTATCAATGTCCCCTCGCGGGGACCACAGGGGTGTATGGCAGAAAATGCAAGTAGGTGTTACGCGAACGTACGTCTGGTCATTTTTTCGAGCGATACTGGATAAAGTCAATCCAGCGGGAACACCATCTTGATGTTGCTGCGCTCGTAAGGTACATCCGCTTCCTGGGGCACTTCCACAAATCCGAATTTGCGGTACAGGTAAATGGCATTTTCCAGCTTGGTGTTACTGTATAGGAACAATTTTGAGAAACGCTTTTTCCCGGCAAAGTCGATGCAGTACTGTAGTAGCTTTTGTCCTATTTTCTTTCCCCGTTCCTGCGGAAGTACGGCCATTTTCGTAAGCTCGTACGCACCTTCGCCGCGCTTTAGCAAGGCCACTGTACCCAGTGCCTTACCATCTTCCACGGCGAAGAAAATAAACCCGCCTGGTTCCAAAATGTATGTTGAGGGTTTGCTTAGCACCTCACGGTCAAAATCCTCTACATAGAAAAAAGTCTCCAGCCATTCTACGTTTAAATCGTAGAATGCTTGGGCATATTGCGGTTCAAAAGATACTATATCCATATAGGTAATGGTCTTTATAAACCCCGAAATAAACAAGCAAAAACTACCACCTGAATAAAACGATGCACCGTTCCCTTTCTTTTATTCTAGCCCGAAATTCCGAAAACAATTTTTCAACGTTTCTTCGGAAGTAACTCGTAGCGAGAAAATAGACACCCTATAGTTTTCCGAAGATACCGTATGGATAAAGCACAGATAGTGTATTAGGAATGCATTAAAACCGTATCGGAATAACGCATCTACTTGACGAACATATAATGGTAAAGCCCAATCCCTTTTCTTCAGAATAGGCGAAGAAAACTCCGAGATTCAGAACGCCAGGGGTGTTCGCGGAGTTTTCGAGAAGGTTGCGCCAAGGCGCAAATTCCTAGGAACTTGCATCCTACGAGCACAGCAAGAGGAATGCACTCTCAAACCTCCCAACACCGCCACCCTAGTCCAATCTACAAACAGCCCGTATAAGGCAAAAAAGAATAAGAGAAAATACAAAGCACGAACGTACTACCTGCATCCTACGAGCGCAGCGAGAGGAATGCAAGTGGACAATCAACAACTGCAAACTGCAACTACCTACTGCTTACTAAACCTAAACACCGACCACTGAACACTGACCGCTAAATACTGCCCCCTGCCACTGCCAACGGTCTCGGCTATGAACTGTTGCGTAGGTTAGCACCGACTTTTGCAAGTAAACGATAAGCTGGAAATTCCGCAGTCCCGCACGTGCGGAAAGGATAAGTGTGTAATAGCAATTGTTTATCGCCATTGTTGTATGTGGTTTTTTATTTCAGTCGTTTCTTAACATCCATTCTCTGATGCAAAATTCTAACGATTTCTACAATATCATTCTCAACTTTTCTGTAAAAAATCAGATGTGATTTGATTTTCGTTACTCGGTAATTTTTTCGAGTTTGTTCAGCTGATTTTCCAATCAGATAGTTGTCAGCAATAAATTCAATTTCTGCTATGATTAAATCAAAATATCTGTCTGCTTGTTCTTTCGACCATTTATGAAAAGTATAAATCCAAATTGTATCTAAATCCTCAATCGCTTGTTGGCTTATGCGATAGTTGTTTTTACTCATAAGTGTTTACGATGTAATTCTTTTAGATGTTGTTTCGGGTCAAAATTTTCAACAAATCCACTATTTTCACCAACTTCGAGAGCTTTAATCAGTTCTCTTTCTTTTCTTTCCTCACGTTCTAACAAACGTAAAGCAGAACGAATTACTTCGATAGCTGAACCATATCTTCCTGAATTTACTTCTTCTTTGATAAAATTCTCAAAATGATTTCCGAGTGATATTGATGTGTTTTTTCCCATTCTGACTAAAATTTTAATCAAATATACCAAATCTTGGTAACGTAGCCTAATGACACACAACTGCTATTGCCAACTGTAACTGAACACTGACCACTAAATACTGCCACCTGCCACTGCCCACTGCCTACTATTCCTATGCCCTCACTACATCGCTTACCAAATAGGCAATGGCCTTGCCTACCTGATTCTCGAAAATTTCACGATTGGGGGCGCCTTCGCAAATATGGATATAACGGCAGTTTTTATGCTTTGAGAAATAACGGAGAAAGGAACGCGCTTCTCCCAAGGAAATACCGCTGGGCGACATCGCACTGCTGCCCATATTTATAATGGCATCCATATCCAGCTCCAATCCAAAGGAGCCATCGGTACAGAACCGTTCGGCTTCCGCGAGGACTTCAGTAAAGGTTTTTGTTTTCTGTACGGCGAAGTCCTCGAATAGCGAATAGCGAATGGAATCGTTTTGAGTGTCAAAGGTGCTAAATAGACTGCTGGAGGTGTAATTCTGGTGCAGGCCAACAATATAATAGTGGTTCAAATAGCCATCTTTGGCAGCATATGAAAATCCGTTGCCACTGTGGCGATGCTCCAAGGGCCTATAATCGGAATGCGCATCTAGGTTTATGCAGTTCACCGCCGCGCCCAAGGCTTTCGAAGTGCCCTTTAAATTTCCGAAGCTATTGTTGTGGCCGCCACCTATAATGATGGGCACTTTGCCTGCCGCGACCAACTTGCGTACCACCGTAGCTACTTTTTCATCGATCTGTGAGACCAATGCACCCCATTTCTCGAACCGGTGCGGATCTGTAGCTTCCACCTGGGCCGCCTGCTCCATCTGCAAGCTACAATCAATGGCGCCCAATACGAGCAGCGAGCTTGGTTGGGTGTGGGCGTTGGCCTGTATGTTCAGCAAGGCCGATAGGCCCGCTTCCCAAGCCAGTGCCGTTCCGGCCCGACCGTAATTAGCACGAACCCCTATATCTTCTGGAATGCCCAATAAAACATAATGGACGGGGTGGGATTCCAATTGGTCCCAATGGGAAAGAGTGTCCACGGCTTCGCCGAATTTGGTTTCCCCAGGGCGCGGGTTCAAGTAGGGTGCAAGGGTTTCAGGACGATAAAGTGAGAGTAAATTGGTCATACCTTCTTTCCGTTTACGAGAACCGTGTCGATAAGGTTGCTTCCAAAGGAATAGGGGAGATAGCCGTACGAGGGAATTTTTTGTGTAATGATAAGGCTCGCAACCTTTCCCTTGGTTATACTTCCGTGACTATGGGCCAGCCCCATGGCGTAGGCACCATTTAACGTAGCGGCGTTGATGGCTTCCTCGGGCGAGAGCTTCATTTTAATACAGGCCATGCCCACTACAAGATTCATATTTCCGCTAGGGGCCGATCCCGGATTGTAATCTGTCGCAAGGGCAAGGGGGAGTCCGGCATCGATGATCGTACGTCCCGGAGTGTAGGGAATCCCCAGAAAGAAGGAGCAACCTGGCAGGGCGACAGGCATGGTGTCGCTATCCTGTAATGCTGCTAGATCTTCTTGTGTAAGTACCTCTAGATGATCTACCGATAGTGCTTTGTGCTTTACCGCCAACGCTACACCGCCAAAGGCATTAAATTGGTTAACGTGGACCTTGGGTGTAAGTCCCAATTCCGAGGCGGCCTTTAGCAGCCTTCCCGTTTGGCGCAAATTGAAATACCCTTTTTCGCAGAATACATCGATATAGGTAGCTAACTTTGCCTTCGCAACCTTAGGGAGCATATTGTTGCAAATATGGTCTACATAGGCATCGGTGTCACCATTATACTCTGGTGGAACGGCGTGTGCGCCCAGAAAGGTGGTTCTAATTTGAATGGGGTGTTTTTTTGCCAGGGTCTTGGCCACGCGAAGCATTTTTAGCTCTGCCTGGGTAGTAAGGCCATAGCCACTCTTAATTTCAATGGCTCCCGTACCAAGTTTCATCACTTCCTCTAAGCGCTTACTGGATTCTTCTAGCAATACCTCCTCTGAGGTTTTCTGCAATTTCTTTGCGCTGTTCAGGATACCGCCTCCTTTTTTGGCGATTTCCTGATAGGTAAGACCCTTAATTCGGTCTACAAATTCCTGTTCGCGGTTACCGGCATACACAAGGTGGGTGTGTGAGTCGCACCAAGCGGGAAGAACTATTTTCCCACTGCAATCAATGGTCTTGAACCCTTCAAAATGGGGCAGGTTTTTCATACTTCCGTAGTCGGCAATCTTTCCGCCTTTTATGAACAGATAGGCATTTTTTAGGGTAGGCAAGTGCGCCATGGCCGTACCACTTACTTTTTGGGTGCCGTCTTCGCGAACCTGCAACAGTTCCTTTATGTTAATAAGTAATAATTTCATAGGTTGGTTGGTGTAAGTTATTTTCTGAAATCATTCTAAAACCTTCCCTGAGGTTGGGAATAGCTTATAGATATTTCATCCGATAAAGATAGCAAACCTTACAAGGAATTTATACCTTAGTCGTTCAGAAAATTGGAAGCTATGAAACAAGAGAACCTAGGGGTGAATACCATCTGTACCCACGTGGGGGAGGTAAAGGACGAGCAATTTAAGGGAGCGATCTCTCCCCTGTATATGTCCAGCAGCTACGCCTATGAAGATGTGCCGGTAAAGCGGTATCCGCGTTACTTCAACACGCCCAACCAAGAAGCGCTCTGCAAGAAAATCGCACTATTGGAGCATACCGATGCGGCCCTCATCTTTGGCAGCGGTATGGCCGCGGTAAGTACAGCTATGCTGGCCTTTTTGCACAAGGGTGACCACGTGGTACTCCCGCAAACCTTGTATGGGGGCACCTATAATTTTGTGGTGGAGGAGTTTGGGAAATTTGGTATTGAATACGATTTTGCCGAAGGATTTACCGAAGCGCATTTTCGTGAGAAGATAAAGGAGAACACCAAGGTGTTGTACATTGAAACACCCTCCAACCCGCTAATGTTGCTAACCGATATTGAAATGATTGCCAAGTTGGCGAAACCGCGGGGCATTGTTACCATGATTGACAATACCTTTGCCAGTCCCGTCAATCAAAACCCTGCCGATTTTGGCATCGACATCATTTTGCACAGCGCCACCAAATACATGGGCGGTCATAGCGATATTTGTGCGGGTGCCATAGCGGCATCGAAAGCGCATATCGATATTATTTGGAACCTGGCCAAAAATCTTGGTGGGAGCCTTAGCGACTATACCGTTTGGTTGCTGGAACGCAGTATGAAAACGATGAAATTACGGGTAAAGGCACAAAACCGAAATGCCAAGCGAATGGCCAAATGGCTAGAGGCGCACCCCTTGGTACAACAAGTTTACTATCCCGGCCTTTCCTCGCACCCCGATTACGAATTGGCAAAAAAGCAGATGCGCGGTTGTACCGGAATGCTATCGTTCGAGCTGGTACCTTCCATAGATCCGAAGCCATTTATGGATGCGCTCAAGCTTATAAAACCATCGATGAGCTTGGCTGGGGTCGAGTCTACCATATTGAGTCCCGCAAAAACCTCGCACGCCCTGCTATCGCCCGAAGAACGGAAACGACAGCAAATTAGTGATGCGTTGCTACGGTTTTCCGTAGGCATCGAGGAAAAGAAAGATTTGGTAGCCGATTTTGAACAGGCATTTCAGGCCGTTACTAAGAACCAACTGGAAAAACAGCACGTATGAAATTGGACATCCTTGCCATAGGCGCGCACCCCGACGACGTGGAAATGAGTTGTGGGGGAGTTATCGCAAAGGAAATTTCCAAGGGTAAAAAGGTGGGCATTTTAGATCTTACCCGTGGTGAACTGGGTACCAGGGGTACCGCGGCCATCAGGGAAAAGGAAGCCGAGAAAGCGGCCCAGATCTTGGGGGTGGCCTTTCGGCACAATCTAGAGTTCAGCGATGCCTTTTTTGTAAACAACGCGGCTTCGCAACTGGAGGTTATTAAAATACTGCGGAAATATAGACCGGAGATCGTGTTGTGCAATGCGGTAGACGATAGACATATCGACCACGCGAAGGGAAGCCAATTGGTAAGCGATGCCTGCTTTTTGAGCGGACTTAAGAAAATAGAAACCCTGTTCGAAGGAAACCACCAGCGGGAATGGCGTCCCAAGCGAGTATATCATTACGTACAGTGGAAAGAGTTACAGCCCGATGTGGTAATAGATATTACCGGTTTTCTAGAGAAAAAAATGGAAGCTGTAGCGGCGTATCAAAGTCAGTTTTACGACCCAGAATCGAACGAACCTGAAACGCCTATCTCCTCAAAAAATGCGACCGACAGTATTGCATACCGCAACCGAAACTTGGGCCGGCTTATTGGCACCGAGGCTGCAGAGGGTTTTACCGTAGAGCGCGTTCCGGCCGTAGCTTCTATTTTCGATTTGCTCTGAAAAATTTTTGCGGCACTGTTGTGCAACCGTGCCAAATGCGCTATATTTGCATCCGCTTTTAAAGCGATTTATATCTGGTGGTTGTAGCTCAGCTGGTTAGAGCGCTGGATTGTGGTTCCAGAGGTCGCCGGTTCGAACCCGGTCTTCCACCCAAAAACGAAGCCTTCCCAATTTGGGAGGGCTTTTTTTGTGAGCTATCTTGTAGCGTATTGGGACGTTCTGGAGGTATTTATGATTTTCTTAGCGGTTTTCACTGTGAAGTTTTGCTATCTTGGAGCAAAACCAACCACTATGGCCGTCGCTACTCATAAGATCATCTATTCTTTCGCTGCCCTTTCCGTAGGGTTGTTTTTCTTTATAGCGGGTATGGTCGATGCCAAGGCGTTTCTCGCGCCAG
>CAZXDP010000084.1:0-7690 GCA_964639255.1 uncultured Flavobacteriaceae bacterium
GCGGAGAGACCGGGACTCGAACCCGGGCAACGCTTGCGCGTTGACAGATTAGCAATCTGCTCCGTTACCACTCCGGCACCTCTCCAATAGTTAAGAACGTTGTTTTCTTAATTGCGGTTGCAAATGTAGGTTTTCAATTGAAATATCGCAAGCAAAAGCGGCGTTTTTTGTGCATTTATTGGGTTAATTTATCGCAATAGGTTTACATATACTAGGTTAGCCCTCACAAATTAAATTTTTGCGGTAACCAGCACTACCTTTTCGCCATTTTCCAAGGTTGTGAAAAACAGGTAATCTGTTCCCCCTTCCTGTATTTTCCACTTCTTCCGAAGCGTTGCCACGCTCTCGGGAAAATTCCGTGTGGTGATATTGGCCTTTTCTATTTTTAAGGCCTTTCGAAGAATGCTTTTTTTGTAGGGCACGACCTGTTGGATCGTAAACCTTCTTCCTGGGAATTCCCGAAGCGACTCACTCGTGTACAAATGTGAGTGGGGGTGTAATTTTCGCAACCTATAGGCTTGTGAGTAGAGTGCGAAGGCACCGCCCTTCATCATCGCGGCATTGGGTTCGTATAAAAAACGTTCTGGAGGGCCGTAGGCCGCATCCGCCTCGTGATTCCAATCAAACGCAAAGATTTCGCTTAGGGCGCCGTCTAGGTTGATGGTTTTAATGGTTGGACTGCCTTTATAATCTATTTCCAAAATGCACAACAGTTCCTTCATTTCATTTTTTACGGCAACGAGATGGATTTCCCTTACATGGCTAAGCTCCTCCAAACCTATACTGATATCGAGCATGGGCGATGTTTTGATCATAATATTCGGAGCGTGACCGAAGAGCTTTTGTAACTGGCGGGGAATATTTGGTTCGCAATCGGCTAAATAAAATACCTTGCCCTTTTGCTCATGCCTCCTGCCGGGATCGGCGTACAACCAATCGTATGTGCGGTTCTTTTCAATTGCGGTTCCGTCTTGAACAAAGCATTCTATGTTATTGCATCCCAAAACTTTAAAATTATATTCTGCGATGGCAGAGAGCGCCGCGTCCTTTTCATAATGGTGCACACTGGCAATTCGCTGGGCGAAGTAGTAGGAGTCTACCCCAAAACCTCCCGTGCAATCGGCTAGCTTACGGCCGCTTACCAGGGAAGCCTTGTAAGAAGCCGTGGCTTCACTGGAAGTTTGCTCGATATTGAGCTTGGGGGGGAACACGATTCCCTTCTGGGAAGTCCAAGTGGGCAGCTTTTTTTCAGCTTTTCGTAGGCTTTCTATTTGCTGAATGAGTTGCTGTACGGTAACTTCCGGGAACGGTGATCCCGAAAATGCCAACTGACTCAAATTCTCTCTATAAGAATGTATAAAAACCTGAACTTTAGAGGATAATATTTCTCTATTGAAAGCGATACTATAAGTTTTTAGTAAGACGTTTCACGATTTTGTATTCTGAAAGAAATTCCTTGGCCACTACCTTTAGGGCGGTATAGGTGGGCACGGCAAGGATCATTCCCGCAATCCCAAACAGCAAGCCGCCCGTTAAGATTACCAAGAAGATTTCCAAAGGATGCGAACGCACGCTCTTCCCAAAAACTACCGGTTGGGTTATGAGGTTGTCGAACAGTTGCGCTACCGAATACCCCAACAGTACGTATATCAAAAGCGGCAGTAGCTCACTGGAAAAATCGGCACCCAAATTATTGGAAACCACTACCAGCAGCATAAGGGCACCGCCAATAATGGGACCCAAATAAGGAACAATATTAAGGAAAGCGCAAATAAGGGCAATTGCGATGGCGTTGTCAATTCCAAAGAAGAGGAGTAATACTGTGTAAAACAGCGATAAAATGAGAATTTGGAATAACAGACCTATAAAATAGCGCGATAGCAGTTCCTTGATCTTCTGAAGCACCACTATAAAGCGTCGTTCGTTGTTAGGATGGGCGAATACGGTAAAAGCGTGTACGATAAGGCGTTCATCCTTCAGCAGGAAAAAAGCAATAAACAGTACCGAGAAAAGACCTACGAGCATAGCGCCCACATTTCCGAAGAAAATCTCTATAAAACTGGGAACCAGTTCTACATCGAAATTTTGTACGTACTCCGTACGCTTTATGCCTTCCACGATGTCTATTTGCTCAACGCCCAGATAGTCGCTCGCCTGTATGTTCAGCTCATTGAGGTCTTTTTTTACCAGATCGAAATCGATGTTTGAAATGTTCTTGCTCTGCTCGATGATTATAGGGACAAATATGCGACCCAACACTGCAAAAAAGCCAATAAATAGCAAAAGGGTGGTAAAGGCGGCCAAGGTGTTGCCAAATTTCAGCCCTTTTTTCAAAAATTGAAAGATAGGCCTGCCCACTAAGGAGACAACTATGGCGATGCCAATAAAGAGCAACAATGCCTTTACCTTATAAACAATCCAAATAAGGATCGCGATAGCAGCCAGTACCCCGAGGGCCTTTAGGATTCCCAATGCAATCGTTTTCGCCTTCATAAGGAAATTTAAGCCATAAAGATACTATAATACCAAGAGCGAATACTCAAAGTTTTGTTAATGCATAGAGGGCGATCGAGGCGGCCTGTACCACATTCATACTGCTGTTTTTTCCCATTAAGGGAATATAAGTGTGCACCTTGACCATTTCTAGTATCTGAGGCGAAATCCCGTGGCGCTCATTTCCTAAAATGAGTAGTAATTTCTTAGGAGTTTCTAGGGTCTGTAGGGGTATGCTGTTGTTAGAGAGCTCTAGAGCCACCGGTAAAAAGTCTTTGTCTTTGTAATTTTCTATTTCTGTAGAAATCGCTTCGGAAGTGCGAAAAGGCACGGTGGTGTGCGTATTGCGCGAAGTGCGCTGTAAGCGGGGGGAGTTAAAATCGATTTCGGCATTGCAGAAAATCAGTTCCCGTACGCCCATAGCATCGCAGATCCTGAAGAGTCCTCCCACGTTCGCAGGCCCTGAAACACCATCGCAGAGCACTACACAGTGCGATTTGGTTTTTACAAATGGCGTCGTATCATGCGAATGCTGATGCACCATTATTGTTGAAAAGCGTATTTTACGATGTTGGCACCCATACGCAATGCCTTTAGCCGCACTTCTTGAGGATCGTTGTGTATTTCTGGATTTTCCCAACCATCTCCCAGGTCGCTCTCAAAGGTGTAGAGGAGCACCAGCCTATCTTCGTGAAAGATGCCGAAAGCCTGTGGCCGCTGCCTATCGTGCTCGTGGATCTTGGGCAGCCCATCGGGGAAGGAATATGCAATACTGAAAATAGGGTGGTCGCCAGGCAATTCTTCCAATTCCTTGTCGGGAAAAACCTTTACCAGTTCCTTACGAAGGTACTCGTCCATTCCATAATTGTCGTCTATGTGCAAAAAGCCACCACTGAGCAAGTACATTCGTAAATTTTCTGCGTCTTCCATACTGAAGTAAACATTCCCGTGGCCCGTCATATGCACCAAGGGGTACTCGAAAAGGTCGACGCTGCCGGGAGCTACGTTGTCTATTTGTTCAGAGATTGCCGTATCGATATTTTGGTTGCAAAATACAGCCAGGTTCGGGAGGGCCGTCGGGTTGCTATACCAATCGCCACCGCCTCCATACTGAAGCACTGCTATCTTTTGAGACAGTGCAGTGCTCGCGACCAAAAATGCTATTGCAAAAAAGAGTTTTCCTTTCATAAGTTCCAAAAATACGAAAATGCGCTCAGCTTCAATCTTGGTTGATAAAAGCCACGCTATGGCAGGCCACAATAGCGGCCGTTTCGGTACGCAATCGAGACGCTCCCAAGGCCACCGCAACAAACCCCAATTGTGTTGCCAGCTCTATTTCCGAAGGGGAGAAATCGCCTTCGGGTCCTATTAAAATGAGAACTGAAGTACCTGCAAAGACGGTCTCTTTTAATGATTTTTTATGCGATTCCTCGCAATGGGCAATGCAACGTATCGATTCGTCGTGCGCCTTCCGAAGGAATTCATCAAAACGTATGGCTGGGTTCAACGTTGGTAGGTGCGCCTTGAGCGATTGTTTCATCGCACTTTGCACGATCTTTTCATAGCGTTCTGGCTTAAAATTCCTTCGCTCGCTATGCTCACATAGTATGGGGGTGATTTCTGAAATTCCAATTTCGGTAGCCTTTTCAAGAAACCATTCAAATCGGTCATTGGTTTTGGTGGGCGCAACCGCCATATGCAATTGATAGGGCATAGGTGCCTTTTCTTCTTTTTCCACAATGCGGGCCACGCATCGCTTTGCGTTGGTATTTACAAGCCGGGCAGTGTAGATACAACCGGCGCCATCGGTAATATGCAATAGGTCTCCGGGCTGTTTGCGAAGAACTTTTGATACGTGCCGACTTTCATCCTTATCGAGGAAAATTTCGTTTGTTTCGTGCAGCGGTTGCGGGTGATAAAAAAGGTTCACGGGATAGTAGGCTTACAATTTCATTCGGGCTTTTGCCACCACATCCTGTTGGGCAAAAAGCTGTTGTTTATATTTTAATTCGCCCACCATGGCAATCATCGCGGCATTGTCTGTACAATATTCAAATTTCGGAATGTGGGTGGTCCAACCGTGTTGCTCTTCGGCCTGTTTGAGGGCATTGCGAATACCGCTGTTGGCTGAAACGCCACCGCCTATAGCCACACGGTTAATACCGGTTTCGGCTACTGCATTGTGGAGCTTGTCCATCAAATAGTTTACAATGGTAAACTGTAAACTGGCGCAGATGTCCTCTATATTTTCTGAAATAAAATTCGGGTTTTGTTGTGTTTCCTTTTCTATGAAATAGAGCACGGCCGTCTTTAGTCCGCTAAAGCTGAACTCCAAAGGACCCACCTTTGGCTTGGTAAAGGAAAACCGACGCGGGTTTCCTTGTTGCGCATATTTATCGATTAGGGGTCCGCCGGGATAAGGCAAACCCAAAATTTTTGCGCTTTTATCGAACGCTTCGCCCACCGCGTCATCGATGGTTTCACCCAAAATCTCCATTTCAAAATAATTGGTCACCTTAACGATTTGGGTATGGCCACCGCTAATGGTCATGGCGATAAATGGAAAAGTGGGCGCGTGCTGACCTTCCGCCTTTATAAAATGTGCCAAAATGTGTGCCTGCATATGGTTCACGTCGATAAGCGGAATGCCCAAACCCAGAGCCAATGACTTTGAAAATGAGGTGCCTACCAATAGAGAACCCATGAGTCCGGGGCCGCGCGTAAAGGCTATGGCACTTAGCTGTTTTTTATCGATATTTGCCTTGCGCAACGCTTGGTGTACCACGGGTACGATGTTTTGCTGGTGAGCGCGCGAGGCCAGTTCGGGGACAACGCCGCCGTATTCCTCATGAATTTTTTGCGTAGCTATAACATTGCTAAGTACAATACCGTTTTCAATGACAGCAGCGGCTGTATCGTCGCAGGAAGACTCGATGCCCAATATATATGTTTTTATTTCGCTCATCTAAAAAAAGGCTTAATTGTTGGGAGTAAAATTATAACATTACACGCGTATCAAAAAATTTCGCAAAATATCATTTCGCATCTTGCTTAGCATCTTTCTGCTATTGGTGCTCATCATAATTGTATTTTCCATTCCTTCGGTACAAACCTACGTGGCCCATAAGGTTACCCAAAACCTGAACGAAACCTACGGCACGAATATCAATATCGATAGGCTGGGGCTCAATTGGAAAGGGGAGGTGGATATTCGCCGCGTATATATACAGGACCACCACAGCGATACGCTCATTTTCGCCAAAGTGGTACAAACCAACATCCTCAACTTTCAAAATTTAGTAAGGGGCGAGTTGGGTTTTGGCGATCTTCATATGGAAGATGCAAAACTGTACGTAACTACCTACCGGGGCGAGGAAACCGATAACCTTTCCTTCTTTGCCCAGAAATTCGATACCGGTAAGCCCCCTAGCGCAAATCCTTTTTCCCTTTTCAGCAACGATGTCTCGTTAGAGACCTCACACATAAAGATAACCAATTACAACCTAGAGTCTCCAGAAATGTTCGCTTTGCGCGATGTAAACCTAGAGGCTACCCGTTTCAATATTCTGGGCCCTGTAATTGAAGCTAATATTGAATCGCTCTCGCTCGTGGCCGAGCGCGGTTTTAAAATCCAGGATTTGCAGGCTGATTTCTATTATTCGCCAGAACAAATGGAATTTGAGGACTTAGTGTTGCGAACCGAGAGTTCGCGCATACAGGGTACGATTCTTCTAGACTATGCGGAACGAGGAATGGCCGACTTCGCCAATGATGTGATGATTACCGCGCAACTGGAAAATTCTGAAATTGCCACCAACGATCTCAATGCTTTTTACAATGAATTTGGTAGCGATTTGGTAGTAGCGGTAGAGGGGGAGCTGCAAGGTAGCCTTAACAATTTCACATTTTCGGAAGCTCAATTGCAAACAGAAAACACTTTCGTTAGTGGAAATTTCAATTTTGAAAATCTCCTTACACCCAATACGCCTTATAGAATTGAGGCAAACCAACACGAAATTCAAACTTCATATTATAATTTACGGCGGTTTATGCCGCGCATACTGGGAGATGTCATGCCCAACCAGTTAAAATCGCTCGGCAGTTTTAGTCTTCGCGGTACAACCACGTTAAACGGCACCAATCTGTCCACAGATGCAGCGATAAGCACTTCTATTGGCGATGCTGAAGTGAAAGCAAGCCTAACCAATATTGATAACGTTAATGACGCCACGTATACGGGAGATATACTTTTGAAACGATTTAATCTGGGGAAGCTGCTCAACATGTCTTCAATGGGAACAACCACCGCCAACCTTACCGTAGATGGTAGCGGCTTCACACAGAATACGGTGAACACCGAAATCGATGGTACCATTTCTTCCTTTCATTTTGAGGGATACAAGTACACGAACATCTCGGTCTCTGGAAATTTGAAAAGTCCCATTTTTGATGGAGAATTGAAAATTGACGACCCTAACCTCGATCTAGATTTTAAAGGGCTGGTCGATGTTTCGGAAGACGCCAACCAATTCGATTTTGAGGCAGATGTAACCTATGCCGAACTCAATAAATTGAATCTCTTTACACGCGATAGCGTAGCGGTTTTCGCTGGCCGCGTTATTATGGATATGGAAGGTACTACTATCGACAATGCAGTGGGTACCATAGAGTTTCTCCAAACATTTTACCAAAACGCTACCGAAGATTATTATTTCGATGACTTTCTAGTTGTTTCCAGTTTTCAGAATTCCGAGCGTAGCATCGAGATTATCTCCCCCGATATCATAAACGGAAAAATAACTGGTCAATTTCTCATAAAGGATATCCCAGATCTTTTTGTAAACGGATTGGGGAACTTGTATACCAATTACATTCCGAAGGAAGTGCAGAGCGACCAATACATTAAATACGATTTTGAGGTATATAACAAGATCATCGATGTATTTGTGCCCGAGTTGAAACTTGGGGACAATACCCGTATCGACGGGTACGTATCGTCTGACGAAACCAAGTTCGCGCTCGATTTTAAGTCGCCAGAAATCCTTTTGTTCGATAACTACCTGGCCGATGTCGATGTTGTTATCGATAATGACAACCCACTGTACAACGCTTTTATATCGGTAGATAGCATTTATACGGGCTTCTACAATTTTACCGATGTAAATGTGATCAACAAGACCTTGAACGATACCCTTCG
>CAZXDP010000085.1:0-7187 GCA_964639255.1 uncultured Flavobacteriaceae bacterium
TTCTGAAGATAATATGCCATCCTTGGGTTTTTCTATTTGAACGTGCTCCAGCTGTGGATGAATGAGAAGGGGCAAGGCGCTAAATGCTTCCCTGCTCATTTCGGTCGTTACCAGGGCATCTTCAAAGAATTCTGGATAATGGGTGTTGAGAAACAGGTGCGGTGGTGTTTTAAACCAAAAATAACTAGGATCTTTCTTAAATGTGCCGTTGTAGGTACCCGCACCCCAAGTGGGGTCGAACAGATGATAGGAGCCATCGAGCTGTACGGCATTCCACATATGATTTTTTCTGAAGGGCCTCCCGATATCTGAAAACGTAGCCTTGGTATCACCATTTATTAAATAACTGGGGATACCTTGCAGTTCGCACAACCGCTCGAAAAGCATGGCATAGCCCTCGCAAACGGCCACACCTTCCCGTAGGGTTCGTACAATAATACTACGGCGCGTTTGCTCCTCCTTGGTATTGCGCTCTCTATAATTACTGAAGTTGTAATTGAATTTTTTGTACTCCGCAGGATCGTATGCGATGTTGTTGATGATCCAGCCGTAAATAGCCCGCACCTTTTCAGCATCAGAATTAAAATCGCGAGATATGAAACGGGAAAGCTCCTCGGGCGTTTGGAAACGGTCTGGATACAATTGGATGGCCGCATCCACACGACTATAATCCTGTGCGTTCAAAGGGGCTGTTACAAATACCAACAGAACAAGCAAAGCAATGTAGTTTGTCCAAATAAGCATAGGCTACGGTGTATTGTTCGATGTTAGGGTTGGAGGTTGCTGCGGCAACGCCCCCAGGGCGGTATAATCGAGCTTCCAGTTAATGGTGGCCGTTAGCTTCTCCATTAGCTGAATCGTCTCCAATGCCTGCTGTTCGGCTTCCTGTAAAATACCACTGCTGGGAATTTTATCGATAATATGCTGCTTGGCCTCTCGATTTATTTCGGTGAGATCGGAAGAAGTGAATGGATTCGCCCAGCCTTCCTTTTTGTCATAATACTTAAAATCGGTTTCTATGGTGAGCAGTTCGGCTTTGGGAAAATTGGTGAGAACAATGGTTTTATTCTCAGTATCAGCCTCCATCTTGATCTTGGTAAGATCGAACCCAACGTGGGCTTTCGCCTCGATAAGAACCAGCGCTTTCTTTTTTCCGAGAAACAGGTTGAGCCATTTGTCCTTTACATTTTCGTAGTGGTAAATCTCAGAGAAATCGCCCTCAACCGTAATAAACTTGCATACAGTACGTATGCGCTCCATGAGCACGACCGATTGCGACTCGATGCGATCGCGCTTTCGCTGGCTGCTGAATCGGGAAAAGAGAAAGTAGGCCAAAATAGCCCCTACCGCCAAGCCTATAAACAGAAGTTCCATAGTATTTGTTTACATTATCGATACAAATATACCAACCCCTAGCAGCACTAGGTTGTTTCTTATGTTTTTATTCCAAAGCATATAATACCGGCCGGCTTGGTGCGGCGTCATTTTCAAACGCTGCCAGCTGAAGGTTGAGCAAGTAGGTACCGTCTGCAATCGAGTTGGGAACAAATACAAACTCGGTAATGGTCGCGTCCATTCGTGGCGCATCGGGATAATTCCAAAATGCCTTATGTGCCAAAAGGGCCCCTTCGTCCTTTTCCTTGTCTACCGAAGGCAGGTCTACCAACAGGTGCTTCACCCCCGATACCCTGAGATAACGCGCCGCCTCCTCCTCCAGATAGGGCCAATTGGTATGCGACCAGTGTTTCGATTTTTTTTCTGGACTATTTGGCAAAGTGCGAATAACCAAAGCCTCCGGCAGATCGCCTCGCAACAAACTCTTGATTTCGATAGCGGAAATCACGAAATCGTCGCCCACACTCTCTGGTGTTACCGAGATTACCTGCGCGGTGTAAAAATAGTGCGAAAGTTGTCCGTTTACCGAATATTCCTTTTCAGAAATATGCCCAACACATTCTGTATGGGTGCCGTGCGCGTGCGGATTGAAAGTTATGGTGTTAAAATTTACCGATGCGCCCTCGCTCACCCGGCCCACCCAATTGTCCAATATAACGGGCGCTATCTTTGGACTATCCAAGTACCAAGCCCTCACATTATCGCTGGACGCCCTAAGCGGTATTGAAATGTCCAATGGAGCGTGAAGGTTAACGGTATACAGTTGCTTATTGAGCTTAAAGGTAGCGCGCATAGTTCGGGAATGTATACACAAGATACACTATCCCTTTAAATCAATCAAAAAAAGATCACTGGCAATCCCGTCGCTCAAAAACTTTCCCTTTTTTGTCACCCGAACGGCATCGTCTTGGCGAATCAACCTATTGGCGTCAAGATGCTGCTGGGCCTGTTCTTCCAAATACGTAAGAAATCGCTCTCCAAATGTTTCGCTAACCTCTGAAATTGAAATTCCCTTGGCAGTTCGCAATCGAGTCATTACATATTCGTTGTATTGGTCGACGAGGGAGAGGGTTTCCCGCTCCAAGGGCAACTCCCCATCGGAAAGCTTTTTGAGGTACAATGAGTTATTGGCACTATTCCAACTGCGCGTCTTGCCAGAGTAGCTGTGGGCCGAAGGACCAATGCCCAAATAGGGTTTGCCTTCCCAGTAGGCCATATTGTTGCGGGAATAATAACCCGGCTTTCCAAAATTGGAAAATTCGTAGTTTTCGTAACCCGCCCGTTCGGTAAGATCCAGTAATACTTCATGGTGCCGTTGCGCCAGCGCATCGTCAACGGGCGCCACCAAACCTTTTTCGATAAAGGATTTCAAGGCAGTCTTCGGCTCGACCGTTAGGGCATAGCAAGATAGATGGGGTACTCCCAAAGCAAGTGCAGTCTCTACATTTTGCTGCCAGCGTGCCACGCTCATCTTCGGGATTCCGTAGATAAGATCGAGACTAATATTTTCGAAATAATGCTGGGCACGTTCTATGCTCTGTAAGGCCTCAATTGAATTGTGGGCACGGTTCATTAACCGAAGGTCTTCTTCAAAAAACGACTGCACGCCAATGCTTAGTCTATGGATGGGCGTAGCTGATAATTCTTTTAATTGCTGCTCGGTAAGATCGTCTGGATTCGCTTCGAGCGTAATTTCGGCGTGGTCTAAAACATCGTACTCGTTGTGTATGGTACGGAATAGCTGGTTGAGCTCTTCAGCAGAAAGCAGTGAGGGCGTACCGCCGCCAAAATAGATTGTTTCTACGGTCCCTTTTAATTCCCCCTTCCGAAGCATAAGTTCCTTACACAAGGCGCCAATCATTGGTTGCTTTTTCTTGAGGGAAGTAGAAAAATGAAAATCACAATAATGACACGCTTGCTTACAAAAGGGAATATGGATATAGATGCCGCTCATAGGGTTCTCGTAGTAGGGAAAAGAGGTGTGGCAAAAATACGGTAATTTTAAGGGCTATTGACCTTCATCCTACCCGATCCTCATTCTGTTTTACGAACGCGGCCCAACCAGAGTAGCTTTTACCTGTCTCGATCTTACCAGAATTATAGAAATGGCACACGGCTGCGGCGAGACCATCGGTACTATCTAGATTTTTGGGCAAGGAGGTAAGTCCTAAGGTACTTTGTAGCATTTTCGCTACCTGCTCCTTGCTGGCGTTTCCGTTGCCCGTAATGGCCATTTTTATTTTTTTTGGGGAATATTCAGTGATAGGAATTTGGCGTGAAAGTCCGGCTGCCATGGCCACCCCTTGGGCGCGACCCAGCTTGAGCATCGACTGAACATTCTTACCGAAAAAAGGTGCTTCTATGGCGATTTCATCTGGATGGAAGGTATCTATGAGCTCGAGGGTACGTTCAAAAATATGCTTTAGGCGCACGTAATGATCGTCATATTTGGAAAGCGCCAGCTCATTGAGCTGCATAAAATGCATCTTTTTAGAAACGACCTTTATGAGCCCAAAGCCCATAATGGTTGTCCCTGGATCGATGCCCAATATTATTTTTTCTGAATCCATATCCCAAAAGTTTGCGTAACTTCGTTCTCGATGAACGCCCTTCCCCACAAAACTAAGCAATATGCCTGGTTTGCCCTAAAGGTTTTTATCTTGGCAGGTACGGCCCTGTACGTGTACTGGAAACTAGCCTCTAACACTTCCCTGCCGTTTTCGCAGTTTCTAGAATTAGTGAAACGTAAACCTGTTCTTCCGCTGTTGGTATTTTTAATGTTGGCAGCGCTTAATTGGCTGGGCGAAATCGCGAAGTGGCAAACAATTGCTGCCTCGGTACAGAAAATTACATTTTCTGAAGCCACCCAACAGGCCCTGGCCGCACACGCCCTATCGATAGCCACGCCCAATAAAATTGGTGAATTTGGGGCGAAGGCACATTTCTTTGCGCGAGGTGATCGCAAGAAAATACTGGTCCTCACGTTTTTCGGCCAAGCGGCCCAGCTGCTGGTAACTCTTATTTTTGGCAGTGTGGGCTTGGTTTGGGTGATCGCAAATTATAATATGCCGTTTTCGCTATCGCCCATTATGGGTGGCGCACTGCTGCTTCTGTTAGTAGGTTTCCTATTTTTCTCGCTGCGTACCCATTTGCGGAAATCATGGCAAAATGTTCTTCAGAAATTCTTAGTATTCCTTCAACAAACCACTCAAAGGGCTGGAATCAAGGTGCTATTGCTGTCTTCATTTCGCTACGCGTGTTTCAGCGTTTTGTTTTGGCTGCTATTGCAGTTTTTTGGAGCGCCAGTATCGTTCACACTTGCTTGGCCCCTCATTTGCGCGATGTACTTGTTGGTTTCAGTCGTGCCTAGCATGATTTGGGTGGATGTGGTGGTGCGCGTTGGGGCCGCGGTTTGGCTCTTCTCCATGATAGAAATACCCGAAATAGCCGTACTTGCCACGGTGCTCTCTATGTGGCTTCTAAATACTGTTTTGCCAGCACTTTTGGGAAGTTTCTATGTATTCACCTATAGACCCCAACACATATGATGTGGATAACGGCCCTACTACTCATTTTATATGTAGTGGCCATAGGGCTGTTGGTTTTCGGGTTCTTGCAGCTGAAATCAATAAAACCGGACGTTACAAAAAGTAATATAGCTTTTAGCATTGTAGTTCCCTTCAGAAATGAAAGGGATCAATTACCACTATTGTGGAAATCGGTCGCATCGTTAGATTATCCCCGTGATCGATTTGAAATTCTATTTGTTGATGATGCTTCGGAAGACGATTCTGAAGCCATCCTCGAGGCGCTTGGTGGCAAACAGTCTAGCCAAACACCGTTAGATTACCGCATCCTGGAGAACGAGCGACAGTCTGGTTCGCCCAAAAAAGACGCGATCACCACTGCCATTAAACAAGCCAAGTATCCTTGGATTCTTACCTTGGATGCCGACTGCCAAGCGCCCGCCACGCTACTAACTGCTTATTGCAGCGGTATTGAAACGAGCCAATGTGTACTGCTGTGCGGGCCCGTACTATACCAAAGCAACACCTCCTTGTTGCAACGGTTTCAGCAGTACGACGGATTAACGCTTCAACTGGTCGCTACGGGCGGATTTGGACTTCAGCGACCTATATTATGCAACGGCGCCAACATGGTTTTTATGAAATCGGCATTCTATGAGGTAGGTGGTTACGAAGGCAACAACCATATCGCGAGCGGCGATGATATTTTTCTGTTGGAAAAAATGCGCAGGGAATTCCCCGATCAAATCGGTTTTCTGAAATCCACCGCTGCCATTGTTGAAACCAGACCGCAGCCCAATTGGGGCGAGCTCATTTTACAGCGCGTGCGCTGGGCATCGAAAACTTCAAAACAAAAAAACTGGGCCACTAAGATGCTGGCAAGTTTGGTCTTGGCGGTGAACATATTGCTTGTTCTCGGCATCCCGGTGCTATTTGTATCGCCGAATACGGTATTTTGGTGGTTGCCCTTCGTGTGCATTAAATTGATCGTTGATATTCTTTCCGTAGTTATTATTAGTGGTTTCTTCGGAAGGCGGATTGCCATATTTCCCTTTGTGATGAGTAGTTTATTGTACCCGTTCATTATCATCTCCGTATGGTTACGAAGCATAGGAGGCGGTTATGAGTGGAAGGGAAGAACCTTCGGAAAAACCATTTGAATGCCTCTAATTGTTTACCTTTAGCATACCAAACAACGCCCTTATGAAAACCCTACTTGCCTTGGCTTTTTTACTAACTGTACCGTTTTGCACCTTCGGCCAGCGTGACTTCAATATCGACGGAACCACCTACCACTTGCAAACCGAAGTGGAAGGACCTATATCGCTTCATTGGAACTCGATTGACGGCCAATATCGATTTTTCGCCGAAAAGAATGGCGCCTTTGTCGAACTGGTAAACCGTCGCGTAGACGGCACGTACCAAAACGACTACCGCACTGCCTTGCGCGAACTAACGGCAGACCAGAACATGGATGCATCGCGTGTGAACCTTACCGTGGGTTCGTTGCGCGATTTTCTTGAAACCTATAACAAACGGGTAGATTCCTCTTACACCGTAACACGGGCACCGGTGGCACTAGACCTACGTATCGGTGCATTTGCGGGAGCAACCAATAGTGTTTTTACCGAAAATCCCGAAAATACCACGCAACCGGTCGCCGGGGTGGAGATCGAATTGTTAGATGAGGTAAAACTACGTCGCCACGCGTTGGTGTTTCGTTTTACGCAGACTTTTCAAAACGATGCCTATGCGTATGCGGCATCTCAATTTTCCCTTAGTTATCGATTCAAGTTTATAAAGTCCCAAGCGGTTGATGTGTTTGCTAATGCGAAGTTTGTAGCGTACACCTATGCGAGCAGGGATGATATTGAAAGTATAGATCCAGTAAGCGGGAACAGCACCTTGGTGTCTACCTCTGGCGGGGATTTTAATGCTCCGGCCACTTTTGGCCTAGGTGCCGATATCGCATTGGGCCCCGGACACCTCTTCCTTACCTATAACGATATCGTTGGACTGGGTGTAGAGGACAATGGAGAATTTCCCGTCGATTTTACGTTGGGATACAAAATAGGGCTATAGACTGTCGGTAGTAAGCACCACGGGCAAGGTAAATTTTGTTTTTACCGGAATGCCGCGTTTGTAGGCCGGTGCCGTAGGTTGCAGTGAATCGATACTCTGTCGAAGCCAAATTCCCAATTTGGGAAACTCTGCCCTTACCAAACTATCTACTTCAATATGTAGCACGGTAAGCACGCCGTCCCT
>CAZXDP010000086.1:0-6475 GCA_964639255.1 uncultured Flavobacteriaceae bacterium
CTATAGACGCACAAATTTAACTTACAGAAAGTATTCACGATTCATGAGACAACTCAAAATCACCAAGCAGGTAACCAACCGGGAAACTGCTTCTTTAGACAAGTACCTTCAGGAAATAGGGAAAGTTGACCTCATCACTGCAGAACAGGAAGTAGAATTGGCACAGCGAATCAAAGCGGGCGACCAGCGTGCTTTGGAAAAATTGACAAAGGCCAATCTACGTTTCGTTGTTTCTGTGGCCAAACAGTACCAAAATCAGGGATTGACCCTTCCTGACCTTATCAATGAGGGAAATCTCGGGTTGATCAAGGCCGCCCAGCGATTTGACGAGACCCGCGGGTTCAAGTTCATATCGTATGCCGTTTGGTGGATTCGCCAATCTATATTGCAGGCATTGGCAGAACAATCCCGTATCGTGCGCCTACCGCTAAACAAAATTGGCAGCATCAACAAAATCAACAAGATGTACGCCTATCTTGAGCAAGCCAACGAGCGTCCACCCTCTGCCGAGGAAATCGCAAAAGAACTGGACATGACCATTAGCGATGTAAAGCAATCTATGAAAAATTCTGGCCGCCACGTCTCTATGGACGCGCCTTTGGTGGAAGGGGAAGACAGCAATCTGTACGATGTACTTCGTAGTGGCGAGTCGCCCAACCCAGACCGCACCTTGTTGCACGAATCGCTTCGAACCGAAATAGAAAGGGCTTTGGAAACCCTTACTCCACGGGAAGCAGATGTTATTCGATTGTATTTTGGGCTAGGTGACCAGCATCCCATGACTTTGGAAGAGATAGGCGAGACCTTCGACTTAACCCGCGAACGCGTACGCCAAATCAAGGAAAAAGCCATAAGACGTCTCAAACATACCTCTAGAAGTAAGATATTGAAGACCTATTTAGGTTAAATTGCCTAAATTTGCAGTTACAACAGTTACAAACATAACTGTTCGTTTTTTGATTGATGAATGACCTCCGGCTGATTACCGGAGGTTTTTTTATACGAAACCCCTTCGGCATACCTTGCGATTTAGTATTTTTGAGGTACAACAACCTCCAGCACAATGCATACTATCAGTTATTTGAGCCGAATTAAGGAAGGCATAGACGAAAACGCCATTGGCGATGTTTTTGCGATAACCCAAAAAAATAACCTTGCCAACAATATTTCCGGTACCCTCCTTTTTACCGAAGGCTTTTTTTTCCAAGTACTCGAAGGACCCCGAGCCACCTTGGCCTCTTTGTTTCAGAAAATTCAGCAGGACAAACGCCATAAAGATATCTTACTAATAAAGAATGGTGCTGTAGAAAAGAGAATGTTCCAGGACTATCGTTCTGGCTTTAGCATTCTTACCACCAAGGAAGAAATAAACCATATTAAAACCTACCTCGATACCATAAAAATGAGCGGAAACCGTTCTGCCCAAATACATACTATTTTAGAACCTTTTTTACTATAATATTATGAAACAAACCCTTATCGCCCCTTCCATATTAGCCGCCGATTTCGCCAACCTGCAACGCGATGTTGCCATGGTAAACGATAGCGAGGCAGATTGGTTCCACCTAGATGTCATGGATGGGGTATTTGTACCTAATATCTCCTTCGGCATGCCCGTGATAGAAGCCATCTCCAGGCACGCCAAAAAACCATTGGACGTACACCTAATGATTGTCCAACCAGAACGGTACATCCGAGAATTTGCCTTGCTGGGTACACAAACCCTTACGGTTCATTACGAAGCCTCCACCCATTTGCACCGTACATTGCAAGCAATAAAAAATGAAGGAATGAAAGCCGGAGTGGCTTTGAATCCGCATACGAACGTTTCGGTACTAAAAGATACCCTACAGGAAATTGATTTAGTTTGCCTAATGAGCGTGAACCCTGGGTTCGGCGGACAGAGTTTCATTGAAAACACTTACGAAAAGGTAGGCGAATTGAAACAGATGATCACTTCCAAAGGGGCAAGCACCCTTATTGAAATCGATGGCGGGGTGACCAGCAAGAATGCCGCCCAACTGGTTGCGGCTGGGGCAGACGTACTGGTAGCGGGAAGCTATGTATTCGGCGCTGAAAATCCATCGCAAACCATTCAACATCTTAAACAGATTACTTAATCAATGCAGCCCGAAGGCACACCCAGTTTCGACACGTGGACATCCCTATTTCTTTTGGGGGCGGCGCTGGGCTTTTTCTTGGTAGCAGTGCTCCTTTCCAATAGGCGCATTCGCCGCGACCATACTCCCATTGTACTATTGGTACTGGGCTTTTCGTTGATTATAGTAGAGTACGTCTTCTATTGGACGGGATACTCACAAACGTATTCACACCTTTATTTCTTCAGCCATAGTTGGTATTTGCTCTTCGGACCTCTGGTATATGGGTACGTAGTACGGTTCTATGACCGTTCGCTTCATATTTCATGGTATCATTATATTCCCGTCGCGCTTTCCTTTGTGCTCAATGCCATTTATTATGTGCGGTCTAACGGCTATAGCAACTTACAGGCGCTAGGCGAAGAAGGCCTATTCTATTTTTTCCTATCCATGAGAACCCCTTGGCTAGCCGTGTTCTCCCTATTTTTCTATCTATTCATCACGGCAGATTATGTACGGTTTCAACGCCCGGCAACTCTTGGGCATTATACGCGATTAAGAGCACGGTGGACAAGGTTGCTGCTGGGGCTGTTCTTTCTTTTTTCACTAGCCTTTATCAGCTATTACATTTTGGTTCGCTTTCCGTTCTTTAGTCCAGAATGGGACTATGCCATTTCCTTTACTATGGCCATAGCCATCTATACCATAGGTTATATGGTGTATAGGGAACCGGCCATTTTCAATGGTGAAATGCTCTCCAGCTTGTTTCTCACTAATGAAAACGATTCGGAAGAAATACAACAAGGAGGTCAATTTTCCGAAGAAACTCTCGAGGAACTATATGCTATGGTGCTAGGCTACATGGAAACCGAAGCGCCGTACCGGGATAACAACTTAAGGCTAGTGCAGCTTGCCGATGCGCTATCTATGGGCACGCATACACTGTCGAAGGTCGTTAATGAGAAATCTAACAAAAACTTCAACCAGTTCGTGAATGAATTTCGGCTTCGCGAGGCAGAACGCCTCTTAACAGCGGAAAACGATGCGAGTATAAAGAGCATTTATTACGAGGTAGGCTTCAATACAAAGGCAACGTTCTACAAGGCCTTTAAACAAAAGCACCACTGCACACCCACCGAGTATAAAAAACGGCTGAAAACGGTTCAACATTCGTAAATAGGTTTCGTTTTATAATATTGAACGCACAAACGGTTAAAATTTAGGAACTTCAGTTTTGTAATCACCAAAACCTAATTCCTATGAGACCTTATTTTATTTTCAGTATCGTTGCATTGTTATACATTTTTGAATGTAACGCACAAGATTTTGTTACCTATGTGAGTGATGCCGCAAATTTTAGCAGTGGCCCCTTTAAAATCGTCAAGTTCGATACCAATGGAGCCAATGCCGAAGTTTTTATAGATGAAAACCTAGCTTGGCCACAAGACATCGTATTTTTGGAAGAGGCGGGCACCGTAATCGTCTCCAACCTCAACTCGGGCACCATAACGCGCTACCAATCGCAAACCGGCAATTATATAGATGATTTCGCCACGGGCATTGGGGGACCTACAAGAATGGAAATTGGCCCCGACGGCCTACTCTATGTGCTGGAGTGGGAAGCCAACGGGAAGGTGCTGCGCTATGAACTGGACGGCACTTTTGTAGATGAATTTACCTCGGTGGGTGTAACCCAGAGCATCGGGATGGACTGGGATAGTGCCGGCAATTTGTATGTTTCGTCATTTGGTGGCGCCTTCGTAAGGAAATTCGATGCCAACGGCAATGATTTGGGCATTCACATTAACAGCGATCTCTCTGGTCCCACCAATATTTATATAGACGGTGATTTTATACTCGTGCTCGATTGGAACGATGGCATCGTACAACGATTTGATCTGGCCACAGGTGCTTTCGTAGATACCTTCATCACCGGACTTACGAATCCGGAGGGAATCGATCGATTGCCCAATGGAAATTACCTTATTGGGGATAACGGTACCAATTCGGTTAAGGAATTCGATAGCAGCGGTACATTTCTGGGCGAATATACCCAGGGCGGAGACCTCATTACGCCCAATGCAGTGGTTTTGCGCGATGCCATCTTGGGCGTTTCTGAGACTGAGTACAACCGTGGTTATGTGGTTCCTACAATAGGTGCCCACTTCCGTTTTGAATCGCAAGGGGACTATGATCCAGAAATGCTCGAAATCTATAATACCCTAGGGCAACGGGTAACTATCTGGCCACTGCGAACCAACCCAGTTTGGGATGCCAGTGCCATTGCCGAAGGAGTCTATTTCGTTACCGCTACGGTAAATGGTAAAATTATGCGGCATAAAATAGTTGTAAAGCATTAAAACGAGTACTTATAATACCACGCACGGTACTATTTACTTTTTTCGTATCTTAAGGGAATGCGGTAAGTAGGTATTCGATACCCTTACAAGTAGGGTAAACTCCTCAACATCTGTTATAGCTTAAAACCACCACCATATGGAAAAAAGTATACGCCCATTTATTTTGTTATTATTGACTAGTGCTTGCCTCTTTGCACAATCGGGAGGTGATCCCAATTGGACCTTTATAAGAACAGACAACACTGGTATTGGCGGCCAGCTGCATTTTACGCTACAGGGCGATAGCTTCAACAATATATGGACTGGCGGCTATACTTCCAATACCGATGAGGGAAGTTTGGTTCGCGTGAGCACCAGCGATACCGTTTATACCAACTGGGGAACCTATTCTGAAGAGTTTCTTCCCAACGGAAAGATCTACGATATAGAATTCGATGCAACAGGCATTATTTGGGTCGCCACCGAAGGAGGCTTAACGACTTCTAGCGACGGTTTGGAATGGCAACATTTCGATACCACAAATACCCCATTGCTCACAAGTAACGTAGATGCTTTAGCCATTGGCCCAGACGATGCCGTTTGGGCGGTGGCCAATGATCCCGATAATGCAAGCCTAAACGGCGTGGCGCACTTTAACGGTAGCGATTGGAACTATGTTACCTCCAGCACTTCCAATTTGCCGGCCTCCTCAGCCTATAACGATATCGCGGTAGACTTTAACGGAACGGTTTGGATAGCTACCAATGAAGGGCTCATTACCTATGATGGTACAAATTGGAATTTGCTCACACCCTCCAATAGCGGACTGTCTGATACTACGGTGCACGAGGTAATTGTGGATGACCAAGGTAGGCTTTGGGCACTAACCCCCGCTGCGGTTGATATTTTTGATGGAACCGATTGGTCCCATATTACTGAAAACGATTTACCCATTACCAACCTGAACGCTAGAACCTTGGCACTGCATGGCGACCGCATCATGATTACCGAAGCTGGCAACTACAGGTTGCTGCTTTTTGACGGAACCGATTGGACTGTAGAAACTACCAATTTTACGATGTTCGATTCCTATATCGATTTAGATGGAAATTTCTGGGTTTCAGGCTACGGGGTCGTGGCAAAATATGACGGCACAGGTGTTACGCGCTACACACGCAACAATACGGGCCTGCCCGATAACTTCAACGAAGATATTTTTATAGATAGCCAAGGCAGACGCTGGTTTGCAAATGGCAACGGTGGCATACAGGTGTTCGATTGTCCCAACTGGGAAGTATATGGCCCCAATAACGAAGGTCTATTTCCCAATCCGCAACCAGGATATCAAACCACTATAGGCACTTCTATTTCAGAAGATGCCGATGGCGACATCTGGTTTACCTACGACGGCACCTCAGGCTATGCCATTCAAATTCCCGGTGGAAATTACAAAGATTACGCTTCTTGGGTTATTTGGGACAATACCAACTCCTTACCCGAACTGCAATTCCCGCAAGAAGTGGCCGCGACACAAGATGGCTACGTATTTGTACGCGGCTACTACAATAATTTGTTTATGTTCGATAAAAACACCAGTACCTGGAGCCTTTGGAATATGTCGAACGGCCTTACGGGTGCACCGCTAAGTTTAGCTGGAAGACAAAACGGCGATATGTACGTAGGCCGCTATCAAGGCATTGATATTTTCAGTAATGGTACGTGGAGCACGATGGATCTCTCTAGCCAAGGCATCGAGCATGTCTATGATATTCATTTTGATACCAACGACACCATGTGGCTGGGCACCCCCAATGGACTTTGGAGCTATGATGGCACCACCTGGACTACATGGAATATTGACAACAGCAACATCGCAGCCAACAATGTAACCTCCATAGATAGTGACCCCAGTACCAATACTATTTACGTAAGCGCACACAATACCTATACGTGGCCCTATTACGGCGGCATTTCCTATTTTGATGGTACAGGGAACACCTTCACCACCTTCTTAGCGGCCGATTCCCCTCTGGCACA
>CAZXDP010000087.1:0-6422 GCA_964639255.1 uncultured Flavobacteriaceae bacterium
ACAACTTATCGCCGATGGATGTTAAAGATGTCAGTCCTGTAAAGGAGTAATCAGTTGCGATACTCAAGTCGAAAGTAGCACCAATTGAACTAAGGTTGGACAATCCTTCAAAGTTTTTAAAAGATGACCCAACATGGAAAACATAAAAATCTTCTCCAATCATTTGAAGATTCTCCATTCCCGAAAAATTAACTAATTGATCACTTCGTACATAAAAATTTTTTCCAACTTGTGCAAGACTATTTAAACCTTCCATATTCACAATAGGGTTGGAAGCTATTTGAAGGTATCCGTCAACTGTAGTAAGATTGTCTAGGCCGCTCAAACTTGAAAGATTGCTATTACCTGTTATAGTAATTGAAGCATTATGATTTTTAAGATTTTGTAATCCGTTGAGATTGGTTAAAGCTGAATTAAAAATAATTTGAAGCGAATAGGATTCAGGATTGTTATCATTAATAACCTGGATACTCTCCAATGGAGCAAGGCTCGTTATTGAATTTGGAATATTTTCCTGAATGATAATTCCACCATTAATTATTGAATAAGCTGCAGATCCAAAACCATTGATACTTTCCTGCGAAGATAGGATAATAAACCCATTGAAAATTCGATGTTCCAATGTCACAAAACTAATTTCATTTCCATATACCGTTCCACCTTGAGTGGTGGCGTATGCCCGCACATAATAGGTTGTTTCCACTTCAAGATCTAATAAACTACTTGAAAATATACCAATACCCGTACCATTTATTGTGAAGTTATCATTGAGTGTAGGAATAGGTGAAGTACTCCAAACAACACCTCTTGATATAATCTCTCCGTC
Organism: uncultured Flavobacteriaceae bacterium; assembly: GCA_964639255.1. Lineage (GTDB taxonomy): Bacteria > Bacteroidota > Bacteroidia > Flavobacteriales > Flavobacteriaceae > NZQO01. The sequence goes on from CAZXDP010000087.1 coordinate 827, forward strand.
TTGCCCTCCCGTAATTTCACCACCGCTTGCGGCCTTGATTTGAATTATATCGGTTACCGGTGCTGTTACCACTTTTATTTCGAAATTCGGATTTTCATTATCCTGAGGCTCCGGGGAATCATCACTACTACAGGCATTTAAAAAAAGAATAATCGTTAAAAAGAATATTTTAGGAATATGTTTAGTAATAGGGAATGAATAAGCAAATAGCATTTTTATTGATTTAGGAATAAAGTGCAATAATAAACAAATAATATAATTACCTGAATATTTTTCTTCATTGAACTAACTGATTTCCAAACCATTTTTTTAAGATAGATTATCGGGGTTAATAAATACAAGTTTACCTTCAGATGACTCCGCCATGAAGATCATTCTCTGGCTTTTCACGCCAAACAGCTTTCGGGGGACAAGGTTCGCCAAGACGGTTCCCTTTTTGCCAATGATCTCTTCTGGAGAAAAACTTTCGGCAATGCCTGAAAGTGCCCCCTTGGCAAGAATTAAACCTGCCACACCGTTTTCAGAAAACTTGCTCATTATATTCAAAATCCAACCGTAGTTAGCATTTCTTTTTGGTGGCACTGCCTACTGCCACTGCCACTATCCATAGATTTTCTCAAATAGAGTTGTTTCTAGATTTTTATAATGCGAATAACCCCTATGGTCCGCTCAAGGGGACAATCGCTCTACACTATCAAGGAAGTAATTAGGGCTTTCCACATTCCAAAAAAACTAAGGACAGTTAATTGAAGCCCAATTCCTTTTTCCAAGAATAGGTGAAAACCTGCATCCGACGAGCGCAGCGACAGGAATGCAGTTTTTAACCTCCCGAAATAGTAACCCCAGTCCAATCCATAAACAGCAAGTCGCTGGCAAAAAAGGACAAGAGAAAAATCAATCATTTTCAACCAATTGCCCAAAAGAAAAGGTTTATAGAATGTTTATGAAACGAACGGGCCTTACACCCCTATGGTCCCCTCAAGGGGACATTTTCTGAATTCCCTCCGCCTCAGGCGGGTCGAAGATCGAAGACTTTACTGCCGACTGCCAATTGCTACTGCAAACTGCCACTGCCAACTGAACACTGAACACTAAAATCCCCCCGCCCTTTGAAACTCCCGCCCAGAATGTTATCTTTGCAACTCTTAAAATAGTAGCAAGCCTATGTTCGATACCTTAAGCGATAAGTTAGATAAAGCAATGCACGTGCTCAAGGGGCACGGCCAGATTACCGAGGTAAACGTGGCCGAAACCCTCAAGGAGGTACGGCGCGCCCTGCTCGATGCCGATGTGAACTTCAAGACCGCCAAGGAATTTACCAATACCGTTAAGGAAAAGGCCCTGGGCCAAAACGTACTCACCACCCTACAGCCGGGCCAGCTTATGGTAAAGCTGGTAAAGGATGAGCTTACCCAGCTTATGGGCGGCGACACCGCGGGCATCGACCTAAGCGGCGCCCCCAGCGTTATCCTTATGTCGGGATTGCAGGGTAGCGGTAAGACTACCTTTTCGGGCAAATTGGCTAACTACCTAAAGACAAAGAAAACCAAGAAGCCGCTATTGGTGGCCTGCGACGTGTACCGTCCCGCAGCGATCAATCAGTTGCACGTGGTGGGCGAGCAAATAAAGGTCGATGTCTATAGCGAAGAAGGATCTATGGATCCGGTGGCCATTGCCAACAACGCCATTGCCCACGCCAAGCAGAACGGCCATAATGTGGTGATTGTCGATACGGCGGGTCGCTTGGCGATCGATGAGGCGATGATGACCGAAATCGCCAACATCCACAAGGCGATACAACCCAACGAAACCTTGTTTGTAGTAGATGCTATGACGGGGCAGGACGCTGTGAACACGGCCAAGGCCTTTAACGAGCGCCTCGATTTTAACGGGGTGGTGCTTACCAAGCTCGATGGTGATACCCGCGGGGGTGCCGCCATTTCCATTAAGAGCGTGGTCAACAAGCCCATTAAGTTTATCGGTACCGGTGAGAAGATGGATGCCATCGATGTATTCCACCCGGCCCGTATGGCAGACCGTATCTTGGGAATGGGAGACGTGGTATCGCTGGTAGAGCGTGCCCAAGAGCAATTTGACGAGGAGGAATCGCGCAAGCTTCAGAAGAAAATAGCAAAAAACCAGTTTGGATTCGACGATTTTATGAGTCAGATCCAGCAGGTAAAGAAAATGGGGAGCATGAAAGACCTCATCGGGATGATTCCCGGTGCTGGCAAGGCGCTCAAGGGAATCGATATAGACGACGATGCTTTTAAGGGCATCGAAGCCATTATCCAATCGATGACGCCCGAGGAGCGCAGCAACCCATCGGTACTTAACGGAAGTAGAAAAAAGCGCATCGCCAAGGGGAGCGGTACTTCGGTACAGGAGGTGAACCAATTGCTGAAGCAGTTCAACCAAATGAGCAAGATGATGAAGATGATGCAAGGCGGCGGCGGCCGAAAAATGATGCAGATGATGAACAAAATGCGCTAAGCGCTAGAGTTTGCAGTAGCCAGTAGCAGTATGCAGTGACATGAGTTTCAAAACACTAATGGCGTATAAAAAGGGATTTTCCTTGGCGATGGACGCCATGGAGATTTCTAAATCTTTTCCCAAAGAAGAAAAATATTCCCTTACGAGTCAACTACGTAGAAGTTCACGTGCCGTTTGTGCGAACATCGCAGAAGCTTACAGGAAGAGAAGATACAAGAAGCATTTTATAAGCAAACTTACCGATAGTGATGCTGAAAATTCGGAGACACAGGTGTGGCTAGATTTTGCCTTATCTTGTCACTATATTTCTGAAAGCGAAAATAAATCCCTCATTGAAAATTGCCTTGAGGTTGGTAACTTGATAAATTATATGATTAATAATCCCGGTAAGTTTGGAGTGGAAGAATAATAACTGCCAACTGCAACTGCCAACTGAACACTAAAAACATGACGCTTCTCGACGGAAAAAAAGTCTCAAACGACATCAAGAATGAAATTAAGGCCGAGGTCGATAAGATGCGGTCCAACGGTGAGAAGGTGCCGCACTTGGCGGCCATCATTGTAGGGAGCGACGGCGCTAGCCTTACTTACGTAAACACCAAGGTAAAAGCGTGCGAACAGGTAGGCTTCGAGTCGACCCTGGTACGTATGTCCAGCACCACCAGCGAATTGGAGCTGTTGGATAAGATCGAGGAGCTAAATCATGACGACAACATCGATGGCTTTATCGTGCAACTACCGCTACCGCCGCAAATCGATACGCAAAAGGTGATCTTGGCCGTAAACCCAGACAAGGATGTGGATGGTTTCCACCCCACCAACTTCGGAAAGATGTCGTTGGACATGTCGTCGTTTATCCCCGCCACGCCTTTCGGAATCTTGGAATTGCTGGAACGCTACGAAATTCCTACCAAAGGGAAGCATACCGTGGTGATTGGCCGCAGCCATATTGTGGGGCGCCCTATGAGTATCTTGATGGGGCGTAGCGGCTGGCCAGGCAACTCTACCGTAACGCTCACCCACGAATTCACCAAGAATATTACCCAGATTACCTCTCAGGCCGATATTATTATTATCGCCGTGGGGATTCCCAATTTCCTAAAGGCAGAGATGATCAAGGACGATGCCGTGGTGATCGATGTGGGCATTACCCGCGTGCCCGATGAGCAAGCAGAACGCGGTTATGTGCTTAAGGGCGATGTCGATTTCGAGAATGCGAGCAAAAAGGCTTCCTTCATCACCCCCGTTCCGGGCGGCGTGGGACCTATGACGATTGCCATGTTATTAAAGAACACCTTATTGGCCCGCGAACAGCGTCGGGAAAAGAAGAAATAAAAAAAGGCTTGCATCGTGCAAGCCTTTTTTGTTAAATGCCCATATTGTTCTTCAGGCGCCAATCGAGATAGCGGTGCAGGTCGCTCTCTATCCAACCCACGCCAATGGTTAGCACGGCGACATCATCGATATAGCCAATACCCGGGATAAAGTCTGGAACGATGTCCATAGGGTTCAAGATATACAGCAAGGCGAAGGCGATGGTGGCAATGGTAAACCAAGGGATATTAGGGTAGTTGCCCCGGCGCACGTCCTTCAGCATATTCATCATAATGCGCCCCAGTTCCACATACTTCTTCAGGCTATTGCTGCCACTAAATTTCTTGTCGATGTTCTCTTGGTTTTCAAGAACTACTTCCACATCGTCCTCGTCTACCTGGCTTACCTCGTTGCGCACATAATTCTCATCGACCCCCGTATCGCGGTTTCCGGGATTATAATGCAGGTCTTTTTTCTTTTTTCCGAATATCATAAAGGTTGTGTTTTTAGTTTCCTAAAAATAGCAGATGCCGTGCACAAACAGTTTTAACGAACTGTTATAAAATAAGGGCGATTCCATAAAATACTCCTAAAATCCCCATTATATAAAGTATCCAATAGGGTTTAAGGCGTGCGGGATTATTCCCGAAGCAGGTATTGGTGAGCCAGAAATAGAACGGGCGGTGCTTTGCGATGTGGTTGTACCCGTGATCGCTCACCCATTGAAACCATGGGTACTTATGGTACCATTGGTGCCAGGGCCAACTGTTGCGAGCGTAGGTATAGCTGCGGTAGGCCGAATCGGGTCCACTGTACACGCTGCCATTGGGTTCAATGAGCCGTGAGGCCTTCTTGAATTCCTTCAACGGGATGTCGGGGAAGTGTTCCGCGACCTCCTGATAGGTTTTAAAGTGTATCTTCCCCTGGGTTAAATGGCGCCAACGGGTTACCCAATACTTACAGAAACCGCACTCGCCATCCCATACCAGCAGGGGAGTTTCACGAGGGGGATGCTGAGTGGTAGCGAATTTCTGGAACATGGTGGTTATACTTTGTCTTCCGGCTGCTTGCCGTATTCCTTTCGGTAGATACGTAAGATGATTAAGAACAAGCTAATGAGCAGCGGACCGAAAATCAATCCGATAAACCCGAACAAGGGCACGCCCACCACCACGCCAATAAACGTAATCAACGGGTGCACGTTATCGAGCTTCTTGAGCGCATACATTCTGAAGATATTGTCGGTAGAACCCACCACGATGAATCCGTAGAGCAGGATGCCCCACGCCTGGAAGGTGTCTCCGGCGGATAAGGTTAAGATAAAGACCGGCAAAATGCCCACCAACGTACCGATAAATGGAATCATGGATCCAATGGTGGTAATCACGAACCAGAAAAATGGATCTTCAATCCCGAAGATGAGAAACCCTATAAGCGCTACAATACCTTGCGCCAAGGCCACCAAGGGTATTCCAATGGCATTGGAGCGCACCATGGCTTGGGCGTCGTCCCCAATAATTTTCAGGTTCCCATCGCCTATGGGAATATAGTCGAAAAGCGACTCCTTTAGCTCCCGTCTATTGGTAAGCATATAGTATAGCATAAAATACATAAGCCCTATGGCGATGAACATATTGAAGGTACCCCCGGCAAAACTCTGCAATTGTAGGGAAATCCAAGAGGTAATTTCAGAAGTATCAATTTGCGAACTGAGGTCGTAGCCCACTTTGTGCTCCACCTCATTGAGCTGCTCCTTTAGGGCCCGTATAACTTCTTCTGAATTCTCTAC
>CAZXDP010000088.1:0-6420 GCA_964639255.1 uncultured Flavobacteriaceae bacterium
TAGCTACAATTGGCGCCGATGGGATCGGGAAGTGCCGGTAATTAACCTGGGAACGGCCAATATTGATAACGTTCGTTTTGGCGATTTGGTAGAGCATTGGAGACATTCGCTATCACAATTGCAGCTTCCTGGAGTAGGGGAGACTACCTCCCACATTAACGATACCTTTTTCGGAAATGGATATTTTTTGAAATATTGCACCGAAAACTTCAAGAATACCTTAGTTTTGGCTACCGAATTCAAGAAAATTTACTGCGACGAGATTGAGCAAATTCTTTTTCCTGAAGTTATACACGCCATAGAAACGCAGCTTAGGGAGAAGATAAGGAGCCACGCGCAGTATTTCCGAAAAAACGTGAATGAATAGCATGCCGCATTCCCAGAAAACCCATATCGCTCATCCCAATTTGGTGAGGATAGATACCCAATTGAACAAATTGGTAAAGAAGATAGAGCTTCTCAATTATGTGAACCCCATCAATATAGAACAAGAGAAACGAAACTTCTTTGCTTCCAAGTACAATGTAAATCCGTCGTTTCACTACCGGAAAATTGACTTTGACGCCCACCGTCTTCAGCAAGAGCTATTTTCGCAGGATATTGATAGCATACGGGATGAAGAGACACGTTCGTTCTACCGCGATGTCATTTATGATTATTCTGGTCTTGTGCAGTGCGTAGAAACCGTGGGACAGGGCAATAAGTTTTATTATAATAGCTTGAAGTCGTTTGGTACGCCTACCGAGCGAGATGTTGAAAATGCGCGGTTCATTTTACATTTCAAGGACCCGGAGTACGACCAAGAGCTATTTCCGGTCTTCAATGCCAATGAAGCAGCAGATTACTTTAGCGAGTTCGTAAAACGGTATGACTTCCCCTTCAACATAAAATTCTCTACCAAGATCTCTGCTGCGGCTATGGTAGTGAACCATAGCCAAACGCTCATTTTAAAGAAAAACCATAGGTTTAGTGCCAATCAGCTAAAAGTATTGGCCAACCATGAAATTGGAGTTCATTTGGTGACCACCTTCAATGGATTGCAGCAACCGTTGAGTATTTTCCATAACGGTTTCCCAAAAAATGTGGAGACTCAAGAAGGGCTGGCCGTTTTCAGCGAATATATGAGCGGCTGCCTTACGCTTCACCGGCTCAAGGAACTGAGCTATAGAGTGCTGGCGACCGATAGCCTTCGGAAAGGCTTTTCGTTTTGCGACACTTTCGATTTATTGCACAACCAATACAAATTAAATAGGGAAGAGGCCTACAATATCTCTCTGCGCGCGCACCGTGGCGGTGGATTTACTAAGGATCATCTGTATTTAACGGGGCTGAAGAAAATATACGATCACTACCATAGCGGTGCATCACTGCACAATTTACAATTTGGTAAAGTCTCTCTCGAATATCATACCATTGTGGACCATTGGAAAAGCGAAGGCCTGGCGAGCGAACCTTCCTATACTAACTTTGCTTTTCAAAAGAATGAAAATATCAATACTACGCTGGAATTTATCTTGCAGAATCTGAAATAATTTAATGTAAATTCTTACAAAAACTTTTCGCGAAGTGCTGGCGTGGGTATCATACAACTTTCCTGTTTACCGTACCAACGGTACCTATTTTTGGCGATATACCCATACACCCAATCCCGAAGCGGCTTGGGAATGATAATAAAAGAATAGAGCAGGGGCCAGGCGCCTGAGAGTTTTCTCGCTATTCGCAAGGCTGCAGTCGATTTGGTATAAGCTGTATCACCCTCTAGTAGAACGATGGAATCGGTTTTTTCTGAATCTATACCAAATTTAGAGGTTAACTTCCGTCCCAAATCGCTTTGTAGGGCCGCGAAGCGAAACCGGTCGCTCGGGTCGCGCTCTATGATGAAGGTGACCGATGCATTGCATAGATTGCACACTCCATCAAAAAGAATGATAGCGTGTGGTGGTGTGCGGTCACTGTACTTCATAACTAAACTTTTTCCAATTCTTCAAGGCTTACATCTGCGGTGAACATACCATAATTAACAATGGCCTTTTTCTTTTCAATAGTGTCGATTGTGCCAATGGCACGGCCGTCTATCATACGTACTCTGTCGCCTACCTTCAATAACACACGGGGTTTAAGCGGTTGCTTCTTGGCCTCGATTTTAGTTTCTTTTTTCCGTTGGCGAATGACCTCTACCTCTTTTGCGACTTGTTTTTCCACCTTGCGCTCTTTGGCCTTTTCGGCTTGCTTCTTTTTCTTCGGAAGCCTTTTGCGCTTGCTGTTCTCGAGCATTACCAGTTTGAACAGTTCCTCTTGCAGTTCCTTTTTTCGCTTGTTGTTAAAATAGCGCTCTGCCAACGAATCTAATTTCCTGCCAAGGGCAATCATTTTTTGGTTGCTATCATACAACTCTTGGTAGCTTTCTAGCTTTTCTTGCACTCTAGCGTTTATCTCTTCCAACTGCTTGCTCTCCTCGCGCGCTTTTTGCTCTTCGGTCTTTAGGTTCGCCGATGTTTTCCGAAGCTCACTTCGTTCTTGCTGCAGCTTCGCAATCGTCTTGTCGAACCGAACCTTGCCGCGTTCAATTTTTTTCTTGGCGCGGTTTATCAAGCTGTAGGGAATTCCGTTTTTTTGAGCTACCTCAAAGGTAAAGCTACTACCGGCCTCACCCAGCTGCAATTTGTAAACCGGCTCTAAGCTGCGGTGGTCGAACTGCATATTAGCGTTAATGGCGTGGGGCAGCTCATTAGCCAACAATTTGAGGTTGGTATAATGGGTGGTGATAATACCAAATGCTTCTCTTTCATAAAATACTTCGAGGAAGGTCTCGGCCAAGGCGCCACCTAATTCTGGATCGCTTCCTGTTCCAAATTCATCGATTAGAAAAAGTGTCTCGCTATTGCACTTCTTTAGAAAATGGTTCATTTTCTTGAGGCGATAACTATAGGTGCTCAAATGGTTTTCGATGCTCTGATTGTCGCCAATATCGGTTAAGATACGTTTGAAATAGGGCAATTCGCTTTGGCTATGGGCGGGAATGAGCATTCCGCTTTGCGCCATTGCCTGAAGCAACCCTACCGTTTTAAGGGTAATGCTTTTGCCACCCGCATTAGGACCGCTTATCACGATAATACGCTTTTCTGGCACCAGCTCGATGGTTTGGGGATAAGTAGGTTCGTTACGGCGCTTATTGGCGAGAAAGAGCAGGGGGTGGAAGGCCTCTATCAAGGTTAGCCTTTTCTCCCTTGTCATGGTAGGCATAGTCGCCCCTATCGAAAGCGCATATTTTGCTTTGGCATAAAGCACGTCGATGCGCACCAGAAAGGTTTGATACGATTTTAAAAGAGAACGATAGGGGCGCACGAATTCTGTTAAGCCTTTAAGGATTTTCTTTATTTCCTCACGTTCCTCATAGAGGAGGTTGCTCAATTCATTCGCAAACTCGAGCGTTTCTTGTGGTTCGATGTAAACGATACTGCCGGTTTTCGACTGGCCCAATACTGCTCCGCGCACCTTTTTCCGGTACATCGCCTTCACGGCGAGCACCCTTCTATTTTCCACCACAGTTTCCTTAATATCGTCAAGATAATCCTGCTGGGCATAGTGCGAGAGTGCTTTCTGAAAAGAAGAATTAATTTTGCCTTTCACGACGAGCAGTCGCTTCCGAATGGCGGCTAGCGCATCTGAGGCTTCGTCCTTAATTTCGCCATACCTATTGATCTTTTTTTGAATTTCTTCTGAAATAAGCGAGGTATAACTCACTTTCGCAGAAAACAGTTGTAGGGCTTGGTAAAATTCCTCGAATTTCTTGAAAAACCGAAGCAATTCTTTAGTGGTTTCGGCAACTGTAATAATATGGCGGAATCCCGCGATATCGAGGACACTATTTTCAATTTCAAGCAAATGCAGCTCTTTGTCGATACGGTCGAAATTGTGGTTTGGAATACGGTTATCACTGTTGAAGGAGGCCGTAAATTCGGAAACCCGCTTTAACTCGGGAACCACTTTTTCAATATCTCGGTAGGGTACTATTGCAAGGGCGCGCTCTTTCCCAAGCTCGGTAATGCAATGCTGGGAAACCTGCTGTAGAACTGCTGTAAACTCCAGGTCCTGAAGTGTCTTCGAATCGATTTTTACCATGTGCCGGAAAACGCCCTCTTTTTCGTTACCCTACTTCGTCTTGCGTTGGGAATTGCTATTTTTATGCGGTACAAAAATACGAAATATGGATGTAAAAATAGATGCTAGCTGGAAGGAACACTTACAAACAGAATTTGGGAAACCCTATTTTAAAGAGTTAATTGAATTTGTTAGGACTGAATACCGAGAGCACCGATGCTTTCCTCCCGGACCGTTGCTTTTCTCGGCTTTCGACCATACCCCTTTCCATAAAGTGAAGGTCGTAATTATTGGACAAGATCCTTACCACGGGCCGGGGCAGGCTAACGGACTCTGTTTTTCGGTAGGCGAAGGAATGGAAAAACCACCATCGCTAAACAATATTTTCGAGGAAATTCGCCGCGATCTGGGAACTGAAATACCTACGAGCGGTAATCTGGAACGGTGGGCACAGCAAGGCGTGCTGTTGCTCAATGCCACGTTAAGCGTTCGGGCACACGAGGCGGGAAGCCATCAAAACAAAGGTTGGGAACAATTTACCGATGCCGTTATCGATACACTTTCCAACCAACGTGAAGGACTGGTATTCTTACTCTGGGGTGGTTATGCAAAACGAAAGGGAAAGCGAATAAATACCTCGAGGCATTTGGTGCTTAGCAGCGGACACCCATCGCCCCTAAGTGCCAATAGAGGTTATTGGTTCGGAAACAAACATTTTAGCCAAACAAATCAATATTTGGCGGAACAGGGCAAAGAACCCATACAGTGGTAACAAGTTTCAAAAAGAAGAAGAATTGGGGAGGGTTATTCTTCTTCGGGTACTTCAGGCTCTGTTGTGTCGTTGCAGCTGAACTGTAACAACAAGAAGTTTGTAACTAGCAGAGCCCCTAAAATAATGAAAAACGTAGTCATAATCTGTGCTATTTACATACAATAGATACAAATATTGCGAAAGGTTGCGTGAAGGTTAAAAATAATAAATGGTTATGCGATTGATGTTACAATATCGGTAAACCTGGCTTTTCGATGAACCAAACCAAGTTCTACTAGTTTCTTTTGAACTCGTTCTACTTCCAATTCGCTAAGCTGTTGCTGGCTCCATTCGGTAAGGGTAAGCCATTCTATCACATCTTCTATTTTTTGATCGTAACGTTTGGCTAGTACTTGGTCTATTCCAGGAATTGCCTTGAATGTAGCCGTACAGGTGTTTATGATTTTCAAAATATCACGTATGGCGTCTATATCATTTTCAAGCACCTCCTCTCGAACTGCAATGACAAAACAGGGCCAAGGGGTTGGACACTGCCCAACCAAACGAAAGGGCCCATCATCGACGTAGGGCTTGGTCGTAAATTTTTCCCACATAAAATAATCGCCTTTGCCTTCGGGCAAGCTATGTAAGGCTCCCTCTAGGTTTTCTACCACTGTAAAATGCAGGTCACGGTCTTTATCCCAGCCCTGGTGTTCTGCATTTACATAAGCCATAAGGTGTGATCCTGAACCATACCGGCTTATAGCGGCTTCGGTTCCCCTCAAATCGGAAATGTGTCCGTACGGAGAATTTTGAGCCACATGGATGCCCCATATGAGTGGTGATTTTACAAATACCTGCACGATTTTCGACGGATTTCCCTGTATGATATCGCGAATGATGCCCTCGGTGAGAATAACCGCCATATCGATATCGCCTTGTCGCAAGGCTTTGTTCATTTCACCGGTTCCGCCGTGGTAATCCTTCCATCGTAGGTTGATGTCCTTTTCCTGGTATTTTTTGTCACGCAGGGTTAGGTACCAAGGCAAATTGAAATGTTCGGGCACGCCGCCAATGGTAAACTGTTTCATGAGGTAAGTACGTTCAAGGTATGTTCAATCAATCTATCCACAACTTTCTTGGGTTGATCGCTAAAAGTTGCCAAGGCACGGTTCGCGATGATCGCATTTAAGGAAAGCGCTCTGTGTCCTAAAAGCGCGGCCATAGCATATATGGCGGAGGTCTCCATTTCTAAGTTGGTTATTTTTTTCCCTTGGTATTCAAAACTGGCAATTTTATCGTTCAATTGAGAATCGAACAAGGGCACACGTAACATCCGTCCCTGTGGGCCGTAAAATCCTACATTTGTAGCGGTAATGCCAAAAATCATTTCCATTGAACGGAAACGCTCTGCCAACGATGCATCGGCCGTAAGGGCATAGGGCCGGGAATTTTTCGGATTCCACTGCGTATGTGTTACGAAAGCTTCGGAAAAGGTTTCATCTACAAACGCAGTGTCGTTTTCGTAGAAGTGAATTAAATTATCAAATCCCAAGCCTATTTCAGAA
>CAZXDP010000089.1:0-5999 GCA_964639255.1 uncultured Flavobacteriaceae bacterium
AGGCTATCCCCAACACGTAAAGCCGATGCGTTTTGGGCATCGGCTTTGATGAATGAGAAAACGATTAATACAAATGGAACGAATTTATTCATCTATTTCAAAAACTATAGGCAAGGAATAAAGCACGCTCACTTTTTTTCCATCTTGCTCACCAGGAATCATTTTGGGCAATTTTGAAACAACGCGCATTGCCTCGGCCGCCAAATCTGGGTGTGCTGCCCTGGCACGCGTATCTACCACGTTACCGGTTTTATCGATTTTAAACTGTAGGGCAATTCGTTGTTTCCCGGACAGATTGAGTTCGTTGGCAAGTTTTACATTAAAATTTTTACTTACAAATTCTTGAATTTTCTGAGACATGCATTCTTTTATAACTACATTATTTCCTTCGCAACCAGGAAATGTAGGGGGTTGCTGTATAACAGCAAAAGGCACGTCTGTTAAGGCTTCAGACTCATCATCTTCCAATAAGTAATTTGGATCCGTATTCTCATTTTCAAACACAACATTCTTTCTACTTTCTGAAACAAGTTTCAATAAGGCGTTAAATTCTTCTTCAGAAAGGTTGCCCTTGTTGGAAATTTCGGCTTGGAGGTTTTCAATTTTGGTGAGCATTTCTGTTTCTTCCGGTTTCGAATCCTCAGTACAAGAGGTATAGAATAGCATCACACTAACGACTGGAATAAGTAATAAATACTTTAACTGAACGATTTTCCTTGAATTTGATTTTTGTAACATAACGATTCGATTTTTGAGTATTGATGATTTATAAAAGGTGTTGATAAATGAAATATTTGTGGTGCCGAACACTTCCGAAAGCAAGTTTTGGTAGTATCCAATTTTGTTTGTAGTCGCCACGCTACGGTCTGCCACGTACTCGTGCAACGCTTGCATTTTTTTCTGAAAAACATACACCATTGGGTTGAACCAAAACGCGATGCGCAGTACTTCGAAAAACAATAAGTCTAAGGTATGGTTCTGCTTAACGTGCACCAGTTCGTGCTGTAAAATGTGCTGTTTTTTCTCTTCTGAAATAGCTGCTCCGAGGTATATGGTTTTGAAAAACGTAAAGGCTACGGATGACTTTGGGACTGAGGCTAATGAGTAGGACTCGAACTTTTTGATAGAAGCCATTTTTTTTAACCTGTATAATTTCCAGAGTTTTACACCGAAGAGTGCGATAGCCGCTACAACTCCGAAACCGTAAAGCCAAACCAATGCTTGTGACCACGAAAAACTGTCGTGTTGCAACACGATTTCATTTAAGATAATTGCGCTGTCTTGGGGGACTGTTGCTGTTGGGTTTCCTAAAATCACTTCGGGCAACTGAACCCTAAATTGCTGCGGAATGGTTTGTTGTATCGCTTCAAATTTTAGAAAGGGAAGTACAAAACTCACTACCGAGGTTCCCAACAAATAGAGTCGGTTGGCCGTAAAGAATGTTTCCTTTTTCAGAAATACATCGTACACCACCAAAAACAGCAGCTGAAATGCAATGACTTGTAAGATATAATGTATCATGACTTTTCTTCCTTGTTGATTTCTTGTAAAATACTCTCCAGTTCTTGTAGGTTGATATCGTTTTTCTTCATAAAAAAGGATACCATACTCTTAAACGACCCCTGAAAATACCCATCGACTAGCTTGTTGATGGACTGATTGCTGTATTCTGCCTTTTTCACTTTCGGGAAATAAATGTGGCCACGACCTTCCTTTCGGTAGTCCACAAATTCCTTGCTTTCCAAAATGCGAACAATGGTACTGACCGTATTGTACGCCGGTTTGGGGTTGGGCAGTTCGTCGATTATGGCGGCCACGTTAGCCTCCCCCAATTCCCAGAGGACTTGCATAATGTCTTCTTCTGCTTTTGTGAGTTGTTTCATAAATAAAATAATTCTTAAAAATCAATAGTTACGGCTACACATATATATTAATATTATTTAACTGCAAATTGATATAGCCCCTACAAATATAACTAATTTTTTAGTTTAAACTAATTTATTAGTTATAAAATTTCTGAAGTACTGTATATTCGTGAAAATTCTCTCTATGGATATATTTCTCATAGTGCTGGGAGCCATCCTCATGCTTGTGGGCATCGCAGGAAGCATCTTACCCGTACTGCCGGGGGTTCCCGTTAGTTGGCTGGGCCTCGTTTGCCTGTACCTAGCGCCCAGCGTTCCCTTTAATTGGACATTTATAAGTGTTACCGGCGTGGTTGCGATAGGCCTGTATGTATTGGATTACCTTATACCGGCGATGGGCACCAAACGGTTTGGAGGGAGCAAGGCCGGGGCCTGGGGCACTACCATTGGCCTCGTGGTGGGTATTCTCGCCCCTATTCCCTTCGGTATTTTGATAGGGCCTTTTATTGGTGCGCTCGTTGGCGAACTAGTGGTGAATAAGACCGAGCGCAATCTCGCATTCAAGGCGGCCCTGGGGTCGTTCCTCGGTTTTCTGGCCGGCACCTTTATTAAATTTCTCGCTACCGTGGTTTATCTAGGACTATTTATCTACAAACTGTGGGGATTTCGAGAGTTGCTATTCTAAAAAGTAGGTAATTTTGTCTTTGATAGAACTGTTCCTGTTCCCTGCGAACAGTTGCTCATCGTACTTGCCCAAGTAGAAAAACCCAAGGCATTTTTCACCAGGTTCCAAGGCAATATGCTTATGCAAATGGTCTTTTATGGCTGGAGAGCTCCAATAGCCTCCTATGTTCAAGCTATGGGCGGTAAGCCATAGATTTTGCACAGCCATGGCGGTGGCGGCAATTTCTTCCCATTCGGGTATGGACGCTCTGGGGTCGCGCTGCATACAAATGGCAAGCACCACCTGTGAGCGCTGCGATTTCTCAAGCACGCGTTTGCATTTAAATTCTGACGCATTTTCGGTGATTTCCCGGTACGTCTGGGTCAAAAATTCGCCCAAGCGCTGTTTCGCCGTACCACGGAAAATCTTGAAACGCCACGGTTCGGTTTTTTTGTGGGTAGGCGCCCAATTGGCCGCTTCTAACAATTGTTGCAATTCTGTATCAGAAATAGGCTCTTCGTTGAATTGCTGAGGGTAGACTGTACGTCTGGATTGGATAAGATCGCGTAACATAACTAAAATTTAACTCAAAAATACCATTATTCCCAAGAGCAGGATACACGAGCAAATATTAAATTATCGTTAATGCTTGCAACTATAATAGTATTGCTATTATATTTGCGTGTTTATTAATTCGATTGTAATGGATCAACTATTGAAAAATCTAAAAGTGATGGTAAATGAGAAAATTTACCTGAAGGATCCTGAGTCTTCTGACCTTGGCCGAAAAATCGTAGAGCATAGCATCTTGCTCATCGACGAGATAGGTTTCGATAGCTTTACCTTTAAAAAACTCGGTAGCGCTATTGGCTCAAACGAAAGCTCTGTGTACCGTTATTTTGAGAACAAGCATAAGCTCTTGCTTTACCTAACCTCTTGGTATTGGGGCTGGCTAGAATACAAGCTGGTCTTGGCAACCAACAGTATTTCCAGTCCCAGCGAAAGACTTTTAAGAGCCATTGAAATTGTTGCGGCTCCGGTTCGGGAAGATTCATCGTATTCGCATATCAATGAAATGCTGCTCAATAAAATAGTGATTAACGAATATTCAAAATCGTACCTTACCAAAGAGGTCGACAAGGAGAACAAGGACGGGTATTTTTCCATTTATAAACGGCTAATCACCCGGCTGCGCGATTTGATTAAAGGCGTATGCCCTTCCTACAAATATCCCGCGAGCCTCGCCAGCACCGTAGTAGAAGGTGTAATGCACCAACATTTTTTAAAAGAACATTTTGTCTCAATAACAGATTGCAACGAAACCGTTTCGCCTTCTGAATTTTTCAGTAATCTTGTGACCACCACCCTAAAACTAACAGACTATGAAGTCTAACATTATGACGCCCTGGAAACGCTTGGTAAATCTCCTGAAACTCGACCAACGCGACGTAAAACAAATTTTTTATTACGCCATTTTCGCAGGTCTTGTAAACCTCTCGCTTCCGTTGGGAATTCAAGCCATCATCAACCTTATTCAAGGGGCGCAAATAAGCACTTCGTGGATTATCTTGGTGGTACTCGTTACTTTGGGGGTAGCCTTTGTGGGTATATTGCAATTAATGCAATTCCGTATCATAGAGAACATTCAGCAGAAAATATTCACGCGCGCGTCTTTTGAATTCGCCTACCGTTTTCCGAAGATAAAGATGAGCGAACTTCGCAACTTCTACCCTCCCGAGCTCGCGAACCGATTTTTCGATACCCTTACCGTACAAAAGGGCATTACAAAAATTTTGCTGGATTTCCCCGCCGCGCTATTGCAAATTATTTTTGGCCTAATCCTGCTGTCGTTTTACCATCCTTTCTTTATTATCTATGGCATAATGCTCTTGGCACTTATTTACTTTATTTTTAAGTACACCGCCAAAAAGGGTATGGAAACCAGTTTGGAAGAATCGAAGCACAAGTACCGTATCGCCCATTGGATACAGGAAATTGCGCGCTCGGTACTAAGTTTCAAGTTGTCTGGAAAAACACATCTGGCCATGAACAAAAGTGACGCCTTGGTAACGAAATACCTGAGTGCCCGGGAAAGCCATTTTAAGGTGTTGGTACAGCAGTTTATACAGATGATTACCTTTAAGACGTTAGTAACTGCGGGGTTGCTGCTTATTGGAGGTATTCTGGTGCTCAATCAAGAGATGAACATTGGTCAATTCGTTGCCGCTGAAATCATCATCTTATTGATTATTACCGCCGTGGAAAAAGTAATATTGCGATTGGAGTCGTTTTACGACGTGCTCACGTCCCTAGAAAAAATGGGCCAGGTGGTCGACAAGGAATTGGAGCCGCAAGATGGGGCCAACCCCTTTGAGGAAACCGATGATCTTACCATCGAGCTTGAACAGATTGGATACGACCTGCCAGACTCAAAGAAGCGCATTCTTCATAATATAAGCCTGGAAATAAACAGGCAATCTCGAATCTTGATCTACGGGCCCAGCGGCTCGGGCAAATCCACTTTCCTGCGCATCATTGCGGGTATATTGGAGCCTAGCCAAGGCGCCATGTATATAAATGATATTTCGATGAAGGGGGTGCACCCCAATAGTTATCGCGCCGCTTTGGGCCAATCACTGGCAGACGAAAGCCCCTTCGAGGGAACGATCTTGGAGAACATCACGTTTGGCGACGAAACCATTTCCAAAAAAGCCATTAGGGAAGCCATAACCCAAATGGGGCTTACCGATTTCGTTAAAGAACAACCAAACGGTTTGGATACAGTTATCTATCCAGAGGGCAAGCAAATGTCGGCTACCGTGGCACGAAAAATCGTATTGGCGCGAAGCATCGTTCGCCAACCCAAACTACTGCTAATCAAAGATCCGCTAGAGCAATTTATTCCAGAGGAAAAGCAAAAAATTATTGCCTATCTGGCAGGAAAAGACAGGCCTTGGGGGCTTGTTGTAGTGAGCCAAAGCGATGAGTGGCACTCGCATTGCAACCAAAAAGTTCGAATGGAAAACGGAACCCTTGTCTCAAACTAAACACTAGGCTATGCTTAACATTTCAAAAAAATCGGTACACGCGTTCGTATCCTTAGAGCAGTACAAGTCGACCCAAAAGGTATTTTACCGTAAGCATTATAAGCATTTTAACCGCTTTTTGCTGGTGTTCGCGCTAATCTTCATTATTATTATGTTCTTGCCGTGGACGCAAACCGTAACCGGCAAGGGAAAACTTACAACGCTTATGCCAGATCAACGGCCGCAAACCATACAATCGCCCATTGGGGGACGAATTGAAAAATGGTACGTTCGCGAGGGCGAGTTTGTAAACAAAGGCGATACCATTCTCTATTTTTCAGAAACCACCAATCAATACTTCGATCCTAATTTGGTAGAACGTACGGGACAACAAATAGAGGCAAAGACGCTGTCGGTTTCTGCCTATCGCGATAAGGTAGACGC
>CAZXDP010000090.1:0-5822 GCA_964639255.1 uncultured Flavobacteriaceae bacterium
CCAACTTTAGGTGGCAAAAATAGTAAATTTTTTTATTCCTGCACTTGCAAAACCAATAAAGGTTTGCTGGTATGAAATTCTTTTTTCAAGATCACATTCTTCTCCCATAGCTTCTTGAAAAACCCTCTTTTTCGACGTACTACACAAAGCATGTCGGGATTATTGCTTTGAAAATGCTCTAAAACCGCTTGAAATGTAGTTGCATTCTCGGCTTTGGTGTAGGTATTCCGAATTTTTGTTAGACGCGGACTTACCTCCTGCATCTCCTCGGTGGTTTCGGGCGTTTCTACGTGCAATACATTTATTTCGGTTCCAAAATGCTTCACGAACTGCTTCACAGGTTCCAAGGTCTTCTTGTCGAAGTTCCCATTCTTAAAAGCCATCAACATAGTAGCTGGCTGCTCGAAAACAGCTCCCTCGGGCACTACTAGAATTGGAATGTTAGTGCCTTTCAGCAATTTCCCCGAAGTATTGCCCAAATACACTTCCTCTCTAATTGAATTGCTGCGCGGCGCCAAAACCATTAAATCTACCGGCACGTGCCTATGGAAGCGCATTATTCCCTCGACGATACTGCCTCCTTTTATGGGATGTGCCACTACGGTAACATCGCGAGTGTTCACTTTTGAAAGTACTTCCTGCAGCCTGTTCTCGGTTTCTTCCTTCAACAGCGCATTTACCTTCGACAGTCCGCCCACTTTCGATAGTTCTTGAAACACCGACACCACGTAAACGTTTGCATCCATTTCGTGCGCTAAATCGATTGCATATTGTAAATTGCTCACAGAATGCTCCGAAGACCCAACGGGCACTAAAATATTTTTCATACTGAAGAAAATTTCGTTGTTAACGGTGCAAAATTAGCTTTTATTGATGATTAGAAGGGCCGAACCCTCGGAAATTGAGAAAATTATAACGATTACCCGCGCGTGTGCTGCGCATATGGAGGCACAGGGAATCTACCAGTGGAACGAGCATTATCCTTCCCTAGCGGCCTTTAAGGAGGATGTTGCGCGCAACCAGCTGTATGTGCTAGTTCGTGCGAACGAACTTGTGGGTAGTATCGTAATTTCCACCTTAAAAGATGCGGTTTACGAAGGTGTTTCCTGGCTTACCGCCGATGGTGGGCAACGATATATTCACCGTTTGGCAGTGCACCCCGACTTTCAAAGGATGGGATACGCACGAAGGTTGATGGATTTTGCCGAAACGCTTTCATCCGACGAAGGTGCCATTTCGGTTCGCTTGGATACTTTCAGCTTAAATAAACGCAACCAGAAATTTTATGAAGCCCGTGGCTATAGGCGGCTAGATGCCATTTATTTTCCGAAGCAAAGCGACCATCCCTTCTATTGTTACGAAAAGCTTTTGTAACCATAACCAACTCCAACCAAGGCATTGGTAAAGGCTATACGACTGTACTTTCCAAAGGCCATTTTATCGCTACTTTTGCAGCGCTATGGTGCAAAAAACCAATATTTCGTTTTCCCGTATACAGCAATTGGCGCTACCAGCCATTATTGCGGGAATCGCAGAGCCGGTCCTTTCCAGTACCGACGCCGCCATAGTGGGGAATATCCCCGTATACGGCACCGAATCGCTCGCTGCCGTAGGCATCGTTGGGTCGTTTCTCTCCATGCTCATTTGGATATTGGGGCAAACCCGAAGTGCCATTTCGGCTATCGTTTCGCAAAATCTCGGGGCTGGCAAGTTGGCCAATCTAGACAGTTTTCCGGCGCAGGCTATTTATTTCAATGTAGGATTGAGCATTTTGGTGTTGGGCTCTACCTATTTTTTCGTAGAGGAGATCTTTAGATTGTTGAATGCCGATGGTCTCGTGCTGCAGTATAGCGTAGATTATTACAACATTCGGGTTTGGGGCTTCCCTCTTACCCTGTTCACCTTTGCCGTGTTCGGACTTTTTAGGGGACTTCAGAATACTTTTTGGCCTATGGTGATTGCCACCCTGGGCGCTGGACTAAACATTGCCCTAGATTTTGCATTGGTATACGGGCTTGAGGGTATCGTTGCACCTATGGGAATTAAGGGTGCTGCTTGGGCAAGCCTTATCGCACAGGCTGTAATGGCCCTATTTGCTCTTGGTTTTTTGCTTCGGAAGACAGAGGTTTCCTTACGGTTTACTTTCCCCCTGCATCCCGAGATTAATCGCTTGGTTTCTATGAGCGCCAACCTTTTTATACGGTCGGTAGCGTTGAATGCCGCCCTGTTGTTGGCGGTTCGCGAGGCTACCGCTTTGGGGAAAGAATATATCGCCGCCCACGCCATAGCCATAAATTTATGGCTGTTTACCGCTTTTTTTCTAGATGGCTACGGCGCAGCCGGTAATATTTTAAGCGGTAAGTTGCTGGGAGCACGTGATTTTAGAGGACTTTGGGCCCTTACCAAAAAGGTGACCTTATATAATATCGTAGTGGCTGGGGCGCTCATTGTAGCGGGAATTCTCTTATACGAACCGTTGGGGTTGCTATTTAACAAAGATGCGCAAGTACTCGCCATTTTCTATGGGATGTTTTTCCTTGTATTGCTGAGTCAGCCGTTAAACGCCCTTGGGTTTACCTTAGATTCCATTTTCAAGGGTTTGGGAGAAATGAAATACCTTCGAAACGTCCTTTTGGGTGCGACCTTGTTGGGATTTTTACCCGTACTATACCTTTCTAAATACCTGGGGTGGGGCCTTCGAGGAATTTGGGTGGCCCTGCTGGTATGGGTAGGATATCGCGGCGTGGCCTTATTGCTTAAATTCAGAAAAAAATACCTGCCGTTAGCACAATAAGTTAGCGTGTTTTTAGCCAACCGGTAATGCTGAATCGCTCTCCGGCATTAACCGTCTTCACTTCATGCTCCAAAATTTGGCTCTCAAAAAGGACTACGCGGCCAGGCAGGGGCAGTACTTCCACCTTTGGACGATGTTCAGGATATAGTGCGAGTTCGCCCCCATTCTCTGCCGGCCAATTTTCTTCGTTCAGGTAGCAAACGATGGAAAGCTTGCGCCTATCGTCGTTTTGGAAGGTGTCGATATGTCGTTTGTAAAATGTACCCTTGGGGTACACCGCATAGTGAAACTCTTTCTGAAGGATGCCCAAAAAACAAGTTTTGTTGAGATACGCCACCAGCTCATTAATTTTGCTGAAAAAAGCCGTTTCTGCCTCGTTTTTTTGGTGCTCATCGATCCATAGAATGAAGTCGCCCCGAATGCTACGGTCTATCTCCTCGTTGGTACGATTGCCAATGGCCGATTTTTTAAAGCGGTCTGCTTCGTATTTTGCAAGAAGCGAATTGCGAAGCAGCTGTACCTCAGCTTCAGTAAAGAATCCATCGACAATACTGTACTGCTGTTCCAGCAAATTTGTGATAATCGCTTCGTATGTAGGATTGAGCGTAGTGTCTATCTGTTCGAACAATTGTTTCTCCATAACCTTCAGAAGGTAAAAAAAGTTGGCAAATATACGTGGGAAAACAATATGTTTTTCAGAAAAATACAGCCCGACAAAAACCTGTATCTTTGTCCCTAACATTGGCAGCTTATGAGCAAGATTCGAATTACCAAACAATTTTCTTTTGAAACCGGCCACGCCCTTTATGGTTATGACGGTAAATGCCGCAACGTGCACGGCCACAGCTATAAACTTTCCGTTACGGTAATTGGTGCGCCTATTAACGATACAGACCACGTTAAATTTGGAATGGTGATCGATTTTGGTGATTTAAAAAAAATTGTGAAGGAAGAGGTGGTAGATGTATTTGATCACGCAACGGTTTTTAACAAGAATACGCCTCACGTAGAGCTCGCGATGGAACTAAAGAACCGGGGGCACAATGTGCTGTTGGTAGATTACCAACCTACCAGTGAGATGATGGTTATTGATTTTGCCGAAAAAATAAAGGCACGCCTGCCAGAAAACCTGCAGCTGCATTCGCTGAAATTGCAGGAAACCGCCACTAGTTATGCCGAATGGTTTGCCAGCGATAACCCGTAATTTGTTAAGGGCAAACACGTAACTTTATACCGTATGCAAATTCCAACCGGTAAGAAAATTTACTTTTCGAGCGACAACCACCTAGGGGCACCTACCACCGAGCAAAGTTGGCCCAGGGAGAAGAAGTTCGTCGCCTGGCTCGATGCCATTAAGGATGACGCGGCCGCTATATTTCTGCTGGGAGATCTGTTCGATTTTTGGTTTGAATATAAAACGGTTGTGCCCAAAGGATTCGTAAGGGTTCTTGGCAAATTGGCCGAATTAAGTGATCGCGGCATTCCCATCTACTTTTTTGTGGGTAACCACGATTTATGGATGGACGAATATTTTGAAAAAGAACTGAACATACCCATATACCGCCAGCCAGAGGAATTCGAGCTTCACGGCAAACGGTTTTTAATAGGTCACGGTGATGGCAAGGGTCCCAAGGATAAGGGTTATAAACGAATGAAAAAAATTTTCACCAACCCGGTGTTCAAGTGGATGTTCCGCTGGTTGCACCCCGATATTGGGGTGCGCATTGCGCAGCACCTCTCGGTAAAGAACAAATTGCTCTCGGGTGAGGAAGACGCCAAGTTTCTTGGAGCGGAAAATGAATGGTTAGCCCAGTACGCCAAACGAAAATTGGAAAGTAATCACTATGATTACTTTGTATTTGGCCACCGCCATTTGCCTATGGAAATTCAGGTAGGCGAACATTCAACCTACTTTAACCTAGGCGATTGGATAACGCACTACACCTACGGTGTTTTTGATGGGGAAACCTTTTCCCTGCAACACTTTACTCCTTAATGTCACGCAATTTTAATTGAAGGCTTACTGTACCTTGCCATTCGTTCTCATCGATGCTATACGCCGCCTTAAATGGTTGCCCGCCACACGCCACCGCCTCCTTTTCTGCCATCCCAAATCCGATGCCTACAAATGTGGGGCCCCGATGGCCTTGCTGGGCTACAATACGCAGATGGCGCTTATCTTCGCCCACACATTTACCCCATCCCGTATCGCGCAAACTTCGGGTCATAAATACAGGCGTCATATTGCCTGGGCCGAATGGTGCGAACTGTTTTAAGATGCGGTAAAATTTTGGGGTGATCTCTGTAAAATCGATTTCGGCATCGATTTTCAGCTGTGGCTGCAATAATTTTGGATCGATCGTCTCGGTTACTACTTTTTCAAATTCGGCCTTAAAGGCCTCAAAATGTTCTTCGAGCAAGGTGAGGCCTGCCGCATATTTATGTCCGCCGAACTGCTCAATATATTCGGCACATCCTTCCAGCGCATTGTACACATCGAAGCCGGCCACCGAACGGGCCGAGGCCGCGAGCTTCGTTCCGCTTTTCGTAAACACCAAGGTGGGTCTATAATAGGTTTCGGTTAGGCGAGAGGCCACAATGCCAATTACTCCCTTATGCCAGTGATCGCTATATACTACCGTTGTTTTTCGGTCTTCCTCCTTCCGGTCAATGATTTGTTGAAGCGCCTCTTCGGTAATGGTTTTATCTGCTTCCCTCCTATCAGTATTAAACTGTTCAATTTCAGAAGCATATTCAGCAGCACGATTTATATCAGTTTCTGTTAATAAGGTAACCGCATGGTTGCCGTGCTTCATTCGTCCAGCGGCATTGATGCGGGGTGCGATAATGAACACCACATCGGTTATGGTTAGAGTAGTCTTTTTGACCTGTTTTAAAATGGCTTTGAAGCCGGTGCGGGGTTGGGAGTTGATTACCTTAAGACCATAATAGGCCAAGATGCGATTTTCGCCAGTAATGGGAACGATATCGGCACCAATGGCGGTGGCTACCAAATCTAGATACCCCA
>CAZXDP010000091.1:0-5329 GCA_964639255.1 uncultured Flavobacteriaceae bacterium
TCTACAATTTTACCGATGTAAATGTGATCAACAAGACCTTGAACGATACCCTTCGACTTCGTGCCGAATTTAAAGGGGGCGACGATATGGACGACCAGTTCAACCTTTCGCTCTACCATACCATTAATTTGGAGGGACGCTCGGTGGTGGGTGTCCGAAAATCAGACATCACTTTTAAGGACAATGTTTGGTATCTTAATGAAACCAATAACAACCTGAACAAGGTGGTTTTCGACAGAGATTTCAAAACCATACGTATCGATAGCCTGGTGCTCAACCATAACGACGAGGTGATTCAACTGGCGGGCGTGGTGCGCGACTCTACTTACAAGGACCTCAAACTTCGTTTCAACGATGTAGATATTGGAAAAATAACGCCAGATATTGATAGTTTGCGCTTGCGCGGAAACGTGAACGGCCGGTTGAATTTTCTTCAGAAAGGCGGGGCGTACTATCCCAACTCATCGGTAACCATAGATGGTGTTGTCATCAACCAAATTCCCTTTGGCGATTTAAATTTGGAGATTAGCGGAAACGAAGATCTTTCAAAATACAACATTAATACATCCTTGGTAAATAACGGCGCAAAATCTATCAACGCCATAGGCCAAATTGATGTAAGCGCCAACACTCCCAGCATACGCTTAGATGTAGATTTGAACGAATTCAACCTACAGGCGCTTAGCCCCTTTGGTGGTGATGTTATTACCGATATTCGCGGTCTTATGAGTGGTAATGCGAGGGTATCTGGCAATTACAAATCGCCAGATATATTAGGAAGGTTTCTGGTAAATGGCGGCGGACTCAAAATCCCCTTTTTAAATACCGATTTCGGAATAGCCGATAATACCCGTGTAACGGTAACCAACAGTCAATTTAAAATGGATGCCACCACAATTACCGACACCAAATACCAAACTACCGGTACGTTTTCTGGAGTTGCGACCCATAAAAATTTCAGTGATTGGGCACTAGACCTGGATGTAAGCACCAACAGGTTGTTAGTGCTAGATACCAAACCCGAGGAAGAATCACTTTACTACGGTACCGCCTTTATTAGTGGTACGGCCGACATTGTAGGTCCTGTAGATGAGCTGGAAATAGATGTATTTGCCACTACTGAAGAAGGTACCACCTTCAAGATTCCACTAAGCGATACCGAAACCATTAGCGACGACTCTTTTATCCACTTTTTGTCTCCCAAGGAAAAAGAGGCTCTAACCACTGGAGGAGTTATCGAAACGCTAGAGGAGAAAGGAATGACCCTCAACTTCGACCTCGATATTAACGATAATGCTGAAGTAGAGGTAGTAGTAGACCAAGTGAACAACTCTAGGCTCATTGGTAGGGGAGCCGGTACCCTTTTGATACGTATCAATACCTTGGGGAAATTTCAAATGTGGGGCGATTTCTTGGTAATCGAAGGCCTATTCGATTTTCGCTATGGTGGATTGATTCAGAAAGAGATAGAGGTAGTGCCCGGCGGTAATATTACGTGGGACGGACAGCCAGAACGGGCCAATCTCGACTTGAGCGCTCGGTATGAAACTGCCGCAAATCCGTCGGTACTGCTCGATAACCCCACGATGAACCGAAAAATACCCGTAGAGGTAATCGTAGACCTTTCTGGCGAGATCATCCAGCCTGATTTGAACTTCCGTATCGACTTTCCGAGGGTAAGCAGCACCTTAAAAAGCGAATTGGAATATGTATTGCGAAATGAAGATGAACGCCAAAAGCAAGCCTTGTTCTTAGTCGCAACAGGGTCATTCGTAAATGACGATTACCAAGGCGCCAATGCCTTTACCGGAACATTGGTAGAACGTGTTTCGGGACTAGTCAACGAACTATTTGCAGATGAGGATGGCAAGTTTGCCGTGGGACTGGACTATACCCAGGCTACCAATTTACCCAACCAGGAAACTGCCGGCAGGGTGGGCGTAACCCTTTCAACACAAATTAACAAACGTATATTGATCAATGGCAAGGTGGGTGTACCCGTTGGCGGAGTGAACGAAACTTCGGTGGCGGGCGATATCGAGGTACAATGGTTGGTGAACGAGGACGGTAGCCTGCGCATCAATTTTTTCAATAGGCAGGCGGATATTCAGTTTATTGGGGAAGAACAGATTTTTGAACAAGGAGCAGGGGTTTCCTATTCAGTAGATTTCGATACCTTTAGCGAATTGGTGTTCAAATTGTTCAACAAGCGACTCACCTTGGAATCTGAGAACGAATTACCCGTCATTCCAGACGATAACAGCTATCCGGTAGACTTTAATGACGACGCCAAACTAGAGGAAGAATAATTACAGGGATGCAATCATCGATATTTCCACATTCACGAATTTCGGCAAATTAGCTACCTCTACCGTTTCGCGCGCGGGCGCCGTATCCTCGTCGAAATATTGGGCGTACACCTCGTTGATAGCGCTAAAGTTGTTCATATCGCTAATAAAGATAGATGTTTTTAATACGTGCCCAAAGGTCATATTGGCGGCTTCTAGTACCGCCTTTAGGTTTTCCATTACCTGTCGGGTTTCCTTTTTGATATCGCCCTCCACAAGTTGACCTGTAGCGGGGTCTATCGCTATCTGTCCAGAGGTATAGAGCATGTCCTTTTTCATCACCGCTTGGCTATAAGGGCCTATGGGAGCAGGTGCATTTTGGGTGTTGATTATTTTTTTCATTTTTAAGAAGGAATTGTTTAAAGTCGTTGGTCTGGCTCGCGCCGTTTGTCGTACTTGATATCGCTTAACACAGACGATTTAATACCTATGTAAAAATACCAAGAAGTATTTACGCTTCCTATGGGTGTCCAGTTGAAACTCATC
This sequence comes from uncultured Flavobacteriaceae bacterium, assembly GCA_964639255.1. GTDB lineage: Bacteria > Bacteroidota > Bacteroidia > Flavobacteriales > Flavobacteriaceae > NZQO01. The sequence continues at coordinate 2,835 of CAZXDP010000091.1, forward strand.
TTCCAGCTTTCAAGGTCTCGCTGAAATCGCAGCTGCGTCAAGGTTACACCGTTGTTTTTGAAATCGTAACCCGAAGAGATACCTACCTTCCAACGGGGCGAGAGCTCCAGGTTGGAGCTGAACATGAGCGATTGAGAGGAAATTTCACTTTGTCGCTGGGTGTTATTATAAGTAATGGTATAAGCCAATCGTAAATCCCAAGGAATTTCGTAATTGAACCACGTTACATTTCGATCGATATCGGTGTTTTCGCTTTCAAAAATATCGCCATCGTACAGGTCGGGCGCCTCTCCGAATAGATCATCGGGCCTTCCGCCATTTCTAAAAGTTTCATCTTCCAGCTTGTTGGTCGTCTCCGGCTCGCCTTGAAAATCCTTACTCGAGAAGGTATAATTGATGCTTATATTCGCATTGGTAAGCCGAAACAAACTACCGCCGTTATTGATGTTGAATTCATCGATACGTTGGTTGTTATTATTTAATGCGTAGGGATCGAGCGCACCAATAAAGTTAAAATCCAACTTTTCCACCAAAGGGATGCTCCCCGTAACTCGTAAAGGGCTCCAAGGAAGGGAATCTCCCGCCAAATTATAGGCAGTGGAAAAATTCAGGTTGTTGAGCAAAATTATTTTTTTCGGCTCGGTAGCGGTGGTATCCCTATCGCGTACCTTGGCCTCGAAGGTGTTGCTAAGCGAAAGCCCAATACTGCTGCTAAAATTTCGACTTGGAGCACCGAAGAGTGTGTTTTCAAAACGCGAATAGGCTACGACCTCGTCTGCCACTCGTGGATCGGCAGAGGGGACGGTATATTGGTCATAATACTCATCAAATCCGGGGTTGATGTTATAGCTTAACGAGGGCCGCATAACGTGGCGAATGGCTTGTATCTTGCTGTCCCTTCCAAAGTTGAAGGTCCCGTATACCGTAGAGCCCAAACTCGTGTTAAAGTTATAGGTTAAGTAACGGTCAAAGCCGTTAATCGTGTCTTGCACCACAGCACCCGCGCCATCGTTCAAAGTTTCATCGAATGAGCGACGTATGGTTTTCAAGGTCCAAGTTTCCCGCAACGAGGTACCTGCCGAAGCGCTAATAAACTTCATAATCTTGAAGTTGGTGCTTATAGGTATATTATGTCGTGCTCCTATCTGTGCCGTTCGGAACATTTCAGAAGTAAAAAAATCATCGTCTGTGGTTTCAATACGGTTTTGTGCCGAAAGATCGTATTGAAAATTTATGTTGTGCACTATCCCGCTCTTGATGCCATTTTTGGGGGCAAATGGAAACACACGAGACACACTGGCATCGAGGTTGGGCAGCGACATGGTAACGGCTTGGGTATTGGTGTTTTGGGTATGGGTGCCCGCCAAGGTTACGTTTACCTGCGGCTCACCCTCAAATGTTTTAGAATACGATACCGAAGAGTTTAAGGTGTTGACCAAAGCACTGGCATTGTTTACCTGATTGATGGATTGCTGAAAGAAACGGCTGCTCCCTAAGTTCACCGATGCCGAAAAACGGGAAGACGGACTCGCCTTTGGATCTTGGTTGTGCGTCCACCGGATGTTATAGACCGAACTTTGCGAAAAATCTGGAAATCCACGTTCGCTATTTATCAAATTTTCATAACGAAGGCTCACGTTACCGCGAAAGCGATAGCGAGCCGTATAGGTGCTCTCCCCCCGTAGAGCATAACTTCCGTTGGTATAATAATCGCCCAGTAGTGTAAAATCCAGATAGTCGTTAATGGCAAAATAATAGCCGCCGTTCTGGAAAAAGAAGCCGCGGTTGTTATTTTCGCCTATTACGGGTATGATAAATCCTGAAGTTCTATCTTCTGTTAATGGAAAATAGGCAAAGGGCAATCCCACGGGGGTAGGTACATCGGCGATGTACATATTGGTGAGCCCCGTTACAATTTTTTTCTTCGGAACAAACTTCGCCTTGCGGGTATAGAAGTAATACTCTGGATCGTCTAAGTTGATAGAGGTGGTAAATCGCACGTTCTTCAGAAAAACCACCGAATCGTTCTCCTTCTTGGTCACCTCGGCAAGTACGTTAAATCCGCTTTGTTCTGTCCTCGAATTGAAAACCAGTGCTTTTTCGGTATCGAAGTTAAACCGTATGGAATCGGGCTTCACCTCATTTTGAGCCTGAACAAAAACGGGTTTCTGGACATAGGTGCCTGCGCTGTCTATGCCTTTGGCGTACACTTCGTTCTTATTGTAGTCCAAAATTATGAGTCCGGCATCAATGCGGGTATCGCCATAGATAACATAAGCCTGGTTGTACATATACACCTTGTTGTTCTTACGGTCTATATAAACATAATCTTCGCCGTAATAGTCTACCACATACTCTAGCATCTCCTTTTGCGGTACGATAGAGTCTTTTCTTACAGAATCGTTAGCGATAGGATTTGTCTCCTCGAGAACATTTCTTACAGGAACTACAAGTGTATCTGCTTCCTCGCTGGCAGGGAGATCGGGCTGGTTCTT
>CAZXDP010000092.1:0-4997 GCA_964639255.1 uncultured Flavobacteriaceae bacterium
GCCGATGTGTCTTTTTCCCCCGGTGATATACAGTTGAAAAAATTAGAAGCCACTACTGGTACCACCGACGTCTCGGCCAGTGGAAACATTAAGAACCTCATTCCCTGGCTTATGGCCAAGCAGGATCTCAAAGGGCAATTTCAAGTGCGTTCCAATACCTTCAACGTGAACGATTTTATGGCATCTGAAACAACCGAAAACAACGATGTGGATAGTGCTACTAAAGGTCAAAAGACGCAAACTGTTTCTTCTGAAGCGATAAAAATACCCGATTTTCTGGACGCCTCGCTATCCTTTTCGGCAAACAAAGTGCTGTATGATAACCTTGAATTGAGCAATGTTAAGGGAACGGCCAGTATACAGGAAGAAACCATTACCATTAGCAACCTTACCTCGAATCTCTTCGGGGGCAGCATTGCCTTGGGCGGAAATGTGTCTACCAAAGACGAAACTCCAACCTTTACCATGAATTTGGATTTGAGCAAAATAGACATTTCAGAATCTTTCGAGAAAATGGAGCTGTTTAAATACCTAACCCCTGTTGCGGAAGCATTAAAAGGAAACCTGAATACCAAACTACAATTGAACGGACAGCTCACCAACGACCTTACCCCAAAATTATCGACATTGGCTGGAAATGCCGTGGCCCAGATACTTACGGCTGAAGTTGATAAAAGTAAGATGCCCCTGCTGTCGAAACTTGGGGATAAAGTTTCTTTTCTGAATCTTGACAGACTGAGTCTGCGCGACGTAAGCACGGTGCTTCAATTCAACAATGGGAACATTGAGGTTCAACCGTTCGATTTTGACGTGAAGGGCATAGACGTAAAAGTTAGCGGAAGCCACGGCCTGGACGGTCGCATAAATTACAATGCCGTATTGGATGTGCCCGGAAAATATTTAGGGAGCGATGTAACAAAACTTCTGGCAAAACTCGATCCAGCCGATGCCCAAAATGTTACCGTCGCATTGCCCATAGGGCTGGAAGGCACTTTAAAGAGTCCGAACATCTCGGTAAATACGCAAGCGGCCGTTACGGAGCTTACCCAGCGGCTTATTGAGAAGCAGAAACAAGATTTAAAGGACAAGGGCACCGATATACTGAAAGACCTTATCACCGGCGGCACCAAACCAAGTGATACTACAGGAAGCAGCACCAAGCCCAATTCCACACAGCAAACTACGCAAATCGTAAAAGATATTTTTGGTGGGCTGTTTGGAAACAAGAAAAAGAAAGACAGTATAAATTAAGAGGGTACAATAATTTACTGAACCGATAGGCCCACCACATAACCTTCACTGCCGCGCACATTGAACACCGTACCATCTTCAAAGAGGAGGTACTGCCCTTTAATACCTTTAAGGACACCTTCAAAGTAGGGCGATTTTTCTAAGTTGAGCGATTGTAGTTTGGTTGGGTATTGTAATACTGGGAATGTTAAGTTGGTTTCCTTATTATGCTCGAGATAATAAGGCTGTGTCTCATCGGGCAGGTACGTTCGCAAGCGGTCGCGCCACGCCACCAAATCCTCATCCTGTATTTCGTTCCTAAGCATCGTTCTCCAATTGGTTTTGTCGCTTACGTGTTCTTTGAGGGCCACTTCGGCAATGCCTGCCAAATACCGATTGGGCACTTCTACAATTTCTATGGCCTCGTGGGCGCCCTGGTCAATCCATCGGGTGGGTATTTGACTTTTTCGGGTTACCCCTACCTTCACGCTGCTGCTGTTTGCCAAGTACACCACGTGCGGCTGCAACTGTACGCTTTTCTCATATTCTAAGTCCCGATCTTCTTGGTCTAGGTGCGCTGTGCTCAATTCGGGTTTCATGATCCAATCGGCTGCCTGCGGAATTTCATAGAAGCAATCATAGCAGAACCCTTGCCTAAAAATTTTCTTTTCCAAGCCGCAGTTCAAACATTGGTATTTCAGAAAGCGAATGCTTACCGATTTGTCGAGCAATTGGTTCACATTCAAAAAATCGTGCTCGAACACCATATAGTATTGGATAGGGTGCCCGTTTTCGGTCTTCATTTTTGTTAAAACACCTTCGTAGGTCATTGGTATAATTTTCCTATTTTTATGGTTTAAAGATAGAACAATTCTATGCCAATCCCCATCGTAAATTCCATTGCCTCGTGGTTTTTGAAGAAACGGTTCCATCAAATAGAACTGTTCCTGAAATACCCGGTTGAGGTTCAACAAGAACTGTTGCTTAACTTGCTTCAGAAGGCGAAATATACCGAGATTGGCAAAAAATACGATTTTGCATCGATTACCTCGTATACCGAATATGAAAGCCGGGTGCCCATTACCACCTATGAGGACAATGAAGCCATGATCGAGCGGGCTAGGCGTGGCGAGACCAATATTTTTTGGCCTAAGCCCATTAAATGGTTTGCCAAAAGCAGCGGCACTACCAATGCCAAGAGCAAGTTTATACCGGTAAGCGAAGAATCGCTTGAGGATTGCCATTATGCCGCCAGCAAAGATTTGCTGTGCATGTACCTTAGCAATAATCCAGCATCGCAATTATTTGTTGGGAAGGGTTTGCGCCTTGGCGGCAGTAAGGAGCTGTATAAAGATAACGGTACGGTATATGGCGACCTCTCGGCCATTTTGATAGACAATATGCCCTTTTGGGCCGAATTTAGCAGTACTCCAAGCAATGAAATTTCCCTTATGGGCGATTGGGAGACCAAGTTGCAGGCCATCGTAAACGAGACGGTTTGGGAAAATGTGACCAGCCTCGCGGGCGTACCGTCGTGGATGCTGGTTTTGCTCAATACTGTGGTAGAAACCACCGGCAAGATAAACCTATTTGATATTTGGCCTAATTTGGAAGTGTACTTTCACGGGGGCGTAAGTTTTGAGCCCTATAGGGAACAGTACAATCGACTGTTGCCCCGCGATACCTTTCGTTACTATGAAATTTATAATGCCTCAGAAGGATTTTTCGCCATCCAAGATCAGAACAACAGCAACGAGCTGCTCTTAATGCTAGACTATGGTATTTTTTATGAATTTATTGAAATGGACGCCTATGGCACCCCGAAAGAGCGAGTAATTCCGTTGAGTGAGGTAAAGATTGATACCAATTACGCTATTGTGATTACCACCAACGCCGGATTGTGGCGATACAAAATTGGTGATACCGTGCGATTTACGTCCACTAGCCCTTACCGTATTCGTGTTACGGGCCGTACCAAGCACCATATCAATGCCTTCGGTGAAGAATTGATTATTGAAAATGCCGAGGCGGCCCTACGCAAGGCTACCGAACTAACCCAGGCGGAAATAGTGGATTATACCGCGGCACCCATCTTTATGGAAGGTAAGGAAAAGGGTGCGCACGAATGGATTATTGAATTTAAGACCCCACCAAAGGATTTCGATTTTTTCTCAAAACTGTTCGATAAGGCCCTTCAGGAAGTGAACAGCGATTATGAGGCCAAGCGCTTTAACAATACTACCCTAAAAGCTCCAACCATACATTGTGCTAGGGAACATCTTTTTTACGATTGGCTAAAGGAAAAGAACAAATTGGGCGGCCAACACAAAGTGCCCAGACTTAGCAACACCCGGGGCTATGTGGAGGAATTGCTGCATTTAAATCGACCTTCTTGAAGATAGAAGTTCACGATACCGCTTTTATGATTGCCTATTATAGGGCACAGAACCCCAATGCGAGTCGCGATTCGTTTGCCCATTTGTGGATTCGGGATGGGGTAGCGACCTGGGCAAACCAGTTCGAGGAGCACGTTTCCCATTATGAAGGCATCTTACATTGCATGCGCAACCGGTACTTTCATGATGCGCTGCAGCAATATACCTCCAACAATCCAACTGCACTGTGCTTAAACCTAGGGGCCGGATTTAGTATGTATCCGTATTCGCTGCCCGAAACCTTGGTACACCTGGAAATCGATTTCCCTGAAATTGTACAGTTTAAAGATGAAAATACGGCCCAGTTTAATAAGGCTGGCAACATTCCCCATCGAAATGTTACGAGGCTCGCGGCCAATATTGTCACAAACGAGGGACAAGATGCTATACGAAAGGCCCTCTCTAACTTTCAAAAAACGCGAAAAATTATCCTTATTGAAGGCGTTTTCTTTTTTTTACGGAAGAATGAAATTGCCTCGGTACTCGATTTTTGTCGGGGCATTATGAAACCAGGAGATGTGCTGCTGTGCAATTCCTATGCCGACACGGTAAAGGACACAGCGGTATTTCAACGATTGACCAACTACTTCGCTACTGAACTTAATGTAACGGGGCAGGCCAATACCGCATTGCCCCTCTCCTTTTTTGAAACTCTTCCGCAATTTACCTTACAGCATCACTGCGGGACCCTGGAATTGGGCAAACAACTAGAGTACATACCCTCTTCCGTAGAAGAAGAACAAGTACTTAACGAACAATGTTATACACTTGAATACATGGGCAATGATTGAGCGTTAAAATACCATTCGACATTCAATTAATTGCATTTCAACGAATTTAATTTCGCTTCGGCTAAAACTTTTGGTAGTATTTTTCTTACTGAGTAGGTTTGTTCCAGAATCATTCATTTTTGGGGCAAATGAGAAAAATAGCAATCTTGGTGCTTGTAGCACTACTAAGCAGTACCGTGATATCGTGCGCATCTTCTCAAAAGATGACAAAGGAAGAAGATTCTTTAGCGGGATATACCTTAAAGAGTAAGAAAGAACAAATGCATCAGCAAATTTTACAGACTCGAAATAGAACGGTGATTGCACAACCTTAATAATATAGTTTTCCTTATATATATAGAAGAACCCCGCCTTGGCGGGGTTCTTCTATTGCAACTAGCTCTATTTAGGAAACGGCTTTCAGCTTTTTTATGGTCGATTTGCTCAATTTTTCCTCGGCATACTCCTTTGTAACATGCAGCGACGTATCGTCACCTCCCGGCAATTCGTACATAGCATCGGTAAGCACGGCCTCGCATAGCGAGCGCAACCCTCTCGCCCC
>CAZXDP010000093.1:0-4699 GCA_964639255.1 uncultured Flavobacteriaceae bacterium
AGCGGAGAAAGAGGGATTCGAACCCCCGGACCCGTGAAGGTCAACAGTTTTCAAGACTGCCGCATTCGACCACTCTGCCATTTCTCCGATTGCGGATGCAAATATAACACCCTTTTTTCTTTTTTGAAATTATTTCCGCAATTAAATCTCGGCTTTTAAAACTGTCCGTTGAGACCGCTTTCGCCAATGCTATAACGCTTCGCTATACCAGTATTTAGAGCATCAGGACTGCTAGTTCTGCAGGTACCAATTTCCTTTTTTACCTTTGTGACTAAAATACGCATATGGAAAGCAAGGTTCTCGATACGCTATCTTGGCGTTATGCCACCAAAAAATTTGATCGATCGCAAAAACTCTCACCCGAAAAGCTAGCGGTTTTAGAACAAGCCTTTAACCTTACGGCTACCTCGTACGGGCTACAGCCGTTGAAAATGGTAGTGATAGGGAACGACCGCCTTAAAGATCAATTGGTGCCGTTTACCATGGGGCAACAGCAGGTGGCAGATGCCTCTCACGTATTGGTGCTGTGCGTAGAGCGTAATCTGGACGATCAGTTCATAAAACGGCATTTCAATCGGGTGGAGAGCACGCGCAACACACCTAGGGCTATATTAAAACCGTTTGAAACGTTCTTGCTAGAATCATTTTCAGAAAAAAATAAAGATGAACTCGCTCTATGGATGGAGAAGCAAGCATATATAGCACTGGGCAATTTGTTAACTGTTTGCGCTTTAGAGGAAATCGATGCCTGTCCCATTGAAGGGTTCGAACCAGAAAAATACGATACCTTCCTGGATCTTGCAGCTCATGGACTGCGCTCTGTCTTGGTATTGGCCGTGGGTTACCGCGCCAAGAACGATTTTTTCTCTGAAATGAAAAAGGTACGCCGCGGTGTGGAAGAAGTGGTCATTTCCCTTCCATAACATAATTATACTTCTATGGATTTAGCCAGGCAGATGTTGGGAGTTCACTGGGCAAAGGTTACATTTGTGTGAAATAAATACTAAAGCAGTTTGTACTATGCCCGGATTTGAAATTTTTGGTGCTGAAGAGCGTAAGCAGGTAAATGATGTCCTAGAAACAGGAATTTTAATGCGCTATGGCTTCGATGGCCTACGCAACAATCACTGGAAGGCCAAGGAATTTGAAGCGGCATTCGCACAGCGAATGGGAGTTACCCATTGCCAACTGGTATCGAGCGGTACGGCTGCGCTTACCGTAGCGCTTGCTTCGGCCGGTATCGGCGCCGGAGATGAAGTGATTATGCCCACCTTTACGTTTGTAGCGAGTTTCGAATCGATATTAATGCTGGGAGCCATACCTGTGCTGGTCGATATCGACGATACCCTCACCCTCGATCCAGAAGCGGTGAAAGCTGCCATTACTGAAAAAACAAAATGCGTCATGCCGGTTCATATGTGCGGTTCTATGGCGAATCTCAAAGCATTGAAAGACATTTGCGACGAGCACCGTTTGCTGTTGTTGGAAGATGCCTGCCAGGCTATAGGAGGCACTTTTGAAGGGAAGCCACTGGGCAGTTATGGGGATATGGGGTGTTTTTCATTCGATTTTGTGAAGACTATCACCTGCGGTGAGGGCGGAGCGGTCATTACCAATTCAGAAGAATATGCCAAGAACGCAGACCGATATCAAGACCATGGTCATGATCACGTAGGGAACGACCGCGGGGCAGAAAGCCATCCGCATTTGGGGTACAATTTCCGAATATCTGAATTGAACGCGGCTGTGGGCTTGGCCCAATTGGATAAGCTGGATGGGATCCTAAAAACTCAAAAGCGAAACTACGGTTTGTTGCGCGAGGCTTTGGAAGATGTCCCTGGCATAACCTTTAGACGCGTTCCTGAAGGAGGTGTGGAAAATTATTCTTTCCTGAACTTTTTTCTTCCCACGGAAGCCACGGCGAAGCAAGCCCATAAAGCCCTTACCGAAGCAGGCGTAGATGCCTGTTTTTATTGGTACACCAACAATTGGCATTACATAAACGGCTGGGAGCATCTACGCAATCTTAAGGGATTGGGACAACTACCCGCGGAAGTTCGGCAGCAAATGCAAAACCTAAATGAAACCGATTTTTCCAAAAGCGATCACTGGATGGGACGAACTATCTCATGCCTCGTGAAGATTGGCTGGAGCGAGAATGAAGTTCGAAACCGTGCCGAAAAAATGAAGCAGGCAATCGCCAGCATTCTTTAATCAGTAAGTAACGTATTCGGTAATTTCCAATCCGTAACCAATCATACCCACACGCTTGGTCTGTTCGCTATTGGAAACAAGTTTTATCTTGTGGATGCCCAAATCGTGTAATATTTGCGCTCCAATTCCAAAATCTTTCGCATCCATAGCTATTCTTGGGGCTTTGGTCACTTCAGAATCAGATTGATTTTCCTTCAATTCCTTCAGGCGGTTGAGTAAATTGAAAGAACCGCTTTGCTGATTGATAAACACGATAGCACCTTTGCCTTCTTCATTGACAACTTTAAACATATCGTCTAACTTCTGTTCTGCATTATTGGTAAGGGTACCCAAAATATCGTTGTTCACCAAGGTGGAGTTAACGCGCACCAATACGGGCTCATCGGCTCGCCAATGCCCTTTAGAAAGGGCGATGTGCACTTGGTCATTCGTGGTTTGTTTGTAAGCGCGCAACCTAAATTTTCCAAATTTGGTAGAAATGTCGAAATCTTCCTTTTTCTCGATAAGGGAATCGTGTTCCATACGATACGCCACCAAATCTTCTATGGAAACGAGTTTTAAATCGAATTTCTTGGCCACGGAAAGTAGTTGCGGCAATCGAGCCATAGTACCGTCCTCATTCATAATCTCAACGATAACGCCTGCCGGCTTTAGTCCAGCCAAGCGCGCGAAGTCTATGGCAGCCTCGGTATGCCCCGTACGGCGCAGTACACCACCTTCTTTAGCCTTAAGCGGAAAAATATGGCCGGGCCTGCTTAAATCGTGCGGTTTGGTTTCAGGGTCGATAAGCGCTCGAATCGTCTTGGCACGGTCTGCTGCAGAAATTCCCGTGGTAACACCCTTTCCTTTTAGATCTACCGATATGGTAAAGGCGGTTTCCATAGGGTCGGTATTGTTGCCCACCATCATTTCCAGTTGGAGTTCCCTGCATCGAGATTCGGAAATAGGCGCACAGATAAGGCCGCGACCGTGCTTGGCCATAAAATTGATGATCTCTGGGGTTATTTTTTCCGCAGCCGCCAAAAAATCGCCTTCGTTTTCACGGTCTTGATCATCGACAACGATGATTACTTTGCCGTTCTTGATGTCCTCGATAGCTTCCTCGATGGTATTTAATTCAATGGAAGCATCATTTTCCGTAGAGATCATATCATTTTTTTTGCAAAGATACGCATTTGGGATAAGCCCGTTGATTTCTGAATTTAGCCAGAGGCATCTGCGCCATTTTCTTCAAACTGATGGCCATGTTTTTGTAATTCTTGCCGTGCGGCTTGCCTAACCTCTTTCGAATAGGGTTTCGTGTCGCTACCGTCTACGATGGCCAACAATTGTTCTTTGGTTCGGGACAAGACAAGCGCCTTTTCCTGTTGTGTCAACAAAATTGAAGTGGTTTCAGCCTCTGTTTGCTTTTTACCGAAGAGCCTCGCAATGCGCTGCATAAACGAGTCGATATCTACAATTCCCTGATCTGTCGTAGCACGGTAGGTAAGCCAGATGCCAAGGGGAAGCATTATGGCGGTACTTATCCAACTCGCGATAAAGGGATGCATCGTGCCGTCTTCTGCACTGTTCTTGGCAAAAATTCCGATAAAGTGATAGGTTAGAAAAAGCACGACTGCGACCACCATGGGGAGGCCCATCCCACCTTTTCGAATAATCGCGCCCAAGGGTGCCCCAACAAAGAACAAAATGATACAGGCCACTGCAAGCACGTACTTTTCGTGCAAGGCTATTTCGTGCTTATTGATGCGTTTTACCTTTATCTTGAATTCGTTCTTCTTGGCATCGATAGAGGAGAGGGTTCCCTTAACATTGTTGAGCGCGGTTGAAACAATGGCGGGCTGTTCGCGGACGGTGTACAAATCGATTACCGAGGTTATCGCTTCATTGGTGTCGATAGGCGCCTTCCGTTTTCCGTCGTATTTGGAAATACCGCTTCGATAGTACATATTGTCTGAAAAGGCCTTGATATCGCTGCTAAATCCTTGCGAAAGCGAGTCGATTTCCACAAACAGCTCGCTTATCTTGTACATATTGTGGTTGCTAAGGTTGTTCTCCTTGTCTACATCTTTGTTGTTGAGCTCGGTAAGGTCTATGTTGAGGGTGTATTCGTCAAAATAAACCTTGGCGAAAGGTTCACGTCGGCGTTCCCTGGGATCTTTTTTCTGAATCTCATCGTAGTGGTGGCCATTTTTCAAGATTAGGGAAAGCGTATTGCTGCCTTCTTCACTTGCGAGCTCCCCGGTTTCGGCAATGGTTACCTTGTAATTCCCGTTGGGACGGGACGGATTTTTTTGGTGGATGATCACCTCTCTCAAAAACTGGTCACGGTCGCCGCTTTTTTCAGCCACCTTGATATTTACATCTTCACCTATTTGGCTGAACTGCCCCTCGGCTATGACCAGCGAGGGCTGAAACTGCGAGATGTTACGGCGCAGGTTCTGCCATTTGTATTCAGAATAGGGAATTACGTTGTTGGCAAAGA
>CAZXDP010000094.1:0-4555 GCA_964639255.1 uncultured Flavobacteriaceae bacterium
AGTTCTGGTCTCCCACGCCTTTTTGACTGTGACGGATGCTCGGATACTGATACTAATAGTGCCCAAGTAGCCAGAACCGGCGCCTTCAACGGCAACTCAAGCACGAATCCCACGACCGTTTCTACACGTTGGGTGTATAAAAAAGAACCTTCTCCCAACAATGATGCAGAGGCGAACTGGATTCGAATGGATGGCGGGGAATCGGCCCAGCCAGGTCTTGGCTTTATCATGAAAGGGGTAAGCCCAGGAGCAGGTGCTACAACACAAGCGCACACCTTCGATTTTCGCGGTCGGCCCAATAACGGGACGATTAGTATAACTATGCCTGCCGGAATGTTCCGGGTGGTATCGGGCAACCCATATCCATCAGCGATCGATCTTGTTCCTTTTTTTAATGACAACCCTATTATTACTGCGATTCGATTTTGGGACGAACCTAAAAACAGCGAATATAGCCACTTCTATTCTGATAAATCAGGTGGATGGGGTAGTTGGACTCCTGCTGGCGGGGGACAAGGTACTTACACGGCGCCAACATTTAATAACTACGATGCAAGTGGTACCGGTGGCGCCGCGGGAACAGGTAGCGGCACGGTTGTTAACCGTAGGTATTCTCCAATCGCCCAAGGGTTTGAAATCCTAACAGATGGTACGGCTGGTACCATTAGTTTCGAAAATGACCATCGTGTTTTCCAAAGGCAAGACGGCACTATTTCGGTATTTAAAAATATGAATTCCACCGCCACCGACCTTGCCACAGCGAGCGGTGCGCAACCTGTAGATGACCGTTGGCCGCAAATGCGACTCGATGTGGTGTTCAATGAGCAATATTCTCGTCAAATGGTTTTGGGATTCCACGAAACGGCTACCGATAAGTTTGAGCGCGGCTATGATGCGCCTAGCCCCATGGACGCTAAGGCTGGCGAGGCCTATTTTACTATCGATTCCGATGATGGTTTAAAACCATATGTCATTAACTTTACCAATTTTGAAATGGGTAAAGCCATTCCCCTAGGTTTTAGACTTACAAAGCAAACTACTTTGGACTTTAACATTGTGGAAGAGATAAAAATTGAGCATAATGCCTATTTGTGGGATAGCCAGACCAATATCTCCCAGCAGATTAACGGAGACGGCGATGCCAGTCTTACCCTGCCCGCTGGTACCTACCACAATCGATTCTTTATTGTTTTCCGGGGAATGCTCGGGGAGCCATCGATTTCCGGTTCAGCCATTTTGGCTAAACCTGGACGCGCAATGGAGAACCCCAAAGAAGCGATGGACTTTTTCCAGAACAACCGTCTTGGCGTGTTGGAAGTCTCTAACCCTGAAGGATACAACATTAAGTCTGCTTCTATTTTCGACATGTCTGGAAAGCTCGTTTACAGTGAAACCAATGTTGGAAAGAGCACCTCATTCTCCTTCCCTACCGCCAATTTGAGCGACGGTGTGTATTTGGTGAAGTTGATTACCGACGAGGACAAGCAGATTGATTACAAGGCTTCAGTATTCAATAAAAGATAAATTCCTCTATGGAAGGTGTCGAAGAGTATATGCTTCCCTGTGTGAACAAGAAGCTCTTCGGTATGGAATGTTTAGGCTGTGGCATACAACGTGCCACAGCTTTGTTTTTTAAGGGCGAATTTATTGCTGCCTTTAAACTCTATCCAGCTATTTACACATTGCTGCTGCTGTTAAGCGTGGTTATATTTAACCTCTTCGTAAAGTTTCGTTACGATTTCAAGATTAAAATGGGGCTTATTTACCTCAATGTACTCGTAATGGTGGTTAGCTATATTTACAAGCTGGTGCATCTCACGTAGCGCAATTGTGTGGAATGGAATTAGGGAATTTGGTATTAATGATTTACTTTTATAAGCATACTAATCATCAACCACTTCATTATGGAACAACAAAAATTACCCAATGCAACTTTAATCTTGGTCTTCGGAATTTTGTCAATACCCTTCTGCTGCTGTTTTAGTGGTGTGGGCGGACTTATTTTCGGAATCGTTGCCTTGGTTCTTAGCAACAAGGCCAGGCAAACCTATTTGGCCAATCCCGAACTGTACACAGGTTACCAAAATGTAAAGACCGGCCGCATCTTGGCTATTATCGGGATTATCCTATCGGCCTTGGCACTCATAACATACGCCGTATTTGCCTTGTTTTTCCCCGAGGCCCTGGACGAATACCAACGGAACGTCTTTGATCAATATGGCATCGAATATTAATATTCATCACTAAAAAAAAGCTGTCTTTCCAGACAGCTTTTTTTGATGTATATAGTTTTATTCAGTTTACTCAAACTCCTTCAGGGTATTGATGATGATATCGATACACTCTCGAAGCTGCTGTTCCGTCATCACCAAAGGTGGAGCGAACCGTATAATGTTGCCATGGGTTGGTTTGGCCAGTAGACCATTATCCCGTAGCTTTAGGCAAATGTTCCAAGCCGTATCGCTCTCTTCTGAATCGTTTATCACAATGGCGTTGAGCAGCCCTTTTCCACGAACCAAACGGCATATAGTACTGTTTTCTATATAGTTATTTAATTCTGAACGGAATATCTCTCCCAATCGCTGGGCATTTTCAGCAAGTTTTTCCTCTCTTACAACCTCCAAGGCAGCAATGGCAACCGCCGCCGCCACCGGATTTCCACCGAAAGTTGAACCGTGGGAGCCTGGGGTGATCACCTCCATAATCGTGTTGTTTGCCAACACTGCTGAAACGGGATAGGCGCCACCGCTCAATGCTTTTCCTAAGATTAAAATATCGGGTTTGACGTTAGGCGTACCGCTGCAATTTTTATCGGGGCAGCCACAATCACCACAGGTGGCCAAAAGGCGTCCCGTACGCGCAATCCCTGTTTGAACTTCGTCTGCAATAAAAAGAACGTTGTATTTCTCGCAAAGAGCTTTAGCTTTCTCCAAATAGTCATCAGAAGGCACGTAAACCCCTGCCTCTCCTTGAATTGGTTCGACAAGAAAGCCCGCAATATTACCATTCTGCTCTAGCGCATCTTCGAGCGCCTTTAGGTTGTCGTATTCGATCTTAATAAATCCTTGGGTATAAGGCCCAAAATTTTTACGGGCCACGGGATCGTTCGAGAATGAGATGATGGTAGTGGTTCTTCCGTGGAAGTTGTTTTCGCACACTATGATCTGTGCGTCATTTTCATCAATTCCCTTTTTTTCGTAGGCCCAGCGCCTACAAATTTTCAGCGCGGTCTCCACAGCCTCGGCGCCGGTATTCATAGGCAACAATTTATCGAAGTTGAAATACTCGGCCGCATACTTTTCAAACTTCCCCAACATATCATTGTAAAAGGCACGTGAGGTAAGCGTTAAGGTTTGAGCCTGCTGGGTCATCGCGTCAACAATCTTGGGATGGCAATGCCCTTGATTTACCGCAGAATAGGCCGAAAGAAAATCATAGTATTTTTTACCTTCTACATCCCAAACATACACACCTTCTCCCCGGTTGAGCACTACAGGTAACGGATGGTAATTGTGGGCCCCGTATTTTTCTTCTAGGTCAATCGCTTTTTGCGATGCGGATTTTTCTAAAACTGACATACTTCTAAAAATTTCAAAATCTAACAATATCCATTCCTTCTTGGTGATGGAGAGAAATCATCCATCGAGGCGCAAATTACAAAAATTAGCGCACAAAATTTAGTCAGCGGCCGCCAATTAACCTAGGGATTCTTACTACTTTTGCGCCTATGGCAAGAAAAAACAAACGACAAACTTTTGAGAATATAAAGGTCCTGGACGCCGGTGCCAAAGGTAAGGCCGTGGGGAAGGCACCAGATGGTCGAGTGGTTTTTATTGACAATGCTGTGCCCGGAGACGTGGTGACCGTGCAAACCTATAAAAAGAGAAAAGGTTATTACCACGGTACTGCTATTGCGTTTACAACATTTTCAGAGAAACGGGTTACCCCTGTTTGTCAACATTTCGGCAACTGCGGCGGATGCAAATGGCAACACATGGGTTACGAACACCAGCTCTACTATAAGCAAAAAGAGGTCGACAACAACCTTCAGCGCATAGCAAAGGTTGAATTTCCTGAGATTTCTCCCATTTTAGGCTCGCAGCAGCAGTATTTTTATAGAAATAAAATGGAGTTTTCCTTTAGCGACAGCAAATGGCTAACGCCAGAGGAAATAAAGGGTGGCGACACTATCGAGGATAGAGATGCCCTAGGATTTCATATGCCAGGTATGTGGGACAAAATTTTGGATATTCAAGAATGTCACCTCCAGCGTGACCCGAGTAACGCCATTCGTAATTTTGTAAGAGAAAAGGCGAAGGTATTAGAGCTTGCCTTTTTCAATCCAAGACACCAATCTGGTTTTCTTAGAACCTTATTGATTCGTACTTCCACCACGGGGGATGTGATGGTTCTAATCCAATTTTTTCACGAAGACAAAAAAAACAGGGAGGCGCTGTTAGATGCCATTGCCGACCAATTTCCAGAGATCACTTCCTTGTTATATGTGATAAACAGTAAAGGCAATGATACCATCTACGATCAAGACGTGATTTGT
>CAZXDP010000095.1:0-4492 GCA_964639255.1 uncultured Flavobacteriaceae bacterium
TGCACGCGAGGGAAACACACGTCAACACCAAATAGAAATATTTCACCATAACAAATTTTAGACCTCAAGATAACATATTTTAAGATTGTTTGGCAAAAATATAACGTTGGCAAGCAAGAGTTTAATACTTCCTTATCATTAATTACGTGGTGGAACGGGTATCTTTAAATAAACTAAAAAATCACGATTATGAATACACAAGAATTAAAAGGAAAATGGAACCAGATTAAAGGAAAGGCCAAACAGAAATATGGTGTTGAGGCCGATGACGACGAAGCGTTCTCTGAAGGAAAATACGACGAGCTCGTTGGTAAGATTCAGGAAAAGACAGGTAAGACCAAAGAATCTGTAAAAGATGAGTTGTCAAGCTGGTAACAGAAAAGTAAGTATTGGTTAACCCCCCCATCGTCGATGGGGGTTTTTCTTTTGTGAAAAATGGGCAAACACCTGTTTTTTACAGTATTTTACCTGATTAAGGTTTCATTCTTAGGCTTTTAGCCTACATTTGAATTTCGAAAACCGAAGAAACTTTAAACTGGGTTTCTTGGTGCTGATCTATGCTACGGTTATCTCCCTTCACACTTTAAATTTAATAGACATGAAATCTACCAAAATTTTTATAATCCTACTAGCATTCGGATTATTTAGTCAAACTTGTAACGCACAATTCTTTAAAAAACTGAAAAAAAGGGTTGAAAACAGTGTAGAAAATACAATTCAAAGAAAAACGGCCGATAAGGCTTCCAAGGAAACGGGGAAAGCCATGGACCAAGTGCTCGAGCCTGACGCCAGTGGCAATCAGGATTCTAAAACGAGTACTATTCCCTTTGCACTGGGCGGCAGTACGGCTAACTTGCCTGAAACTTATACCTTTCAATGGGTATACCGCCTTAAGATGGAAACCCAGAAAGAGCGCGACAACATGGAAATTGAATACTACTTAAAAGAAGATGCTCCTTACTGGGGCGCCCAATTCTATGGCAAAGGGCAACAGGAAGCGATGAATATGGTTATGGTCTACGATGGTCAAACCGAGATAACAGCCATGTTCATGGACCAGAACGGACAGAAAATTGTCACGACCACCAAGTTGCCGAAGCAAATTGCCGACGGCGCTATGGAAGATATGGAAGGTGGTGAGTACACCATCACGAAAATTGGTGGAAAAACAGTGTTGGGATATCCTTGCGATGGCTTTATAATGGAAAACGATCGCTACAAAACAACAGTGTATGTCACTTTCGATTCAGAAGTGAGCTTTGCCGACATCTACGGAAAAAGCGATAAGCTGCCCAAGAATTTCAATCCGGAGTGGTTGCGAAAAGACGGTAAAGATGGACTTATGATGGAAATGCATATGAAGGATAAGAAAGCTTCAAAAAACGATGTAAGTATGAATTGCATCAAACTACAGAAACAGCCTTTTTCCATTATTACCGGCGAATACCAATCCTTTTAGGTAAATGTAAACAAAACGCCCGTAGCCATCGCTACGGGCGTTTCAACCAACCAACCAATCAATTATGAAAGGAACTTTTCGCGTGCCAAGGGCACGCTAGGCAAGTTCCGGCCTAGTTTAATTCTCTTCTACCAAATCGTTTTGGTTCCTAAAAACCAACTGGTCTTCAAAACTATCTATCAAAATTATACTATCGGTCTTTACACTACCGGCAAGAATCTCTTTAGATAGTTGGTTGAGCACCTCTTTTTGGATGACCCGTTTCACGGGCCGCGCTCCAAATTGCGGGTCGAAGCCTTTTTCAGCAAGATAAGCGATGGCCTCATCGGTAGCATCGACCGTAATGTTCTGTTTTGCCAGCATCTTCGCCACCGCCTTTAGCTGCAAGCCAACAATCTCGCTAATGTTGTCGCGCGTTAATGGGGTGAACATGATGATATCGTCGATTCGGTTTAAAAACTCGGGGCGAACCTGCTGTTTCAGCAAGCCTAATACTTCTACCTTTGCACTTTCCATAGCAGTTTCTGGATCCTTGACCGTTTCGAATTTCTCCTGAATAATATGACTGCCCAAATTGCTGGTCATTATGATAATGGTATTCTTGAAATCGGCCACCCGACCTTTGTTATCGGTCAACCTACCTTCATCCAATACTTGTAAGAGGATGTTGAAGGTGTCGGGATGGGCTTTTTCAATCTCATCTAGTAGCACTACAGAATAGGGCTTTCTACGTACCGCCTCAGTGAGCTGTCCGCCTTCATCGTAGCCTACATACCCTGGAGGCGCTCCTACCAAACGGCTCACACTGTGCCGCTCTTGGTATTCGCTCATATCAATGCGGGTCATGGCGTTTTCATCATTGAACAGGTACTCGGCCAAGGCCTTGGCAAGTTCGGTCTTTCCAACACCGGTGGTTCCCAAGAAGAGAAAGGACCCTATAGGTTTTTTCTCATCCTGCAAGCCGGCGCGACTTCTTCTAATAGCATCGCTCACCGCTACTATAGCTTCTTCTTGTCCCACCACGCGTTTATGGAGGCGCTCCTCGAGTTTTAATAGTTTTTCACGCTCGCTTTGCAGCATTTTGGTAACGGGTATACCAGTCCATTTCGCCACGACTTCGGCTATATCCTCGTTGGTTACTTCCTCTTTTATCAAGGAACTGCCGCTTTGATTCTGTGCCAATTCTGTTTCAAGCTTGCCCAAAGCTTCTTGGGCATCCTTTATTTTTCCATAGCGCAGTTCGGCCACCTTGCCAAAATCCCCTTCGCGTTCGGCACGTTCGGCCTCTAACTTCAGGTTTTCAATTTCCTGCTTTAGGTTCTGAACATTGTCCACCACTTCTTTCTCGCTTTGCCATTTGGCATTCAGCTCATTGCGCTCTTCCTTGAGGTTGGCGAGGTCGGCGCGCAGCGATTTCAGTTTCACTTCATCCTTTTCGCGCTTAATGGCCTCAATTTCAATTTCCAATTGCATGATTTTTCGGTCCAGTACATCGAGTTCCTCGGGCTTACTGTTAATCTCCATGCGCAATTTACTGGCAGCTTCATCCATTAGGTCTATGGCCTTATCTGGTAAAAATCGATTGGTAATGTAGCGCTGCGAGAGCTCCACGGCGGCGATAATCGCCTCGTCCTTGATACGCACCTTGTGGTGGGTTTCGTATTTTTCCTTGATACCCCTTAAAATGGAAATAGCGCTCTCGGTATCGGGTTCATCTACAGTTACCTTTTGGAAACGACGCTCTAACGCCTTGTCTTTTTCGAAATATTTCTGATATTCGTCTAAGGTGGTAGCGCCTATGGCCCTTAACTCCCCACGCGCTAGCGCAGGCTTTAGGATATTGGCAGCATCCATGGCACCTTGTCCGCCACCGGCGCCTACAAGGGTATGTATCTCGTCAATGAACAATACGATATCGCCATCGCTGGTGGTCACCTCCTTGATCACTGCCTTAAGACGTTCTTCAAATTCTCCCTTGAATTTCGCACCGGCAATGAGCGCGCCCATATCGAGCGAGAAAATTTGCTTGGTCTTCAAGTTCTCTGGTACGTCACCATCAACAATTCGGTGCGCCAAGCCTTCGGCTATAGCGGTTTTACCCGTACCCGGTTCGCCCACCAACATTGGGTTGTTTTTGGTACGGCGCGATAGTATTTGCAGAATGCGCCTAATCTCCTCGTCACGTCCAATGACGGGATCCAATTTTCCGTCCTTGGCAAGTTGATTGAGGTTTCGGGCGTATTTGTTCAAGCTATTATATGTTTCTTCCGCACTCTGCGAAGTTACGCGGTCGCCCCTCCGAAGTTCCTCGATGGCCGCCTTCAATCCGTTTTCAGTAACACCTTGATCTTTTAAGCTCTGTGCGATGGCACTCTTCGATTGGAATATCGCCAATAGCAAATGCTCGACCGATACGTACTCATCGTTCATTTTTTTGGCGATGTTGCTCGCATCGTTCAAGGTTTTGCCTGCTTCTCGCGAAAGCACGATGTCACCGCCCTCAACTTTGGAAAAACTCTGCAGTTGCTTGTCCAAAACTTGTTGAAGCAAGGAGACGTTTACGTTGAGTTTTTTCAATAGGAACGGAGTTACGTTTTCATCGACCTCAAAAAGTGCCTTGAAAATATGCTCGTTCTCGATTTGCTGGTGGCCATATTGCTGTGCAAGCTGCTGCGCCCGCTGTATGGCCTCTTGGCTCTTTATAGTAAAATTGTTAAAATTCATTATATCTTGGTTTTAATCTCCCCTAGGAGGAGATGTGTTTTTGTAACGTTTGTTTTGTTCTGTTTCCGTAAATCAAAAGATGCACCAATTCAAAAACAGGACAAAATGACGGTCTTTTCAGTAGTTTTTACAGACATTATGGCTGATTAAATTTAAAACAATCTTTCCTTAGTGCAACGAAGAGATTGTACTATAGCTAACTTGGGTATTAAAATAATTCATATCTTTCTAAAAGCCAATCTAATAAATAGGAATATGAACGCAAAGGCCAACTTGTTGCGAGTGATAATTTGGATTGCTTTGGTGATC
>CAZXDP010000096.1:0-4477 GCA_964639255.1 uncultured Flavobacteriaceae bacterium
AAATGGGGCACTATTTCCGTCTGAAAAAACCAATCGCGGTAGGCCGCCATTCGTTCTATGGCGATACCGGTGGCGAAGCCTTTCCGAAGTTTCCAACAAAACAGCAAGCCAAAATGATGTTGCCTGCTTAAAGGTTGTAGGGCTTCATGTCGTTTTAAGGGTTTGGGTTGTTTCATAATACTTTCTTTCCAAACTGATGGGCCTCCCTACGTAAAAATTTGCGCAAAGAGGTAGGGTTTTGTTTAGTAATCCTGTGAAACCACGGCGAAGGTACAGGCGTCGACTGAAATCTAGGCATTACGTGCAACAGTAACATTACCAATATTTTAGATGCTGGAATCTTCTGCTTGTACTTCTGAAGAAAGAATGTAAGTACGTTCACGTTTTTGTAAGTAACGGTGTCGCCCAATTGCTGAGAGAGCAAGTGAGCTACGGTAGAAAAGTTTGCTGTATCGCTCCCCGTTATCTCAAAAGCACGATTTTTAGATTCGTTGAAAGAAACCAACAGCTCCGCCACAACCTTCGCAACGTCCTCAGCATCAGTCCAACTGAATTTTGCCCGTCCGGCGGGAATGGTAATTTGGCGTTGATCCCTTATTTCTGTGCGGAAGGTGGATGTTAGATTTTGCATAAAATAGCCCGGACGCACGAAAATCCATTCCATCCCAGCCGCTTGCAATAGCTTTTCTATTTTACGATGCGGCAAAAACGTGTTTTTCTCCGCACCCTGCACCGACAGGAATACTACACGGGTACTATTTTGAAATAACATTTCGGCCACGAAGGGAGAGAAATACTTCTTGATCGATACGAGGTGGGGCGGGCGCAGCAAAAATACTATGTCAATCCCTTGGCAGGCTTTACGGAATGTTTGGGGTTGTTCAAAGTCGAACTCGACATACTCAAGTCTGGGGTACAGCGATCCCATTTCGGACTTGGCCTCTGTTACATTCCGTACCGCGGCGACTGGAATGATTTGCTCATTTTGCGACAAAAACCGAAGCACATTTCGCCCCACGGTCCCGGTTGCTCCTGTTATAAGTATGCGCGTCGTCTCCATATTCATTTAAGGGGATGGCCGCCAGTCTCTCGAAAATGGGCGATCTTCAATTGGAACATCTCGGCCATTTTGTTAGCTCTCCAAAGTGCCTCTTCGGCCTTTTCGCCGGTAAAATGCTCGTGTATGGTTTCAGAAAATAATTCAAGCCACCTGTCGAAATGTATTTTATCAACAGGTAATTTGGCGTGGGGCGGAAACGGACTGCCATAATAGGTATGCTCATTGAGCAGAACGGTTTGCCAGAAGGTATACATACGCTGCAAATGCTGTGGCCAACGATTTTCGATCACTGAATTGAATACTGGTCCCAATAAAGCGTCCTCCCTGACTTTTGTGTAAAAGGAATCAACGAGCTTCTCGATATCTGCCAATGAGGTTATCTCTGTTTTCATACTATCGTTTCAGGAAAGACTCGCCATTTTGCAATTGTTGCGCCAACTCTTCAATAGTTACAGTTTCTAGCATACGGCGCAGGCCCTCGCGTACCTCCAAAAATTCAAAATGTATGGGACAAGGTCTTTCGTTATCGCATTCTGAAAGTCCGAGTCCACAGCCTCTAAAAATAGAATCGCCGTCTATGGCCTCTACGATATCGCCCAGCAATAGCGGCTTTTCATCTTCGATGTAGAAACCGCCATTCGGACCTTTTTTTGAGGCTACTACGCCCTTTCGAGCTAACTGCTGCAATATTTTGGCAGTGAAGGCCTCGGGCGATTCAATCGCGGCGGCGATGGCGGGCAAATTGGTGCGCCGCCCTTCATTCGACTGCTTGGCGATGAAAAGCGTCGCCTTAATACCATATTCACAGGCTTTTGAGAACATACGGTGATGATTTTATTCCAAAGATACGTATTTAGGACAATACTATCTTAAATTTAACGTAACCCTTCGTCCTGCTTGATAATTACCCTAAACTACTTTCGGAAGCGCTGTTGCGCCTCGCGCTCCAAGGCCTCTCGGTGATCGGGATGTGCAATGGAAATGAGTTCCTTGGCACGTTGCTCCAATCCTTTTCCGAAGAGATTTACCACCCCATACTCTGTTACCACATAATGCACGTGCGCCCGCGTGGTGGTAACACTGGCACCTTCTTTTAGGTAGGGTGTTATTTTTGAAATTCCCTTATTGGTAACCGAAGGCATCGCGATAATGGGCTTGCCCCCTGGAGAAAGCGATGCCCCGCGAATAAAATCCATTTGACCTCCCACGCCTGAGTACTGATACGTTCCTATAGAATCTGCACACACCTGCCCGGTTAGATCGATCTCGATAGCACTGTTAATGGCCGTTACCTTGGGATTTTGCCTAATAATGGCCGTATCGTTGGTGTAGCCTGCTTCCTTAAAATGCACTAAGGGATTATCATCGATAAAATCATATAGCTTTTGAGTACCCATCGCAAAACAGGTAACAATTTTTCCGGTTTTAATTTCCTTTTCCTCGCCCGTAATAACCCCGCTCTCTACCAAGGGCAAAATGCCATCGCTGAACATTTCAGTATGGATTCCCAATCGTTTGTGTTCGGTAAGGTTTGCGAGCACGGCGTTGGGAATATTACCGATACCCATTTGCAGGGTGGCCCCGTCTTCCACCAGTCCGGCCACGTGCTTGCCAATAGTCGCTTCAATCTGGGTGGGGGTTTCAATGGCCGATGCGTAAATAGGCTCGCTGGTTTCTACCGCCACGTGTATGTTTTTGATATGTATAATGCCATCGCCATGGGTACGGGGTACCTTCGGATTCACCTGAGCTATTACCTTCTTCGCGGTTAAAATAGCCGGCAGTGTTATATCTACCGAAGCCCCCAACGAACAATATCCGTGCTTATCGGGAGGGGAAACCTGAATGAAGGCAACATCTAAGGGTAAGATATTGCGACGGAACAACCAGTGGATTTCGCTAAGAAATACCGGTACGTAATCTCCAAACGGAGTATGGACGCCTCGCCGCACATTGCCACCCACAAAAAAGGTGCTTAGGGTGAACGCCTTATTATAAGGTTCCTCCAAGTATTTAGCTTCCCCGTGGGTATGAATCTGTAAAATCTCCACTTCGGAAAGTTCCTCATATCGCTCGCAAAGGGTATCGATCAATAAGTTTGGCGTCATGGCCGCCCCCTGGAAAAAAACCCTATCGCCAGATTTTACAACAGAAACCGCCTCTTCAGGCGAGACCAGTTTTAAATTTGTATCACTCATATTTTATACTATCTAATTTTTTAATAACGGGTGCAAAATTGCAGAAAGTAAGCCGTTTTATAAATGATGAATGTCATATCGAAGGCCTTCTAATTTCCCATTGATTGCGGTGATATGTACATAATTTGTATTTTAAACTCATGGTTTTATGGCACAGACATATTCAATGGGCGCTTGCGTATTTTTTCATTATCGCATTGCTAGGGGTGTCGTTGCGATTATTTTCGGTGATGGATGTGCCCATAACGTATCGGTATGTGGTGCATGCGCATTCGCACATAGCATTGCTGGGGTGGGTTTATACGGCTCTTACCACCCTTCTCTATTTCTTGTTTTTACGCAATAAATCCATAACACGCATTTACAAAATTTTTTTCTGGGCCACCCAAGCTACGATTTTGGGAATGCTCCTTATCTTTCCATTTACGGGATACGCCCTTCTCTCCATTACCTTTTCCACCCTTTTTCTTTTCGCATCCTATTTCTTTACACACCTTTTTTTAAAGCATAGTACGAAAACGGAACGAAAGCTGCCCTCGCATCTTTTGCTCCGTACGGCCCTTTGGTATATGGTGCTGTCGAGCCTTGGGCCTTGGGCCCTTGGTGGTATTATGGCCACAGCGGGTACCGATTCCCCTTGGTATCGAAACGCCATTTATTTCTATTTGCATTTTCAATATAATGGCTGGTTCTTGGTGGCACTTTGCGGACTCTTTTTCAGAATGATGGAAAACTTCGGAATACGATTGTCCGCTACTAGTTTCAAGCGTTTTTATGTGCTGCTTCAAGTAGGTGTGGTGTTGACATTTTTTATTTCCATCTTATGGATGAAGCCCCACCCAATCGTTTACCTACTCGCCGGTATGGGTGCTCTATTGCAAATCGCGGCCTTTTCCATCGTATTGGGAAAGGTGCTGTACGAACGCTACCATTTGGCGATAAAATTGCCGGCCACTACAAAATTGTTCTTGAAATTTGCAGGAATCACCCTTGGGGTGAAGCTTATTGCCCAGGTAATGGTCGTTTTTCCCGCTCCGGCCGAAGTTATTTCAGGAACCATCGATTTCGTAATAAGTTACCTGCACTGGGTGTTTCTGGGATTTGTTACTACAGGATTGTTCGCATTCCTCTACCATTATGGCTTGGTTAGCGTTACCAAGAGGATGTTCTGGATGTACATAATGACCTTTATGGCCACCGAAGTTTTAATTTTCTATCG
>CAZXDP010000097.1:0-4473 GCA_964639255.1 uncultured Flavobacteriaceae bacterium
CGAAGCGGTGCCTTTCCTATGACTTATTACGATTACAGCACGCCCATTTGGGAACTCATTGAAAAAAAGTATATCACCCGACACAGGTTGGAGAAGAAAAATCCGGAATTATCGGTAAGCGAGGCGAAAGAACCGATAGTATATTACCTCGACCCGGGAACGCCCGAGCCCGTACGATCGGCTCTGTTGGAAGGCGCCCGCTGGTGGAATGAGGCTTTTGAGGCTATTGGATACAGCCAGGCTTTTCAGGTAGCTATGTTGCCCGAAGATGCCGACCCTATGGATGTGCGATATAATGTAATTCAATGGGTGCATCGTAGTACTAGAGGGTGGAGCTACGGGGGCAGTGTAATCGATCCGCGTACTGGTGAAATCATTAAAGGCCACGTGAGCCTGGGCAGTTTGCGCATTCGGCAAGATTTTATGATCGCCCAAGCCCTTATGGATAGCCCTTTTAAAACGAATGACGCCAACAACAATCCTATGTTGCAACTTGCATTGGCGCGAATTCGGCAGTTATCGGCACACGAGGTTGGCCATACCTTGGGGTTCGCCCATAACTTTGCGGCAAGCCCTACCAATAGGGCTAGCGTTATGGACTATCCGCATCCTTCCCTTCGATTGCTAGGTGATGAGGTATCTTTCGCCAATGCGTACGATACGGGTATTGGTGCTTGGGACAACGTAACCGTGGCGTATAGTTATGGCGATATTCCCGATGGTACAGACGAAATCCAGGCCTTGCGCAAATTATTGGAAGACGCACAGGCTGAGGGGCTTCGCTATATTACTGACGCCGACGCACGTGCCACCGGTGGTGCGCATCCCACAGCGCATTTATGGGATAACGGTGCGAATGCAGCCGATGAACTTGAAGCGGTATTGGCGCTGCGCCGGCGCGCTATGGAAACCTTTTCTGAAGACAATATTCGTACCGCAGAGCCCTACTCTGTGCTGGAAGATGTTTTCGTGCCTCTTTATTTCTACCATCGGTACCAAACGGAAGCTGCTGTAAAGAGCATCGGCGGGATTGATTATAATTACGCTATCAAGGGCGATGGCCAATTGCGTTGGCAATCGCTTCCAAAAAAAGATCAGGAAAAGGCACTTGCCGTGGTTTTAGAAACCTTACAACCCGATGTGCTGACTATCCCTAAGGAAATTCTCGCCTTGTTGCCTCCCCGGGCGTATGGCTATGGACGCACACGCGAATCGTTTAAAAGCGATATGGGAGTTGCCTTCGACGCCTTGGGAGCTGCAGGTACAGCTGCCGAATTGACTTTAGATTTACTCCTGCATCCTGAAAGGCTTAACCGATTGGTTCAGCAGCAGGCTATGGATGCGGGGCAATTGGGAGTTTCCCAAGTATTGGATCGTCTATTGAATACTGTGTATAATGGCTCTGAGAGGCTAGAGGGCTATCCACTGGAGGTAGCGCAGACGGTTCAGTTTGTGACACTACAAAAGATAATGTCGGTGGTGCAATCAAATGATGTATTGCTACAGGCGAAAGCTCTTTTTAACCAAAGATTGAATACTTTTTCTAGCATAGTCCCAGACACCCCATTTGGGAAGCAATTGCTTTTTGAGATCGAAAACTTCAGAAAACATCCCGATAAATATAATTACGTAGCGCCACCCGATATTCCCGACGGGAGCCCCATTGGCAGCTATCAATGTTCTATCAATAAAAATTAATCTTATGAAAAAATTTGCACTATTATTGGCATTGATACTAGGCGGTTGGGCAATGGCCCAGCAAGATGAAGCGGCACTTAAGGAGCGTGTGGCCCAATTTACAAATACGTTGGAGCAACAGGGCATAGAACGCTATTTTACCACAACACGGTATTGTATCGGCTCGGTGCAAATGGTGACCTTGCCCAATGGAAACCGTTGTGTTTCCCAAGAAACGTATAAAGAAGTTTATATTTTTTGGCAGGAACAGGCAGGTACCACCAGCGTAAAGAAAATTGATAATTGCGGTTTGTTCGAAACGCTCACATTGGAAGACGGTGGCCTGTATCAATTTTTTGTAGATCACTTGAATGTGTTGCAAGACGAAGAGGTAAAGTCGTACGAGGTTGCGAATCCAGAAAACCGTCCCACATCTCGCACTCAAGTGTATCCCTGCAGAAGGGAATTTACCTTTACCGATGACCAAAATACAGTAGCCAAGAAATTTAGATTGTACGATCTCACAAATGCCTCAGAACAGCAAAATATAAATTACGCCCACAATTCGGCATTGAAGTTGGTCGCGCTCGAAAATAAAATTAGTGCGATGTTGGAGGCACAGGGCGATCGGTTTAGAAGAATGCAACTTTAATACGTATGATTATAGATTTACGCAGCGATACCGTCACGAAGCCCACTCCGGGTATGATGGATGCTATCTTAAATGCCAAGGTAGGGGATGATGTTTACAAAGAAGATCCTACGGTAAACGAGTTAGAAGAATATGTGGCCCGATTCTTCGGAATGGATCAGGCACTCTTTTTCCCGACAGGAAGTATGGCCAACCAGGCGGCCATAAAATTGCACACACAACCTGGGGAACAGCTTATTTGCGATAAATGGGCGCACGTGTACAATTACGAAGGAGGAGGGGTTTCCTTTAACAGTGGTGTTTCTTGCAGATTGGTAGATGGCCATCGGGGTATGATTACTGCCGAGCAAGTTGCGGAACATATTAATCCGCCCGATTTTTACCATAGTCCGTTGACCTCCCTAGTATGCCTGGAAAATACTACCAATAAAGGAGGGGGAGCGTGTTATGATTTTGCTGAAATTGAAGGCATAAGAAGAGTATGCGACGAAAATTCCCTTGGCCTTCATCTCGACGGCGCCCGCCTTATGAATGCCTTGGTTTCTACAAAAGAAGACCCCAAACGGTACGGAGCGGTTTTCGATACCATTTCCCTTTGCCTTAGCAAAGGCCTTGGTACGCCACTAGGCACTCTACTGGCCGGAAAAAAAGAGCTTATGGAAGGAGCGATGCGTGTTCGGAAAATCTTGGGCGGGGGGATGCGCCAAGTGGGTTTTATGGCGGCGGCCGGACTTTATGCGTTGGAACATCACGTGGTGCGCCTTTCCGAAGATCACCGAAAAGCTTCGGAAATTGCCAAAACCTTATCCAAATGTTCCTTTATAAAAAACGTAGAGCCTACCGATACCAATATCGTAATCTTCTACTTAGATGACTCGAAAAACAAAAAGGATTTCTTGGCCGATTTAGAGCGTATGAATATCCGTATCAGCTCCATGGGACAAGGCAAGCTTAGGGTCGTGACCCATTTGGATTATACCGATGAGATGCACGAGCGTTTCTTGAACATTCTTACGGAGTACGCATAAAAAAAGCCCCCGGTATACTCGGGAGCTTTCAATTTTTATGAGACGCTGTTATTCAGCCTCTTTCACACCGGCCCCAGGGGCGTTTTTCATTACCGATTCGATACCGTTGTTCATGCCGCTTTCACTGGCGTACATCTGGCTGGAGCCAATTACCTGACCGTTGGTAGCCTTTAAATTGAAATGAAACTTGCCGTTCTTTGCGGTTTTTCGCTCATAGCGAGCCTCCACGGCCGCATTTTTCTTAACTGACTCAATTCCATTTTTTGCGGCTGCCTTGGTGTTGTACATCTCGCTGGATAGAATTACCTGCCCGTTGGCAGCTTTAAGGTTAAAATGGTACTTGTCGTCCTTAGTCTTTAATTCGAACATGGGATATGGTTTAAAATGATTTAATAACTGATGTTGTTGCTAAATATCGGAATAATATCAGTTTTATAAAAGCAAAAATCTCATTTTAACCAAGTTATCTACGAATGTTACGATCGCCTTTCCAGCAAGACGATATTTTCGGTATGGAAGGTCTGTGGAAACATATCTACGGGCTGCACGTGCGTCACCTTATAGTGTCCATCCATAAGCGCCAAATCGCGGGCCTGAGTAGCACTGTTACAGCTCACGTAAACGATACGTTGCGGAGCCAATTTCAGCAATTGCATTACTACATCTTGGTGCATGCCATCTCGCGGCGGATCGGTAATGACGACGTCTGGACGCCCATGAGTGGTGACAAACGACTCGTTGAAGACTTTTTTCATGTCCCCAACGAAGAATGAAACGTTATCAATTCCATTTTGGGAAGCATTTTCTTTGGCTGCCTCAATTGCTTCTGGTACAGACTCAATACCAATGACCTTTTTAGCCTTTTTCGCCACGAACTGGGCGATGGTGCCCGTTCCTGTGTATAAATCGTACACCAATTCGTTACCGGTAAGATTTGCGAGCTTACGGGTTATTTTGTACAACTCAAAAGCCTGTTCACTATTGGTTTGGTAAAAAGATTTGGCATTTATCTTAAAACGTAGGCCTTCCATTTCCTCGAAAATGTGATCGGTACCTTTGTGACAAATCACGTCTTGATCGTAGATGGTATCATTGCCTTTACTGTTTATCACATAT
>CAZXDP010000098.1:0-4392 GCA_964639255.1 uncultured Flavobacteriaceae bacterium
CACTTCTCTCAACCCACCAAATATTATCGCAACTTTTTTCAAGGTTTTTTTGATGAATAATAGCAAGTGATTGTCTCTCAATTATTACGCATCAAAAATAAATTTCGTTATAATCACTCCTATATATTCATACATTTAAATAGATAAGCTTAAAAAAGTGGCTTTTATAATCAGGATAAACAAAAGGTACAACATCTGAGAATCCTATATCAGATATATCCAAAACCTATAAAACTTCATAGTACGGCCTGTTGCGAAACGAATAAACTCGTAGTATCTTTGCTCCCCAATAATAAAACAACATGATCAATATTACCTTGCCAAACGGAAGCGTTAAAGAATTTGAACAAGGAACCACTCCTATGGATGTTGCCAAAAGCATTAGTGAAGGGCTGGCGCGAAACGTTATTTCAGCTTCCTTCAACAACCTCAAGGTAGAAACGTCTACATCCCTAACCCAAGATGGAAGCCTCATTTTATATACCTGGAACGATTTTGAGGGCAAGCAGGCATTTTGGCATTCATCTGCCCACATCCTGGCGCAGGCGCTCGAAGAATTATATCCAGGGGTAAAGCTCACCATTGGTCCGGCCATTGAAAACGGATTTTATTACGATGTTGATTTTGGAAACCATTCTGTTTCAGAAAAAGACTTGCCGGCCATAGAAAATAAAATGTTGGAGATAGCACGGGGCAAGCATGAATTTTCTATGCGTGAGGCTAGCAAACAGGAAGCCTTGGAGTATTATAAAGAGCAAGGAAACGAATATAAGGTGGAACTTATCGAGAACTTGGAAGATGGCACTATCACATTTTGCGACCACGACACCTTCACCGATTTGTGCCGCGGCGGGCACATTCCCAATACCGGTATCGTTAAGGCGGTAAAGCTTATGAGCATCGCGGGGGCCTATTGGCGTGGCGACGAGAACAACAAACAGCTAACCCGTATCTATGGCATTAGCTTCCCAAAGCAAAAGGACCTCAAGGAATATCTCGAGCTTTTGGAAGAGGCTAAAAAGAGGGACCATCGCAAACTGGGCAAGGAACTTGAATTGTTCACCTTCTCCCAAAAAGTGGGGCAAGGATTGCCCTTGTGGTTGCCAAAAGGCGCGGCCCTTCGTGAACGGCTTGAAAATTTCCTGAAAAAGGCACAGAAAAAAGCAGGCTACGAAATGGTGGTTTCCCCACATATTGCGCACAAAGACCTCTATGTTACCTCTGGCCACTTCGCCAAATATGGCGAGGACAGTTTTCAAGCCATAATGACACCGCACGAAGGGGAAGAGTTTATGCTTAAGCCCATGAACTGTCCCCACCACTGCGAAATATACAATAGCAAACCCTGGTCGTACAAGGATCTTCCAAAACGATTC
Source organism: uncultured Flavobacteriaceae bacterium (assembly GCA_964639255.1). GTDB lineage: Bacteria > Bacteroidota > Bacteroidia > Flavobacteriales > Flavobacteriaceae > NZQO01. The sequence continues at coordinate 1,377 of CAZXDP010000098.1, forward strand.
GCCGAGTTTGGCACGGTGTACCGCTACGAACAAAGCGGGGAGCTTCACGGCCTTACCCGTGTACGTGGTTTTACCCAAGACGACGCGCACATTTTCTGCACTCCAGACCAATTAGATGTCGAGTTTAAGAATGTAATCGATTTGGTCCTCTACGTGTTTGGATCGCTCGGTTTCGAAAATTTCAAAACGCAGGTTTCGGTGCGCGATCCAGAGCGTCCAGAAAAATACATAGGTGCGGTAGAAAACTGGGAAAAAGCCGAAAATGCCATCATCAATGCCGCCAAGGAGAAAGGATTGGATTATGTTATCGAAACCGGTGAGGCCGCTTTTTACGGCCCAAAGTTAGACTTTATGGTTCGTGATGCACTGGGCCGTAGCTGGCAGTTGGGAACCATACAGGTAGATTACAACCTTCCCGAACGATTCGACTTAACATATAAAGGGAGCGATAACGAAATGCACCGCCCCGTTATGATACACAGGGCGCCCTTTGGCAGTATGGAGCGTTTCGTAGCCATTTTACTGGAACACACCGGTGGCAACTTCCCGTTATGGCTTATGCCCGAACAGGTTGCCGTGCTCACCTTGAGCGAGAAATATGAAAAATACGGCCAAAAAGTTTTAAATTTGCTGGAAAATAACGAAATTCGCGCCCTTGTTGACAACCGGAACGAAACCATTGGGAAGAAAATTCGGGAGGCAGAGATGAACAAGATACCGTATATGCTCATTTTGGGAGAACAGGAAGAACAGAACGGGACGGTATCGGTTCGAAAACATAGCGAAGGCGATATGGGCACTATGACCGTGGAAGAATTTTCAGAATTAATTAACACGGAAATTGAGAAAAATATCGTAGAATTTAATGTGTAACCAAAACATTTTTTAGTCATAGCAATACGAAGAAAACGAAGCAGAGGCCCGGCACGGGTGAAAAAAGAAGATCAGCACAGGATCAATGAGAAAATCCGTGCTGAAAAAGTGCGCCTTGTGGGCGATAATGTTGAAATGGACGTATACCCCACCAAAAAAGCCCTAGAAATCGCCCGGGAGTTAGGTTTGGACCTTGTGGAAATTTCCCCAAGTGCAGACCCACCAGTTGTTAAGGTGATGGATTATAAAAAGTTCATCTACGAGCAGAAAAAACGGGAAAAGGCCCTTAAGGCGAAGGCTTCGAAAGTAGTGGTCAAGGAAATTAGGTTTGGCCCCAATACCGACGATCACGACTATGAGTTCAAGAAGAAACACGCCGAAAAGTTCCTAAAGGAAGGTGCCAAGTTAAAGGCATATGTGTTCTTTAAAGGACGGTCCATCATCTATAAGGATCAAGGAGAGATTCTTTTGCTTCGACTGGCGCAAGATCTTGAAGACTATGGCAAGGTAGAGCAAATGCCAAAATTGGAGGGCAAGCGTATGAATATGTTCATCGCCCCAAAAAAAACAAAATAAACAGCTGGAAATGTTCCACTGCCAACAATAAACCTTTTCTGTTGTGAAAAGGCCAAGCGAAATAACTATTTAAAAAAGGAAAACATGCCTAAGCAAAAAACAAATTCAAGTGCCAAAAAGCGTTTCAAGCTTACCGGTACAGGAAAAATTAAGAGAAAGCATGCGTTTAAAAGCCACATCTTAACCAAGAAGAGCAAAAAGCGCAAACTGGCCCTTACCCATGATACCCTCGTGAGTGATGCCGACGAAGACAATGTTAAACTAATGCTTCGAATGAAGTAAACCGTTTAACCGGTTAAAACCATTTTTTATAACCCTGGAGTATGGCCCTAAAAGTATTGGGCAAGTATTGAACCTAATGTTCGCCACAAGCCGAGTCGCCTGCTACAAAAAACAATTTAAATTATGCCAAGATCAGTAAATTCAGTTGCTTCTAGAGCCCGAAGAAAAAAGGTGCTAAAGCAAGCCAAAGGGTACTTTGGAAGACGTAAAAACGTATGGACGGTTGCCAAGAACGCTGTTGAGAAAGCAATGCAGTATTCGTACCGCGACCGCCGTGCCAAGAAGAGAAACTTTAGATCTCTTTGGATTACCCGTATCAACGCGGGGGCAAGACAGCATGGAATGTCTTATTCTAAGTTTATGGGAGCGTTAAAAGCCAATGACATCGAATTGAACCGAAAGGTGCTTGCCGATTTGGCGATGAACCACCCAGAAGCTTTCAAAGCGATTGTTGAGAAAGTAAAGTAAGACTATAAACCTATTTATTTCGCTTAGAACCGCTCCAAAGTTTGGAGCGGTTTTTTTATTCGCTAAAATTGCCTACTTTCAGTACCGCATCCATCAACCTACAAATTTGGGCATTCGCAACTATTTACTATTCTTGCTACTCACATGTACCGGTATCTCATTGTTGGGCCAACAGGAGGTGGGAAGAAGCTACAAAATTAATCGGGACCAATCGGTGTACCTGCCTATGGGCAAAATATCGTTTGCCGATTCGGTGGTCAAATTTCGGGTTGGTAATCCGGCGCCCATAGAAAAATATAGCGATCCAAACCAATGCCTCCACGAACCCAACTACAAGTCATATCGAGTGGGTACGTTCCTTTCCTTGGGCTGTGAAGGAAGCGTTACCGTGGCCTTTACAGATAATGGTTTTATGAATCTTGAGGGCGACGATCTCCATATTTTCGAAGTAGGACCTTCAGAAGAAGCTGCCCGCGTGGAAATTTCTGAAAATGGAATCGATTGGCATGATGCGGGTCGGATAACGGGTGGAAAATCGAGCATAGACCTTTCAGAGGAAAATATCGATTCAACTACAGTGTTTCATTACGTACGCCTTACCGATGAGCGTACCTTATGCCATAGCAAGAGCGCGGGCGCCGATGTAGATGCCATCGCCGCCATTAACAGTGTGCTTCGGGTTAGCATTAATACAGATGTTCTTTTTGATATCGATGAATTTTCCCTGAAACCGACTGCCCAGCAAACCTTAGAGCATCTGGTGGGAGATATACAGCGAATTGACAAGGCTACTATCTTGGTGGAAGGCCATACCGAT
>CAZXDP010000099.1:0-4243 GCA_964639255.1 uncultured Flavobacteriaceae bacterium
GTAACGGGCGCTTCATTCTTAACCGCGATATCGTAGTTGGCGCGACCCGATGAATCTATCTTAATGGACACAATGGCTCTGTCAATCTGCAGCGCATCTACCTGTATGGGTTGAGCTCCCTTTATAAGTTGCATAATGCCCAAATCGAGCTGCAGGCGTTCCCCCTTGGCGAGGGTATCTCCCTCGAAAGGGGCCTTGTTCACTACGCTGAAATCGGAAACTCGTAAGGCGGCATCTGGAAAGCTTCTAAAGAGCGATACATCCAATTCTGTCCATTCTACCGTTGCGTTTAAGTTTTCATTGATGGTTTTCTTTAGCAGTTTCTCCAACGAATTTTTGAAAAGAAAAGGAGCTGCCAATAGCGCGATTATGAGAATGGCTAAGATTATTCCGAATATCTTAAATGCTTTTTTCATGGGAATCTACTACTTCAAATGAGAAAAAATTTGTCAAATATACTGTATTGTTGGTTTGAAGGCGCTTCGTTTCATTCAATTGTCTCTTAAATTCAACGACTTTAATTTGATGCTATTGTGAGGGCAGCTCGCCACCCATACCCAATTTAAACCGCTTCCGAAGCATATATACCGAGAGGTAGAGCACGGGTGTATCTAAAGCTGCAACTAGCACCTTGAATAGAAATCCGCTAAATAGCAACGCGCCAAAAAGCTTCCATTCAATTTTTCCGAAGCTGCACAACAAGAGCAACACCGAAAATGTATCTACAAACTGGGAAGTGAAAGTGCTGAAGTTGTTTCGAATCCATAAATACTTTCCTTTGGTAAGGCGCTTCCAAAAATGAAACAACTGTATGTCTATATATTGCGCCAACAAATAGGCCATCATAGATGCGAACACGGCAATGGCAGTGGCCCCGAACACTTGATCGAACAGCGAATCCCCTATGGGGCTCCACGAGGTTGCCGGTACGGCTGAAGCAGCATACACAATGAGCAAGGAAAAGAACGAGGCGAAAATACCAGCAGTTACCACTTGATTGGCTTTTTTCTTGCCGTACACTTCGCTTATAATATCGGTAATTAAAAAAGTGATGGGATACGGTAAAATGCCCACGGAAATTTCAAAGGTGTAGAGCCCGAAAAAATCCCAAGAGAAAAATTTCTGGAATATCAAGTTGCTCACCACAAGGGAGGCGATGAACAAGGCACCTAAAATCAAATAGATGCGTTCGGCCCAAATGCGGTCGGTTATGGTTAGTTGATTCACAGTAGCGGTCAGTGCTACAAAAATAGTGGTGAATACCTACGTTTTCGTTAATTTCGTGCTAAATTAGCACAACACATTAAACCACTCCACGAGATATATCTTTCTCTGGGAAGCAACCAGGGCAATCGTTTTGCGCACCTTCAGCAAGCGGTGAATGCGCTTTTTGAGGAGGTGGGCAGCATCAGGAAAATTTCAGCCGTATACGAAAGTCCGGCTATGGGCTTCGAGGGCGACCCTTTTTTGAATTGTGCCCTTTGGATGCAAACCTCATTATCTGCTACCAAGGTAATGAAGCACATTCTTGAAATTGAAAGACACATAGGAAGAGAACGGAAGGAGGGGGCGGGGTATGCCGCCAGGCCCATCGATATCGACATCTTGTTTTTCGATTCTGAAACAATTGAGAAAAAATCCCTCCAAATTCCACATCCGCACCTCCACCAGCGCCGGTTCGTGCTACAGCCTATGGCAGAGTTGCACGCGCACTTTGAGCATCCGGTATTAAAGAAGAAAATCATCAAGCTCTTGGCCGAAACCACCGATGTGTCCCTGCTCGAAAAACAGGCCAAATGGTTGCGCAATCCCGAAGCCGATTACCATATTGGCGATTTTAACTATATCGCCATTGAGGGGAATATCGGTGCGGGCAAGACCAGCTTGGCCACGAAAATCGCGACCGATTTTAATGCCAAGCTCATACTGGAGCGATTCAAGGACAACCCATTTTTGCCAAAGTTCTATAAAGATCAGAACCGGTATGCATTCCCATTGGAGATGTCTTTTTTGGCTGATAGATACCAACAGCTGTTAGATGATATCAAGCAGTTCGATTTGTTCAAGGAAGTGGTAGTGGCCGACTATGATGCTTTCAAATCGCTCATTTTTGCCAATGTGACACTTTCCGAAGAAGAGTTCGAACTCTATAAAAAACTGTTCCATTTAATGCACAAGGAGCTGCCCAAGCCCGACTTGTACGTGTATCTGTACCAAAACACCGATCGCTTGCTGCAAAACATCAAAAAGCGGGGAAGAAGTTACGAGCAGCGCATCGAGGCAGAATACCTTCAAAAGATCAATCAAGGGTATTTAGAGTTTATCAAATCCCAGCACGACCATCGCATTAAGATAATCGATATTTCGGCAATGGATTTTGTTGAAAACCGGAAGGACTATCTGAATCTACTCCAACAGATATTCGGCTAGGCCCAATAAGATTGCCTGTGCCTTACCTGCGTTTTGTCAATTTGGTAAACATGTCCCAAACGACCACGCCCACACTAACCGAAATATTAAGAGAGTGCTTGGTGCCGTACTGAGGAATTTCCAATACCCTGTCGCAGGCCGAAACTACTTGCTGCTGCACTCCTTTCACCTCATTTCCGAATACCAATGCGTATTCCATTTGTGGCTGAAGGGAAAATTTGTGTAAGGGTATGGCGCCCTCTGCTTGTTCTATAGCGGCCACAAATATAGCTTCCTGTTGAAGCCTTTGTACTACTTCCAAGGTATTTTCAGCATATTCCCACTGGACGGTTTCGGTAGCGCCCAAGGCAGTTTTTTGAATGTCTTTATGGGGTGGCTGGGCCGTAATGCCGCACAGGTAGATTTTCTTTATCAAAAAGGCGTCGGCCGTCCTAAATACAGAGCCAATATTGTTCAAGCTCCTAATGTTGTCCAATATGAGTATGAGCGGTGTTTTTTGCTCCTCTTTGAAATCTTCGGTAGAAAGTCGGTCCAGCTCGCTATTTTTCAGTTTTCGATATTTCATAGGCTACAAAGGTAGAAATTCCGAATTTCATAAAGCTGAAATTCATGCAGCAAGACGGGACAATTGTTGATAATTCGGAATAAAAACCTTGCGTTTCGCTTTCAATAAACAAAGCCGTTTTGGTACTTTTATCGAGTACGTTACGCAAATTGTTATGCCGAAAAAAGTAACCCCATTAATGAAACAATACAATGGTATCAAGGCGAAATACCCCGATGCCTTATTGCTGTTTCGCGTGGGCGACTTCTATGAAACTTTTGGGGAAGACGCGGTGCGGGCCGCGAAGATTCTGAATATTACGCTTACGGCGCGCAACAACGGCGGAGACCAGACGGAATTGGCAGGATTTCCGCACCATTCCTTGAACACGTACTTGCCAAAATTGGTTATGGCCGGCTGCCGGGTGGCTATTTGCGATCAACTGGAAGATCCCAAACAAACAAAAACTATCGTAAAACGTGGCGTCACCGAATTGGTTACCCCTGGGGTTGCCTTGAGCGATGACATTTTGCAAAGCAAATCGAACAACTTTCTCGCGGCCGTTCACTTCCAAAAGGAAGCGTTGGGAATTGCATTTTTGGATATTTCTACCGGAGAATTTCTTACCGCGCAAGGCACGGTAGAATATATCGATAAACTGCTCCAGAATTTTGCGCCTTCAGAGGTGCTGTACAGCAAGCAAAAGCGCAAGTTGTTTTCAGATACCTTCGGGAAGGAATACCATAGCTTCCATTTGGAAGAGTGGGTGTTTCAAACAGATTATGCGGTTGACACATTGCAAAAGCATTTTGATGTTAAGAACTTAAAAGGATTTGGCATTGACCACTTGGAAAGCGGTATTATCGCGGCCGGGGCGGCCCTGCACTACCTAAGCGAAACGCGCCACGACAAGTTGCGGCACATTACCAAGATTTCGCGTATTGCCGAAGAAGAATATGTGTGGATGGATCGCTTTACCATTCGCAACCTAGAACTTTACCATAGCACACAGCCAAATGCGGTCACGCTACTGGAGGTGATAGACCGTACCCAATCGCCTATGGGTGGACGCCTTTTAAAACGATGGTTGGCATTACCGCTAAAGAATATCGAGAAAATAAGGCGCCGCCATGAAGTGGTGAGCTATTTGCTGGACCGTCCCAGCGCCTTGGAAACGGCACAAGCGCATATCAAGCGGGTATGCGATTTGGAACGGCTTATCTCCAAAACAGCGACGGGTAAGATAAATCCGCGGGAGGTAATTCAACT
>CAZXDP010000100.1:0-3982 GCA_964639255.1 uncultured Flavobacteriaceae bacterium
TTGGCAGACGATGCCTATTTCCATTTGGCCAATCTTTACCATCACCATTTGGGGCAGCCCGAAAAAGCAAAGGACCTGTACGAACAGCTTATTTACAATTTTGCAGACAGCATTTATTTCGTTGCGGCCAGGGATGCGTTTAGGCGCCTGCGCGGCGATGCCATTAATTAAAGAGACTATGTATATTTATAATGTTACGGTAAATGTAGAAGACAGTATTCACGACCGTTGGCTGGAGTGGATGAAAAACGAGCACATACCCGCTATGCTCGCTACGGGAAAATTTACCAAGGCCTTGATGACACAAGTTCAAGTAGAAGAAGAACTGGGCGGAAAGACCTATAGCATTCAATATCGCACCAAAGACAAAGAAACTTTGCAATGTTATTATGAAGAAGATGCTTCCAAACTGCGCGGACAGAGCAAACCGTTTGAAGGAAAATTTGTCGCTTTTCGAACCGAATTGGAAATAATTAGCGAACAATAAAAAACCCCGGAAATCAGTTGATTTCCAGGGCTTTTAAGGTGTATCACAAATCTCACTCCTCATTAAGATTTGCTATACAATGGTTGTAATTACGATATGAAGATAGGGCAATTTTCTATTTCGAAGAATTTTCTTACAATTATTTGTTGAAGGGAACTCTTTTATCGACCAAATACAGAATATTTGGCCTTAACTCTTTATTTAGTGCTATTTTAGAAAGATAGCATCCGCTTGCTATGGTTCTAGTTGCAAGCCACTATCTTTGCCGCATTCAACACTCGCCTCTATGATGAAGCCCGTACGCGCCAAGAAACATTTAGGACAGCATTTTTTGCACGATGAGCATATAGCTGAAAAAATAAGCAACACGCTTACCTTGAAAGGTTATGATACTATCCTAGAAATAGGTCCTGGTATGGGAGTGCTTACAAAATATTTGGTCGAAAAGGGGAAAGAAGTAATTGCGATGGATCTCGACAGCGAATCGATAGCCTATTTAAAAGAACATTATCCTCAAGAAAACCTTCGCATTGTTGAAGACGATTTCCTTAAAACCAACTTGGAATCATTGGTGGCAAACAAGCCCTTTGCCATAACCGGCAATTTTCCCTATAACATTTCCTCACAAATTGTATTCAAGGCATTGGAGCATCGCCAATGGGTGCCCGAGTTTACGGGAATGTTCCAGAAAGAGGTGGCGCAGCGCATCTGCGAGTCGCACGGGAGCAAAACCTATGGAATCCTATCGGTACTCACGCAAGCCTTTTATACAACCGAGTACCTGTTCACGGTAAAACCTGGTGTATTCAATCCGCCCCCAAAGGTAGATAGCGGGGTACTACGGTTGCGCCGAAAGGAAGAATTTACCCTTCCATGCAATGAGCGCCTGTTTTTTTCGGTTGTGAAAACAGCCTTCCAACAACGCCGTAAAACGTTAAGGAATAGTTTAAAATCGTTTCACCTTTCCGATAAACTGAAAGAAGATGCTATCTTTGGATTGCGCCCAGAGCAACTTTCGGTCCAGCAATTTATTACACTCACGCAACATATAGAGAACGATGCAATTTCAGCTAACAGATGATTTCCTAAACCAAATCGAGCACCTCATCTCTATTCAAGATGGGAACGCCTTGCGGGAATTGCTGCACGATTTCCACTTTGCCGACGTAGCCGAGATCCTTGAGGAACTGAGCTTTGATGAAGCGGTATATTTGGTAAAGCTCCTGGAAAGTGAGATTACCTCTGAAGCGCTCATGGAGGTCGATGAAGACGTTCGCGAGAAGATTCTAGATCGCCTATCCCCAGAGGAAATAGCTGCTGAGCTTCAGGAAATGGATACAGACGATGCGGTAGATGTGATGGGTGAGCTCGATGAGGATATCCAGAAACAGGTTATTGGGCAAATTGAAGATACCGAGCACGCTGCCGATATCGTTGAAATGCTCAAGTACGATGAGGACACGGCGGGTGCGCTCATGGCGAAGGAGCTCGTTCGGGTAAAGGATACTTGGACCGTAGCCGGCTGTGTTCGCGAAATGCGCCGTCAGGCAGAAAACGTGACCCGCGTGCATTCCATCTACGTGGTGGATAAAGCAGGGAAACTCATAGGCCGATTGTCATTAAAAGATTTACTCACCGCAGGCGAGAAAACGAAGATAAGCGAGGTATTTATTCCGAAGGTAGACTATGTAACTGTCCATACCGACAATGAGGAAGTGGCTCGTATTATGCAGAAATACGACCTCGAGGCCATTCCCGTGGTCGATGACAACGGTGTATTGGTAGGGCGCATCACCATTGATGATATTGTCGATTTCATTAAGGAAGAGGCAGAACGGGATTACCAGATGGCGGCAGGTATTTCTGAAGATGTAGAGGCCGATGACAGCCTTTGGAAAATAACTCGTGCCCGCCTCCCCTGGCTGGTGCTGGGCCTCTTCGGCGGGCTGGGTGCCGTGTTTATTATGGAAGGCTTTGATGGCGCATTGGCCAAATACGAGATACTTTTTTTCTACACGCCCCTTATCGCCGCGATGGCGGGTAACGTTGGGGTGCAATCTAGTGCGATCATCGTTCAGGGCTTGGCGAATGACAACGTGAAGGGCAGCCTTTTTAACCGATTCCTCAAAGAAATGGGACTGAGTATCATTAACGGGTTGGCACTGGGGGCCCTCATTATCTTGGTCAATATGGTGATAGGCAAGCCCCTACTGGTAAGCATTGCTATTGCCGTATCGTTGATGATGGTTATATTCATTGCGGCCATTATTGGTACTTTCGTGCCTATAATTCTAGACAAGCGCGGTATAGACCCTGCCATCGCCACAGGTCCGTTCATTACAACGAGCAATGACATTTTCGGGATCTTGATTTTCTTCTATATTTCAAAATTGATCTTGGGGTTTTGAGCAGCGTCTTTTCACAGCATCTTACCGTACCTGCTTCGGCCATCGATGAAAATGGCCACGTTAACAATATCACCTACCTGCAATGGTGCATTGACATTGCCGAGAAACATTGGTTTTCAAAAGCTCCAAAAAGCATTACCGAAACCTATTTTTGGGTAGTGCTCAACCATTTCATCGAATATAAGAATCCCGCATTTAAGGATGACAACCTGCAAATTGAAACTTGGATTCGCTATGCAGAAGGCGTAAAGAGCGAGCGGTGCTACCGCATTCTGCGACCCGCCGACGGAACGGTATTGGTTGAGGCGAAAACGCTTTGGTGCTTTGTGGAACAGGCTAGCCAGAAACCAGTACGCATTCCGCAGGAAATAAGCGAGCTATTCCAATAAAAACCTTATTATGAAGCCTATTAACATTTCCGAGAAATTCAAGAAATTTGAGGCGCAGTGGCATCCCCACCAAATTGCGGTGGTAGACGATATGCAGGTACTTTTGGCCAAGCTGAAAGATGAATTTGTATGGCACGCTCACGAAGCGGAAGACGAATTGTTCTTCGTACAGAAAGGTACCCTGGAAATGCATTTTCGAGACCGCGTAGAAACGGTGCACCAAGGAAGTATAATCGTAGTGCCCAAAGGTGTGGAACACTGCCCAAAGACAAAGAACGGCGAAGAGGTGCACGTGCTCCTTTTCGAAAAGCTTTCAACAAAACATACCGGTTCGGTTGTTGACAAAAAGACCCAGGCTAACTATCCCAAAATCTAAAAAAACGTATCTTTAATCGTACGGAAACACCAGCATCCTTGAAGATACTTCATCTCGATACCAACCATCCCCTCTTGTTGGAAGAACTGGCCAAGGCGGGATTTAAGAACTCCGAAGCCTACACCGCTACAAAAGTAGAGGTAGAAAAGGTATTGCACCGGTACGACGGTGTGGTTATTCGAAGTCGCTTTCCCATAGATTCCACCTTCATACAAGCTGGCAAAAACCTTAAATTCATTGCACGCGTTGGCGCCGGTGTGGAAAATATCGATGCTTTGGCTGCCAAGAAACGGGGCATCAAGCTAATTGCCGCACCCGAGGG
>CAZXDP010000101.1:0-3886 GCA_964639255.1 uncultured Flavobacteriaceae bacterium
ACAGGCAGGTATTCTAACCAACTGAACTACCAGACCAATTTTCCTATCCGTTGTTCAACGAAAACCGGAAACAGCCGGTTAGTGGAAATTGCTTCTGCCTGCCCAGCAATCTTGCTTGAGTAGGCGGGTGCAAATATACACCACCTATTTATTTTGACAAACATTTTTTTTAAAAAAATCGCGCCTATCCGCCAAACTTCTGTCGTTCCAGCAAATAGGTCGTCAAAATACTTTGGAAGCCTTGGTTGATATCGGCCGCCACATAGGCGATTCGATATTGGCCGCATTTCAATTTAAGAGCTGTAAAGTACCGCTGAACCGCTTCCCCATAGGACTCCTTAATGGTATCGGCATATAAATTTACGTATTCGCCAGTCTCCACATCTACAAAACGCTTGGGACGGTTCGAAAATTCGAACTCCAATTCACGTTTGCGGTCGTAGGTATGAAATAAAACCACCTCGTGCTTATTGTAACGCAAATGCCGAAGGGCTTCAAAAAGTTGGGCTTCGGCTACGTCGTTTTGAAACATATCGGTAAATAGGAACACCAAGGAGCGTCGCTTCAATTTCTCGGCGATTAGATGCAAATGGGCATAGGTTTTCGTGGTGACCGTCCTCTTATTGGCAAGCAATGCTTGATTGAGCTGGTGCAACAGCATATGGTGGTGCCGCTCACTGCCCTTTTCCTGCGCGTAAAATTCATAGGTATCGCTGTAAAGGCTCAAACCCACCGCATCACGCTGTCGTTTTAGCAAATTCATGATAGAGGCTGCGGCCAAGACCGAAAACCCAATCTTGTTCAAATGAGTGGCATCATACTGCCGTATGGGAGGATAGTGCATTGAGCTACTTGTGTCTAATATGAGATGGCAGCGCAAATTGGTTTCCTCTTCGTATCGTTTTGTGTAGAGCTTGTCGGTTTTTGCAAATAATTTCCAGTCTATATGCTTGGTGCTCTCCCCCCTATTGTAGATTTTATGCTCTGCGAACTCTGCGGAAAAACCGTGAAACGGACTCTTATGCAAACCGGAAATAAAGCCCTCCACCACCTGCTTGGCCAGTAGCTCCAAGTTTTGGAAACCTTTAATGTCATTGATTTGTTTTTCTATATCCATAGTAGTCTTTCGTGAAGCGAAAACAGCGAATTACGCAGAATTATTTTCTTTTTAGGTAATTCTTTGTTCCAACTAACAATTTGCCCACAGATGTGATGTTCAAGAGTATTTCAGCAGATTCTTCTATATAACCTAACCGCACGGAAAGCAAATAATGTGTTTCAACTTCAGCAAGTGAGCCAAGCGCTATACTGATAAATTGAATAAACTCTTTATCACTTTTTCTCGCTGCCCCTTCAGCGATATTCGAGGGAATGGAAATAGCGGCTCTTCGTATCTGACTTGTAAGTCCGAAACGCTCTTCAGCCGGGAATTGATTGCTGATAGCATAGATACTTTCCACAAAATCCATGCTTTTCTTCCAGACATCCAATTCCTTGTGGTCCATTGTTATCTATTCAATCTTACCATTCGCAAGTTAAGTCAGTTTGCAAACTGTTCACTACAGACCGCTGCCCTTCACTAGGAAAGAATACCATCCACAATCCCATAGGCTACAGATTCTTCAGCATCCATCCAATGGTCGCGGTTAAAATCTTTCATCACTTTTTCAAAGGTTTGTCCGCAGTTTTCAGCGAGTATCTTAGCGCTTAATTCTTTCGTTTTCAATATTTCCTGGGCAGTGATTTCAATGTCGCTAGCAGGTCCTCGCGCGCCTCCGCTAGGCTGGTGTATCATTACTCGCGCATGGGGCTGGATAAATCGCTTTCCCTTTTCCCCCGCAGAGAGCAGAATACTACCCATGGAAGCCGCCAACCCACTGCAAATGGTAGCGACCGGACTTTTAAGCGCCTTGATGGTATCGTACATTGCGAACCCAGAGGTTACATAACCTCCCGGACTGTTGATGTATAACTTTATCTCCTCGTTGTTCTGGGAGTCTAGGTACAGCAATCGATCGATAACGTGCTTTGCACTGTCATCATCTACCTGTCCCCACAGAAATACCTTTCGTTCACTTAGCAGTTGGCCGTCAATTTTATCTTTAATCTTTGAAGTTTTTTCCATATCTAAAATTTGTATAAAGTCCCGAGCACATAGCCCAGAAAAAATTCCCTCCAGCAGGGTTTGGGCGGGTTCTAAAAGTAAAAAAGGCTTAGCGCACTGCCAAGCCTTTCTATATAAATTTTCCTTTTTCTATAACTTATTGCAAAAGCGAATCGATCGCCTCGGCATAAACGTTCTTGGGCGCTACACCCACTTGCCGGCCTACCAGCTCGCCATTATTGAACACCAATACGGTAGGAATGTTCCGCACTCCATATTTAGCGGCAAATTCTTGGTTGGCGTCTACATCTACCTTACCAACTACGGCCTTGCCTTCATAATCCTTGCTAATTTCATCGATAACGGGGCCTACCATGCGGCAAGGTCCACACCACGCGGCCCAAAAATCGACCAATACGGGTTTATCGCTTTTTAATACGGTTTCTTCAAAAGTTGCGTCTGTTATCTCTAATGCCATGATCTCTATTTTTTATGGTGTCACAAAAATACTTAATATTTTTTCTTTGGAAGGCTGGCTTAACATTGGTTTATGAAATGTGCGCATTGGATTTTGCTATAACCGAAAATTTTGAACGATGGGCTAAGCACTTACTTTATGTAAATATTGTACCTTGGAATAGCAAAGAATACTCTTATGTACACCAAACGTAATTATGGGTTTCTAATGACCCTGAACTGGTCGAAAAAACCTCTTATAATAAGCTTCGTATATGCCCTCGTTATTTTCACCATAGCATACTTGCTTAGCTTTCGTATAGAAATTCCCTGGCAACCTATTAGTGTAATAGGTATCGCCGTTGCCTTTTACTTGGGTTTTAAGAATAACAGCAGTTACGATCGTACTTGGGAAGCACGTAAAATTTGGGGCAGCATCGTTAACAACAGTAGGACATTTGGAGCTGCCGCAATCGCCTTTGTCCGTGGCAAAAACGCTAATGAAGTCGTTAAGGAACTTATCTACAGACATATTGCTTGGATGACAGCCCTTCGATATCAACTGCGCCAAGCGCGCTCGTGGGAACACGCATCGCATACTATGAGAAGCAGTATGGCTCCTGAGGTGACGAACAATTATGAGTCTAGCCTAGAAGCAGATTTACTGCCGTATCTTTCATCGCAGGAAATGCTTCAAATTAAAACAAAGAGCAACCTTGCCACACAGATCCTGAAAATTCAATCGCAACGGTTGCAACAATTAAGGGAGCAGAATTATTTTGAGGATTTTCGGCATATGGCGCTCCATGAATTGATACGATCCTTTTACGAGGACCAGGGAAAATCTGAACGTATTAAAAACTTTCCCTTCCCGCGTCAATATGCTTCGACCGCCTTCTGGCTTTGTTTTGTATTTTGTGCCTTTGTTCCTTTTGGAATGCTAAATGTCGTAAAAGATCAAGCCAATTGGTTGTTCTGGGCCGGACCTTGTCTGTCAGCCATAATAACTTGGGTGTTTTTTTTGATGGAGAAAATTGGGGACTATTCTGAGAATCCGTTTGAGGGGACGTACAATGACGTTCCCATTACAGCTATTGCCCGTGGTATCGAGATAGACCTTCGAGAAATGATCAATGATACCGACATTCCGTCGCCACTCCAAACCATTGATGGTTTCTTAATGTAATCCAAAATTCTCTGTTTCTGAAGAGGGCATTTAATTGAGCCGATAAGGCACTTTAAGCTGCTCAAGTTCCTGCAGAAGCTCTTTGTCTATATTTATTTTTTTTGTGCGACTGGGCATATTGAGCTTTACCTTGTTCTTTA
>CAZXDP010000102.1:0-3834 GCA_964639255.1 uncultured Flavobacteriaceae bacterium
CCCTTCAAGACGTTCCACAGTTGGGGCAGCTCGTCCAACTTGGTTTTCCGTAGCCAACGCCCAAAAACGGTTTCGTGGGCTACCATATCATGGATATCGTGATGCTCGGTGCCTTTCAGACTTCGGAATTTATACAGAAAAAATGGTTTGCCATAGCGCCCAATGCGCCGTTGCTTGAAGAGTCCGTTGCGGCCCGTGCTTACACATGACAATAACCACAACAATAGCAATGGAAGAAATAGCGTAACTAACAAGATAGTCGAAACCGCCACGTCGAAACCTCGTTTTAGCATCCATTGGCGGCGACTGGGCATAGAGGTCATAGGGCCACTATTATTTTCTTCGAAATTTTGCGGCGATGCGTTTCCAAAGCGAGGGTTTGCGATAGTCTTCGTGATATCCATTGCTATACTCGCCATAGCCGTAGCCATAGCCATAGCCATATCCGTAGCCATAGCCATACTTCGCCTTTTCCTGGAAGAAATTCATCACAAAACTGATGTTGGTGATCTCGCCGCTTTTGTACTTCTCGTTGATAAAACCGAACATCCCTTTCTTGGTATAATTTTGCCGAACCATATACAGCGTAGCATCGGCATATTTCACCAACTCCAGCGAATCGGCCACGAGGCCCAGTGGCGGAGAATCGAGGATAATGTAATCGTACCGCTCTTTTAATTCGGCAATAAGGTGCGCCATACGTTCGCCCATCAGCAATTCTGAAGGGTTGGGCGGCACGGGGCCAGAGGTAATGACATCTAAATGCGTAACTGCCGTATGTTGCACGATAGCGTCCAAATCGGCATCCTCAATGAGGTAGTTGACCACACCGGTTTTATTGTCGATGTTGAAATCATCAAAAATTTTCGGTTTCCGAAGATCGAGTCCTAACAGCACCGTTTTCTTCTCGCTAAGGGCAAATACCGAAGCGATATTGATAGAGCAGAAGGTCTTGCCCTCCCCGCTTACCGAAGACGTTACCAAAACGGTCTTGGCACCCTTAACGCCCTGCTTCTTATAGATGAACTGCAAACTGGATCGCAGCGCACGAAACGATTCCGATACGGCCGATTTCGGTTTCTCGAGTACCGTAAGGTTGCCCTCTACAAAGCTCTTGCCTACCACGCCCAAGATAGGGATTTTGGAGAGCCGCTCAAGGTCCTTAAGCGTTTTGATTCGATTGTCGAAAAACACTAGCAGAAACACCAACACAAAAGGCACCGCGAACCCGAACAAGGCCGCCATAACGTAGTTGAGCCGGGTGTTGGGCCCTACCTGTCCGCCCCCGGTGTCCTTTGCGGGGTCGATAACCATCACATCGCTCACATTGGCTGCCTTTACCAAACGCGCTTCGCTCTGCTTGCTCAAGAATAGATTGTAGGCCCCCTGGCTCAAATTATAGCGCCGTTCAATCTTTAGCAATTCCTGTTGTTCCTTCGGAAGGGTACGAATTTCGCCTTCAAGCCGGGCGATATCCCTGTTGATGCGTTGCAGTTCCTGTTGCTGCAGTTTTTTGGAAGAATCGATAGTTTCCAATAGCACGGTTTTTACAGCGTCTATCTGCCTATCGATATCATCGAATACTAGCGCATCTTCCTTATAGGTATACTGCAATCGGTTGCGACGTTCGGCCAATTCGATGATGCGCCCCACGCCCG
The DNA here is from genome assembly GCA_964639255.1 of uncultured Flavobacteriaceae bacterium. Classification (GTDB taxonomy): domain Bacteria; phylum Bacteroidota; class Bacteroidia; order Flavobacteriales; family Flavobacteriaceae; genus NZQO01. The sequence continues at coordinate 1,659 of CAZXDP010000102.1, forward strand.
AAACAATGCTCCCTTCAGAAATACCCGCCACCGAAGGCGCCGGCACGTCGCTATAATCGGTTCGGCTCACCAAATAGTCCTCTAATGTGTTGTAATAGTTCAGTTCCCGGTTAGCAGCTTCCTTTTGAAGATCAAGATCACTAAGACGCTGATTGATTTCCTGTCCTTCCGTATTTAGGTCGAAAATGGCATTCTGGTCACGAAACTGGTTCAGCTCTGCTTCTACATCCTGAAGTTCCCTCGATTTGCGCGTAAGACTGCTATCGATAAAGTCAATGGTTTTGGTGGCGAACAGGTTTTTTCGCTCCAGCATATTGTCGCTCAGCACTTCCACAGAGGTATTTAGGTAGTCCACCAAGCGGTTTTTGTTGTGGCCCGTCATACGCATGCGCAACACTGAAGACCCTGTTGATTCGGGTTGTACGTTAACCGACATATAGCGGCCTACGGCGCCATCGAAATTGAGAAAACTGATGTAGTAGGGCACCCCCGGAACAACAGCGACTTCCTCAAACGGCACGAATGTACCGTTGAAAAATGGCAAACGAATGGCCTCTCCCAGTCGATACTCGCGGGAAAACGAGTGCTTTTCCACAAAAAGACCTTTTCGCTCCTTGCTACCGTAGTTAATAAGCGTAACCCCGCCGCCTGGGAATTCGGTCGCCATCGTAAAGGTTACCGAGTCCTTAAAGGTAATGGTGAACTCCTTGCCCAAAATCTGGGGTCTGGCCGTATCGGCCTTCAGCAAAAAAGGAGCTTTCTTGTAGGCGTCAATTTTTTGGTATTCGCCATCCTTCAGGTAATTGGTATAAAATTGCAACCGCTCTACCACTTCCTCGTTGTGCGAACGGGAACGGAGGCTAATCACCGCCGTATTCACCTTATCGGTAGTGCCCCCCCAATTAAAGGTTAGGCTGGTATTGCTAGTGAAAAAAGGATTTTGGTCGTCCTTGATGGAGATAAGGTTCTCCATTTGGTATACGGCCAACTTGCGAACATTAATATAGTACGCCACACCGAAGGCAATGGCCAAACTCAACAGGAACAAAGGCCAATAACTGAGTAGCTTGAAAAGAAATCCCTTTACATCGAAGGTGGTATGGGCTTCCGGTATATCAAATTCTTCGCTCATAGGCTACAGTCTGGTAAATAATAGCACGGTGGTCGCCAAGGCGGTAAAAATGGTAAGTATGGTACGGAACGAATCGAGCCCCGTTACACCGGCTCCAATCGACTTCTGCGGAAGTGGATTGATCAAGATCAAGTCGTTAGGCTGTACATAATAATAAGGCGAGTTCATCGCATCGATCGTGGTAAGGTCAATATGGTGCACGCGCTGTCCGGCGGGATATTGCCTAATAATGACCACATCTTCCCTATCGCCCGTGATAGTGATATCACCGCTATTGGCGATGGCCTCCATAATGCTCACTTCATCTCGATAAAGGGTCTTGGTCCCCGGACTTCCTATTTCGCCGTTGATAGTATAGCGAATGCCCGAGAGCTTCACCGTTACAAAAACGTTGGCCTGTTGGGTATATAGTTCCTCTAGCAGTTGTTTTTCCAACTTCTTCCGAACTTCATCTACTGTTAGCCCCAGCACGGGCACTTCACCCAGCACGGGCACCCGTATATTTCCGTGGGGGTCTACCACAAAACCATCGTAATACAGTCGCTCTTCGCCCGTAGCATTGGGATTGCCCTCACCAATGGGATTAAAAATGTTGTTCATTTCGGGGTCCAATGCCTTGATGCGAATGCTCAACAAATCATTCACCTGCAACCGATACGGTTCCTGTACTTTTCTAACGGTAATTAGGGTATCCTGTACCGCCTTGTCCTCTTGAAGATAGGTAAGGCGCTCGGTAGAGATGCAGGAGCTAAAACAAACGGCCACCAACAGAAAGAACAACAAGTGTATAGGTTTCATAGGGTGTGGGGGTTGTTGGTGGACAAATATAACGCAACATCTGTAATAATAAAACATATTTTGCCGCAAGTGACCAAAAACCATTTATTTTGCAAAAACATTCGCTGTGAACTACGTATCGGTAGAAAACATTTCTAAATCCTATGGAGAACGCCAGTTGTTCAAGGATATTTCCTTCGGCATAAACGCCGGACAAAAAATTGGTTTTGTGGCCAAGAACGGAACGGGCAAGACCAGTTTGCTCAA
>CAZXDP010000103.1:0-3805 GCA_964639255.1 uncultured Flavobacteriaceae bacterium
GCCCTTACTTTCATCTTTTCAAATTATTGATGCCCTACGTGGCAACCGCAACCTCCCTTCATAAAACTTGCAGTTTCTTGATGCCACGGAAAGGCCTGATTGAATTTTTCTATTTCCCACCAAAAAGGTGCGCGCTTTTTCGGATGGTTGCCAATCTCGTTCAAGGTGCTTGCATCGTAAAGGCGGCCATGGCTCATAACCATATCGATATATTGAGTATTTTCGATAGCTTCAAGTGGATTTTTGGACAGCACTAGCAAGTCTGCCAGCTTTCCTTTTTCCAACGAGCCAATATCATTACCGGCACCAATGTACTGCGCTGCGTTCAAGGTGGCGGTTCTAAGGGCTTCCAAATTGGTCATCCCACCTTGCGCGAACATCCATGTTTCCCAATGGGCCCCGAGTCCTTGAAGCTGCCCGTGCGCACCCATATTCACCTTAACACCGGCATCCTGAAGTTCCTTGGCGGTTCGGGATACTAAAATATGTCCGTTGTCATATTCTTCCTGCGGAATCTTCATCCGGTGCCTCGAACGACTGTCAATTATACTTCTAGGCGAAAAGGCGAGTAATTTTTCATTTTCCCATACATTGTCGCGTTCGTAAAAATAAAATTCACCGTTCAAGCCCCCATAATTTACGATGAGGGTAGGGGTATAGGCCGTACCACTTGCACTCCAAAGTTTTATGATATCATTATACACGGGCGCCACGGGAATATTATGTTCTATGCCCGTATGCCCATCGATAATCATCGAAACGTTGTGGAAAAACGTTGAACCACCTTCTGGCACTACGTTTATGCCTTCCTCTCGCGCTGCCTGGAGTACCTGTTGCCGTTGGTCGCGTCTGGGTTGGTTGTAGCTTTTAACACTCTTGGCACCAAAGGCTTTGGTACGCCGAATGCTGCTTCGGGCATCTTCCAAGCTGCCAATTTCTGCCTTGAAATCGCCCTCGGCTCCGTATAGGATAAAGCCCGTAGAATATAATCTGGGACCGATGAGATGACCGGCCTTTATCATTTCCGATAAGCTAAATACAGTTTCAGTATTGGCAGAAGGATCGTGGGCCGTAGTAACGCCAAACGCCAAGTTAGCCATGAGCTGCCAATTTTGCTGTGTGCTTAGTCCATACCGAAAGGCACCAATATGGGCGTGTGCGTCTACCAACCCGGGCATAATCGTTTTTCCTGTGGCGTCATATATTTTGGCATTTTCGGGAATGGCTATCGAAGCAGAAGGTCCTATGGCGGTAATTTTATGTCCATCTATGATAATCGTTCCTCTTTCAATCACCTCATCATCTTTCATCGTGATGATACGGGCATTCGTAAATGCGATACTGCCCGAAGGGGAATCTACCGGTGCCGTAAGTCCGAACTTAATCCCTTGTTTTGAAAGGTCGGGCAGTTTTTCGGGGGCATCGGGCAAGAAGTCGAAACGGTTTGAAAGTTTATTGCTGAAAAATTCGTCTCCTAGCGTCCAATACACGATATCGCTGTTTGGAGACCAATGGATATTGATACCGGCGTCTTCTGCCAATGGGGAAACGGGCACGGCCTTGGTATTGCTATCCAAATCTAAAGGTTGCCCATTGAGCACCAGTGGCGCTACATAAACTTTGTGCAATTGAGAGAAGGCAATCCATTGGTTGTCGGGACTGGGCACGAGCCTATTGGCGTATTTAGAGGAAACGTGTTCGCGCTCATCTTTTCCCTGCAAATCGACACTAATCAATTTTTTTATGAGCTCGCCAAAATAGGTGCCGCCTGTTTGTAAGAAAATACGTTTTCCATCGCTATTGAAGGTGGGATACTCACCTTTTTCGGTTATCAATTTAGAAGGGCCGCCCTTGGCATCCATAAGGTAAATACCTGGATTTTTTGTGTAGGTAAAGCCTTGGTCGGTATTGCCTTCTTCTTGTCTAAAAACAATCTGGGCACCATTTGGGGAAAACGAGGGAGTACGATAGATACCTTTGGAAGGGGTTAATTTTACTGGGGTTCCGCCGGTTGAGGGGATAGAGTAAACGGCACCTTTTTGAATGTCATTCCAGCTGACGTAAACAATAGTGCTTCCATCTGGGGAGATGGCTGGTTCAAATTCAAAATCGGTGCCGTTTGTTAATCTCTGTGGGGATCCGCTCGGTAAATCTTTTTTCCATAAAAACCCGAGCGCATTAAAGATAACAAAATTTCCATTGGGTGAAGTTACCGCGTGCCGAATTACTTTTGGGGTAAAGGATTCTATTTCGATTGGAGTTGAAAAATGTACTGTTTTGGCCAAATCGATCGTTATGTCCACCTCAAAGGGTATTTCCGAAGTTTTTTGCGATTCGTAATCAATACGTCTAATCTTGCCTCCGCTCCAGAACACGATGTCCTTCGCATTTGGCAACCAATTAAAATTTGGGTAGACCCCGAAGATCGCCCACGCTTCCTGTTGGTCTTTGTCCAACGCATCGTAAATAGGCCACTCTTCGCCGGTTTCCAGATCGTGTAGGTAGAGTACACTTTTAGTACGAACCCGTTTCACAAAAGCGAGTTTTTTCCCATCTGGCGATACCGTGGGCCGGGCTGCGCCCCCGGGCCCACCAGTAATTGTTTTGGTCTCCCCGGTTTCAAAATCATAGCGCTTAATCACATAAATTTGGTCGTTCGGGTCTTTATTGTACTGAAAGTACCCCCCTGGATACATATCTTCTGAATAATAAAGATACTTGCCGTTGGGTGATACAAAAGGTTCGTTCACATCCTGCTGGTCGTTTTTTCGTTTGGTAAGCTGAAGGCCGCTTCCTCCGGTGATATGGTACTGCCACATTTCGCCCGCTCCCAAACTACGTTGTGAGGTAAAGTGTTTTCTGGCAATGAGAAAATTCCCGTCGGGCGTCCATACCGCATTGTTGAGCAGCCTAAAGTCTTCTTTGGTTACTTGCTTGGCATCACTGCCATCGGCATTCATAACCCATACATTATCGCCGCCTCCCGCATCGCTGGTAAAGGAAATTTTTGTGCCATCTGGACTAAACCGAGGTTGTACTTCAAAAGGAATGCCCGTACGGAGTGCTTTGGCTTTCCCCCCCGTAATGGGCAGGGTATAGATATCGCCCAATAAATCGAATACGATCGTTTTTCCATCTGGGCTCACATCGAGGTTCATCCAAGTGCCTTCGTTGGTGGTAAAGGAATGAGGTTTAAACTGGAAATCCTCACCAGGCTTGGCCACCGTCCATTCTGGGGATGCGTTTGCGGCTTTATTGTTTTTTTTCTTCTGGGCATTAGTGGGAGCCCATAACAGAAGGGCCATGGCAAGGATTGTATATCGCATAATGGTCTATTTAAAGCCTAAAGATAACGATTAGTGCATTAGCGGGAAACAAAACCCTGGGGGATGGCAATTTCCAGTTTATGGGGACATACCGACACTTCAACCTCCGTGATTTCGCCCATATACTCTCCATCTATTTGCAGCGGCACCGGTGCTTTTGTGATTATTTTTGCCCACGGCGTCGATACTGTTTCAGCGAAATCGGTTTGTAGGTCAATTTCTGATTGAATAGTTTTGATAATTTCGATGATGTCCAATTTCTTGAAGAGTACCAACTCAAATTTTCCATCGTCGATGGCACCTTTTGGATTGATATTGGCGCCCGTACCAAACTTGTTGGCGTTGGCAATGGCCAACTGGATACCATCTTTTTGCCACGAGATAGTTTCCGTAGTAACATTAAAGGTAAAGGGGTATTCGCATTTAAAAAGGGTGGGGATGCTTTGCAAGATATAACCCAGCTTTCCACGAATTTGCGA
>CAZXDP010000104.1:0-3800 GCA_964639255.1 uncultured Flavobacteriaceae bacterium
GGGTTGTTTTTCTTTATAGCGGGTATGGTCGATGCCAAGGCGTTTCTCGCGCCAGTCCTTATCGCCATTGTACTTATGCTTCTTTTGGTTCCCCTTTGCAATGTTTTTGAATCGTGGGGAATGAACCGCACCGCTGCCTCTTTGCTCAACAGTGTGCTTATACTAATCGTCTCTTTGGGGTTTTTCGCTCTCGTGAGTTACCAATTAAAGTACATCGTGGAAGATTGGCAAAAAATAAAGGATACCATGGCTCCTAAAATAGAGCAGTTTACCCAGTACGTTACGGATAATACGGAGTTGACTCAAGCCGATTGGGAAGAGTTCAAAAAAGAACATTCCATTACCGATGTCGTTTCACCCAAGCAGGGCGGACTTACGGCCCTTGCATTTCTCAAGTCTTTTTTGAGCCTGCTGGGGAACTTCCTGCTCACCTTCATCTATATCTTCTTCTTCCTGCGCTACCGGAAGATGTTCAAGAAATTTATCCTAAAACTGTTTCCCGAAGAGCGCCGGGAAGAAACCAAACAGGTAATCAATAAAATTGCGAATGTGGCCCAAGGCTATTTACAGGGACGTATAATTCTTATCTCGTTGTTGGCGGTACTGTACAGCATTGGTTTGGGCATCTCGGGCGTCAACAATTTTATCATTATAAGCCTGCTGGCTGCAGTACTCACACTCATACCTTATTTGGGAAATGTTATCGGGTTTACGTTGGCCTTGGTATTTGGTTATGTTACCCAAGGTGAATTTTCAATTTTGGTAGGAATAGCCATTACCTTTACCGTCGTACAATTTATGGAAAGCTATATACTCACACCGTATATCGTAGGCGATAAAGTAGATGTGCATCCCTTGTTTGTGATAATGGCGGTAATTGTTGGGAATATGATGTGGGGCATTGTGGGGATGGTACTGGCCATACCGATAGTGGGTATCATCAATGTCGTTTTTTTACACATTCCGAAATTGGAACCTTTTGGATACCTTTTCAGCAAAAGAGAATAAAAAAAACTGTCTATAGCAACGTGAAATAGGGCAGGGTAGCGGGTAGAACCACTATCTAGTGCGCCGGCGATTTCAAATTTCTACAGACAGCTATTCGTATCCTGGGCAGTAAAGCCTTTATAGCTTATCTGCTGTGATACGACCCTCCCTATTGGCAAGCTCCCAGGCAGTTTGAAAGATAAGTCTCGCCCGCTTTGCCATAAGCTCGTATTCGATTTTGTCGGGCGTGTCGGTAGGCTTATGGTAGTCTTCGTGCACCCCGTTAAAGTAAAAAATAATGGGAATATTGTTCTTGGCAAAATTGTAGTGGTCGCTACGATAGTAAAATCTATTGGGATCGTTCTCATCGTTATAGGTATAATCCAATTTCAAACCGATATACTGCTCATTCACCGCTTCGGAAACATCATGCAGTTCTTGGCTCAACTTATCGCTGCCAATTAAATAAATGTAGTTGGGATTCTCTTTTTTATCGGGATCGATGCGACCAATCATGTCGATGTTGAGATTGGTAATTGTGTTGGCCAAGGGATACAACGGATTTTCGGTATAGTAGCGAGAACCGTAGAGCCCTATTTCCTCGCCCGTTACGTGAAGAAACAGAATGGAGCGCTTGGGACCGTTGCCGTCTTCCTTTGCTTTTTTAAAGGCTTCAGCAATCTCCAAAATGCTGGTGGTACCGCTGCCATCATCATCGGCGCCGTTATATATGGTGCCATCCTCGCGCATGCCAACATGATCATAATGTGCCGAGAGCACAATGATTTCCTCGGGCTTCTCAGTTCCTTCTATGAAGGCAACCACATTCTCAGAGTCTGCTGGCGCTTCCATACGGGAAAAATAGGAGGCCGGGATTTCTTGATAATAGTCGGGCTGGCCCGAGGGTGCAGGCACCCCGATTTCTTGATAGTAATTCTTCAGGTATTCGGCAGCGAGTTTTTGACCTTCCGTGCCCGTCATTCGGCCCTGCATGGCATCGCCCGCAAAGATAAAGAGGTGCTCTTTCAATTCGGCTGCGGTTATCGTATTGGCATAATCGGTGCGCGTCATCTTCTTGCCCACAGCGTTTTGGGCAGTGTTACAGGAAAAAGTCAATGTGGCCAGTCCGATGGCAATTAGGTATTTCATAGCTAATATATTAAGAGAAATTATTCAAAAGCAATTAATTCATAGTCGTTGGGGGTCTAATCCGCCTTCCCCAATTTTTTTGTACCGTAGCACATAGGTGTTCATCACGTTTTCGCCAGAGGTATTCGAGGCCTCCACGGTAATTTTCACCACATATACCGCACCATCATCGGTTACTTTTGGAACTTCCTCATTTACCGAGATAGCTCCCTTGCGAAAGCGCGTACCTTCGGGCAATCCTAAGGCGACTTCAATATCCTTCATAGCGCGTTGCCGCACGGTTTTCAATTGTTGGGTTTCCGTAGAACACCCCAACAGCAAAAGGACCAGGATAAAGGGAAGGAGTCGCAACATTACCCATTAGTTTCAAATGCCCGTAAAGATACAAGAACTTAAAATTCAAAACACCAAAAGTAAACAAAATAAAATCGGTGCGAAGGCCTTCGAAGCTACCTACAACAAATCCGTATCTTTGCCGAAACGATTGTACCTATGACCATAGAGCAACTCTATACCGGCTGCCTTTCCCAAGGCGCGTATTACATTGAAAGCAACGGGGAAGCGGCGATTATCGATCCGTTGCGTGAAACCAAACCCTATTTGGAACGGGCCGAAAAAGATGGAGCCACTATAAAGTATATTTTTGAAACACATTTTCACGCCGATTTTGTAAGCGGCCACCTTACCTTGGCACAGCAAACCGGGGCAACCATAGTGTACGGCCCCACAGCGAACCCAAAGTTTGACGCTTTGATAGCATACGACAAACAAGAATTTTCGGTGGGAGCGCTCACCTTGGTCGCCCTACACACTCCAGGGCACACTATGGAAAGCACTACCTATCTGTTGCGTGATGGCAGTGGGAAGGACCACGCTATTTTTAGTGGGGATACGTTATTTTTAGGAGATGTGGGTCGTCCAGACCTCGCCCAGAAATCGGCTGGCGTAACCAAAGAAGGACTTGCAGGGACCTTGTACGATAGCCTTCGGAATAAGATTATGCCCCTAGCCGACGATGTTATTGTTTATCCGGCGCACGGCGCAGGATCTGCCTGCGGCAAAAATATGATGAAAGAAACCGTCGATACATTGGGGAACCAGAAGAAAGTTAACTACGCACTTCGCCCCACGATGACCCGCGAGGAGTTTATAAAAGAGGTAACCGACGGACTCTTACCGCCACCCGCTTATTTTCCGTTGAACGTCAAGATGAACCGGGAAGGGTACAAGGGAATTGACGAGGTTATGCAGCAAGGTACCCGTGCCCTCGATCCCGAAGCGTTTGACGCCCTCGCCAACGGCAGTGGCGCCCTTATTTTAGATGTACGACACCAAAAAGAGTATCTTGAAGCGCACATACCTCGATCTATATTCATAGGTTTGGATGGCGGCTTTGCACCCTGGGTCGGGGCGCTGATAGGTGATGTGGCACAACTCATTTTGCTCGTTGCTCCCAAAGGACGGGAAGCCGAGGCAGTAACCCGTTTGGCCCGTGTTGGATTTGATGCTACCCTTGGCTACCTCGAGGGCGGTATGGATGCTTGGAAGCAGGCTGGAAAGGAAATCGATTCCCGGCGGTCTGTTTCAGCAGAAGTATTTGGTGAAGCACTTAAAAAAGACATTCCTGTTTTCGATGTGCGTAACGAGAGTGAATACGAAAACGC
>CAZXDP010000105.1:0-3707 GCA_964639255.1 uncultured Flavobacteriaceae bacterium
CTATCTTTACTATTTTGTGGCGTTCTCGAACGATAGGCAGTATCTACAATAGCATATTCCTGGATTTCGAAACCTACTTGTTCTAAGAAAAAACGGACGATATATTCCCAGGGAGTAAAGACGTGGTGTTCTTTAAGGTGTTTTTCTTGAAAGGCATATAACTGTCCTTTGAGTAGCAAATTAAGCCTATTCTTACTAGATTGAGGATTGGGTGTGCTTAAAATAAGTAGTCCCCCTGAAAGCAAATGATCTGAGACAAATCTCAAGCTTTGCAATGGATTTGGCAAATGCTCCAATATCTCGAGAAACAATACAATACCCGCCTTTTCTGCCTTCTGTGGTGCGGGATAATTTAAATCCCACAGAGTGGATTGAGGTATTTTTTTAACATAGTCGAAGGGTTGCCATCGAGCTCCTAGGCGTTCTACTTGTTGCTGCATATGGCCAAATCCAGCACCTATATCACTTACAATAGTAGAAGGTGCGACTTCTAGGTACCGCTCAAGCATGTTGGATGCAAATATCGATCGGTCTTGGAACGTTTCAATGGTAGTTTTCAAAACTATGTTTTTTCTTGGTCTGGTGTCCAATAAATCTTGGTAGGTGGCAAGTTACTGAATTCTTCAAATTCTTTTGAGGTAAGCCGATTGCTGTTTTTTAGAATCCTTGGCAAATTCACTATTACGTCCCATAAAGCAAGAACTATGGCCCAACCTGCTTTCAAGTCACCCCTAAAAACTTTCAATTTCAATTGCATCCACAATGTATAGGCTAATCTCTTCGGAATTTTATTCCAAGGATAGAATAACAGATATAAATACCATCCTGAACGCAGGGCACGCCGCATACGTACATAATAATCCTTGTCCTTTTTTCTTTCTTTTATTTCCACACGGTGCTGTACTAAAATTTCGGGCACATAATGAACCTCCCATCCTTTTTTAAAGAGCTGAAAAGCGGCAAATTGCTCTTCGCCATAAAATACAAACCATGCGGGATACTCGGGGATTTCGCGCCAAGCCTGCATATTCCAAATATGGCCACAACCCACAAACCCCTGAACGGGCATGGCTTTTCCTTGGTGTTTCAACGAATTCGGAACTTCATTTCCCCAGAAGATACGACAGGCCATTAGTCCGCAATTAGGGGTATCTGTAAAATAGGATTCAGCCACTTTCAAAATATTCTGTGTAAGAAAATGTGCGTCATCGTCTAATGAAATGGCATATTTGGAAGTGGTTAGTTTCAACAACCTATTCCTACTATATATTAACCCGCGTTGCTCTTCGTTTCGAATTAGATGTAATTGAGGATATTCCGTTTTTATAAAAGATGAAGTACCGTCGCTACTGCCATCATCGCATATATATGTTTCCAAACGACTGTCCTCTAATAGTTTTCCCAAATGAATAAGTGTGGTCTGTAGCTCCTCTAAGCGGTTATGGGTAGTTATAAGTAAACTAAAAATTTTCATAGTCCCCCATTAATGAATCAATTGATTTTGTAAGATGTGACGCTGAAAGATACGCCTCCAAATCTGGCCTATCCTGTTTCAAACTATGTTTATCTTCACCCCATAATATGTACAATTGCTGTAATTTTTCTGTTATGGTTCCTATATCATTGGCGGCTGCCTGCCACGGATAATTTTTTCCGAGCAACCGTAACGTTTCGCTGTTTTTGGGACCAATATGTAAAATAGGCTTATTAACTGCTACCAAGTGCGGAAATTTCCCAGGCAAAAAAGGGCTCACTTTTGCTACCGCTTCCAGAATGATGTTTACAGAAGCCGAACGTTCCATTTCTTTTACAGTGTTATATGACATATATCCTTCACTGATATATACGGAAGGTATATTGGTTATTTTATTAAAGAGCCTTGGCTGATGATAAGATGCGGGCCCTATGAGCAATAATTGACTTTCTTTTTCGGCTTGAGGATTTTCATTGAGAAATTTTTGCCACGCTTTCAAGAGGGGAAAAGGATCGCGCTGTTTCATTAAGTTGCCCGCGTGCAACACGGTAAATTTATTCGTATCGAAGTAATTGGGCAAAGCTCCTTTGAGATTATCAATTTTATTCGGAATTTGATGGGGAATGATGACACTTTTTTCGGCAAAGGCTGGAAAAAACTCCTGCATCCATTCCTTTAATTTTAAACTGGGGAAGCCAGCATAACGTGTCTTTTCGGAGACTTTTCTAAAAAACGTTTCTTTTTGCTGATGGCCAGGCTCGGTCCAATGATAGGGCGGCGGATAGCAATGAAAGGGATAGGGGTCGTGCACGTAGGCCAACCATTTGCCATGCAAGTGGGGCATTTGCAACATAGCGTGGTGCGGCCGAAAACTGGCTCCCTTGCTTAAGGTAATGATGAGATCTTCACCGCTGTAATGTTTGCGGACTGCTTTGGCAATGCTGTTAGAATCATTAAAGAAAGTAAACGAAAACCCGAACCTGTTTTCCAGCCAGTGGGAAAAGTTGACTTTCAAAATACGTTGCAACATTCGATGTGTTCGGCTCAACACATAAAAAAAGGAAAATTTGATTTCTGAAATGGCGATACAAGTAATTCCGGGAAGCTCAATATCCTGCCGCGTATAATGCAGCACGATAATGTTATAGTCCAACGCTGCAAGGTTTTGGACAAGCGCCACATTGGCCTTGGAGCCGCTGCTGTCATCCACGTTGATGGATTCGGTGATTACGAGGATAGGCTTCTTAGAGAATTTTTCGCCGCTCATATTCCTAATTTTCTCTTGACTTTTTTCCAAAAACGAAACAAAGGAAATAAATCATACTTCATCCTAAAGTACATTTTTCGATATTCTGGAATCTTGCGATACTCTAAAAGCTTTTTTAACAGTGTAGTGTTCCGATACGAAATAGCCAAACCTAAAAAATAATCTAGGAGGTATTTGGACAGTAAATTTGTTTCCCTTAAGTGATGGGTCACACACAAAATTGCCTCACTTTTGGATTGTCTGAGTGTCGAATTTCCGCTAAAAAATTTTCCTGTATTTGAACTAGAGTGTTTTCTGTTAAAATATAAGACTCCATCAAGGAACATGCCTTGTATTTCTTTGGAAAGAAGTCTCGTATAGAACTCCCATTCCTCGGCGTAGTGCAGCACTTCGTTGAAACGCTCTTCGCCTATCGCCTCCTTCGTCCACATTACGGTACAGGAGGCTAATGGCCGATGCTGGGTCAATACCTCTTCGATAATGGATTTTGACGCGACCCGTTCTTTTTTAAAAGGTGCCTCCACCTTTTCAAGTCTTGGCACGTCTTCTACAAACGATTTTTTTTGATAGGCCACAAAATCTACGGTCTCCTGAGCGAGAATAGTACTGCAAACTTCCAGATTTTGGGGGTGTACAATATCATCATCATCAAAAAAAATAATGTACTCCCCACCTGCCCTGTCCAAGCCATAATTTCGGCAGCCAGGCAGGCCTTTTTTGTAGTCACCGTTCCGTTTAAAATAATTAAACCGGTGGTCTTCCAAAAAAGGCTGTATCACCGCCTCTGTATTGTCATCTCCTCCATCATCAATGATGAAACACTCAAAATTTTTATAGGTTTGCTGTTGTATAGACTGCAACGTTTCCTCGATAAGGTGGGCGCGGTTGAAGGTGGCTAGGAGGATGGTGATTTTGGAGTTCATTTCAACTCGATATGTTTAATCTCTGTTTTAAACCGCAAGTTCA
>CAZXDP010000106.1:0-3604 GCA_964639255.1 uncultured Flavobacteriaceae bacterium
GGTGGTAGACGATGTGCTTTCAGGCATTGTCGTAGAAATGGGAGAAGACGGGGTTACCGTCGAAACGGACGATGGTTTTCGGCTGCAGTTCGAGGTTGCAGAGCTCGTGGTGGAGAACAAAAAACTTTCTGGCAGGGAATTGCTCACCCGGGATGTTTCGGAAATAATTTCAGAAAAGAAATCGAAAACAAAGAGAAAATCGCCTCGTTTAAAGCCCAAAGAGCGATCTCGCCCTCCTATGGTAGTCGATTTGCATATTGAGAAGCTTACAAAACAGCATAGTCGCATGAGCAATTATGACATGCTCACCCTCCAACTTGATACGGCCGAACGGCAGTTAAAGTTTGCACTATCAAAAAAAATACAACGTGTAGTTTTTGTGCATGGTGTAGGCGAGGGGGTGCTAAAGGCAGAGCTAGAGACCCTTTTTAGAAGGTACGATACTGTGCTGAAGTACTATGAGGCCGATCCACGGGAATATGGCCGAGGCGCCACAGAGGTATATATCTTCCAAAACGCCACTACGGGGCATTAAAATTCGGGTATTACTGTTACAGTGCCGGTTAAGATGTTCTCACTATTGCCCATGGGGATGCTCTCTTGCGTTATCTCTTCGTCCCCGTTGCTGAAAACTATATCGTTCAAGAATAGCGTTACATTCGTGTTTATTGAGTATTCGTGGGTGCGATAGGCTTGTATAATTACCTCCTCTGCTACGGCCGGGTTTAAGTAATTTGGACCTACTTCGGGCTGGGTGCGGTCGTTTGTAGGATCGAGGTTGCCGTCTAGGTCTTCGTTGCGGGTCAAGATGCCGTCGCCATCGTCATCGGGATCAAGGTAATCGGGTATGCCGTCGCCATCGGTATCCAATGGGTTGGTAAGAGGGTTGTCGTCGCCATCGGCGTTTTCGGTATCAAGCTCTGCGGCGGTGGGAACATTGTCGCCATCATCATCAAAATCATAGAAATTTGGGAGTCCGTCGCCGTCGGTGTCGGTTGTTGCCGTTCCTTCAGCATCTTGGTCCAAAGTATCGTTGTCGTCTAGAACGGCTTCTACGAAAAGGGTAGCCGTACCCGCGGCGGCCAGGTAATCTTCTGAAATGGAAGGCTCGGTAGGCGGGATGGCGTTGCAAAAATAGGTTTCGGAAATAGCGCCATTATAGCGCCGGTAATTGGCGAAATTGGACGTGCCGTTCAAATTGTATGAAAGCGTGTCGCTAACCAGGAAGAGTTCTTCGGGCGTGGCGTCGAGCCTAAGGGAAAGACTTTCTTGGGCCTGGGTATTCAGCTTAAAAAACACAAAACTTTCTGGTCCGGAACAGGATTGCAAGGGGGCGTCCTCAAAGTCGAAGGTGGTAACTATAACGTCACCATCATCGCAACCTGCGAGGCAAAATAACAGCAAAAAGTGAAACCCAAATTTCTTCATAGCAAATCGTATCAAGTTACTTCAATATTCTGAATGGAATCCCTGCAAAGTAACACATTTCTTTGCAACTGAAAATCTCGATTGTATCTATTTTAATATGTATTTTTGTTCGCATGAAGAAAGTTTATTTTGACAGTGCGGCCACTACGCAGGTACGAAGCGAAGTGATACGTTGTATTACTGAAGTGTTAAAAACTGAATATGGTAATCCTTCATCGACACATTCTTACGGGAGGTCATCTAAATCGTTGCTTGAAAA
The DNA here is from genome assembly GCA_964639255.1 of uncultured Flavobacteriaceae bacterium. Taxonomy (GTDB): domain Bacteria; phylum Bacteroidota; class Bacteroidia; order Flavobacteriales; family Flavobacteriaceae; genus NZQO01. The sequence continues at coordinate 1,688 of CAZXDP010000106.1, forward strand.
TGCCCGCAAGGAAATAGCGAAGCTGCTACACGTTTCGGCTTCTGAAATTATCTTCACATCGGGCGGTACTGAGGCCGATAATCTAATTCTTAACAGCTGTGTTCGCGATCTTGGCGTAAAGCGCATCATTACAAGTAATATTGAACATCACGCTGTGCTCTATTGCGTACAGGAACTACAGCGAACGCACGGGATTGAGGTAGAATATGTGGCTCTCGAGCCAGCGTGCGGCTCTGTTTCCCTAACCGATTTAGAACATCGCTTGCAACAATCTAACGTGAAAACGCTGGTAAGCTTAATGCACGTTAACAATGAGGTTGGAAATGTACTCGATATTGAAGCGACGGCAAAAATATGCAAGCAGTATGGAGCATTGTTCCATAGCGATACTGTGCAATCTGTTGGACACTTCGACGTGAATTTTGCTGAGATCCCCATCGATTTTGCCGCGGTAGCGGCGCATAAGTTTCACGGTCCCAAGGGAGCTGGATTTGCCTTCATCAGAAAAAATACCGGATTAAAACCGCTTATTTACGGTGGGGAGCAGGAACGCGGTCTTCGCGCCGGTACAGAGGCGGTCTATGCCATTGCCGGTATGGCCGAGGCTCTTAAAATTGCTTATCATAACCTGGAAAAGGAGCGTGCGTATATTACCGAACTTAAAAACTACTTCAAGCAGCAGTTGCTGGACAAAATACCGGGTGTAAAGTTTAATGGTGCTTGCGATGATAATTCAAAAAGCACCTATACCTTACTCAATGTCTGTCTGCCAATGAGCCAGGAGAAGGCGCTTATGCTCTTGTTTCAACTCGATTTAAAAGGCATTGCCTGTTCTAAGGGAAGTGCTTGCCAAAGCGGCAGTAGTAAAGGGTCGCACGTTCTTAATGCCATCTTGCCTGAAGAGGATCTCAAAAAACCCTCTATTCGGTTTTCGTTTTCAAGCTTCAACACAAAAGAAGAAGTAGATTATGTGGTGGCGGTGCTTCAGGAATTTATGGATTCTTAAACCATAGCGGTTTTTCAAATGCCCAGTCCTTTTATCAGTGTCGCATTAGAATTTAGCAGTAAGCCTTACGTTAAATACCCGTGGGGTAAGAAAGTTCGGAATCGCATATTGAACCTTTGTATACACATCGCGCACAAAGGTGTTGGTGATGGAATTCTGTACATCGAAAATGTTAAAAATTTCAGCACCCAGGGTGAGTTCCTGAAAAGGACTCAACCAACCGCTGTCGCGAAGTTTCCCTTGATCTACAATAACGTACGACACACCCAAGTCGGCCCGCTTGTAATCGGGCAGCCGCTGTTGGTAATCGTATGGGTCGGCATAACTCGGCGATCCGCCTGGTAAACCGGTATTGTAAACTAAATTGAGGTACATCTTTAGGTCGGGGATCACCTTGACGTAATCCTGAAACAAGACGGCAAATTTCAATCGTTGATCGGTAGGCCTAAATATATATCCTCTGTTATCTATATTTTCTTCGGTTTTCAAGTACCCGAAACTTACCCAGCTTTCAGTGCCAGGCACAAATTCTCCCGCCAACCGAAGATCCAAACCGTAGGCATACGCCCTTGCATTGTTAGTGGCACGATAGCGTATGCGCACGTTTTCTATGGTATACGGGTTTACATCGGTAAGATCCTTGAAGTATATTTCAGAATTTAGGGTAAAGGGGCGCTCCCATAAATCGAAGCTATAATCATTGCCGAAAACGATATGAACAGATTGTTGCGCCTTTACCTCCGGTCTCACTGTTCCCGTAGAGTCCCGAAGCTCCCGGTAAAATGGGGGTTGGTGGTAAAAGCCTCCAGAGAGACGAAATAGCATATCCATTTCCCAGTCTGGTTTAAGAGCAATCTGGGCACGCGGACTGAACACTGTTTGCGTATTCGTTTCGATTCCTTTTCCGCTTA
>CAZXDP010000107.1:0-3466 GCA_964639255.1 uncultured Flavobacteriaceae bacterium
ATTATATTCTATCTCCGCAAAATATTCGAATCGGTCGTAATAAACCACTAAATTCAATATTGGGTATTCAAGTCGACAAAATTTTGCCATTCCGTAATCTTTAGATTCCGCAATTTTAAATCCGATATCAAAAGCAGATTTTAGATGAATTTTTATGTCAATTTCTAATTCCATTATTTGATTTTATCCCCAACCACGAGCAAATTGAATTAAAGCATATAAAGCCAATGCAAGTCCTAAAACAAAAACGACAACCAGTGTTATTAAAAGATTTCTTTTCAGTTTTGTATTCTTTATTGCAATTGAAATAATTAGTCCAATTATAATTAAAAGCAGAATAAAAATAAAAGCTATAAACATTGATTTTATTCAGATTATCGTTTTTTCAAACTTATGCACAACTGGTTATATGATTCATTTTATGCACGTTTATCCGCCTAGGCTATCGGTAAACGGAAGTTTTGGTGCATTGTTATCCGGCAAGGGTATGGCCTGTAGGGCCCGGTCCAGCGGGCTCTGTATCGCCAAAAGATCCTTCTTCGCCACATGCGTATAGATCATCGTCGTTTCGGGCTTGGCATGGCCCAACAATTCCTGCACGTGCCGCAGCCCAACCCCAGCCTCAATTAAATGGGTGGCGTAACTATGCCGTAAGGTATGAGGTGTTACGCGTTTCGATATGCCCGCCCGCCGGCACGCCTTCCGCAAAAAACTGCGAACGCTGCCCGCCGTGTAAGGTCCGCCATCTGGGTGCTCCATAAAGAACAGTTTAGGGCGGTAACTTACAAAATAATTCCGAAACAGCGGCACAAAACTTTCGGCCAAGATCACCACGCGGTCCTTGCGCCCTTTGCCGTTTTTAATGAATATTTGCCGCCGGTCCACATCAATATCGCGCAATTGCAACCCAATGAGCTCACCAATGCGTAAGCCAGACGAGTACAGCAGTGCCAACGCGGCCCGGTGTTTCAGGTTGCGGGTATGCTGCAGCAACCGAACCATTTCCTGTTGGCTAAGCACCGTGGGCAAATAGCTCGATTTCTTGGGCCGTAGGTCGTCAAGTTCCCGTAGGGCATCCAATTCGTAAAAAGACCCCAAATGCTTCAGGGCGCTCACCAACTGCCGGTGGCTGCTAATGCCATAGCGTTTTTGGGCTACTTGTTCCTCAATAAATAGGCGCGCATCGGTAGCGGTAAGCGTGCATACCTGCCGCTGTTCGCAAAACGTCAGAAAATCTTCCATGAAAACCGAGTAGGTGGCAATGGTACTTTTGCTAAGCCGAAGGCCTTCCATATAGCGCCTAAGGGGTTTCATCCGCTCGCGTACAAGCGCTGGAACCTCCCGGGGCACGGGTCGGCGTTTCTGGGGTTCGGGCATCCGGGTAGGGCGTGGCGGCACTAGGGCGCTATAGTCAATATAGATACCATGCTGCCGCAGCGCCCAGAATAGCTCCTTCAGCGGCACATCTTCCTCGAAAACATAAAACGATTTCAATCTACGGCTCCACCGCACCCCGGCAATCGACTTCACCTTAAGGCGTAATCCATCGTTATAGTCGAAACCGATGCTTATAATGGGCCGCTCTCGATGTTCCAATCGTGTAAGCGTAACCTTGCTCATAGCTAAAGCATTAAATATGGGGGAGTGGTTTTAAAGATAGCTAAAATTGCGGCATTCGCCAATTTTGAAGATGAATATGTAGAAAAAGTACGTAGCGCTCATTCTCAACTTCTCGCACCGTCCAACCAAAACTCCCTATAAGTTTTCCAAAACATCTTATATGTTTGCCAAAACATCTTATATGTTTGCCCAAACTTCTTATAAGTTTGGCTGAAAGTTCTACAAGAATTTCAAAAAAGTTATAGAATAAAATACAAGAAGTTCTACAACTTTTTTGATGCATCTCCATTCTTTCAGAGGGCACCAATCGCCAGAAGAAAAATTTTATTTGTTATTCGGAAAGTGTGCACCATGGGCTTTCCGCCATAGAACCCTCCAAAGTTTGATATACCCCCAATAAAAAGTATCTTTAACGCTTTCAATACCTAAATTCTTCTGAAACTATGCGCCAATATGTACTTTTCATCTTAGTTACCCTTGCCCTGTATGCCCCGTCGGGGTTCGCCCAAGTGACAACCGATTTCGATTACCTAGACGTTTTCGCCTTGGAATATACAGCCTCTCCGCAAATAAGTCCCAATGGTGAATTTATCGTATACCGCCGCACGGGGTTCGATATTATGAAAGATCGTTCCCACGGAAACCTGTGGCTGCTCAGCACCTCCAATCCGGCGCGGCACTACAAGCTCACCGCCCGCGAAGGCAACGAGAGTAGTCCGCAGTGGTCCCCTAGTGGCGATCGCATCGCCTTTGTGAGCAGCACCGATGAGGGCAGTGAAATCTATGTGTACTGGACAGAAACGGGTGCCATCGCCAAGCTCACCCAGTTGGAAAACAGTCCGTCGAACCTCGCGTGGTCGCCCAACGGAAAATCCCTCGCCTTTACGATGAAGGTAAATGCCAAGGCCCCAGTCATCGCTAAGATGCCCCCCAAACCTAAAGATGCCAAATGGGCACAAGCGCCCCGCATAACCGATAGGCTGAAACACGAGGCCGACGGTGCCGGTTACATCAAGCCCGGATTTACGCATATTTTCAGCATACCTGCAGAGGGTGGCTACCCGCGCCAGCTAACCCAGGGCGATTTCAACCACGGCGGAACTATCTCCTGGGCACCCAACGGACAAACTATCTACTTCTCGGCCAACCGGAACGAGGACTGGGAGTACGATTTCCGAAATAGTGAAATTTATTCCCTCAATATAAACACGGGAATCATTACCGCCCTCACCGACCAACCGGGCCCAGATTACAGCCCCACCATGTCGCCCAATGGAAAGCACATTGCATACCTAGGGTATAAGGATAAGGTGCAGGCGTACCAAATTAGCCAATTGCATCTCATGGATCCGAACGGCGCGAACAAGCGCACGGTTTCCCTATCGCTAGATCGGGATGTAGAGAACATCACTTGGGCCAGCGACAGCAACGGCCTCTATTTTATGTACAACGATTTGGGGCTTACAAAAATCGCTTATATCGATCTGGACAGAAAGGTAACCGATATTGTCTCCAACGTGGGCGGCACCTCCTTGGGTCGTCCCTATGCCAGTGGTAGCTATAGCGTCTCCAACAAGGGCAAGATTGCCTACACCCTTAGCACTCCGCAGCGCCCTGCCAATATCGCCTTAGTCGACAAAAAAGGGGAACCAACACAACTAACGAGTATCAATGCCGATATTCTAGACTACCGAAACTTGGGCAGCGTAGAAGAGATTTGGTACAAATCTTCCGTAGATGGACGCGATATACAGGGGTGGGTCGTTTATCCGCCTAACTATGATGCTGCTAAAAAATACCCGCTCTTAGTCGAGAACCACGGTGGGCCCATTCTTAACTACGGTCC
>CAZXDP010000108.1:0-3434 GCA_964639255.1 uncultured Flavobacteriaceae bacterium
TAACCGTAAGTACAACGCTAGCATACCTCAAGTAAATATTGGTAACTACGGTACCGTAACGGTGACGAACAACTAATAATTGATTCTGGAAAAATTAAAGAGCCGCCCCATATTTTGGGGCGGTTTTTTTATCTTTAAACAAAAAATATGAAGACCATTCTCAAAATATTGTTAACTGCACTTGTGGTGGTAGGGCTCGCCACCTTGTTGCCCGGAGTGGCGGTTGAGGGATACTTGGCGGCGATTGTCGTGGCCATCGTTATTGCCTTGCTTCGGTTTATCGTCAAGCCTATACTCATAGTGCTTACCTTGCCTATCACCATACTTACGCTAGGGTTGTTTCTATTAGTTATCAACGCCATCATTATTTTGTTGGCCGATTACTTCGTAGGGGGTTTTCAAGTGGCGAATTTCTGGTGGGCCCTGCTCTTTAGCCTGTTGCTATCGCTTTTCCAATCTATTTTGCACTCGTTGGTAACAGACGAAAAATAAGTGCTTGAAATACAGTTTGTGCAATTTGTTGGCTCCGCTAAATTGTCGTACTTTTGCATCCTCAAAATTACAGGGTAAAACGAGAGACGATGAACATTACAAAAAAGGAAATTGATAATTTGAACGCTGTGGTAACAGTGGAAATTTCAAAAGAAGATTATGCCCCGAAGGTGGAGCAAATCTTGAAAAACTATCGGAAGAATGCCAATATTCCCGGTTTTAGAAAAGGGCACGTGCCTATGGGGATGGTAAAAAAGCAGTACGGCACCGCCGTATTGGTGGAAGAGGTGAACAAACTACTTCAAGATAACCTTCATAAATTCTTGACCGAAGAAAAACTGGATGTATTGGGAAATCCCATTCCCAAGAATGAGTCGGATATCGATTGGACTTCAGAAGATTTTTCATTTCAGTTCGATTTGGGCTTGGCTCCCGAGTTTGAGGTAAACCTCGACGGAAAAAAGGCCGTTACCCAATACAAGGTTGTGGCAGATGATGCCATGTTGGAAAATCAAATTAAAACCATAAGAAAGCAATACGGTAAGTTAATTTCGAAAGAAACGGTTGAGAAGGGCGATGAGGTTACCGGTACTTTTACTTCAGAAGACAAGAACATCGATAAAAAAACAACCTTGGCCCTTACCGATATAAAAGGAAAAAAACAGCAGAAAGAACTCCTGGGTGCCAAAGTGGGCGATACGGTAGCCTTGGCTACAAAGGAGTTGTTCAATAACGAGAACGATTCCCAGAAATATTTCGGTATTTCGCAAGAGGAAGCGCAGGGGCTTGATACCACCGTCCAGTTTGCAATTGAAGAGGTAAACACCCGTGAAATGGCCGAGTTGAACCAAGAGCTGTTCGACAAGCTTTTTGGCGAGGGCGAAGTGAAGAGCGAGTCTGAGCTAAAAGAAAAAATAAAAGAGGATGCAGAGCGCCAATTCGCCCAGCAAAGTGACCAAAAACTACTGAATGATGTGGTCGATTCGCTCATTGCGAACACCAAGTTCGACCTTCCGGCGGAATTTCTAACGCGGTGGATTAAGGTGTCGAGCGATTCCCCTATGTCTCAGGAAGAGGCGAAGGCTGAATACGAGCGCAGCGAAAAAGGCCTTCGGTACCAATTGATCGAGGGGAAGCTTCGCGCCAAGCACAATCTGCAGGTTACCTTCGATGAGCTAAAGCAATATGCAAAAAGTATGATCAAGGCGCAAATGGCGCAGTTTGGGAATATGAATCCTTCGGAAGAGGAGCTCGATGGTATCGCCGCCCGAATTCTATCCAACGAAGAAGAGGTAAAACGTCTTAGCGAACAACTGAATACCCAGAAGATGCTTCAGTTTTACAAGGAAAATGTTAAGCTAAAGACAAAAGAGGTTACCTACGATGAATTCGTAAAGGAAGCGTACGCCTAAACCATGAAAAAATAGGTATCTTTAGGCGTTGAATGTAGGTTCAACGCCTATTTTGTTTCAGAAAAAGATGTGACCATTATATGAATTACGGAAAAGAATTTAAAGAGTTTGCCATAAAAGACCAAGGGGTAAGCAGCACATATTACGACAAGATTATGAGCAGCATGTACCCTGTGGGCCTTACCCCCAACATTATCGAAGAACGACAAATGAACGCCGTGGCTATGGATGTGTTTTCACGGTTAATGATGGATCGAATTATCTTTTTGGGTACGGGTATCAACGACCAGGTGGCCAATATTGTACAGGCACAGCTGCTCTTCCTAGAGAGCACCGATGCCTCAAAAGACATACAAATCTATATTAATTCACCAGGTGGCAGTGTGTACGCCGGTTTGGGGATTTACGATACCATGCAGTTTATAAAGCCAGATGTGGCTACCATTTGTACTGGTATGGCAGCTTCCATGGGAGCCGTGCTGTTGTGCGCGGGCGAAAAAGGAAAACGCAGCGGCTTAACCCATTCGCGCGTTATGATACACCAACCCTTGGGCGGTGCCCAGGGCCAAGCGAGCGATATCGAGATTACAGCCCGTGAAATCATTACCTTAAAGGAGGAGCTTTACAAGATTATTGCAAAGCATACGGGCCAACCCTATGAGAAAGTGTATGAGGATAGTGACCGCGATTATTGGATGAAGGCTGAAAAAGCCAAGGAATATGGCATGATAGACGAGATACTATCTAGAGATTAGTTTTAGAAAAGCGAAAGAACGAAATTATGGCGAAAGAAGATTTGGAATGCTCGTTTTGCGGACGAAAAAAGGCAGAGACCAACTTGCTCATTGCGGGACTGGACGCGCATATTTGCGATCGGTGCATAGAGCAAGCCCACGGTATTGTAGTAGAAGAAGCCTTCCACTCCAGCAACAGTGAGCTTTCCAACGAGCTTATGCTTAAAAAGCCCAAATCTATAAAAGGATTTTTGGACGATTACGTAATTGGACAAGAGCACACCAAAAAAGTGATGTCAGTGGCGGTGTACAATCATTACAAACGGTTGTTGCAGCCCAAAAGCGATGATGATATTGAAATTCAGAAGAGCAATATCATCATGGTGGGCCATACGGGAACAGGAAAGACCTTGGTGGCCAAGACCATAGCAAGAATGCTGAATGTTCCCTTGGCTATCGTAGATGCTACCGTGTTAACCGAAGCAGGCTACGTGGGGGAAGATGTAGAAAGTATCTTAACCCGATTGTTGCAGGCGGCAGATTACAACTTGGAGAAGGCCCAAAACGGAATCGTTTTTATCGATGAGATTGATAAAATAGCCCGTAAAAGCGATAATCCATCCATAACTCGCGATGTGAGCGGGGAAGGCGTACAGCAGGCACTGCTGAAGCTTTTGGAGGGTACTACGGTTAATGTACCGCCAAAGGGAGGGCGCAAGCATCCCGATCAAAAATTTATAGAGGTCAATACTGAAAATATTTTGTTCATCGCTGGAGGCGCTTTCGATGGTATTGA
>CAZXDP010000109.1:0-3082 GCA_964639255.1 uncultured Flavobacteriaceae bacterium
TTGCTAATCTGTCAACGCGCAAGCGTTGCCCGGGTTCGAGTCCCGGTCTCTCCGCAAATACAATAATACCACTCGGGGTGTAGCGTAGCCCGGTTATCGCGCCTGCTTTGGGAGCAGGAGGTCGCAGGTTCGAATCCTGCCACCCCGACAAAAAAATCCGGACAGTAGTCCGGTTTTTTTATTTATTGGAATAAGGTCCCGTAGCTCAGCTGGATAGAGCATCTGCCTTCTAAGCAGACGGTCACAGGTTCGAGTCCTGTCGGGATCACTTACATTAACCCCTTACTAGATTAAGTATCAATTTAGTAAGGGTTTTTTTTTGTGTGTTTAGTACCATTTTACACAGCACTTTTCAATTTATAGAATCGATGACACTTCCGCAGCTTAACATAGCGTCGCCATAGTAGGGGTTTCGTATCTCCCTTTCACCACTTAGCCAGACTGCCCCTTGATCGTTATTCGCCATGGGACATTTTTGAACATAGACCGTGGTGCTGGCACTATCCATATGCATCATTATGGGAACGAGATTTTCGTTCAAAATGACGAAGTGACTTCGCTGATTCTCCAACAAATCATTTTCGGCTATGGCCGAAAGCATCTGTTTTATTTTTGCCAAGAGCCCTTGTTCCCTCTCTCCCAAATCGTTGCCTGAAATTTTATTTAGATATTTCAACATAGCTGTCGCATTGGTAGCAACCGTTGGCGCATCACCGGCTACCAGCGCATCTTTCATATTCAAATAGGAATTTAAACTTTGCTTAAATGTCCTCATTGCCTTTGCTGGTAATTGAATATCTTCAGCGTAAGTAATCATATTCGTACCGCCTGAAGAGGTCGATTTACCCACAGCTTTTTGATTCATCATCGATTTTTTTCCCTGCAGTTGTGCAGCTGCGTCAATGGTAAAGGTGCCATTGGTCACAATCTCATCACCATTTTCCAGGCCAGAAGTTACTGTATAGGTATCGCCAATTCGATTGCCCAGCACAATTTCCCGCATTTCAAAAACAGGTTCGTTGGGATTTGTCTTTAAATAGACCAAAGACCTTTCGCCCGTCCACAGTACCGCACTTGCAGGTATGGTTAAGGTTGATTTTTCGTTTTCTATGGTTCCTTCTACTTTACCCGTGACGAACATTCCCGGTTTTAGCAATCCATCGCTATTTCTAAGATTGGCACGTACCGTGACCGTTCGTGTTTGAGTATTCAAAACAGGGTCTATGAACGATATGGTTGCGTCAAATTCCTTATTGGGATAGGCATTGGTTGTTACCTTGATTTTCTGGCCTTTTTTTAATTCCGAAATTTGGTTCTCGTAGGCGTCAAATTCTGCCCAAACAGAATTTAGATTGCTCACCTTTGCTATAGGTTGTCCTTGCTTCACATAGTCTCCTTCGGCAGCCAAGACCTGAGTTACCGTACCCGACACCGTCGCATAAATAGGAAAGTTTTCTTTTACCTTGCCTGATTCCTCGATAGTGTTGATTTGATTTTCTGAAAGTTTCCAAAGTTTCAGTTTGTTGCGTACCGCCTTATATAGCGAAGGTTGCGATTCTTTTAGTGAGACTGCCGTTATCAATTCTTGCTGTGCCGCTATCAGATTAGGTGCATAAATGGTGGCTAACAATTGCCCTTTTCGTATTTCCTGTCCTTCAAAGTTGACATTGAGTCGTTCAATCCTGCCATCGAAATAACTGGCTTGTACGGCATTTTCTTCTTCGTTCATCTCGATTTTTCCAGATAGGGAAATCCTATTCTCATCATCTTCGGAAGCATTGCCCACGATGGATGTTTGGATATCTGCCAAGGCCATTGCATTTTTGGTCATCTTTATTTCGTTCACGGCGAGACAATCGGTACCCGTTTCCGCGGGAATCAAATTCATGCCACAAATGGGGCAATCTCCCGGCTCTGGCTGCATTATTTGAGGGTGCATCGAACAGGTCCACATCTGGCCTTCAACTTCTGCGGAATGGTCATGGGTATCGGTCATAGATTCTTCTGACGAGCCCTCGAAAATGAGCCAACCACCAAGCAATCCCACAAGGACTGCAATGGCGATGTATATGATGTTTTTATTCATAAGTTGTTATTTTTCGTTCTGTAATCGTTCTATCATTTTTTTCATCTGGGCAATTTCTTTTCGCTGTGCCTCAATAATTTCCTCTGCCAGTTTCTTCACCTCTGGGTCTTTAATATCGGCCCGCTCACTGGTCAAGATGGCGATGGAATGGTGCGGTATCATCGCTTTCATATAAAGCACATCGCCTACGGTAGATTTTTGGTCGCGAACCAAGAACAATGCTCCCAAAAACAAGACCAAACTACCTAATAAGATGGCTATATTCTTTTTCCTGTCCGTGTACATCTTGCGCATAAAGAACCACATTATCACAGCCATTGCTGAGATGCCCAGACAGACCATATAAAAACGTGTCAAGCTGAACCATGCGTGATCCCATTCATATGTATTGAGATACATCGTGATATACATGGCCAAAAATGAACAAGTTAGCATTAATAAAAAGGTTCGGTACTTTCCCTTGTTGTCGTGTTTTGAATTTTCCATCGTTTTTTGCTTTGAAGTTTTTATTCTATTGATTTAGTTCGTAATCTAAGCGCGTTGGCAATGACTGAAACAGAACTGAAACTCATCGCCAAGGCAGCTATCATTGGGGATAGTAAAATCCCAAAAAATGGATACAGCAGTCCCGCAGCAATGGGTATTCCCAAGGTATTGTAAACCAACGCAAAAAACAGGTTCTGCTTAATATTTCGCATGACCACATCGCTCAAGTTTTTTGCCTTTACAATACCGTGCAAATCGCCCTTTACCAAGGTAATGGCCGCACTTTCTATGGCCACATCGGTCCCTGTTCCCATTGCGATACCCACATCACTTTTTGCCAAAGCCGGAGCATCGTTGATACCGTCCCCGGCCATGGCTACAACCTTGCCGTTTTGTTGAAGTTTTTCCACTTCTTGCAATTTGTTTTCGGGAAGCATTCCCGCCTGAAAGTCCGTAAGATTGAGTTCGCTCGCCACGGCCTGTGCCGTATCGTGATTGTCGCCCGTGAGC
>CAZXDP010000110.1:0-2823 GCA_964639255.1 uncultured Flavobacteriaceae bacterium
GCATACTCCCGTATTACATTGGTATCGAAAAAAGGTTCTTCATCGATTCGGCCCAAAACGGGCACGCCCGATTTTGAGGCAATGATACTTTCGGTGGAAGGATGCTCCCTTCCGTTAAAAATAATTCCGAAGATATTCACCTTTCGCTGCCGCAAGACCTCCAGCGTAAGTAAGGTGTGGTTAATGCTCCCCAAATAGTGCCGGGACACCACTACTACCCTGTCGTTCGGATCGATCAAATCGGCAATGGTCTCTGTGGCGTTGAGGGGCACGAGCAATCCGCCCGCACCTTCAATTACCAAATGGTTATTCACTGAAGGCCGTACGATTTTCTTGGCAGTAACCGATACACCATCGATTTCGGCCGCTGCGTGCGGACTCATAGGCGCAGTCAAGGCAAAGGCCGAATCGTGAAATGTTGACGTATGGTTGTTTACCAAATCCCGTACCCTGTGTGTATCGGTACGATAAAGTTCGCCCGCCTGCACGGGTTTCCAGTAGTCGGCTTCCAGAGCTTCGGTAAGTATAGCAGAAATCACGGTTTTACCCACTTCGGTTGAAATTCCAGTGACAAAATAAGTATGTTTCATTGTTGCAATATGTAATTGATAAGTTTGGCCAAATCTAAAATTTCAGCTTCAGTGTTGAAAGTGTGCATGCAAATGCGCAATCGTTCCTTTCCTTCCGGAACCGTGGGCGATACAATGGGCTTTACATCAAATCCATGCGCCGCCAAGTATCTAGACGCCTCCCGAACGCGTTCATTTCCCGCCACAGGAATGCAGTGGATGGGCGTCTCTACATTTTTAGAAATATGGATACTCGCTTCCTTGATTGCTGAACGGAATAAGGTATTATTTTCGTGTAATTTTTTGCGCAACATTTGAGATTGGGAAAGTGTTTTGTAAGCAGCAAGTACGCTTGCTATGGCGTGGGGAGGCAGTGCGGTAGTGTAAATTAAGCTTCGGGCAAAGTTTATCAAATAATCATTTAGCTCCTCACTGCCCAATATCGCCGCGCCGTGGCAACCCAGGGCTTTCCCGAAGGTGACCAAACGTCCAAAAACCGATTGTTCCAGCCCCCGATCTTGAACAAGACCGAACCCCTTCCCTAGTACACCCAAGGCGTGGGCTTCATCGACCACTAGGTGGAATTTATGCTGCTTGCAGAAATTGACTATGGAATCCAAATCAGGGCTGTCGCCATCCATCGAAAAAACCGATTCGGTTACCACATACACCTCGTTGGACTGAGCCTGCCCTTCCCTCTCGCGCATAACAAGATCATTAATCGCGTGCCATTGGTTATGTGGAAATTTGTAATGTTTTGCCTTCCCCAGTTGTATACCATCGCGAATGGAAGCGTGGATGTATGCATCATAAAACACCAGATCCCCCCGTTGGGGAACACTGCCAAAAAAACCCAAGTTGGCATCATAGCCACTATTGAAGATAAGGGCAGCCTGCGCATTGTGTGCTGAGGCGATATAATTTTCGGTAATAGCATACAGAGCGTGGTTGCCAGAAAGCAGCCGGGAACCGGTGGCCCCTGTTTGCATCAGTTTATGGTCCTCTAGAATTTGAGATGCCCCACGGTAGATATCATTATTGCGGGCAAAACCCAGATAATCGTTGGAAGAGAAATCGATGTTGCCCTCTTGATTGGGCAATGATCGTAAGGTATGGTTCTCGCGACGTGCCGTTAGTTTCCTTTGAAGTTTTTCTGGGAGCATTGGGCAAAGATACGTTCTAGCTAATTCATGAAAGAATATCGATTTGCATTTAGTTGAGGGGATTAATACCCCTTTAACAATTTGTCCTAACTGCATTTTGTACTTTTAAAAAAACCTTGCCCATTTTCTATGGAATTTCTCGATTTTGCCATTAGAATTGCGTGCGCAACAGCTGCTGGTGCCTTTATCGGCTTGGAACGTGAGTGGAAGAACAAGGAAGCGGGATTGAAGACAAATATGTTAGTAGCCTTAGGAGCTGCTGTATTTGTACTCATTTCCTTGACGTTTAGAGATGACAAGTATACAGACATCACTCGTGTTTTGAGTCAGGTCATTATTGGTATAGGCTTTATTGGCGGTGGCGCCATATTAAAAAAAGACAATTCCAACATACAGGGAATCACCACAGCCGCTACCATTTGGTGCAGTGCCGCCGCGGGCTGCCTTGCCGCAGTGGGGATGTACTTGGAGTTGGCTTTGCTCACTGCAGTGGTAGTGATTATTAACTATATTTTTGGGAAAATAGATACCCGCATCAATAAAGAGAAAGATCAGTAAAATTAGTAGCGCGTGAGAATATCGAAGAACCCGATTGAGAACTTTATAAACAAATCTACCGCAGGCAGCTTTATACTTCTTCTGTTTACCATTGTCGCGCTCGTATGGGCGAATTCTCCTTGGCAAGAAAGCTACCACTCCTTTTTTAACGAAACGTTTTCCATAGGTTTTAGCGAAACTGGTTTTATCATTTCCAAACCTTTGTACCTATGGATTAACGACGGACTCATGACTATTTTCTTTTTCTACGTGGGTCTAGAAATTAAGCGCGAGATACTGGATGGGGAGCTTACATCGATGAGCAAAGCCTCCATGCCGGTCTTTGCCGCAATAGGCGGCATTTTGGTTCCCATAGCAATTTTTCTATTGTTGCACGAACAGGAGCGCGGTATGAACGGTTGGGGTATCCCCATGGCAACAGACATTGCATTTTCTTTGGGAATTCTAAACTTATTGGGCAACAAAGTTCCCTTAAGCCTAAAGATTTTCCTTACGGCCTTTGCCATTATAGATGATATTGGAGCTATTCTGGT
>CAZXDP010000111.1:0-2786 GCA_964639255.1 uncultured Flavobacteriaceae bacterium
TATACAACGGAGCGCTTCCAGATACCCTGGTGTGGAGAAACCGATTGGGATTCAACGAAGTTATGACCAACAACTACCTGCGTCATCCGGCCTATGCCGAATATCCGGTGGTGGGCGTAAGTTGGGTACAAGCAGTTGAGTTTAGCAATTGGCGAACAGACCGTGTTAACGAGCTAATTCTCGAAGAGGAAGGTATTACCTCCCGTGGCGCCCGCTACGAAGTGGAACCGGGCGAGACCTTCAGCACCGAAACCTATTTGAACGCACCAACGCGTACCTACGGGGGCAATGACTCCATTACCCGTGGCGGAAACCGCTCAGAGTCTATGGTAAAGCGCAGCGAAGACAGTACCAATCTTTATATTACCCGTAAAGATGGATTGTTGATGCCCTCCTACCGTCTTCCTACAGAAGCCGAATGGGAGTATGCGGCCCTGGGCCTCGTAGAGTTAAGAAACTATAATGTATACCGTGGAAGAAAGAAATACCCCTGGAGCGGTCAATATACCCGTTCTGGCAAACGAAGAAACCGTGGTGACCAATTGGCAAACTTTAAGCAAGGCGATGGAGATTATGGTGGAATTGCAGGCTGGAGTGATGACGGCGCCGATATTACCGCACAGGTAAAATCGTATGAACCAAACGCGTTTGGTCTTTATGATATGGCAGGAAACGTGGCCGAATGGGTGGCCGATGTGTACCGCCCCATTGTGGATGATGAATTCAACGATTTTAACTATTACCGAGGCAACGTATATACCAAGAATGCGATAGACCAAGATGGAAAAGTTAAGGTAGTAACTGCTGATTCTATTGTATATGATACACTTAGCAACGGAAGAATTGTGGCTCGCAACCTTCCGGGAGAAATACTGCAAGTACCTGTAGGAGAAGAAGAAACTTACTTGCGCACAAATTTCTCCGATAGCGACAACCGTGATTTTAGGGACGGCGACAAGAGCTCCACCCGATATTACCAGTCTTTTGCCGATGAAGCAGAAGGGGAGTCAGATAAAGCACGTATGTACAACTCTCCGCAGCATCGCGTTTTCCGCGACAGTACTGGTGGGCTCGAGCTACAGTACGATGAGTCTAGTGCCCGTACTACACTTATCGATAACGAAGTTCGCGTGTACAAGGGAGGTTCTTGGAAAGACAGGGACTATTGGTTAGATCCAGCACAGCGCCGCTATTTCCCGCAGGATATGGCGACCGATTATATCGGCTTTCGGTGTGCGATGTCCCGCGTAGGCTCAAAATCTAAAAAAGGCAAACGACCGAGACATTAAAATCGTTCGTTTTCAACCCTTTAGGCCCTGATGAATTTCAGGGCTTTTTTTATACTTTTATTCTATGGAGATAGAACGCCTTTACCAAGCCTTTAAACAAACTACCGGGATTTGCACCGACACCCGTACCATTACTGAAAACTGCTTTTTCGTGGCGCTTAAAGGCGCCCATTTCAACGGTAATGTATTCGCCCTAGAAGCACTGGAGAAAGGTGCGCGATATGCTCTCATCGATGAAGCTGAGCATTCTGTAGAAGGAAAGACCTATTTGGTTGCAGATGCCCTCGTAGCCCTACAAAAGTTAGCCACCCACCACCGAAATACTTTAGACATCCCTATTGTCGCCCTTACCGGGAGTAATGGCAAAACAACCACTAAAGAGCTGATTGCTGCTGTTCTTTCTGAAAAATATAACATAACGGCTACCAAGGGAAACCTAAACAACCACATTGGCGTCCCCCTTACCTTGCTATCCATTTCCGATGAAACAGAGATTGCAGTGGTAGAAATGGGAGCGAACCACCAGGGAGAGATTGCGGCGCTTTCTGAAATCGCACAGCCAGATTATGGATACATCACCAACTTCGGTAAGGCTCATTTGGAAGGTTTCGGGGGGATTGAAGGCGTCATCAAGGGTAAGACTGAGTTATATCGCCATCTAAAAGCGCACCACGAACAAGTATTCGTGAACGGGGAAGACCCAAAACAGTTGGAACATACCGAGGGGATGAACCGCATTGTTTTCAATTCAGAAGGGCAACCCACCATAACCCTTATAGATGCCAGCAACGAATTGGTACTCTCTTTTGAAGGCACCCAAATTAACAGTCAATTAGTGGGCCGCTACAATTTCCACAATATTGCCGCGGCCATCGCAATTGGGCGCTATTTCAATATTCCTGTAGGCTCGATGAAGAGCGCTATTGAAGCGTATGCCCCGCAAAATAATAGGTCGCAACGATTGGTAAGAAACGGCCATACCATTCTGCTCGATGCGTACAATGCCAATCCCACCAGTATGATGGCGGCCCTGGAGAATTTCCGGCAGACCGCGGGCACCAACAAAGTGCTCATATTAGGCGATATGTTCGAATTGGGAGACGAGGCGGCCCTCGAGCACCAGGCCACTGTCGATTACTTGGAGAAACAACCGTTCGAAACGGTATTTTTAGTAGGTAACAACTTTTACACTACCCAAACAACCGCACCTCATATTTTTAAGTTTTCAACTTTCGGGGATTTCGCCTCGTACCTTCGTGAAAATAAGCTAAAGAAGGCCACCATTCTCGTGAAGGGAAGCCGGGGAATGGCGCTAGAACGATCTTTGGAGCTACTCTAATTGACTTGCATATTAAAAAATCCCCTCGGAACGATCTTCCAGAGGGGATTATTAGTGGGTCATACTGGATTCGAACCAGTGACTTCTACCCTGTCAAGGTAACACTCTGAACCAACTGAGTTAATGACCCAACGTGGCGCAAATGTACGCATATTTTC
>CAZXDP010000112.1:0-2357 GCA_964639255.1 uncultured Flavobacteriaceae bacterium
TCTATATTTATTTTTTTTGTGCGACTGGGCATATTGAGCTTTACCTTGTTCTTTATTTCGTAAAGGGTAAAATGAAGTTGTCGATCTCCTTTGTGATGGGATATGAGCTCCTTTAGCTGCTCTATCGTATCGGTTTTTAATTCTTCGATGGGCAACTCCAACGTAAGCTTTTTAACAAAACTCTCCATTACGTCGTGTAGCTGCTGCAATTGATTGTACTGCAATCTAGGTTCTCCTTTTTTTCCTGTATCTCGATTTACCCACCCCTCTTTCACAAATACTCTTCCGAAAATAAAAGAGTTAGGCGTTAACAAGTGGCGATATTTTAAATAGTCCTCTCCAAAAATTTTGAAATCATAACTATCCTCATAATCTTCTACCGTAAAAATAGCCCATCCCCTTCCAGCTTTGCTCTCTCGGTGCTGCACATCACTTACCACACCCCCAAAACACAACTCGCGGTTTACATAACTTTCAAGATCGTTAAAACTGGAAACCTTACAATTGGTGAAATTTTCCATCTCAATCTTAAAGTCATCCAAAGGATGCCCCGAGATGTAGATGCCCACGACCTCTTTTTCCAGCTTCAGTTTTTTCATCGTTCCCCAAGACTCGCAAGGCGGAACTTCAGGTTCTGGAATTTGAACTTCGCTGGCATCGCCAAACAAGCTCACCTGTGCCGAATTCTGGGTTTCTTGGTACTTTGAGGCATACCTAAGCACTTTCTCCAGAAACATGACCCCATCGCCTTCGTCGTGTATGTATTGTGCCCTGTGTGTGTCGAAACTGTCGAAACCGCCTGCCAGCGCAAGGCTTTCGAAGGCTTTTTTGTTGGCTGCACGAAGATCGATGCGCTTGGCCAAGTCGAAAATAGATTTGTAAGGGCCGTCCTTTCTATTTTCAACGATGGTAGCCACCGCATTGCCACCCACCCCCTTTACGGCGCCCATTCCAAACCGTATGGCGCCCTGGTCATTTACCGTAAATTTATAGAACGATTCATTCACGTCAGGGCCCAGTACGGTAATCCCCATACGCCTGCACTCCTCCATAAAGAACGTTACTTGCTTAATATCGTTCATATTGTTACTGAGCACAGCGGCCATATATTCGGCAGGATAGTGCGCCTTGAGGTAGGCCGTTTGGTAGGCAATCCACGCATAGCAGGTAGAGTGCGACTTGTTAAAGGCATAACTGGCAAAGGCCTCCCAGTCCTTCCAAATCTTTTCCAGAACATCGGCCGGGTGACCGTTTTTTTCGGCCTGCTCGATAAACTGTGGCTTCATCTTGTCGAGCACGGCTTTTTGCTTTTTCCCCATCGCCTTCCGAAGCACATCGGCCTCGCCCTTGGTAAAGTTTGCGAGTTTCTGCGACAACAGCATCACCTGCTCTTGGTATACCGTGATTCCATAGGTTTCCTTGAGGTACTCTTCCATGGCTGGCAAATCGTAGGAGATGTTCTCCTCCCCGTTTTTTCGCCTGATGAAACTCGGAATGTACTCCAGAGGACCCGGACGGTACAGGGCGTTCATCGCGATAAGATCGGCAAAAACGGTAGGTTTCAATTCCTTCATATACTTCTGCATGCCGGCAGATTCATACTGGAAAATGCCCACCGTTTCACCACGCTGGAACAAGGCATAGGTTTTTTGATCGTCCAAGGGGAAGGTATCTGGATCTAATGCCACGCCGTGCTTGTGCTTTACGATTTTCACCGTATCTTTTATCAAGGTGAGCGTTTTTAAACCCAAAAAATCCATTTTCAGCAATCCGGCGCTTTCCACCACCGAGTTGTCGAACTGTGTTACGTAAAGATCACTGTCCTTGGCAGTGGCTACGGGGACGAAGTTGGTGATATCGTCTGGGGTAATAATAACACCACAGGCGTGGATACCCGTGTTGCGTACCGATCCTTCCAATATTTTCGCTTGATTGATTGTTTGCGCCTCAAGGTCTTCCCCTTCTGAAAGATTTAGGAGCTCATTTACCTTGGGCAGGTCTTCGCCCCGAAATTTGCTTCGCAGCTCCTGTTCGCTTACGCCGAAAATTTTGTTCAGCTTGGTCATATTGGGAATGAGCTTGGCAATGCGATCGGCTTCGTTCAAAGGAAGGTCCAATACCCTCGCGGTATCGCGAATGGATGACTTTGCTGCCATCGTACCATAGGTGATAATTTGCGCCACTTGGTTGGCGCCGTACTTCTGTATCACATAATCCATCACCTTTCCGCGGCCTTCGTCATCAAAATCGATATCGATATCGGGCATGCTTACCCTGTCCGGATTCAAAAACCGCTCAAAAAGTAAATCATAGGCAATAGGATCGATGTTGGTGATTCCCAAACAGTACGCAACGGC
>CAZXDP010000113.1:0-2236 GCA_964639255.1 uncultured Flavobacteriaceae bacterium
ATGGAATATCCAATGATTTGCTGGAACTACGGAAGACCCGATAAAGACGGGAACTACAGCGAGCGCACTAAATACGGGATGATTTCAGTAATCATCCACGAAGTTGGCCATAATTATTTTCCTATGATCGTGAACAGCGATGAGCGCCAATGGACTTGGATGGACGAAGGGTTAAATACATTCGTGCAATATGTAGCCGAACAAGACTTTGGTGAGTGGTACCCAGAGGCCATTGCACCCAACAAAGCGTATCCCTCCCGCCGTGGTCCCGCAAAAAATATTGTGGACTACATGGCGGGCGATCAAGATTATTTGGCACCTATTATGACGAAGGGACTGAATACTTATAATTTTGGAGCCAATGCTTATGCCAAGCCCGCTACCGGCTTGAATATTTTGCGAGAAACCATCATGGGTCGCGAGTTGTTCGACTATGCCTTTAAGACCTATGCAAACCGTTGGAAATTTAAACATCCTACACCAGAGGATTTCTTCCGAACGATGGAAGATGCCTCTGCCGTCGATCTTGACTGGTTTTGGAGAGCCTGGTTCTATACAACCGAATTTACCGATATTGGTGTACAGGAAGTGAAAAAGTTCTATGTAACTTCTAAAATGAACAAAGAGGTTCGTGAAATGATGGAAGCCCGCGGAATGAGCGAAAGTGACCTTCCTCCTTTGGTGTATATGGTTGAAGAGGGCAGTGAGGACTATGATGAAAGTATGAAAAATGCGACGCTAGACGATGTAACAACGCTTCAGGAGTATATTATGGACAACTTGACGCCCGAGCAGCGCGCGCAGCTAAAGAAGCCGAAGTACTTCTACGAGGTTACCTTCGAAAAACCCGGAGGAATCCCTATGCCTATTATCGCCGAATATACCTACGCCGATGGTCGCACAGAGACAGTGACGTATCCGGCGCAAATTTGGAGATTGAATGATAAGTCCGTTAGCAAGATTATTGCTTCAGAAACGGAGATCACGAAAATAGTGGTAGATCCAAATGAAGAAACGGCCGATATTGACACATCCAACAATACGTGGCCAAAGCGAAAGAAGTTGGGCGAGTTCGACCAATTCAAGAGCGATATGAAGAATTAAGGCTTCAAGGCCAATTCTCTATTAGCAAACCCCTCACAACATGTTGTGAGGGGTTTTTTATTTGAACCGCATCCTCGTATGTAAAAGCCTATCGAATAGAATTATATGCTCGGATTAAAACTTCTAAGTGCCCGTATCGCTACTGGCAGTCTTATTTGTATATTTGCACCCATGGTAGCGACTGTATTCTTTTGGTTTATTAGCGGGGCAGAAATTGTCTTCATCCTGTTCATCGTTCTTTTGGTGTTTGGGGCGGATAAGCTGCCCGAAATTGCCCGAGGGTTGGGCAAGGGTATGCGGCAAATTAAGGATGCAACCAACGATATTAAGGGCGAAATTACCCGAAGCGCCCAAAAGCAGGGCCTCGATGTAGATATCACCAAGGATGTGCGTCAAGAGATCGATAAAGTTAAGGAAGATGTAGAGGAAATTACCGGTCCTATAAAACGGAAATTCTAATGCTCAAAAAGCTCGAAGAATGGGACCAATCGCTATTTATCTACCTGAATAACCTAGGGCTGGAGCAATACGATGCGTTTTGGATTTTTGTAACCCAAATTGAAACGTGGACCCCGCTCTTTGCATTGTTCATTTTTCTATTCTACCGCTTTTACTCTTGGAAAGCTGCCAGTGCCATTTTCTATTTTCTCCTTATCACGACAGGGATCACCCTGCTTGCGACCGATATTGTAAAAGAATTCATTGAACGGTTGCGTCCTAATAATGTAGAGGCCTTGGCAGAGTTGATTAGGGTTTTGCAACGTCCGTCAAATTTCAGCTTCTTCTCGGGTCACGCTTCTTCTAGTTTTGCTATAACCACGTTCGCGGTACTTTCGCTACGGCACAAAACAAAGTCGATTTACCTGGCATATCTTTGGCCCCTCATTTTTGTGACCAGCAGAATTTATGTTGGCGTGCATTATCCCAGCGATATTTTGGTTGGTGCGTTTGTTGGAGCCTTTTTCGCTTACATTTTCTACAAATTGTGCAAGGTAGAATTGGTGCGTTTACAGGCTATTGAGGCGCCGCATCCTGCTCCATAAGAAGCGTAATTTTTAAGTATATTTTACCCTACTTATCGTCAAGCCATCGCGAATGGGCAATAGCACCGTTTCCAAACGCGGGTCGGTGT
>CAZXDP010000114.1:0-2133 GCA_964639255.1 uncultured Flavobacteriaceae bacterium
CAGCTATCGCCAAAGCACCGCCGACAATTTCGGCATAGGGTAGCTACGTTTATCCGCGCCAAATCGTTTGTGGGGCGTGAAGGACTGGTGGTGACCGAGCGAATGAAGGTGCTCATCGCCGCAGTAGGCTGTATGTTGAGCTTCGGAAGGCGCAATTATATCTACGGACTCATAGAATACATTCTGGTATATCCGAAGCAATTTTACAGTAAGGTAAATGACGCTTACCACAAGGGCGAATTCAATCCGAGGGAGCGCGCTTTGGTATTGTCATGGGAAGATTTTGAGCACGGGTTCCAAATTACCAACGATAATCTAAACCTGGGCATCCACGAGTTTATGCACGCCATGCAACTGGAGGCAAAGCAAGGAAAGGATGTAGACTCGGCACGCTTTGCGAAGCAATTTCAAAATATACTTTCGCAGCTTACCCGTAAGGAAGTGAAAGATTCGCTCGAACAATCACGCTATTTCAGAACGTACGCCTTTACCAACCAATATGAGTTTATGGCCGTGCTGGCCGAATACTTTATCGAGTCGCCAGATGAGCTTAAAGTTGCCTTTCCCTCGCTTTACGGTAGTGTTCGCAAGTTGCTGAACTTTCGTTTTGCGGGTTATTAAAGCGTGCTCTTAATATGCTCTATTATTTGCGGCGCGTGCACACGGGAGTTCTCGATAAACCATTTGTGTGTTTCCATTCCACCGCAAATGACCCCGGCCAGATAAATGCCTTTTACCGAGCTCTCCATCGTCTCGGGATTGTACTCAGGAAAATAGTTGCCATCTGTGGAGAGTGAAATGCCAAGAGATTCCAAAAACTCAAAATTGGGACGGTACCCAGTAAGCGCCAGCACAAAATCATTGGGAAGGCGCAACTCACCCTCGGGCGTATCTAGTATCACCTCCTTAGGTTGAATTTCGGTTACTCTTGAATTGAAATAGGCGGTAATGCTTCCTTCCTTAATTCGGTTTTCAATATCGGGCTTCACCCAATATTTTACCCTTTCGCCTATCGATGCACCGCGTATTACCATAGTTACCTCGGCTCCCTTGCGCCATAATTCCAAAGCTGCATCCACGGCACTGTTGCTTGCCCCTACCACGATGGTTTTCTGAAGTACGTAAGGATGTGCTTCCTTATAGTAATGGCTCACTTTGGGAAGGGACTCGCCGGGAATTTCCAATTTCTTCGGAATATCGTAAAACCCCGTGCTCACTATCAGTTTTCTGGTATGGTAGGTATGCTCATCGCTCGTAACGATAAAAGTATTGCCTTCCTCAACTACGGAAAGAATCTCCTCATACAGTTTTATGTTTAAGGAATTTGAAATCGCAACCCGTCTATAGTACTCGAGGGCTTCTTGACGGTTCGGTTTTGGATGGTGGCTCACAAATGGGATACCATCCAACTCCAACTTTTCCGAAGTTGAAAAAAATGTCATATGCAACGGATAATGATAAATAGAGTTGGTGAGTGTTCCCTTCTCTACAACGATATATTCCAATCCTGCTTTCTTGCACTCCAAGGCGCAAGCAATGCCAATAGGTCCGGCGCCGATAATTAATACGTCAAGTTGGGCGGTCATAGCAACAAAGATACAAAAGGTGCTGCCTTGCCCTCTTCTAGTAACAAATCCTTAACCTCTTACCCCGGAACTTAGCGTTTAACCAATTTAATGGTGTTTTGCCCTTGGCCAACTTGTAATTTGCAGAAATATATCCCAGCGGCTTCATCGTCTAGGTCGAGTGTGACGCGGTTTTCTCCGGGAAACAAGTCCAGAAGGTCCTGTTCGGCAACTTTCCGTCCTAATAGATCGAACACGGCTAGGCGGCCTGGCTCACTCTGTTCTGAATAAAAAATGATAGTGGTGGAATCTTCAAAAGGGTTTGGAAGATTGTACCCCCTCAATCCACTTCCTGAAAGTGAAGCATCGTCAACGCCAAGAATTCGGTCTAAAGATCGATCTATGCATTCAAAACCGCTAATCCCATTCGGATTGTAAATGCTGAATCCTTCGCTTTGGGTGAGCGCCCAAATATTTCCGAAGCCATCTACGGCAATGTCCTCCACCTGTTTGTGTGCCAGAGGGGAATCGGCCGCTAAGAAGGTGGTGAAGGTGTTCCCTGTACCAT
>CAZXDP010000115.1:0-2017 GCA_964639255.1 uncultured Flavobacteriaceae bacterium
CTAGCAAGTTAATTTCGAGCCATGTACCTAATTTTTGATACCGAAACCACCGGCCTTCCCAAACGATGGGACGCTCCCGTTACCGACACCGACAACTGGCCCCGCTGTGTACAGATAGCATGGCAGTTGCACGATGCCATGGGGAAGGTGGTAGCGCACGAAGATTTTTTGATACAGCCCGACGGGTTCAACATTCCATTTGATGCTGAGCAAATCCATGGGATTTCGACCGAGCTGGCACAAGAGCAAGGCACTCCCTTGGCGGTGGTAGCACAACGATTCAAAGAGGCGCTGGAAAATGCCAAATTTATTGTGGGACAAAATGTAGGGTTTGACCTCAACATTATGGGGGCCGAGTTCCACCGCTTAAAACTGGATAACCCACTGCAACACTTGCCGGTGTTAGACACCTGTACTGAAACTACAGCACAACTGTGCCAGATACCCGGTGGTAGGGGAGGAAAGTTCAAACTGCCTACCTTGACCGAATTGCATGAGTTTCTTTTCGACGAACCCTTTGCAGAAGCCCATAATGCCACGGCAGACGTAGAGGCAACGACACGCTGTTTTCTAGAATTGGTGCGCCGTAATATCTATACGGCGGAAGAGTTGGACGTACAGCCCGATTACTTTCAGAAATTTGCAAAGGCAAATCCATCGGTCATTCAATTGATAGGCCTAGAGCATATCAATCTTCAAAAAGCGTCCGATGCGATTCGCCGAAAACTGGAAGCCCAACGCGAAACCGAAACACTCTCTTCCGAAGCGATACAAGAGAATTTAGCGACCCTGCAGGATACCGCTTTTTCCCACCTTCATAATCACTCGCAATTTTCCATCCTTCAATCCACCTCCTCGACACAGGATTTGGTAAACGCTGCCATTAAGAACAACATGCCTGCCGTTGCCCTTACCGATTCTGGCAATATGATGGGGGCCTTCCATTTCGTAAGAGCTGTAAATACGTATAATTCCAGTTTGCCCGCTGATGAGCAGCACAAGCAATTAAAAGCTATTGTGGGGTGCGAATTTTTCGTATGCGAAGACCATACCAACAAGTCGCATAAAGACAACGGCTACCAAATCGTGATGTTAGCCAAGAACAAGAATGGTTACCATAACTTGGCAAAGATGGCCAGTATTGCCTATACCGACGGATTTTACTATGTGCCGCGCATCGATAAGCAGGTAGTGCAAAAATATAAAGAAGATATCATCGTGCTCACAGGCAGTCTGTATGGGGAGGTCCCCTCAAAGGTGCTCAACATAGGCGAAAAACAAGCGGAAGAAGCCTTGCTTTGGTGGAAAGATGAGTTTGGAGACGATCTTTACGTAGAGCTAATGAGACACGACCAAGAGGATGAAAACCGTGTGAACAGCGTGCTTGTTTCCTTAGCGAAAAAGCACGACGTTAAGCTGGTGGCCTGCAACAATACCTATTACATACACAAGGAAGACGCCAATGCCCACGACATATTGTTGTGCGTTAAGGATGGCGAGAAACAAGCTACGCCCATTGGTCGCGGACGTGGTTATCGATATGGCCTGCCCAATAGCGAATACTATTTCAAGACACAGGAGGAGATGAAGGCCTTATTTAAAGATTTGCCCGAGGCTATTGAGAACATCGCCGAGGTGGTGGCAAAAATAGAGTCCTTTACCTTGGCTCGGGAAGTGCTGCTTCCCAAGTTCGATATTCCTGAACAATTTCAAGATGCAAAAGACGATGAGGACGGAGGCAAGCGAGGGGAAAATGCGTACCTGCGGCACCTCACCTTCGAGGGTGCCAAGAAGCGGTATGGTGATCTATCGTCGGAAATCGAGCAACGCTTGGATTTTGAATTGGAGGTTATTGCCAACACAGGCTATCCCGGGTACTTTTTAATCGTGCAGGATTTCATCGCAGAGGCGAGAAAAATGGGGGTCTCGGTAGGACCTGGCCGTGGTTCGGCAGCGGGAAGTGCCGTTGCGTACTGTTTGGGAATCACCAACATCGATCCTATTGCCTATGATTTAC